>JANQSF010000141.1 GCA_028284155.1 Phycisphaeraceae bacterium
TCCGAAGATACGATTGCGTCGGTGAGTGTGATCGCGGACTCGGCGGCGCGGGCCGACGCTCATCTGCGAATGGATTGATCCGGTGGCGTTCAGCGCGGCGTGGGGAAGGCGGCCCTGCGGGCGCGCCGCTAAACGTGGTTTGGGTGGGTGTGTTGGTGTGCGCGTTGATCGTTCCGGCGGTACCGGGTTGCGAGGACGCGCCGCCGAGTGCGACCGTGTTGGTTGGGCACGCGATGGGGACGACTTGGCGGGTGGTTGTGGTTGAAGCGCTCCGCCCGATCGACGGGGACGGCCTGAAGCGCGAGGTCGCCAGTGTCATTGAGTCAGTCGAATCGGAGATGTCGCACTGGCGGCCGGACTCTTTCGTCTCGCGATTCAACCGGTCGGACTCGACGGAACCGACACCGATCTCCGAAGACCTGGCGGCCGTCCTGCGATTGGCGGCGTCGATCCATCGCGACACCGGCGGCGCATTCGACGTGACGGTCGGGCCGGCGGTCGACCTGTGGGGGTTCGGGGCAGGCGACCCGGTAGCGCGGCGTCGGGACGTCGAGTCATGGCAGACGGATGCGCAGGTCGCCGAGGTGTTGACATACGTCGGCATGGACAAGCTCGTCGTTGAAAACAACGCCGACGGGCAAACGACGCTGCGCAAGCTCGACCCGCGTGTGCGGATCGACCTGTCGGCGATCGCTAAGGGTTATGCAATCGACAAGGTCGCGGCGCGGCTCGACGCGCTGGGGTATGCGAATTACCTGATCGAGTTGGGTGGCGAGTTGCGCGGGCGGGGTGTCAATGCGGAAGGTCGGCCGTGGCGGATTGGGTTGGAATCACCGGACGCCGAATCGGTCGGCCAACTGCGCGGCAATGTCGAACTGCGCGACGCGGCGATCGCGACGTCGGGCGGGTACCGGTTGTTCCGACGGGACGCGGATGCCCCTTCGTCGATCTACACACACATCATCGACCCACGCACGGGTCGCCCGGTGCGTACTTCGTCCGAAGATACGATTGCGTCGGTGAGTGTGATCGCGGACTCGGCGGCGCGGGCCGACGCGCTGGCGACGGCGATGATGGTGATGGGGGCGGACGCGGCGGTGGCGTGGGCGGAGGAGCGTGGTGTCGCGGTGAGTCTGGTGGTGGGGAGCGAGGTGCGGGAGACGGAGGCGTTTGCGCGTAAGAGTCGCGCTAAGCCTCAAGCGGCTGGGAAAGCATGGCGGTCGCAAGCGGCGGGGTTCAGGCCGACATGGCCCGGCTCACTAGATAAGTTCGCGCATCGGCTTCCACTCGTCGACGAGGTAGCGCGGGCGGCTTTGCAGGTCGTTGACGGTCGCCTGGTTCGGGTTGATCCCGAGGTGGTGGTAGAGCGTGGCGACGACCTCGCCGAAGTGAGTCGGGCGGTCTTTGGGTTCGCTGGCCGTGCGGTCGGTCGAGCCGATGACCTGGCCGGTCTTGAAACCGCCGCCGGAGAGCAGGCCGCCGCCGACCTGCGGCCAATGGTCGCGGCCGGCATTGTTGTTGATCTTGGGCGTTCGGCCGAACTCGCCCCAGAGGACGACGGCCACGTCTTTGTCCAGCCCGCGGTCGTGCAGGTCCTGGACCAGTGCGCTCACACCGCGGTCCCACAGGGGCAGGTATTTTTCTTTGAGCGACTTGTGGTTGTTCGAGTGGAAATCCCATCGGCCGAAGTTCAGCGTCACGACGCGCGAGCCGGCTTCGACCAGGCGTCGCGCGAGCAGGAAATGTTGCAGATTCAGCGGCGCGCCGTCGGCGTGCTTCTTCGGGTCGCCCTTGCCGTACATGGCCAGGACGCGCGGGTCTTCCTTCGACAGGTCGAGCGCCTCGGCCACGGCGCTGGACGTGAGCATGTCCATCGCGCGTTGTTGGAACGCGTCCATGCCTTCGAGCATGCCGCTTTGATCGACATCGCGACGGAACCTGTCGAACGACTTGAGCAGGCGACGCCGGTCGGCGAGGCGGTTGGCGTCGATGCCCTGGAGTTTCATGTCCTTGCCGACATCGCCGCTGGGTCGGAACGCGGCGTGCGTCTGCCCCAAGAAGCCGGGCAGACCGGGCGAGCCGTAAGGCGGGTGACCCGCGTCGGGCGCGAGGCCAACGAACGGCGGGATGGCTGGGTTGGTCGGTCCGAGCAGTTTGGAGACGGTCGAGCCGACGCTCGGCCAACCGCCGCGCGGCTCGTTCGGCTTCTGTCGGCCGGTGTAGCAGATGTACGAGTCGTGCGCCCCGTTCGGCGAGCCGTAGACGGCGCGGAGCGGGACGAGTTTGTCCATCATCAACGCGAGGCGGGGCAGGTGCTCACAGATCTCGATGCCCGGCACGTTGGTCTTGATGGGTTTGAACGGCCCTCGGATTTCGGACGGGGCGTCCATCTTCAGGTCGTACATGTCCTGGTGCGGCGGGGCACCGACCATGTAGACCATGATGACCGCCTTGTGCGACATGCGCTTGGCCGGCGCGGCCTGCGCCTCGGCCCGCAGCAGTCGCGGCAGGGTCAGCCCGCCGACGCCGAGCGCCCCGATGCGGAGCACGTCGCGACGGGTGTAGCCGTCGCAGAGGCGAGTGGGTTGGCCGGGGATGCTGAGCATGGGGCGTGTTCCGTCGGGACTGATTCGTCGCGTCGATTGATCCTTGCTGGGATTATCGACGGGGTGACGGGGGTTGCGTGACTCTAATGATAGCGAATGTGGGCCGCGCTAAGCCGCAAGCGGCCTTACAGCGCGGCGAGGCGTTGGGCGCGGTCTTCGGCGATCAGGGCCTCGGCCAGGTCGTCCAATTCGCCGTTGAGCAGGGCCTGGAGGCTGAACGATTGGCTGAGGCGGTGGTCGACGGCGACGTTTTCCTTGTAGCGGTATGTGCGGATGCGCTCGGCCCGGCCGCCGGAGCCGATCATTTCGGACCGGGCCTCAGCGCGCTCGGCGTCCTTCTGCCGTTGGGCGTGGTCGTAAAGCCGCGTGCGCAGCAGTTGCCAGGCCTTTTGGCGGTTCTGGTGCTGGCTCTTGGACTCCTGCATCCGCACCTCGATGCCGGTCGGCTTGTGGATCATGTGCACGGCAGTCGCGACCTTGTTCACGTTCTGACCGCCCGGTCCTTGCGCCGTGGTGACGTGAATCTCGACCTCGTCTTCGGGGATGTCGATCTCGACCTGCTCAGGCTCGGGCAGGACGGCGACGGTCGCGGTCGACGTGTGCACGCGGCCCTGCGTTTCGGTCGCAGGCACGCGCTTGACGCAGTGGACGCCGCCTTCGTAACCGAGGTGCTGCCAGACGCCCGCGCCTTTGACGTTGATGATCGCGTGCCGAACGCCACCGACGTCGCCGGCCGAGACGGACAGCGGGTCGAACTTCCAGTGCTTGATCGCCGCGTACTTGCGGTACATATCCAGCAGGTCGCCGGCCCACAGCGCCGCCTCGTCGCCGCCAGAGGCCGAACGCAGTTCGAGCATGACCGAGCCGACACCGGCGTCGTCGGCCGTGACCAGTTCGCCGGCGATCGACTCGAGCATCGCGTCGGAACGCTGACGCAGTTCGGGCAGCTCTTCACGAGCCAGCGCGACGAGTTCTTCGTCTTCATTCGCCTCGACGATCTGCTCGTGACCGGCGATGTCTTCCACGACCTGCTGATACTCGCGGTACTGCTGCACGAGGCCTTCGATCGCGGCCTTCTTCACACTCAGGTCGCGCACGCGTTCGTGGTCAGCCAAGACGTCCGGGTCGGTCAGTTGTCGGTCGAGCGCGTCGTGCTGGTCTGCCAACTGGTCGAGTTTGGCGATGAGGTTGTCGTGCGGGGCGGGCATGGGTCAATTCAAAACGCAAAATGCAGAATAAGGAATGCAAAATGCGGAACGAGTGCGTATTCCGCAAGGCGATCCGGGTCTTCGGAAAGACCCGGCTTGGGGTGAACTGTGAGTCGAGAGCAGGTCGGCGCGATGAACACTTGGCGCAATAAACAACCGCGACCGTTGCCGACCGCGGTTGCGTGGATTGACTTGAGCTAGGCGGACGCTTCGGCCTTGCCGGCCTCGTCCTTGCCCTTCTTGCCGAAGTAGGAGCCGCCGAACTTGCGTTGGAAGCGTTCGACGCGGCCGGCGGTGTCGACGAACTTCTGCTTGCCCGTGTAGAACGGGTGGCATTGCGAACAGATATCGACGTGCATTTTTTCGACCGTGCTGCGGGTCTCGAAGGACGCGCCGCAGGCACAGGTCACTTTGCATTGGACGTACTTGGGGTGGATCTTGGGCTTCATGGCCGCGGGTCCTTCGTCTCGGGGTCGCGATTCGGGGCAGGGATTATAAGGGCCAATCGCGGCGAGGCAAGAGCGGCGGCGGCGCAACGGGATACCGTGCCCAGAAGACCCTCTGCACGGCCTGAATCGGCCGAATCACCTGTCAGCCGAGCCGAGCGCGAGGCCATCCAGCCCGACCTCCGTTGACGCGACGCCGATCCGGCGGGTGTAAGAGTGGCAGTTGACGCAGATCATGGTCAGTTGCACGTAGTCGAGCGTGCAGGCCTCCAGCTTTTTGGCCTTGGCGTGCTCAGCAAGCGCGTCGGCGTGGCGGCGGAATTCGTTGCTGTACCGCACGTAGTCCGGCGTCTTATGGACATGCCAAGCGTCGGCCTGGCTGAGGGCTGAGAGCGCCAGGGCGTTTGTGCGGATCGACTTGAAGTCCTCCTTGGCTAACCCTTCGAGCACCTTCTGCGCGTGGCTGAGCTTGGCCTTCATGACGGCATTCAGTTGCTTGGGCTGCTCACTCTTGGTCGGTCGAATGGCCAACCCACAAACCAGCACCAGGCAGAGAACAAGCACGGTGTAGATCGAACGCTGTTTCATGACGGGCTCCTTGTGGCTTGAACACCTCGAACACACGGACACAATGCCCGCGCTGAATCTGCTTGCCGCCCACTCGTCTCCGCCCTGATTGATTGAAGCGAGGCTCACCTGTCTCGGGTAGCGGTTAATCACCGATCCGGCGATGGGGAATCGCCCGAGTCGCGCCGCGTGTCACGTAACCCGATGAGGTGTTCAATTCAGACCGTCAATGTTGCCGACCAGCGCCACGAAAAGCAGCATGCCGGTCAGGCCGATCATCACGCCCCATGCGGCCTCGTGTTTCGAGGCGTGCTTGTAGCTGTCGGGCAGCAGTTCGGACGCGACGAGGTAGATCATCGCGCCACCGGCAAAGCCGAGGCTGGCGGGCAACAGGGGCTGAAACGTGCTGACGAGCAGGAAGGCGGGCACGGCCACGACGGGTTGCGGGACGCTCGTAAACACCGACCACGCGGCGCATTTGAACACCGAGACGCCCTGCGCCCGCAACGGGATGCTGATGGCAATGCCCTCGGGGATGTTGTGCACACTGATGACCAGCGCGATGAGTAGGCCGAACTCGAACTGGCCCGTGGCGAAACCCACGCCGATCGCAACGCCCTCGGCTGCGCTGTGGATGAACATGGTCAGGACGATGAGCAGGCCTTGCTTGTTCAAACCGATGCGTTTGCGCATCTCGGCCGGGTCGTGCGCTTCGAGGTATCGCGACGTGACCCAGAAAAAGCCAGCGCCAATCAACAGGCCGACGACGATCTCCCACGGCTCACCGACGGCAAGGCCTTCCTCCGCCAGGCTGAACACCGACGCGCCGAACATCATGCCGCCGGCCGCGGCTGAGGCGATGCCCTGCCAGCGCAGGTTTAGCGCGGGGACGAAGAGGAACGGCAGCGCACCCAAGCCCGTGGCCAGGGCGCTGACGACACCGGCGATGAGGGTTTCAAGCATCGGGCATCACCGGTAACAATGGCGCTACTCGTCGAGCATCCACGCGAACTCCGTGCCCGCCAAGGCCGCCGCGACGTCGTCGAAGTTTTCGATGATGTCGCGCACGGGGAACGGGTTCGTTCGTCCCAACTCGACCTCGACAGTGGCCGGCTCGACACCGAGGAATTCGCAGACACGCCGGTACGCGACGCGTGGGTCGTCCTGAATGTCGTCCTCGTACGTCAACTCAAGCAAGGGGCGGTCGGCCAGGAGCGTGCGTGCCTGCTCGAAATCGCGCGTGAATTCGCGAAGGCAATCGACCAGGCTGATGTCGCGGTTGCGTGGGATCCGGACGTTGTCGACGTCGACCCGCACCCTGGTCAGGGTGGCCTTGGCGTCCTTGCCGTGGTGCGTCGTGCCCGTGCGTCGGCGGACGTGATTCGAGACGATCTTGCGCATGTGATTGCGGCGTTCGAGCAGGATGAAGTGCGTCACACCCACCTCGCCAAGCGCATCGATGTACCGCGGCAGTGTCAGGTCGAAGGGGAACAGGTGGACGAACTTGACCTCGAAACCGAACCAGTCGCGCCCCGCCGCGGCGGCCCGTTCGCGCACACGTTCGATCGGGTCAACGGCCGGATCGTAGTCACCGCGTTGCAGCGGCTGGTCCGCGTAGGTTCGCATGATGTCGAGGTAGATCTCATGCCCCCAACGGATATGCTCGTTCTGATCGAGCAGCCCGCCGAGCACCGTGCTGCCCGTTCGCCCGACGTGAAACATCGCGACCATGCGCTTGGCTGACGCGTCGTTCGGCGACAACTGCCCGCGCATCGCGTTGAGTATGCGTCGAATCATGATCGGTCACCAAATCGACGAGGCCAGTATAATCCCGCCCACACCAAACGAAGTTTCATGATAGGACCACCCCATGCGCGCGATCGTCACCGGCCAGGTCGGGATGAACAAGAAAGACTACCTCGACCGCACCGTCGATTTGGCCGGCCAGCGCGGCCAGACCATCAGCGCGTACCACGTCGGCGACCTCATGTACACCGAGGCGCCGGACGTCAAACCCGGGCGCATCCTCGACCTGCCGTTGAGCCGGCTTCAGTCGCTCCGCCGCGCCGCGTTCAAGGACGTGATCGCCGACATCGGCGACAAGGAGAACGTCGTCGTCAACACGCACGCGACGTTCCGCTGGCGGCATGGCCTGTTCGCCGCGTTCGACTTCGACCAGATCCAGATGCTCAAGCCGAACACCTTGATCTGCCTCGTCGACAACATCGAGGCGGTCCACCACCGCCTGCACGGCGAGCACACCTCCGATGCGACGCTCAAAGACCTGATGGTTTGGCGTGAAGAAGAGATCATGGCGACCGAGCTGCTCGCGCAGGCGCTGGGTTGCCCCAACGACTTCTACATCCTGTCGCGCGGGCGGTTCCAGGACACGCTCGAGACCTGCTTCCGGCTGGTCTGTCGGCCGCAGATGAAAAAGGTCTACCCGTCGTTCCCGATGACGCACGTGGTGAGCCTGCCTGACGTCCTGGCGGAGATCGACGCCTTCCGAGCCGAGTTAGCCAAGCACTTCGTCGCCTTCGACCCCGGCGACGTGGACGAAAAACTGCTGCTCGACAACGCGATCGAGGCGGCCAAGGAAGGTAAGGACTTCATCCCGGCCGAGATCGCCGACGGCGACAGCCGCATCACCATCGACGTGTCGGTGAAGCAGGTGCTCGACATCGCCGGCGACATCGACGGACAGATCTACATGCGCGACTTCAAGCTGATCGACCAGAGCGACATGATCGTCAGTTACGTGCCCGAACTGGCGGGCGGGCTGCCCGGCCTGTCCAGCGGCGTCGAACGCGAGCTGCAGCACGCGTTCGAGCACGGCAAAGAGGTGTACGTCGTTTGGAAGCCGACTAAGGCGCCCTCGCCGTTCATCACCGAAACGGCCACGCAGGTCTTCAAGTCGACCGACGAGGCGATGCGTTACTTCGATGAACAGGGGATGATGCATCAGGTCAGCCTGTTCGGTCATTGAGCCGATGAAGAACAAACGTCCTCGAGTTGTTCCGGCATGTTCGTTCGCCCATGCAGACCCAAACGAATCAAGTTGTTGAAATGGACGGCGGGCTCCCGCCCTTCTGGCAGCGCAATGTCGTGTTCTTTGCGAACCTGCTCGCGCTGTTTTTCGGAAACGAGGCGGAGACCGAGTCACTGGCCGACGAGGTCGGCGAGATCGACTCGTACGGCGGCAGGCTGATCCCGATCCTGAACACCTTGTTCCAAGGTCAAGACAATCTGCTCGTGCTTGAACGCGAACCGGACGCCGCGCTGTGCGGCTACTTCCGTGACGAACTGGCGCTGTCGCTGCCCGACCTGCGGACGATGAGTCACCGCGAGTATGCGCAGATCGGCGAACGGCTCGCGGCGGGCGATCACCCCAGCGTCCGCGTCCTGTTGGCCGGGCCGGCCGACCACGGCGCTGAGTGGGTTGACGGGTTCGTCACCGACCCGACCCTGGCCCGCATCGCAGAACGACTCGGCAAGCGCACGGTTTCCACCTTCGACGGCAGTTGGCGGGGCAACAACAAGCTGCTGCTGCACGAGTACATCGTCGCGCAGGGGTTGCCGCACGTCGATACGATCCTCGCTTCGAACGAACACGAGGTGCGCGACGCCGCACGCGAGTTAGCCCGCCGTGGGTTCAAAGCGGCAGCGCTCAAGTCGCAGATCGGCGCGTCGGGCATCGGCATCGCCAAACTCGAAGGCATCGACCAGGAATTGTCGCCGGACGCAATCACGGACGACTACTTCTTTGAAGGCCCGTGCATGGTGCAGGGTTGGCTCGCACCCGGCGTGCACGGCGTCACGCAGATGCGCAGCCCGAGCGTGCAGTTGTTCCTGGACGAGTCGTCCGTGCACCTGTACGACATGACCGAGCAGATCCTCAGTCAGGAAAGCGTGCATGAAGGCAATGTCTCGCCACCGCCGTACGTCGCGGATTGGCCCGGCCTGCGCTCTGAGATCCTGAGCCAGGCGGGCGAGGTCGGGCGATGGCTGTACGAGCAGGGCTATCGCGGCACGGCGAGCGCCGACTTTCTCATCGCCGAACGGGAAGACCAACAACGTCCGGACGTCTACGTGTGTGAGATCAACGCCCGCGTCACCGGTGCGACGTACCCATCCGTCCTCGCGCGGAAGTTCACACCGAGCGGCGCCTGGCTCATGCGGAACATCCGCCTTTCTCACCCGATGGCCGGCGACGAACTGCTCCACCACTTCCGCGCGCCGGGCCATTTGTACCAACCCGGCCGGGTCAAGGGCGTCCTGCCGATCAACTTCAACTTCGGTGCCGACGGCCTGATCCACAAAGGCCAATTCCTCTGCCTCGCGCCGACGTCCGACGAATGCCACGACCTGCTCGACCTGGCGCGCGGCAACCTGGGAGTCGACTGGTTGTTCGAGCGAGATTGAGTCGCATGGCTATCGTGTCCGCCAACATGACCGACCGGAACGAACTGATCGCCAGACTCACCGCGTTGACGCGCGATCTCGTGCTGATCCCCAGCACCGAGTCCCGCCCGGACGAACGCCGCCGGGCCGTCGAGTTCGTCGCCAACCACCTTGAAGCGCTGGACGGTATCGACATCCAACGACACCGTTCGCGCGGGTACGAGTCGCTCGTCGCCCTGCCGGAGGGTGTCGACCAGCCGGAAGTGCTGTTCTGCGGTCACGTCGATGTCGTCGAACACGCGCACCTGGAAAGGTACGGATCGACTGTTGAAAACGGTCGCATCATTGGCCCGGGCGCGGGCGACATGAAGGGCGCGGTCGCCATCATCCTCGAGTTGTTTCGTCAGTGGCAATCCAGGCAACCCGGCGTTTCGATCGGCCTGGCCATCACCAGCGACGAAGAACGCGGCGGCACGGACGGCGTGCGTTACCTGCTCGAAGATCAGGGGCTGCGATGCGGGCAAGCCATCGTCCCCGACGGCGGCTCGCTGAACGACCTGACCGTGGCGGAAAAGGGTGTGCTGCACGTCCGCCTGACAACCATGGGACAAACCTCGCACGGTGCCCGCCCCTGGCTCGGCGACAACGCGCTGCAACGGCTGCTCGAACGGCTCCAGCCGATCAACGACCACTTCATGCGCGATCGACCGACCCACATCGACCCGGACGGCGACCACTGGTTCACGACGTGTACGACGACGATCGTGAAGACCAGCAACACGACAGCCAACTGCGTGCCGGACGACGCCGAGGCCGTCCTCGACATCCGCTTCACACCGCCGGCCAGCGTGTCGATGATCGTCGATAAGGTTAAAGAACTGGCCGGCCCCGTTGTCGGCGTGCAGCCGATGATGCAAGCCGAACCCTCGCACCTCGACCCCGACCCGGTGTTTCGCGACGTCACCGAGCAGGTGACCGGCCGACCCGTCCGCACCGTCCGCGCTTCGGGCGGCAGTGACGCACGCTTTTTCTGCCAGTTCGGTATCCCTGTGAACCTCTCCCGCCCCAACGTCGGCCAACTCCACGCCGACGACGAGTGGATCGACATTGAATCGATGGCGGTCTACTTCGAAATCTGTGACACGTATCTGCGGCAGAAGTTCGCCTGAAAGGGCTCGCTGCTACTTGGGGGTCACTTGGCCAACTCAGCCAACAGCAGCGCGTGTGTTCTGCAACCGAGGTCAAAGCACGACAGGTCGAACTTTTCGTTCGGCGCATGGATGCGGTCGTTGGATAAGCCGAAGCCGATCAGCAGCGTGTCAAGGCCGAGCGTCGATTGGAAGTCGGCGATGACGGGGATGGTCGCGCCTTCGCGGACGAGCAGCGGCTGCTGACCACTGGCCTGCTCGATCGCGCGCCGCGCAGCCGCGATGTGGGGCGAGTCGGTCGAAACGATGACCGGCCGGGCCCGGCCGTGCTCCGTGATCCGCCACTCCAAGCCGGCGACGTCGTGCGACTTGAGCCAATCGGTGAACACCACGGCGATCTTATCCGGGTCCTGATTCGATGCGAGCCGGAAGCTCACCTTCGCGCCGGCGAACGAAGGGATGATCGTCTTCGCGCCCGCGCCGCCATAGCCGCCGTACAAACCGTTCACGTCGCAAGAAGGACGAGCCCAGCGCCGTTCGATCGTCGAATAGCCGTCCTCGCCGTGGCCTTGCTCTAATCCGATCGCGCCGAGGAACTGGCTCTCATCAAACGGTACGTTGCGCCACGCAGCACGCTGCTCATCCGTCAGCACGATCACGTCGTCGTAAAACCCGGGGATCGTCACCGCGTTGCTTTCGTCGAACAGGCCACCGAGCACGCGCGTCAGGATCGTCGCCGGGTTGGGCACGGCCGCACCGTACACGCCCGAGTGCAGGTCGCGCGATGGTCCGTGAAGCTGCACGTCGAAGTAAAGCAGTCCGCGCAGGCCGAAGATGATCGCCGGCCGCGGGCCGTTCGGCGTGTCCCACATTGTCGTGTCGCTGACCAGTGCAACGTCGGCTTGCAACAGGTCGCGGTGTTGCTCAAGGAACGGCGGCAGGTTGACGCTGCCCATTTCTTCTTCGCCCTCGATCAGCACGGTCACGTGAACGGGCAATTTGCCGTGCGCCGTCATCCACGCGCGCAGCGCTTCAAGGAAACAACAGACCTGCCCCTTGTCATCGCTCGCCCCACGCGCGACGATCGCGCCGTCGCGCACCGTCGGCTCGAACGGCGGCGTGTCCCACAGGTCAATCGGGTCGGCCGGCTGCACGTCGTAATGGCCGTAAAACAGCACACGTGGCGCGTCGGGAGGCGCTTGCTCCGGCCGAGTCCGCGCGATCACCGCCGGGTGGCCGGCCGTCTCATGGATCGCCGAGTCGAGGCCGATCTCGCGCAGTTGTTCATCGACCCAAGCCGCGCCATGCTCAATATGCGACGCGAACGCCGGGTCCGTACTGACGCTCTGGATGCGTAGCAGGTCGGTCAGTCGACCGATCCCTGTCTCGCGTGAGTTGGCTAACTGTTCAATAACCGCGTCGGTATTCATGGCGGGCAGTGTAGCCGCACGGGGCACGGGGCACCGGGCGCGTGGCGAGCATCGAGTGACAAAGTCAGAGCCGCGATCCGATCATCAATCCGAATTCGCCATTCGCAATTCGCCATTCCCATTCTCTCAATGCAGTATTTTCCCCATCTGCGCCTCAGTTCCCACCCGCCTCCGCCCATTCGCCCGCCCCTGCCCCGATCGTTATCATGTCTTTCCGCCCCTTGTGCCGGGGCGTCCCGATGCGGAGTCGGCGGCTTGAACCGCAGCAAGATCCTGATCGCCGTCAGCTCGCCTTGGGCGAGTCAGAAGATGGTCACGCCCGTGACCGACCTGGCGCAACGCCTCAACGCTTCCGTCCTGATCGCGCACGTCGCCGAGGTCAAGGAAGAAGACGAGCACGAGTCCGACGCCCGGCAACGCGGCGAGGAGACGCTCAAGGTGTTCACGGCCGGCCTGCGCGAAGCGGGCGTCGAGGCCGACGGCGTCATGCTGTTCGGCGACGACGTGCCCAAGGCGATCCTCAACACCGCCCGCGCCCGCGAGTGCACGCTGATCATCCTCGGCCTGACCGGCCGCGGCGTGCTCAAAAGACTCATCGCCGGCGACGTGCCCGGCAACATCATTCGCCAGACCGACCTGCCGGTGCTGCTCGTGCCGGCGAACTGGAACGGCATGCTTTGACACTTCGGTTAATCGATCTGCAAATTGATCCGACCGTTCGTCGGGTCAAGGGGTGGACTCTGTCGCTCCCGCGACACCAGGCGCTCGGGTAACCTGTTCCCCCATGTACGTCGCATCGACCGAAATCCTCGGCCACCTGCTCGAGGCGCGATTCGAGTCATGGTGGCGCAAGTCGTTGCGTGTCGATGGGCGGGAGGTCGCCGCCAAACGCGGCATCGGTGAGACGTCGCTCACCATCGACCTGAGCGATCATGATGACAAGCCGCACCTCGTTGAGGTCGTGTTTACCGCCGGGATGTTCAGCTATAAAGTCCGCATCCTGATCGACGGCGCCTGTGTTGAGGAGTTGACGATGACTAGCAAGCCGCCCGTCGTCGGCGTCTGCCGACACTGCGGGTACGCGTTGAAAGGGTTGCGCCCGGAGAACGACGAGATCCAGTGCCCCGAATGCGGCAGACACTCGGCTGCGCCAAAGACTTGACCCATTGTTGATTCATTCGTACGACAAGGCTTCAAACCATGGCTGAACTGCTGACCCTCCAGGCCCTCGCCGCGCTCGCCACGTTGACGCTGATGGAGATCGTGCTCGGCGTCGACAACGTCGTCTTCATCGCGATCCTGGCCGGCCGACTGCCCAAAGAACAACGCAAAAAGGCTCGACTAATCGGGCTCGGGTTGGCGGCGCTCGGACGAATCGTCCTGCTCTGCGCCATCGCGTGGATCATCACACTGGATCAATCCGTCCTGTTCACCGCACTAGGCGAAGACATCACCGTCAAGGACCTGATCCTCATCCTCGGCGGCCTGTTCCTGCTCGGCAAAGCGACTTGGGAGATTCACCACAGCCTCGAAGGGCTGCACACGCAGAAGCAGGACGACGAATCGCAGAAGTCGGTGTCCTTCTCAGCGGTCATCACGCAAATCATCATGCTCGACGTCGTGTTTTCGATCGACTCCGTGCTCACCGCTGTCGGCATGGTCGACCCGAGCAAGTACACCCAAAGCGGTCACTTCCCCGGCACGGCGATCCCCTGGCCGCCGCTGGTGATCATGATCCTGGCGGTCGTCATCTCGATCGCCGTCATGATCGCGTTCTCCGGGCCGTTGTCACGATTCATCGAGCGACACCCGACGATGAAGATGCTTGCTCTGGCATTCCTTCTGCTGATCGGCGTCCTGCTCGTCGCGGAAGGCCTGGGCCAACACATCCCCCGTGGGTACATCTACTTCGCGATGGGGTTCTCGCTGTTCGTCGAACTGCTGAATCTGAAGTTGATCAAGAAAAAGCTGTCGACCGCGAAGTCTCACAACGCGGGCGGAGGGGCCTAGTTCCACCGGGCGATCGCGGGGTCGACCGTCGGTGCGGGCCCGCTTCGAGCACCTTTACCACGGCGATGTCCGTGCGCGGGTGGAACGTGTCGGTCAGGCAGGTGACTAAAAGGGCGACCTTCATCCCGGACAGTTTGGGGCAATCTTGTCGCCCCGTCGGGAGGAAGCGATGATTGAGGTGGTCGGCGACTAAACTTGCGGCGATGTCAATCATCACCCACGGTTCCGACCTGTCACTGGCGGCCGCAACGTCGCCGATTGTCGTAGCGGCCGGCGGCACGCTCAACGCGGCATTGCGTCGGCTTGGCACGGCCGGGGTCACGTCCGTCCAGATCGACGTGACACAGCGCGGCCTGCGCCCGCGGGAGTTGAGCCCGCGTGCCCGACGCGACCTGCTCGCCCTGATCGCGCGGCGGAGCATGCGATTGGCCGGCCTCGACCTGTTCATCCCGCGCAGTCACTTCGCCGACCCCGACCAGGTCGATCGGGCTGTGTCAGCCGCGACGGCTGCGATCACGCTGGCGGCCGACCTGGGTCGTGTGCCGTTGAGCCTGGCGCTGCCGATCGAGCAACTGGGGCACGACGTCGAACACGCGTTGGTCGAGTCGGCCGACGGGCACGGCGTGCGGTTGGCCGTGCACGCCGAGGACGAGTTGGACGCTTTGGTCGCGTGGTTGGATCGTGTGGATCAACCCGTCGTCGGCGCGGGGCTTGACCCGGCGGCCGCGATCGCGTGCGGCATGAAA
>JANQSF010000148.1 GCA_028284155.1 Phycisphaeraceae bacterium
CGACGCGTACCTGCACCTGGCCGACGCGACGCAGACGCTGTTCAAGATGGCCGGCGAGATCCCCGGCGACGCCAAGAAGCACGCGGAGCTTCAGGCGACCGGCGAGTGGGACCGCTGGATGAAGGAATACCGCGAAGGCCGAACGCGCTTCACGCTCGCGGCCGCGGCTCATTTGCTAGCCCACCTGCCGGACAGCCACACCTACTACCGTGAACTGACCCGCAACCCAAACCCGCGGTTCGGCCGCGTGGCCAGGAGCATCCCGGCTGAACGCGAACGCCTGTTCCTGCAGGCCGTGGATGAACTGGGCCGAATGGACGAGTCGATCGTGCGCAAGTTTGGGTTGGCCGAGCCGGCCAAGCTGACGGCCGGCCTGTGCATGATCGGCGCGAACAAGTTCGACCAGGGCATGAAGGAGTTGAACGCCGCGAAGGTCGACGGGCTGGCGCGCGTGACCAGCTACCTCGGCCTGGCGCGGGCGATGGCGCTCAAGGGCACGCACGACGACGCCGTCGAGTTTCTGGACGACCGAGCCAGTAAGCCGCCGGTCAATCAGAACCTGATCTTCCGCGTGCTGATGACCGACGGCAAACACCGCGTGTTGATCCACAAGGCCGCAGCGATCAAAGACAAAGCCGAGCGGCAGGCCGCCGAGGCCGCCGCGTTCAACCCGTACAACGAGTTGTTTGAAGACCCCGTGCTGGGCGACAACGCCGACGCGATCCGCGGGTTCGTCTACCGCCGCTGGGCGGACACGACGACCGGCGACGCACGCCGAACGGCCCCCGCGATGGTGCAGATGGCCATCGGCGAGACGCTGCGCATGGACGGGCAGAACCTCGTCGCCGCCGCGATGGATTTCGACAGCAAGAACCAGCAGGCCAACGCGCAGGAGAAGCGCGACGCGGCCGGCAAAGTGCTCAAAGAATCGATCGCCGTGCTCGACGCCCTGCTCGCCCGCCCCGCACCGGAGGCGGCCAACCCCGACGAGCCGACCGAGGCGGAGAAGGTCGTGATCGCCAGCTACAACGAGATCGCCGCGCGGGCGATCTACAACAAGGCGTTCGCGACCTACCTGCACAACCCGACGAACCCGGGCATCGTGCTCAAGACGGTCGAGCTGTTCACCGAAGTGCCGGCCAAGTATCCCGAGGTGCCGTTGGCCGAGACGGCGATGGAGATCGCGCTCAACCTCGTCCGCCCGCTGGCGGACCCGGCCGACGAGCAGATCCAGGCCGACGTCAAAGTGCCCGCGCAGCGACAGTACATCAAGACCGCCCGCGTGCTGTTCGACAAGTTCCCGTCCAGCGGCATGGCCACGGGCGAACGGACGTTCTTCGCGTTCAACATCCTTCAGGCCAAGCGCCGCTGGGAGGAGGCCGCCCAGATCTACGAGATGGTCCCGCCCGGCCACCCGCACTACCTCACCGCGCAGAGCGAGCGGATCTTCTGCCTCCAACAGCTATTCAAAAACACGCTGAACCCGGCTGAGCGCAAGCGGTTCGGCAAGCTCATCATCGACGCGACGAACAACGACCCGCAGCGTGACGATGATCTGGTCGACCTGATCCAGCAGGAACGTCAGAACTGGGACAACCTGCCGGCCAAGCGTCAGACCGAGTTGCGGCAGGCCGAGGCGACGATGAGCCTGGCTCGGGCCGAAGTCGAGATCGGCGAGAACAACTTCGGCTTCGCGCTGAACCGGCTGGGCGACTTCCAGAAGAAGTACAGCGAGCCCGCGTTCAAGGACATGTCCCGCGACGCGTACTCGTTGCAGATCAAGGCGACGATCGGCCTGAACAACCCGGACCAGGCGGTGCAGTTGGCCAGGGACATGATGGCCGGCTACCCCGACGCGGCCGCGGCCGTCATCGACGACCAGCTCCGCTACCTGGACCTGCGGATCGCCAAGAAGCAGAACGAAATCATGATGGCCAGTTCCAATACGCTGCGCAGCAGACTGCGCGCCGAGCGCGACAAGTTGGCCGGCGCTGCCGTGCCGTTGGCCGACCTGCTCATGACCTGGGCGAAGGGCCAGGAAGGCATGACCAAGAAGGAGCTGATCGGCTTCGTCCGCATCCAGGCCAAGGCGCTGGCGATGAGTGGCAAGTCCGACGAGGCGGTCAGCAAGATCGACCCGCTGTTGGAAGAGCACCCGCGCGACGCCGGCCTGCGTTTCGCCAGGGCCGAGGCGTACTACTTCAAGGGCGACGAAGACGCCCTGATCCAGGCACGCGACGGCTTCTACAAGCTCATCGAGTCGATGAACGAAAACGTCAACCACTACCTGAACGACCCGGCGTTGAACGAGCTGTGGTGGCAGACGTGGATGCGCTCGCTGCAAACCGTCGACGCGCTGTACGAACTGAACAAGCAGAACAACGACAACCCGTACGAAGCGTCGGCCAAGCGCATCCCCGAAAGCGTGCGCGTCCTGCACCACGAAGACGACAGCCTCGGCGGCGACCCGTACGCCAGCGAGCTGCGCTCGCTACAGCGCAAGTACCTGAAGATGCAGTAGGTCGACGCGTGTTGCCGCAGAGCGAATCAACGATTTGCTTGAAGGGTAACGCGATCGTTTGAACTCGAAGCCGGGCCTTTCCGAAGGCCCGGTTTTTCATGCGCCGAACGTATCCGTGCCACGGCCGTGTCGGCCGTGCAGAGTCACGAAAACGCGCCGCACGGCCGACACGGCCGTGGCACGAAACTGGACGACCCGACGATCGTTACGCGTACCCCTCCGTCCCGTCTGTGACGTGGTCGTATACCTGCACCCTTGCCCACAGATCGCCGTTGCGTTCGATGAACTGTTTGTGCAGGTCGTGCTGCTGGTAGACGTCGTGGGCGGCGCGGTCGTCCAGCACGACGGTCAGGCCGGCGCCGATCGACCCGTCGACCACGTCACGCGGCGTGTTGGCTGGCTGACCGGCCCACAGGTGGCGCACGGTCGGCACCTTGCCCAGGTACTCGTAACAGTCTGCGATGCAAGCGTCACGCTGCGCGTCGGTCACGCCTTCGTTGAACCAGAAGTAAACGGTGTGTAAGAACATCGATTCTTGTCCGATGAAGTAAAAACTTGAAGACAGTAACGGATGTCGAACTTCAAACGTCGAAAGAAACACGAAATCCTAATGACGAGTACCCGCGGATCACCACCGACTACGACGCGCCGCTGCGGAAATTCCCCTCTTTCGTCATTCGACATTTGTTATTCGACATTCACTCCGTCTTGACCGTGTAATCGATCACCATCACCTTGTCGAGGATCGGCTTGAGGTGCGTGACGAAGTCCTTGTGGGCCGGGTGCGGCAGGTAGATTGCCCGGCCGGCGTCGTTGTTGAAGGTGACCAGGAAGCAATGGGTGAAGCCGTCAGCCAGGCCTTCCGGGCTGTTGTTCGTGCCCCACTCGTAGTCGACGATCTCGGGGATATCGTGCTTGAGTTGCGCGAAGTGTTTCTCGATCGCGGCGACCTGTTCGGCGGTCGCGTCGTCCTTGAACTTGAACATGACGACGTGGCGGATCTTGCCCGTGTGCGGGTTGTGGCCGGCCATCTGGCAGCCGCCAAGCGTTGCGGTGAATCCGAGTAGCAGCATGGTGATGATCAATCGTTTCATGGTTGGTCCCTTCGGTCGTGCAGGTCAGCCGCGACCGTCGCGGCGGCGAAGGGACATTGTGGCGGGAATCGTGCGGGGTGCAAGAACGCTTGCAAGGACTGCCCCAACGCGCTAAGCCGCAAGCGGCTGGGAGCGCGTGGGGGTCAGCTCGGGTTGCCCTTTCGGCCGCGTCGTTTGATGGCGACCTGCCGGTCCACGGCCGGCCGATCGTGGTGCGGGCATTCGCGGATGGTCACGCCGTCGGCCAGGAACCAGTACCGACTCACGCGGTCGCAGCCCTCGACGCTGCAAGGCCCGAGGCAGGTGCCGATCACACGCCGCGGTCGGCCCGCGTGCGCGAAGTAGCCAAACGGCGGCTTGAACGGTTTGTCCGGTTTCGGCGCCATGGTCATGCCTCCTTTCAAAGAGGGACACGACACCAAGTGCAACGCCCGTGCCAACTGGCATTCCGCCGGCTGACCGGGGCGCATCGCCCAGAAACGCCGCTCAACACGGTGGGAAACCGCCCCGTGTGCGTAACGATCTGGGGGATATTGCCCAACCGGACCGGGACGCGGCCGACTGAAAACGGTCGGTAGTGTCTCACTGCGACGAAAAGTATCGTGCCACGGCCGTGTCGGCCGTGCGAGACACCTTCGATGAACCGCACGGCCGACACGGCCGTGGCACGAGACAAGCGCTTGCCCCCAAACGAGTCACAATCTACAGACCAAGAGCGACGGATTTCGCAGCGTTCACATCACGACGCACAGGACTCGTTCACATCGAATCGCCGTCACGTCGCAACGAACTGAGAAAGGTCGGCACCAACGCGATCGCGCCCCGCAACAAGATCGGCGCGGCCTTTCTGGCGACGCCCGGGAACCGCGTGATCAGCACACCCAAACCCGCGGCGAAGCCGAACATGCACCACGGGTTCTTCAAGCAGTCTTGAGCGCCGCGTCGACCATTGCCGTTCGACGAGCCGAGCGCGTCGTCCACGGCCGCGCGCAACGCGGCCTTCGCGTCGTCCACGCGCCGGCGGTCGCTGGCGGGGTGTGCATCGAGAGCCATGAATGAGAACTCAATCGTAAAGAGCTGAGTGCGCTAAGCCGCAAGCGGTTGCCGTTCACCCGCTCCGCTTCTGCACCCATATCCAGACGACGGCAAAGCCGAGCGCCGCGACGACGAGGTGAACGATGCCGGTCACCAGCGCAGCCGTGATCGGGCCGTAGTCGGAGTCGAGCCGCCAATACAACGACAGGATCAGGAGCACGACGCCAACCAGCGCGAGCATGCCGAGCACGGCGAACGCCACCGCCGCGGCGATCACACGCATCGTGTTGCCGCGCAGCAGTCGTCCTTCAGCCTCCAACAGGTCAAGCGACTTGATGAAGATGTCGGTCAGCTTCCGCACGCGTCGTCTCTTGCCGGGTTGTTTCGTTGCCGCGCCGTGTCGGTCAGCGGCGCAGGAGGAACCCCACGATCAGGCCGACGCTCAACGCGACGCCGACGCTGGTCCACGGGTTGTCTTCGATCTGGTGCTCGACCTTGTCGAACTTCTCTCGGCCGCGCTGCTTCACGTCTTCGACCTTGTCGTGCAACTGCTCGGCCGCGGCCGCGCCGGTCTGCTTGCCGGCGTCGATGATCGCCTTGGTCAGGTCGCCCAAGTCGCCGCGTAACTTGGCGAAGTCGTCCTTCAGCTCAGCCAACTCCGACTGCACGTCGTTGCTGCGTGTGGCCATGGTGCGTCGTCCTTTCTTCTTGCCCGCGGTCTTGCGCCGGGTCTGCTTCCGTCGGCCGCCGCGTCGTGGGTCTGCCATGGTGTTATCGCCCCAATGGGTCCGTTACATGACCCCAATCTGGTACTCGGACGCGAGTTACGGCCCGGCTGGACTCGACGGTCACCCAGCGGCCCACGCCCGTTTTCGCCGGTGCCCGTTATTACGGCCCGCCCACACCCGCAGATCGCTTCGCCCACCTTTTTTGGCGCTTGGCGAATCCCCCATCGGCCCCTATTCTATCGCCCCACGCAGCACCACCGGATCACCTCCGGACCACCCCCTGAGGGACTCGTTATGGCCACCACCGGTTCCATCTCGCAGGTCATCGGCTCGACGTTCGACGCGGCCTTCCCCGAAGACGACCTGCCTGAGATTTACAACGCCCTTGAGATCGACTTCAAGGTCGGCGACAACGAACAACGGCTTGTCGGCGAAGTGCAGCAGCACCTCGGTGGCGGGCAGGTCCGGGCCGTGGCGTTGGGTTCAACGGACGGCCTGCGTCGGGGGATGGATGTCAAGGACACGGGTTCGCCCGTGCAGGTGCCCGTGGGCGAACCCGTGCTCGGCCGAGTGTTCAACCTGCTGGGTGAGCCGATCGACAAGAAGGGCCCGGTCAACGCGACCAACAAGCGTGCGATCCACCAGGCCCCGCCCGAGTTCGTTCAACTCAACCCGAAGACCGAGATTCTCGAAACGGGCATCAAGGTGATCGATCTACTTTGCCCGTTCGTCCGCGGCGGCAAGATCGGCCTATTCGGCGGTGCGGGCGTCGGCAAGACCGTCATCATTCAGGAAATGATCGCCCGTATCGCGCGTGAGCACGGCGGTTACTCCGTATTCGCCGGTGTCGGCGAGCGCACGCGTGAGGGCAACGACCTCTGGCGCGAAATGGCGGAGGCCCAGTTCACCGACGCCGAGGGTAACACTGGCCGCGTGCTCGACCGAGTGGCGATGGTGTTCGGCCAAATGAACGAGCCGCCCGGCGCGCGTCTGCGTGTCGCGCTGTCCGGTCTGACCATGTGCGAGGACTTCCGCGACAGCTCGGGTAAGGAAACGCTGCTGTTCGTCGACAACATCTTCCGCTTCACGCAGGCCGGCTCGGAAGTGTCGGCGTTGCTCGGCCGAATGCCCTCGGCCGTCGGTTATCAGCCGACGCTCTCGACGGAGATGGGCGAGTTGCAGGAGCGCATTACGTCAACCGATAAGGGCGCGATCACCTCGGTGCAGGCCATCTACGTGCCGGCCGACGACCTGACCGACCCCGCGCCGGCCACGGCGTTTTCCCACTTGGACGCATTCGTCGTCCTCTCCCGCGGCATCGCCGAGAAGGGTATTTTCCCCGCCGTCGACCCGCTCGCCTCGACCTCGACCATCCTCGACCCGGGTGTCATCGGCCAGGACCACTACGACGTCTCGCAGCAGGTGCAGACGATCCTCCAGCGATACCGTTCGCTGCAGGACATCATCGCCATCCTCGGCGTCGACGAGTTGGCTGAGGAAGACAAGCTCATCGTCGCCCGTGCCCGAAAGATCGAGCGTTTCCTCAGTCAGCCGTTCTTCGTGGCCGAGATTTTCACCGGTTTCCCCGGCATCTACACGCCGCTGCGTGACACGATCGATTCGTTCCGCCGCATCTGCGCCGGCGAAGCCGACGACCTGCCCGAGTCGTCATTCATGTACGTCGGCACACTCGACGACGCCCGCGAGAAGGCGGAAAAGGCGAAGGAAGACTGAGGCACACAGAACCAGTTCGATCACGCGACCTCACATCAAAGCCTGCGGACAATGGTCCGCAGGCTTTTTCCTTGTTCCGCAAACGTTATTGATTCCCGCGGCCCTCCGGGGGGTTTCTGTTGGGTTTTTGCGCCTGCGGTGGACTACTTGCAGACCGACCCCACACGAGCCCCTTTCCTGGAGACGCACCTGCGCGGAGTGCTGGTCCGCTCGAACCGAACCGAGTTACTTTTGGACTACCCACATCCGCGGGGATCGGCTGTGGGGCAGGTGCGCTCCAGGCGTTTGGGTTGGAAAATGAGCGTGTTGGCGCAACAACCGCCCTGTCGCGGCGCCCAAGTCCGATCGGCCGACCGATTGCGCAGAGCAAGCCCCTTCTCTACTTCTTCTTGCCGACCTTCTTCTTGCGCCCTTTCGCACTCGACGACGTCTTCTTGGCGACCTTCTTCGTCTGCTTCTTCTTGCGTGTCGTCGCCTTGGGTTTCAACGACGACACATAGTCCAAACTCGCGCGGAAATGCTTCTTCAATTCTGCCGTCTTTTTCAGCAGCGTATCGGGGACGACCACATACTCCTTCATGACCGTCCCGTGCTGCTCGCACAACTTTGTTTTGAACTTCTTGATGAACGCTTCGCGGGGCTCGTCCGGCAGCCGCAACGCGAGCTTGCCGTCTTTGGTCAGGAAGCTGAACATGTGGCCGTTGCACGACGTGTACGGCATGGCCGCGCCTTTACGTTCGACCTCCGGAAAGGCGACGACCAGTTTCTCGTAGAGGTCCAGCTTGGCTTGCGGGACGGCGGCTGCTTGCTTCTTCGCCATGCGTCGCTCTCCTAGGCGGCTTCGGGAGAGGCTAACACATACGGCTCGCCTCGCTCAGCTTCCGCGCGGAATTCGCCCAGCGCGTCGCGCATGGTCGTCCAGCGACCGGTCTGCTCCGCGACGGTGGCGAGTTTGCGTTCAGCCGACTTCAGACCCGTGTACGTCCGCAACATGCCCGTGCGGGAGAGCGGCATCCTCGGCATGCCCGGGTCGAACTCCCACGGGTGGAAGTACAGCACGGCCGGCCGATCGTCACGCCCCGCCTGACGCAGGCCGCGCTTCATCAAACCCAGGGGCAGCAGGCGGAAGTACCCGCCGCCCGCCACGGCCAGCTTGCGATTCCCAAACAGCCCGCCGGGACGCCAGGTCAGCGGCGGGATTTCCAGCAGGTCCGACCCCGATTCGCTCGAACGCACGAAGAATGGCCGATCCGGGGCATCCGGCACGCCGTACCACGGGTGACGAACGGGGAAGATCGAACTGTCGTATTGAAAACCTGCCTCGATCAGGACGTCGATCGCCCAGGCGGTCTGCGGCACGAGGCTGAACGTCGGGGCCCGGTAACCCACGGGCTCGACGCCGGCGTCGTCCTCGATCAGCTTTCGGCTTGTCAGCAGGTCGTCGCGGAACGTGGCGGGGTCGAGCCGGTGCAGCCGGTCGTGGTTCGTGCCATGCGACGCGACCTCGTGCCCCTGTTCGACGATCCGGGCCGCGACGCCGGGCGTTCGGCGCAAAACATCGCCCAGGACGAAGAAGGTGGCCTTGCGATTGAGCCGATCAAACAGCGACAGGAGGCGGTCAATACTGGCTTCAACCCGGCTGGGCCAATCCCACCACTGCTCGCGGCCGATAACCGCGTGGCCCGCCTCGATGTGGTAGTACTCCTCCACGTCGATCGTGAGGCATCGCAGCGGACCGGATTGTTCAGCTTCGACCTGCGGCATAAGAATGACGGATGCACAGCGGGTTGAATCACCATCGGCCAATGCAACGATAGCGTGCAGCACGCAAGCTCATGAACAGGCCAACGACTGACGACCCATCGCCCGCGGCGGACACCACCGGCCCGGAAAACGACCAGAACGGACAGGGATGAACGAAGCGACAGCCACAGACCCACGACTTGGCGGCGAGGACGACGCAACCACGTCGGCCGCGCAAGTGGACGACCACGACACCGGCGCCGACCGGTCGCGTGACGTCGCGGCCGAGCCGTCCGGCGACCCCGGCCGACCGACCGAAGAAGAGATCACCACGATCATCGAGCCGCCCCGCGGCTGGATGCCGCTCAACTTTCGAGAGATCTGGCAGTACCGCGAGCTGCTGCTCTTTTTCACCAAGCGCGACCTGAAAAGCAAGACGAAGCAGACGGTTGGTGGGTACTTCTGGGTCATTTTCCCCCCGCTGCTTCAGTCGGGCATCCTGACCGTCCTGCTCGGCGTGATCGCCGGTCTCTCTACGGACGACGACTCAACGCCCTACTTCATCTTCGTCTTCGCAGGGATGGCGATCTGGCGTCTGTTCGTCGCGTCGTTCAGCGCGTCGAGTAACTGCCTCATGGGGCAGGCAGGCATCCTGACCAAGATTTACATCCCACGTCTGCTGATCCCGATCGCCTCAACCATCACGGGCGTTGTGCACTTCGCCTTCCTGTTCGGCGTGTTGGCGATCCTGATGGCGATCTTCAAGATCGTGCCGACGTGGAAGATACTGCTGCTGCCCGTCTGGATCGGCCTGGCGATGATGACCGGGCTTGCGTTCGGCATCTGGTTTGCCTCGTTGAGCGTGCGCTACCGCGACGTGCGCATGGCCGGCAACATGATCATCCCCTTCTGGATGTGGACCGTTCCCGTCGCCTACTCCGCGACGGAACTGTTCGGCAAGCTCGACGGCAAGATCGACTCCCGCTTCATTCCGCCGTTGGAAACGATCTACAAGCTCAACCCGATGTACCCAATTGTCCAAGGCTTCCGCTGGTCGGTGTTAAGCCCCGACAAGATGACGTTTGACCCGTTCTGGCTCGTCCCGCTCGTGTTGACCGCGCTGCTGCTGGTGATGGGCATGTTCTTCTTCCGCCGCGTCGAAGCGACCTTTGCCGACATTGTCTGACCGAATCGAACGACTGACAGACCATGAGTGACGTCACCATCCAAGTCGACAGCCTCAGCAAGCGGTTTCAGATCGGCGAGCTGGTCTCAGCCAAGCACATGCGCCGCAAGGTCGCGCGTGCGCTGGGCGGCGGCGACAACGGCAACGGCGACCCGGACGGCAACGGCGAAGACGCCTCGACCTTGTGGGCACTCAAGGACATCAGCTTCGAGGTCAAGCGCGGCGAGGTGCTGGGCATCCTCGGCTCCAACGGCTCGGGCAAGAGCACGCTGCTCAAGATCCTGTCGCGCATCACCGCCCCGACCGAAGGCCGGGCGGTTATCAAAGGCCGGGTCGGCAGCCTGCTGGAAGTCGGCACCGGCTTCCACCCCGAGCTGACCGGTCGGGAGAACGTCTACCTCAACGGCTCGGTTTTGGGCATGCGTCGCACGGAGATCGCGCGCAAGTTCGACGAGATCGTCGCCTTCAGCGGGATCGAGCGGTTCATCGACACGCCGGTGAAACGCTACTCGTCCGGCATGCGCGTGCGACTCGGTTTTGCCGTCGCCGCGCACCTCGACCCCGAGGTATTGATCGTTGACGAGGTGTTGGCCGTCGGCGACGCGCAGTTCCAGTCCAAGTGCATCAACAAGATGGACCAGGTCGTCCGCGACGGGCGGACGGTTCTGTTCGTCAGTCACAACATGGCCACGATCGAGTCGCTGTGCACACGGGCCATCATGCTCAAGAACGGCGTCCTGTCCAACGCGGGCGACACGGAAATCGTCATCAATGATTACATCGAAAGCATGATGAACGTCGAGGGCAGCAACCTCGCGCAGCGGACCGACCGGTTCGGCTCGCGACGCGTGCACTTCACCCAACTCGAATTGCGCGACGAGTTCGGCCAAACCCTGCTGCTGCCCCGTTCCGGCAAGCGCGTGCAGCTCGCGGCCCGTTACGTCTGCGAATCGCCGCCGGTCGAGGTGTCGCTGAACCTCAACGTCTTCACGCTGAATCGTCACCTGCTGTTCAAGTGCAACAACCAGGTCGCCAACGGTCAGATGACGTTGACCGAGCGGGAAGGCTGGATCGTCTGCGACATCCCCAAGCTCCCGCTGCCGCCGGGCGAGTATTCGGTCAACCTCAAATGCCTGGCTGACGGCGATCTGTCAGACCAGGTGCGCGACGCGTTCCGCATCGTCGTCGAGGCCGGCGACTTTTACGGCACCGGCTACATGCAGGCCGACCGGCGCGGCGGAGTCCTGGTCGAACAGGATTGGCGACTCCAGGCCAGTTGAAACCACACGAACGATCCACGAGCCAGTTTATGGTCGACGTCCTGACGCTACCCAACCGATACCAGCCCGCCGACTTGCTCAAGAGCAAGGCCGCGTTGCGTGTCAAGTCGCTGATGAACCAGGGGCGGTTCAGCGACGTGCGTGCGTTCTGCCTGTTCATCGGCTACCCGCGCAGCGGTCACAGCATTGTCGGGACATTGCTCGACGCGCACTGGCACGCCAGCCTTGGCAACGAGGCGGATGCGCTAGGCCTGATGGAGATGGGCTTCGGCAAACGGACGCTGTTCTACCTGCTCGACGAGAGCGCGCGGCACGGCCGAGAGCACGGCCGGGAAACGACCTTTTACACATACGACGTGCCCAAGACGGACGACGGCGGGCCACAGACGATCCACGTCGTCGGCGACAAGGCGGGCGGACGGACGTCGAAGCGGTTGGGCGCCGACCCGGCGTTGCTGGACAAACTGATGGACTTGCTCGGGCCGGTCACGCTCAAGGTCATCCACGTCGCGCGCAACCCATTCGACAACATCACGACGATCGCCAACCGCCGGCAGACCAGCCTCGAAGACGCGATCGAGTACTACTTCCCGCACAGCAACGCCGTTGCGGCAACGCGTGACCGCATCGACGACGCCAACTGGCTCGAAGCGCGGCACGAGACGTTCATCAACGACCCGCGCGGCGAGTTGGACCGTATCTGCGCGTTCCTCGACCTGCCGACCAACGAGTCGTACCTGACGACCTGCGCCGAATCGGTCTACAAGAAGCCGAACAAGAGCCGCGAAGACGGGCCGTGGTCCGACGCGCTCAAGGCCGAGGTCGATCGGCGCATCGGCCAATACGACTTTCTGGACGGCTACACCTTCGATAGTTGAGTCGCACCCTTGATCGCCTCCCGTGTCAAGACGCTGGCGATGCGACTGACCGCGTCGCGCCATCTGTTGCCCGACTTCGTCATCATCGGCGCGATGAAGTGCGGTACGTCGTCGCTGTTCGGCTACCTGCAACAGCACCCCGACGTCGTACACGGGCCGGTCAAGGAAGTGCACTACTTTGACGACCACTACGACCGCGGCGAGACGTGGTACCGACACCAGTTTCCGACGGTGCGACAGACCCGGCATCGCCCGTGTGTCGACCCGAGCGTGCCGCCGGTCTGCGGCGAGGCAAGCCCGTTCTACCTGTTTCACAACGAAACGCCCAAACGGATGTCGGCCTTGATCCCACAGGCCAAACTGATCGTCCTGCTCCGCCACCCAGCCGACCGCGCCTACTCGCATTACCAACACCAGGTGCGCAAAGAACGCGAGGACAGGTCGTTCGAGCAGGCCGTCGATGACGAGTTGAAACACCTGGCTGACCCCGAGTCAACGCCGCTGCATGCGGATCGGGAACAGGCGTTCGCCGAACGACACTTCCAATACGTCAAGCGCGGTTTTTACGCCGAGCAACTGGAACGGTGGTTCGCGTCGTTCCCCCGTGATCAGTTCCTGATCATGCGGGCTGAAGACCTGTTCAACGACCCCGAATCGGTTTACAACCGTACGCTGGACTTCCTAGGCTTGGCCGCGTTTCGACCTGACGCGTTCCGTGTCTTGAACCCGGGCAGCTACAAGTCGTCGCTCGAGCCGGCCATGCGTGAACGCCTGTGCTCCGTGTATCAACCGCACAACGACCGACTCGACGCGTTGCTCGACGGGGCCGTGACGTGGGACGATTTGCGTGTATGAATTCGATCAACAACCCCCTCTCCGGTTGGGAGAGGGTTGGGGTGAGGGCTCCTCGCCGTGTACGACCCTTTTTGCATTGAACCGTGGCTGCGCAGAACCCTCACCCGGCGGCAAGGCCGCCGACCTCTCTCAAAGGGAGAGGTTGTGAAGAAACGCACACGAGAGTTTGACCTGTGCTGAGCAAAGACGACATCTTTAGCGAGCAGAAGATCAGCGCGATCGAACTGCCGGGCCTCGACGAGCGGCCGAAGCGGTTCGGCCAACTGAGTTGGCGGAAAGCACGCTGCCTGTTCGTCGTTTCCAGCGGGCGGGTCGGGTCGATGATGGTGATCAAGTTGCTGAGCCTGTCCGAAGAGGTCGCGGCATTTCACGAACCTGAGCCACGATTGTTCGAAGAGACAAAGCTGGCTCATGCCGAACTCGAGCAAAGGCAACGACACTACCGCAAGCTGTTCGTCGAGTCTCGGGCCGGGACGTTGACCCACCATCAGCGGCTGGGCAAGGTCTACGCGGAGGCGACGAATACCAATTTCGTCTTCCTCGCACCGATCATCGCAGACGTCCTGCCCAATGCCCGGTTTCTCTTTCTGCATCGCCATCCGGGCGAGTACGTGCGATCGGGCATGCGACGAGGGTGGTATTTCGACCACTATTGGGACCCGTGGATCATCGACCCACAACCGGGCCACCCCGATCACACGGCCTGGGCCCGTTGGGATCAGTTCCGCCGGATCTGCTGGAAGTGGAACGCGATCACGACGTTCCTTGCGGACTTCGCCGACAGCGTCGGGCCGCAACGGGTCACGACGATGTCGTTCGAAGAACTGGTTGACCCGGCGAGCGACGCCGTCGCGCGCATCTTTGACGCGGCTGACGTTACCCCACCCGACGAAGAACTCGTGCAACGGCTGCTGGCGATCCGTGTCAATGCGCAGACAACGCGCGACTTTCCCAAGTACGCGTCGTGGGACGCCTCGCAAAAGGGCATCTTGCAGGAGATGTGTGGAGCGACCGCGGCGCGGTTGGGTTATGCGCTTTAAGCCAAGCGCTCGTCAGTCCTGTTTGTCGCGCTTGGGGTCTCTGAACAACCTCTCCCGTTGGGAGAGGTCGGCGGCCTTGCCGCCGGGTGAGGGTTCGGCGCGACCGTGCCACGGCTCAACATGGGTCGTTCATCGCGCGAAGCCCTCACCCCAACCCTCTCCCAGAGGGAGAGGGGGCTATTCAGACCACGCGTTTGTCGTTCGATTCACGATCCACAATCCGCAACGCTTCCTGGTAACCACGCCATCGGTGCCACTGAAGCCGTGTGAAAAACCGGGCGTGCGCGTCGGTCATGCACGACGCGGCGAGGCTTGACCAGGCCAGCGAGAGCCAGCGTTTCCACGTCCAACGCGGCGCGCCCCGCCAGCGTGGGCCGGTCAATGCTGTCTCGCAACTGCGCCGGTCGTCGAGTTGGTCGGTGATCGCCTTGCGGTACGCGCGGTGCAACGCCCACTTTGGCGTGCAGCGCGAACGCGGCACCCAATGCCACACCACCGCGTCGGGCAGGTAGTGCAAGCGGCAACCGGCGCGCAGCAGTTTCTGCTGCATGTCGGTGTCCTGCCCCATCGGGTTGTATTCCGTGCCGGCCCGCATCGCGCCTGGGCCGAGGTCGGGGTTGAACCCGCCCGCCTCGATGAAGCGCTCGATGTATCCGCCGTAGTTGAAGCCGACGAACATCGTCCAACGCAACGCCATCGCCGGGTCGTCCGGCTCCCAACCCTTGGCTGACACGGGCAGGTATTCGACCAGCCAATCCGGCGGCGGGTCGCCTTCGTAGTCAATCCTTACCGGGCCGCCGAGCACGACGTCCGGGCCGTGCTCCTTCGCCGCGTCGACATACGTTTTCAGAATGCCCGGACAGACGCGGACGTCGTCGTCGGCGTAAAACGCGAAGCCGCTACCCAGGTCTTCGATGACGCTTTGCAGCGCGCGGCTCTTGCCCGGCTCGGGCACGTGGCGGTATTCCACCGGCAGGTCGTTTTCGAGTTGTTTGCAGACCTCGCGCGACGACTCGGACGCGTTCTCGATGACGATGACGCGCTCGAAGCCGTCGGGCCGATCGGCCTCCGCGAGGCTGAGCAACGTGCGTTCGAGCAGCTTCGGCCGAGCGTGCGTGGCGATGAAGACGTAGCTTCTCATGCGTGGTCACTCACCCGCCTGCGCGGTTTCCTTCGCGTCGTCTGCCATCCGGATGCTCTGCATCATGCCACGCCACCGCTGGTACTCGCGCTTGACCAGGAACCGCGCCTGCGCGTTCGGCATCAGGTTGGCCACCAGGCTCGACAATCGCAACCCCGCCCAGACCCGCCACATCCAACGCGGCGCACCCCTCCAGCGCGGCCCGACGTGCGCGTTCTTGTCTTTCAGCCCATCGGTAATGCCATGCCGATACGCGCGGTGCAACGCCCACGCCGGGCTGCACCGCTCTTTTGGCACCCAATGCCAGACCAGCGCGTCCGGCACGTACCGCGTTTTGTAGCCGGCCTTGAACAGTCGGGCCTGCATCTCCGTCTCCTGGCCCATCGGGTTCTGCTCCGTCCCGGCGACCATCGCGCCGGGACCGAAGTTCGCGTTGAACCCGCCTACTTCGAGAACGCGCTGCGTGAACGCGCCGAAGTTGCAACCGTAAAACCACTCAATCCGTTCGATGCGCTGCGGGTGAACGGGGTGCCAACCCGTCACACAGTTCGGCACGAACTCGAATAACCACTTCGGCGGCGGACCGGTCTCGTAGTCAATCTCCATTGGCCCGCCGTAGTAGTACTGGTCGCCGTCTTTCTCGATCGCTTCCGCGTAAGCGTTCAGCAATTGCGGCGACACGCGCACGTCGTCGTCGAGGTAGACGATGAACCCGTCTTTTAGGTCTTCGAGCACGCCCTGCAGCGCACGGCTCTTGCCCGGCTGCTCTTGATGACGGTACTCGATCGGAAAGTCGCGCCCGACCTCTTCACAGACCTGCCGCGCGCCCGTGTCCGAGCCATTCTCCACCACGATGGCGCGGTCGAAGTTGGCCGGCCGATCGACCTGCGCCAGGCTCTCGAGCGTGCGGCGCAGCAGCGGCACACGGTCGTAGGTGGCAATCGCTATGTTGATCCGATGCGGCAAAGCCCGTACCTCAACGTCTAATCAGTGAACGGTCGTCTCAACTACGTATCGTCATCATCCGGCTCGGGGCACAACCGAGCGCACACCGCCGACTTAAGACGGTGTCGAAACGGCACGTCCCGGCCGTGCCGCCGCAACGCCTTGAACCCGACCGAAGCCCATTCGTAATCAGCCCGCCAGTAGCGATCGTAGGTGTCGTCATACAGCCCCGACAGGGCTGAGGCGTGCAGGGCCGTGGCGCGTTCGCCCGGCAGTTGGCTGCGCAGTTGCTCGACCGCGCGCAGTCGGGCGATGCCCGAATACACCTTGCTCCGCTTGCGTCGCCGGTGCATCGCCTGCTGCGCGTGTTTGCGGTAGCGCACCCACTTGTCCGACAGGTAGATGCCGCTCGTCGCAAACGACAGCATCAGAAAGACGTAGTGGTCTTCCGCGATCGGCATGTCAACCGGGAACCCGCCGTCGCAGAGCAGTTCGCGACGCATCAGCAGCGACGACGTCAGCACGCCGCACTCGTCGATCATCGCGTCGAAACATCGGCCCGCGAAACGGTCCGGCGGGTCGATGACATACTCGTCGAAGTCGCCCTGCTCGTCGTTGAAATATGTGTAGGCTGTATGACAGAACCCCGCGTCGGGCTCTCGTTCCATCGCGTCGAGCTGCGCGTCGAGTTTGCCGGGCAGCCAGAGGTCGTCGGCGTCGAGGAAGGCGAGCAGCGGGCCGGTCGACGCATCGATCGCCGTGTTGCGCGCCTTGCCTACACCCGACTTTTCAAGTTTGAGATACGTCAGTGAAACGCCCTCCGCCGGCTCGCTCCCGAACGACGCGACACGCTCGGCCGTGTCGTCCGTGCTGCCATCGTCAGCCACGACGATCTCGATCGGCCGATGGCTTTGCGCCAGGACCGACTCAATCGCGCCGCCGACATATCGGCCGTAGTTATACGTGGGCATGATGACGCTGACCGTCGGCCGACTAGGATGGGTCGGCGCGGCTTCCGTCTCGGGCGTCGTGCTGGGCGAGGTCGCCGTCACGGTCATGAGTCACCGATTCTAGATCGGTCCACGAGGCTCGATCCTTGACGCCGCCCGCCGATCCGCTGGCTGTGCGACGCCGCCAATTCCTCCACAAGCACGCCAATCTCGCAGCAAGCCGCGGTGGGTCACGCGGCTACAATCCGGGCCATGCCAGACAGCTTCTACATCACGACGCCGATCTACTACGTCAACGACCGCCCGCACATCGGCCACGTTTATACGACGACGATCGCGGACGTGATCGCGCGATACCACCGGCTGCGTGGGGACGACGTGTTTTTTCTGACCGGGACCGACGAGCACGCCGCCAAAGTCGTCGATGCCGCGGCCGAGCGGGGCATCTCGACGCAAGACTGGGCCGACCGCAACGCCGGCGAGTTCGAGTCGACGTTTCAGCGGCTGGGCATGAGCAACGACGACTTCATCCGCACGAGTCAGGATCGGCACAAGGAGCGTGTGCAGAAGTACGTCAAGGCCCTGCTCAAATCCGGCGACGTCTACCTCGGCGACTACGAGGGCTGGTACGACGCGGGGCAGGAAGAGTACGTCCCCGAGAACAAGGCCAAGGAACAGGACTACAAGTCCGCCATCAGCGGCCGACCGCTCGTGCGCAAGACGGAAAAGAACTACTTCTTCAAGCTCAGCGCGTACCGCGAGCCGTTGTTGAAACTGTTGGAACAGGGCGAATCGGTTGACGGCTGCGCGTTCGACGTGCAACCGAACGCGCGGAAGAACGAGATCATCGAACGTATCCGCACAGCCGAGGACGTCCCGATCAGCCGCGACGTGGCCGGCGCGGGCCTGGGCGACTGGTGCATCACCGTGCCCGGCGACGACACGCACGCGATCTACGTCTGGATCGACGCGCTGTTCAATTACCTCACGACCGTCGATACCGACGAACGCCGCCACTACTGGCCGGCCAACGTCCACCTGATCGCAAAAGACATCCTGTGGTTCCACGCCGCCATTTGGCCGGCGATGCTGCTCGCGCTGAAGAAACAGCCCGGTTACGACTGGGTGCAACTCCCGGGCGTCCTTTATTCGCACAGCTTCTGGATCAGCGAAGGCAAGAAGATGTCCAAGAGCGAGGGCAACTTCATCGACCTGGAGAAGATCGATCAGTACGTCGAGACGTTCAGCCTCGACGCCCTGCGGTGGTTCCTCGCGACGCAGGGGCCGATGGGGACGACGGACAGTGATTTTGCGGAGGCGCGGTTTATTGAGGTGTACAACTCAGAGCTGGCGAACACGTTGGGGAACTGCCTTAGTCGTGTTTGCAATATGACCAACAGATACTTTGAGGGTCAATTGCCGGCCGGCGGTCAAGAGATCGATGACGTACTCCTCAATCAAGACAGTGACGCGCAAGCGAAGTTGGTCACTCTAGACAGAGTCGCCCCCAATACTCACTCAAACACTGCGGACTCAGCTAGGCTGCTTGCGCTGGCTACCTATGCGTCCCATGCCTTATCGCTCGTACAACAAATCGATCTCTATATCGAAGTAACCCAACCGTTCAAGAGAGCTAAAGACGAGAGCAAGCGCGACGAAGTCGCAACCATCCTCTACAACTGCGCCGAAGCCCTCCGCATCGCCTCCATCCTCCTCTGGCCGTTCATGCCGACGAAGGCCGAGGAAATCTGGCGTCGTCTTGGCTGCGGCTACGCCGAACAGATGGCCGCCAACGGCGGGCGCGGCATGCTCGACGAGTGGGTGCTGTGGGGTCAACTCAAGCCCGGCACGCCCATCGCACAGGGCGACCCGCTGTTCCCGCGGTATCAGCCGTGACCAGCGCGCGGTTCCCGGTTCACTTTGATCATCCCTTTTCGTGCCACGGCCGTGTCGGCCGTGTGAAACCCCTACGATGAACCGCACAGCCGACACGGCCGTGGCACGAGACCGGCGCTCAACTCAAAGTATCGCTCTACCGACGTGCGGTTCCCAATGGCCACGCATCCGATGTGGGGATTGAAGCGGGACCGTCATTTCGATCGCAAACTTGAACCGGCGTTGGCTAGAGCGTCTTACCTGGCTCTTGTCCATTCAAAGCCCCCGGCTCTGCCGGGGGATCGAACTTGGCTTCGTCCGAAAAGTAGGGTGCGCTTCAGCGCACCGCAACGAACGGACGGTTTCCCCGCGTCCTTGGTGCGCTGAAGCGCACCCTTCGGGTCGGCCGCTGACACTTCGGACGAAGCCTAACTGACCAACGTCGCCTACGCACGACACGGAACGGCTGCGCCGTGCGGACTGCATGAGATGAGGGGCCTCGCCGTCGGCCCTCAAACTCCCCGACTCCCCCGCGGAAGTCGGGCAATTGGCCGAGCGTCCAACAACGACCGCACCTTCCGGTGGCGGCCGGGGTTTTATTCGGGGGTGGGACCGGCCGCGGAAGGCCGCTGTCCGAGGGTCGCCCGCGTCTTGGATGTGTGCGGCGCGAGGCATGCCATCGCGGGCGAAATACGGTTGTCATCGAGCGCGAGGTCTGAGCCACTCTGGCGATTGAAGAGGCCCGCACGGCGAGTGCACCGCCTTTGCCATCGCGCTCTGCAAGATGTGGGTAAAGATCAGCCCCAAGGGGCGCGCTTTGGAAAGGCGCGGACAAAAGCATGCAAGACACTCTATCCGACAGTCACATGCACACGTTGATCGCTCAGCACACCGAATCGTGTGCCCATGACGGCTGCGGCAAGAGTGGAAGAATCACCCCGCCGACGCCCGTCTCACCGCGGGCTCTTCGGCGGCCTCAGCCGGGACGGGTGGCGGTGTCGCGTCGGCCTCGTCGATAGGCGCCGTTTCTCGCCATCGGCCGCGCGAGGCGGACCAGGCGCGGGCGGCGCCGCAGCGTCGGCAGATCTTCTTCAGGCTGTGGTCGGTGGGGTCGTCGATGCGCGAAGGGTGCACGTAAGACTTGACCGTGTGCTGGTCGCAGTCGGCCCATGCGTGGAGGCCGAACTTGCACAGGATGGAGAGGCGGGCCATATCGATCCCTCGAAGCCGGTACTGCTGGACGCCCCGCTCCACCCTCGCTTAACGGACGCGGCCACGCGCCCGCCCCATTCCCACTGGTGTGCTACCCCTTCATCGGCGGCCAAGGCGGCCGTCATGAAGCGACCGCATTGTAGGCGCATTTACGGGTTCGCCCAAGCCGCTCGGAACGGTTTCTGACGCCCGCCAACCGCCTTGCTCAGCCGCGCAGCCAGAGGATAACGCCCAGGCCGACACCGAGCGCGTGCAACGTGACGATCAGCCAGAAAACGATACGGAAAGACCGTTTGTACGTTTTGTGACGCCAGACCCGCTGCCCGACCCACCCGCCAGGCCAACCGCCGAGCAGCGCCATGACGTGCAGCGTCTTCTCCTTGACCCGCCAACCGCCCCGCCGGGCCTGCCGCTTGTCCCAGCCGTACGCAACGAAAGTGACGACGCTCGCCACAACGAGCACTGCCGCGTAAAGCCAGATTGGCCAGGGGATGGTCAGGGCGAGCGTGGGCATGGGGCGGATGGTAGCCGCGGCGGCGAGGAAGCTTCAGCCGGCGGTGCACCTAACACCCTAACCCCACCGCCGCCCGATACAATAAACACTGACCGGCCACGTCTCGGAGACCCGCTCATGCTCCGCGTATTCGACCCGCAACGACATTCTCGCCGCGAATTCCTCCGCATCGGCGGGCTGGGCCTCGGTGGGCTGACGCTGCCGAGCCTGCTGGCCACGCAGGCCGCCGCGGCTGACGCGGGGATCGCCCTCAAGGATAAGGCCGTCGTCTTCCTGTTCATGCACGGCGGGCCGCCGCAGGCTGAACTGTTCGACCCGAAGATGTCCGCGCCGACCGGCGTCTGCTCCGCCACGGGTGAAATGAAGACCACACTTCCGGGGGTGACGTTCGGCGGGACGATGCACAACCTGTCGAAGCTCGCGCACAAGATGGCTGTCGTCCGCTCGTTCGCCACCGGCAGCGGGGCGCACGACATCAAGCCGATCGTCTGCAAGGACACGCTGGGCGCGAACATCGGCTCGATCTATTCAAGTGTCGCGGGCACGAGCAACGCGGCCACCGGCCTGCCGCGCAACGTCGCCCTCTTCCCACGGGCCGTGCTCGAAGACACGCAGAAGCGCAACTCCAACTTCGGCAAGTTCGTCTCGACCGGCGAACTCGGCCCCGCGTACGCGCCGTTCGTCCCCGGCGGCAAGAGCCACCTGCAATCGGACATGCAGCTCAAGCTCGAGCGCAAACGACTCGACGACCGCAAGGGTTTGCTCGGCGCGATCGACTCGCTGCGGCGCGACGCCGACAAGTCCGGCTCGATCGACGGCCTCGACCGTTTCCAGGCCCAGGCGTTCGACACCATCCTGTCCGGCGCGGCCGACGCGTTCGACCTGTCGAAGGAAGACCCGCGCACGGTCGCGCGGTACGACACCGCACCGCTGATCAGCGTCGACAAGATCAGTCGGAAGTGGAATAACCACAAGAACTATGCCGACCACGTGCGCAGCCTCGGCCGACTCATGCTCATGGCCCGGCGACTAGTCGAGCGCGGCTGCGGGTTTGTCACCGTCACGACCAACTTCGTGTGGGACATGCACGCCGACCAGAACAACGCGACGATGCACGAGGGCATGCGCTACGTCGGCGCACCGTTCGACCACGCCGTCGCCGCGTTCATCGAAGACCTCGAACAGCGCGGCCTGACCGACAAAGTGCTGCTGGTCTGCTGCGGCGAGATGGGCCGCACGCCAAAGATCAACAAGAAAGGCGGCCGCGACCACTGGGGCCGACTCAGCCCGCTGATGTTGCACGGCGGCGGCCTGCCGATGGGCCAGGTGATCGGCCAATCCTCAGCCGACGCCGGCGAACAGCACACCAGCCCGTACGGCATCCCCCACCTCGTCGCGACGATCATGCAAACTCTGTTCGACGTCGGTGAACTACGACTCGTGCAAGGCGTGTCGCCGGAGGTAATCCGCCTGGCGGCGGCGCAGGGGATTAAGGAGTTGGTGTAGCACGTCGCACCGACGACGTGCCTGTTTACATATTGAGATATTCTTTCGACTATAGCGACTCATGTCTGTGGTGCGTGAACGATGCGGCTTGGGATCGATTTGACAATCCCGTCAACCTAAACGACCTGCCCATTACGCCTGAATTGCGCGACGCACTTCTCAGCGCCTGTGAGCGTTTTGAAACCAGTCTGGATTGGAGCAATCTTGGTGGGCCGTCACCTTGGCCTCCGGAACAGTTTGCGGAGTTCAAGTCACGTTCCGACGGACTGTTGACTCGCCTGATCGATGAATTAGGTCCCACTTTTGAGATCCGCGATAAACGCGACTTGACACCATAGAATTGTCCATGAGTCGCTCCGCCACACTTACCGACGCTGATGTTCTCGCACATGTCGTGTCGCAGGACGACACAGCCGACTCGGTCGGTTTCGCGCAAAACTCCTCGATGTTGCGGTTTGACGACGAAGCCATGTCGCGTATGGACGAGTTGGCCGCTCGCAACCGCGACGGCCTACTGAGTCCGGAAGAATCGGCGGAATTACAGACCTACCTGCGCATCGGCAACCTGCTGAGTTGGCTCAATGCCAAAACTCGTTCAACGCGGGTATAAATCGACGCGGAAGGAATCGGGCGTGCCCTGAAAAGTAGGGTGGGCCAAGGCTTTGCGCGGCCCACCAGTTGGCGTCCGAGTGACCTTCAATCGCAATCATGTGAATAGTGCGCCCGATGGTGGGGCGCGCAAAGCCTTGGCCCACCCTACATCAAACACCACAACCGTTCAGACGAAACGCGGATTGCCATGCCCGAACTCTGGACACTCGCCGGCGTCAACAACTGGACGGGGAACGCGTACGACGACTATGTCGGCCGGGCGCTGCGGGCCCGACTGCGTCGCACGCCCGACCGTTCTTATGCGAGCCGGCTGGGGACGTCGGACCATTACACCGGTCGCAACAACGTGTTGGCCGTCGATTCCGAGCAGCGCCTTGACGAGGAAGGCGTGCGCATCGCGCGCGACGGGTTGGCAGGCGTGCCGGGCGTCGGTCGTGGTGAGTTGCGCAACCAGCGCATCGCCGTCATGCTCATCGCCCCGAAGACGACGCACGAAACGCCGCGCGTCGACAAAGCCGACGACCTGCGTGTCGAGGTGTATTGGAGCCCGTACGACCACGTGCCAAACCAGGGCATCTTTCGGCCGGACTCGCTGGGGTATTGGCGTCAGCGCGGAACGGTTTGGCCGATCAAGGCGTCGCACGCGTTGGGCGACTTTTTCGACAACGATTACCGGACCGTCAAACGCGTACGGCGACGCCGGCGCGGCGGCTCGGCCCGCGGTGGTCGTATCAGACACTACTACACGTGGGTCAAAACGAACGATGTCGCGCCAGGCGTCGTCGCAACCGTGCGCGACTGGCTCGCAACCGACAGCCTCGACCTCGTCATCGTCGCGCACAGCCAAGGGACCAACATCGCGATGCACCTGCTCGAACGCGGGTTGAGGTGACGGCGGGCACGGTCCGGCCTGTCGCTGCGTGAACAGCTTCGGCGACTTGCCGCGCACCAGGCTCTGTCCGAAATGTCGCCGGCCCACGCGTAGGGTGCGCTTCAGGGCACCAAGGCCGCGGGGAAACCGTCCGTTCACCGTGGTGCGCTGAAGCGCACCCTACTCTTCGGACAATGCCCAAAAGTTGGGTGCCGCTGGCTGCCTGCCCGCCAATGCCTGAACCGCACGAACAGGACACCAGCGGGCAAGCGGCCAACGGCACCAGCAGAAGATCTGCCCGGTCAGTGCTTGATCTAACGGCGACTTGTTACTCGGGCACCATTGATTCCGGTGCGGGGAGTTTGATGATCGAGTCCGGACGAAATGAGTGCCCACCGTGGGGCTATCGCAAGAACAGCAGGACGTAGATCACGGCGAGGACGATCTGGATCGCCGCGTACGGCACGGCCTTGACGACGAATCGGCCGAACGACATCTTGAGGTTGTGCTTGTGCATGATCGTCACAGCCACGAGAGTCGAGGCCGAGCCGATCGGCGTGAGGTTGCCGCCCAGGTTCGCGCCGAAGATGACGCTCCACCAGAACGGGCTGTCGGGGTTGGCCTCGCCGGGGTTGGGCACGACGTTCGGATCGACGGCCATGATCTTGGCCAGCATGGCGGCGAGCGGGATGTTGTCGGTCACGCTGCTGAAGACGGCCGAGAGCACGAGCACGAGGCCGACGCCGAGCGTGTCGCCCAACTCGATCACCGGCGCGAGCCCCTTGCCGATCAGGCCGAGCACCTGCGCGTGTTCCATGACGTTGATCGTTACGAACAGCGCGGCGAAGAAGGCGAGCAGGTCCCAGTCGACGGCCTTGTAGAACTTGTCCGCCTCGGCCTTGAAGCGCACGAGCATAATCAGCGCGAACATCATCGCGACGAAGCCCATGCCCAGGTCGTTCATGAACCAGCCCGGGGCCGACGCCGCGGCAATGGTCACGATGAACAGGATGAGCATGGCCGTGCCGAACCAGAAGAAGCCCTTGCTCTCGATGCCGTCGTTCTCGTCGAACCCGCTGACGATCAGCGCCGCCTCAGCCCGCTCGGCGTCGTCGCCGAGCCGACGGATGCCCCACAGCTTCGCGCCCAGCCAGATCGTCACGGCCGTCGCGACCACGACGTAGGGCGCCGCTCTCAAGAAAAACGATACGAAACTGATCTCGGCCGCCTGACCCACGATGATGTTCGGCACGGAACTGATCAACGTCAGCAACCCGCCGATGTTGGTGAGCAAACCCTCGATGAGCAGGAAGCCGAGCAGCTTGTCATTCTTCTTGAGCTTGTCCAGCGACACGGCCGTGAGCGACCCGACGATGATCATCGCCGTCACGTTGTTCAGCACGGCCGAGAACACAACCGTCATCAAGCCGTAAAAGACGAGCAGGATCAGCGGGTCGCCCTTCGACAGCTTCGTCAACCGAATCGCGACCCACGTGAACAGACCTGATCGGCTGGTCACATCCACAAACACACTCGACCCGAGGATGATCGCGATGACGCCCCAGTCGATACCGGGGATGTAGACCGGCAGGTTGATCGTGTGACCCAGAAACTCCACCGGGTCACGATGGATCAGACCAAAGATCTCGCCAAGGATCAGGCAAACGACCGCGAACACTCCGACGATGACCGACTTTTTCGCGTGCAGCTTTTCCTCAAGCGCGAGGCAGGCAATCATCGCGACAAGGATGCCCGTGAACAGCAGCGTCGTCCACAACGGTACGTCGTGCGCGCCGCCGGCGTCAGCGGCAACAGTGAGTACGGATTGGAGTGCGTTCGATTGCATGAGTCTTTAGTTGGAACCACAGATGAACACGGATGGACACAGATGGGGGAGGGACTTGAGTCGGTTCTTTGTGTGTATCAAGATGCTGTATTGATGGTCGTGCGTTTTGAGACGCGTCCGTTACCGCAGGTCGATGTGGTCCTCACACACGATCCCAATCTGTGTCTATCTGCGTTCATCTGTCGTTCCAAAACGATTTCAACATCGGCGCTCAACGGCGAAGGGCGGGACAAGCCCCGCGGCTAAACGGCCGGCCTGATTCATTTCGTGCTTTCCTGCTTTCCTGGTTTTCTGCACTTCCTACAACATCAACATCGGCGTCCCGCGCAGCTCGACGGCCAAGGGGTATGCCAGGCCGTGCATGGCTAACTGGTCTTCGTCTTTGGTGTTGATCACCAGCAGGTCAACCTTGTGTTTGTCAACGAGTTGTCGGTACTCGGTCAGGTGATGGCCCATCGTGACGACCTCGACCGTGTTGAGCGACAGGCCGCGTTCGCTGAGCACGCGCGAACACGAGACGACGTAGTCGTGCGGGTCCTTGAGCAGTTGCTCGCGGATCGTTTCACGCGCGGTGTCGGTGTCGATCTCGGGGATCTTTTCGATGGTGGCCATGTAGCGGTCGAACGTCGCATCGTCTTCGACGTGGCTGAGCACGAGCGTGCCGCCCGGCGACGTGAAGCGCACGGCGTAGTTGACCAGGCGGGCGTCGCCGGCCAAGTGGTCGGTCATGGCCATGACGACATTGGTGTCTTCGAACGCGCGGGCGTGCTCGGCCTCGCCGGGGTGCGGCATGACCAGGACGGGCACGGGCGTCGCCTGCGTGAGCACGTCGAGGTGTCGGCCGAGCGTGCTCGGCCAAATCGGCGCGTGCAGGTTGCGGTACGTCACGATCAGGTTGGGTTGACCCGACTCAATCAGCCCCAGCAATTGGTCAACCGTCTCGGTCTGCTCGCCGGCCGTGACGGTCCAATCGGTGTCTTCGCCGAGGACTGAGAGGAACCGCCTGACCTTCGCGGCGTAGTCGTTGGCTTGGCCTTGAGACAGGTCGGTCACAATCAGGGCCGCGCCGACCGCGACCGGCTCGTACACGAAAACGTCCTTGGCCGCGGCCTTGAACACGCTCTCGAACTGATCGACGTTGGGCATATCGGTCGTTCCCGGTTGGTGTGCGGGCAGGATATCAGAAGCCGCGCGGCGTGCGCCACCCGACCGATAAGACGCGATCACACCAACCGGCGCGATGCGACACAACCTGTCCGACGACTTGGCCGATCATGCCCACATCCGGGCCGTTGACGGCGAGGCTGGCGGCGCGGTCGCGGTCGCCTAATGTTCGGCACTTCGCCTGCACCCGGCCGAGCTCGGCCGAGCGGCGGACGCGTGCCCAACGGAAGCGCCTTCCGCACTGGACCCGCCGTGGACCGGCCGTGCACAGCGCGCGGGCCACGCCGATCGGGGGGAGAGGCAACCTTGAGAGTCGAACATGGTCATCCCTGACTGGATGCTCCCCGTCATCGTGTTCACCCCCTTCGCCGCCGCCGCGGTGGCGTTGTTCGGTGGCAAGTGGCTGGGGACGCGTGCGGGTTGGCTGATGGTCGTCGCCGCGCTGGCGTGCTTCAGCATGACGCTGACGACGATGGTGGGCAGCGGCGTGGTAGGCGGGCATCATGATGTAGAGGTGAAGGATTCGGGGAGCGAAGCGCGGGCCACTGAAGTGGCCGCGCCTGCCGGGGGCGCGGACGGTGCGCGGGGCGTTGAAGCGGATGACGCGCACGCGCCGGTCACGTTTGTTCAGGAGTGGATCCCCGATTTCGACATCGCGCTGCGCTTCCGGGCGGACAGTTTTGGCCTGTTCTTTGCGATGGTCATCAGCGGGATCGGCCTGCTCGTCGGCTTCTACTCGACGCACTACATCCCCAACGACCTGGCGAAGAACCGGGTCGGGCGGTATTACGCGTCGCTGATCGCGTTCATGGGCGCGATGCTGGGCATCGCTCTTTCCGACGACCTGATCCTGCTGTTCGTTTTCTGGGAAATCACGTCGATCACGTCGTTCATGCTGATCGGCTTCTGGTACGAGCAGGACCATGCGCGCAAGGGCGCGTGGACGGCGTTGCAGGTCACCGGGCTCGGCGGGTTGGCCATGATGGCCGGCTTCATCATGATCGGGATCACGGCCGACACGTTCACGATCAGCGAGATCGTGAGCAGTCCCGACCTGCTTTCGACGATCGCCGCGTCGCCGCTGTTCGGCCCGGCGTTGCTGCTGATCTTCGGCGGCGCGTTTACGAAGAGCGCGCAGTGGCCGTTCCACTTCTGGCTGCCCAACGCGATGGTCGCACCGACGCCCGTCTCGACTTACCTGCACGCGGCGACGATGGTCAAGGCGGGCGTGTTCCTCGTCGGACGCATGTGGCCGATCTTCGAGTCGTCGCCGTACTGGTCGCCGCTGCTGGTCACCTGCGGGTTGATCACGTTCAGCTACACGGCTTATCAAGCCTTCAAAGAGACGGACCTCAAGGCGATCCTCGCGCGGACGACGCTCTCGACACTCGGCCTGGTCATGATGATCTACGGCCTGAAGGCGTACGACCAGGACGCGCTGCAGATCCTCAACCACGCGGCGTACAAGGGCACGCTGTTCCTAGTCGTCGGCATCGTCGAACACGCGACGCACACGCGCGACCTGAACAAACTCGGCGGGCTGCGCAAGCAGTTGCCCGTCACGTTCTGGTGCTGCGTATTGGCCGCGTTGTCGATGGCGGGGCTGCCGCCGTTCTTCGGCTTTGTAGCGAAAGAGTCGTTGTACGCGTCGCTGTTGGACAACGCGTTCCTCGCGGAACACGCGGCGCTGAAGTGGCCGATCATCGGGCTGGCCGTGGTGTCGAACGCGTTTATCTTCGCCGTGAGTTGGAAGCTCATTCTGGGCGTGTTCTGTGGCCCCCGGAAGGACGCCCACTCGCCGGACGTGTCCCACGATGCTCATGAACACGGTCAGCACGAAGACGGTGGTCACGGCGAAGACGACCACGGCCATCACGGCGAGTCGTTTGGTTTGTGGCTGCCGCCGCTGGTGTTGGCATCTGTCACGTTGATCGTCGGCCTGCTCGGCGCGACGAAGGTCGTCGAGTTCCTGGTCAACGGGTTCAGCTCGAAGGCTGACGCGCACGCGCACGTCACGCTGATCCCGTCGCTGTCTCACCCCGAGCCGTTGTACCTGTCGCTCGCAACCATCGGGCTTGGCGTGTTGTTTTACTTCGGGCGTCGGCCGATCAACGCGGCGCAGCGCGGGGTGGACAACGTGCTGCCGACGATGCAATCGCTGTGGGATGTGGCGATGCACAGCGTGACGGCCTTCGCCACGGGGTACAGCAAGTGGTGGCAGCGCGGGTCGCTGCGGTGGTACATCACGGGCATCCTGATGTTCTTCGTCGGGCTGACGCTTTGGACACTGCTCGGCCGAGGCGGGCTGTCGATCCACGGGGCGATCGAGCAGGTGCAGTTCGCGGGCGTGCCGTGGTATGCGTACGGCCTGTTCGCGCTGCTGATCTGGGCGGCGTTGACCGTGGCGACGTCCAAGACGCGTTTGGGCGCGGCGATCGCCATCACGGCGACGGGCTTTCTCGTCTCGTTGGTCTTCGTGATCTACCGCTCGCCGGACATCGTGCTGACGCAGATCCTGATCGAGACGGTGTCGACGATCTTCATCCTGCTCATTCTTTATTTCATGCCCAAGTTCAAGAAGGAACGCGGCGCCGATTTCCGCCGGTTCTTCTGCGTGCTCGTGTCGTGCGCGGTGGGCTTTACGATGTTCGCGTTCACGCTGATGGCGACGTCGGAACAATTCAAGCCGAAGAACAACTTGGCCGGCGACTACCTGAATCGCACGCTGCCCGAGGGCGACGGGGCGAACGCGGTGAACGTCATCATCGTGGACTTCCGGGCGATCGACACGACGGGCGAACTGATCGTCGTGGTCGTGGTCGGCATGTGCATCTTTGGGCTGCTGCAAGCCAGAAGGATGAAGCCGAAGGAGGTCGACGCGTGATGACTGAAAACGGGATGGAACCACAGATGAACACTGATAAACACAGATTAGAGATGTTTAGGTTGTGCGGATCACACGCGACGTCCCGTTCCCCGTTTAGCGCCGCATGGTGTAACAGAACGATTTCGACAGCCATCCGAACCCATCTGTGTTGATCTGTGTTCATCTGTGGTTCCCAAATGGATCGTGACAGAGCAAACATGACCGAGCGCGACCACAACACGACTGCCGACACGCCGGCCGACATCCCTTCGTCTCACGACGAGAAGGGTTCGCCGGTGTTGTGCACGGTCGCGAAGTTCGCGGCGACGCTGACGCTGTTGGTGTCGTTGATCATTTTTTATCAGGGCCACAACCTCCCCGGCGGCGGGTTCATCGGCGGCGTGCTGGCGGCCGCGGCCGGCGCGATGGTGTTGCTCGGCTGGGGGGCGAATTCGTGGGTCGCGCGCATCGCGTGGTGGCGGGTCTCGGTCGTTGGGCTGTTGATCTCGCTGACCACGGGCGTCGTGCTGATGTTCGTCAGCCCCAGCGGCGACTTCATGGACCACATCACGCTGCATTGGCCGATCCATCTGCCCACGGCCACGTTCTTCGACCTGGGTGTGTACCTGATCGTCATTGGCACGCTGATGACGGTGTTCGTCGAGCTGGGCAAAGAGGAGGGCCGGTAGATGGAACTGCTGATGGCCCTGGTGATCGGCGTGCTGTTCGCGGCGGGGACGTACCTGCTGCTTCGGCCGAACTTTATCCGCGTTGTGATGGGGCTTGGGCTCTATTCGAACGCGGCGAACATGCTGCTCATCGCCAGCGGCGGTTACAAAGCGATCGGGCTGTCGCCGTTCGTAACGTCCGAAGACGCGCAGACGTCCGTGATGATGGACCCGCTGCCGCCGGACATCATCCTGACGGCGATCGTCATCAGCTTCGCCGTGGGCGCGCTGTTTCTGACGCTGTGTTACCGCGTCTACCTCGACCACGGGACGGACAACCCGGAGGAGCTGCCGAACGACGAGATGGATGAACGAGACAGCGACGCGGCTCAAGCCAGGGCGCAAACGCAAGACTTGGAAGCAACCAAAGCGACGGAAGAAACGGCGTCGGACGAGAACGAACCCGCGGCGCGCAGCCTGCCGGACGTCGTGCAGGAGTTGGCCAAGGACGACCCGCAGGCTCCGCATGAACCGGGCGGCGACGAGCTTCGGCCGCGCGGCGCGACGGGGCTGAACGGGGCGACGGCGTAAGACGAGGCAGAAGGTTCGGCAGGTCGAAGCCTGCCCGATGGCAATGACGATATGGCACCACAACTGATCATCCTGCCGATTCTGATCCCCGCGTTCGCCGCGGCCTTGCTCGCGCTGCTGCGCGGCTGCCTGCGGCTTGAGAAAGTGTTGGCTGCCTTGACAGCGCTGGGGTTGACGGGCGTGAGCGTGTGGATGCTCATGGCGATCGACGGCAGCGACACCGGCGTCGTCGGCACCGTGCTGGGCGGGTGGGAAGCGCCGTACGGCATCGCGATGGTGGCCGACCGGTTGGCGTGCATCATGCTCTGTTTGTCCAGCGGCGTCGGCGCGGTCGCGTTGATCTACACCTTCTGGACCGTCACCGAAACGCAACAGCGACACTTCTTCTACCCGCTGTTCTTCGTGGTCATCCTCGGTTGCAACTGGGCGTTCCTGTCGGGCGACCTGTTCAATCTGTTCGTGTCGTACGAGGTGATGCTGATCGGCTCGTACGGCATGATGATGGTCGGCGCGAGCAAGCCGCAGGTTCGGCAGACGATGAAGTACATCGGGCTGAACGCGGTGGGGTCGACGATCTTCGTCGCGGCGGTCGGGCTGATCTACGCGACGACGGGCACGCTGAACATGGCCGACCTCGCCGTACGGACCGCGACGCTCGAGGGCGATCAGGCGGCGATGGTCACCGCCTGCTCGACCGTGCTGCTGACCGTGTTCGCGATGAAGACGGCCGCCTGGCCGCTCTACTTCTGGCTGCCCGACTCATACCCGGTCGTGCCGGCCGGCGCGAACGGCTTCTACGCCGGCCTGCTCACCAAGGTCGGCGTCTACTCGCTGCTGCGGGTGTTCGTCATGGTGTTCCGCCAACCGGGCAGCGAGTTCGCCCTCGAGGTGCTGCTCGTGTTGTCGGGCTTCACGATGTTGTTCGGCGTGTTGGGCGCGATGTGCCAGTGGGAGATCCGGCGCATCCTTTCGTGGCACATCATCAGCCAGGTCGGTTACATGGTCATGGGCATCGGGCTGGTGAGCATCGCCAATGACGAGGTGAAGACGCTGGCGATCGCGGGCACGATCTTCTACATCGTGCACCACATCGTCGTGAAGTCGTGCCTGTTCCTGGTCGGCGGCATCGCGGGCAAGGTCGCGGGTACGCAGGAACTGAAAAAAATGGGCGGCGTGCTCGACATGGCGCCGGGTGTCGCGGGTCTGTTCATCATCGCGTCGTTCAGCCTGGCCGGCCTGCCGCCGTTCAGCGGTTTCCTGGCCAAGTTCGTGCTGCTCAAGGCCGGCCTCGCCGGCGGGACGACGCTGGCGTACATCATCGTGGCCGTGGCGATCGTTACGAGTTTCTTTACGCTCTACTCGATGACCAAGATCTGGGGCTACGCGTTCTGGCGAAACCGTTGCAAGGAATCGGTGAGTCGCAACTACCGCGGCATGATGGTGCCGACGGCCGTGCTGGTAGTCGTGACCGTCGTCATGGGCGTATGGGCACAGCCGTTTTCGCAATTGGCCAGCCGGGCGGCGACGACCGTAATCGAGCCGACGGCGTATATTGAGAGCGTGCCGGGGATGGCGCGGGAGAGGGATGAAGCGGACGACAGGCAAGCCGAGAGGGCAACGTCCATCGCGTCGAAACCTAACAACACGGAGGCCGTGCGATGATCCGACGCCTGTTCTGGTTTGTCGTGTACGTGTTCGTGTTCTGGCGCGAGTTGATCAAGGCCAACATCGAGGTGGTCAAGCTCGTGCTGTCGCCGAAGATGAATATCCGACCCGGTTTTTTGGCTGTGCCGATGGACGCCGAGAGTGACTTCGAGGTGACCAGCCTGGCCAACTCGATCACGCTGACACCGGGCACGATCTCCGTCCACGTTTCCAAAGACCGAAAGGTCATCGTCGTGCACGCGCTGGATATCGGGCAGGACTGCGGCGACGTGCGCCACGGGATCAAGGCCACGTTGGAATACAACATCCTGCACTGGACTCGGCCGAAGGCGCAACTGCCGCCGGCCCCCGGGTCGACCGGTTCACCCGCGACAGGAGCCGCGACATGAGCGATTGGCTTAACTACGTCATGATGGTCTGCATGGCCGCGCTGCTGGTGACGGCCGGCGTGTGTCTCTGGCGGATCGTGATCGGCCCGCGCGCGGCCGACCGCACCGTCGCCTTCGACGTGCTGGCGATGGTGTTCATCGGTGTGATCTGCCTGGCGTGCGTCCTCGAAGGCACGTCGCTTTACTTCGACGCGGTGTGGATCCTGACGCTCGTCGGTTTTGTCGGCTCGGCCGCGGTGGCCAAGTATCTCGAACGCGGGAGGGTGTTCTAAATGGACCTGCCGCTTTGGCTGGAAATCTTCGTCGCCGTCGCGATGGTCACGGGCACGTTCCTGATGATCGTCGCGGCCGTGGGTCTCGTGCGATTCCCGGACATCTGGACGCGGATGCACGCGGCCGGCAAGGCCGGCACGCTGGGCGTGTCGCTGATGATCCTCGCGTCGATCCTCTTCTTCGCGCCCACCGACTTAAGCGTTCTGTTCCGCGGGGCGTTGGCTGTCTTCTTCCAGTTCCTGACCACGCCCGCCGCGACGCACCTGCTCGCCCGCGCCAGCTACGTCACCGAATACCCCATCAGCGACCGCACGGCCGTGGACGAGTTAAGGTCGTTCCTGCCGGTTCGGCCGGACGAGGGGTTTGGGGAGGAGTAGGCCGAGAAAAGAAGAGCAGGAGAGCAGGAGAGCAGAAGAACAAGAGAGCAACAGATTAAAAGGGCATCTCGCGCGCACAGCCCGATCTGATGCTCTGATGTTTTGCTGCTCTGTTGTTCTGTATAACCCGCGCTAAGCCGCAAGCGGCTATCCTGTCCGCATGTCTCACACGAATCTTTGGGCGCCGTGGCGGTTGGCTTATCTGCGCGACATGGTCGAGCGTGAGGAGGCGGGGCAGCCCGCATTGACGGGTTGTTTTCTGTGCGACGCGGCGGGCGTCGACCCGCAACAAGACGAGGCGGGGGCGCGCGATCGGCTGGTTTTGCTCAACGACGAACGTGGCGTCGTGTTGTTGAACCGTTACCCGTATACGAATGGTCACCTGCTGGTCGCGCCGCGCGAGCACCTGGGGACATTGAGCGCGCTGTCGAGCGCGCAGCGGGCCGGGCTTATGGAGTTGACCGCGTTGTGCGAACAGTTGCTCGGCGAGGCGATCAATCCGCAGGGGTTCAATGTGGGGATCAACGTCGGTCGCGCAGCCGGCGCGGGGCTGCCGGGGCACCTGCACGTGCACGTCGTGCCGCGGTGGGCGGGTGACACGAACTTCATGCAGACGGTCGGCGCGGTGCGGGTGATCCCGGATGCGCTGGAGGCGAGTTACGCGCAGTTGCGTGAGGTGTTGGGGGGGTTGGAATGACCAATGACCAAGTCCAATGACCAATGGGACGAGTGATGTCGTTCACCCTCTGTTCACTGGACATTGGGATTTGGTCATTGGACATTCGACCTGACCTGTTCGACCAGACCACCCGACCTCGCCCTCAACCATGCACCTCAACCACCTCAGCCTTGAGCGTGTCAAGGTCGAGCGTGGCGACGGTGCACCTTTCGGTGAGCCAACCGCAACACTCACCGGGATTGAGGATGAGTTGCCCGTCGCGCTGCTCGTTGACCACCTCGTGCGTGTGACCGGTGATGACCACGTCGGCGCCGGCCGTGTCGGCGGGCTTGAGCCAATCGATGAAGTGGTGCATGACGATCGTCCGACCGCCCAGTTCCAGCCTCAGCGGGCCGTCCACGATGTTGGGCAGGACCTGCTTCAGCCCGGCCCGCTCGCCGTCGTTGTTGCCGTAGATGCAATGCAGCGGGATCGACAGGGCGTCCGGCGCGATGAGCTTGGCGGCGAACGGCGCGACGTAATCACCGGCGTGGAGGATCGCGTCGACCCGCAGGCGGCGGAACAGGGCGACGGCCCGCTGAAAAGTGGGCAGGCGGTCGTGGGTATCACTGATGACGCCGACACGCATGCGACAGATACTAACGGGGTTTACAGAATCTTGACAAGTGGGGGCGGGGGAGAGGGGAGAGGGGAGAGGAGGCAGGTGTCAGGAGACGGGCGACAAAGGTCGTGATTGGTCATTGGTCATTGGTCATTTGGCATTGCCGCCCCGGGGGGAGCGCTAAGCCGCAAGCGGCTGTGGGGGAAAGTGGGCGGCTGGGTGAAGGTCGGTCGCTATAATGAAATGAACCGGAAACGAGGGACATTTGATGTCGCTGTACAACTTTCACCGCGTGCTCATCGGCGCCGCGATCGTGTTCGACCTCTTCTTCACGTTCTGGTCGGTCCGGCAGTGGCGGGACGACGGCGAGACGACCATGCTGGTGATGGCTATCGCGTCGTCGATCGTGACGGTCGCGCTGATCGCGTACCTGGTCTACTTCAACCGCAACCTGGCCGTGCTGCGCCACGCGCTGTCGCAACGCGGCGACGCGGCCGGTGGGGCGAGGGGAGTCGGGGGGGTCGGCGCGGAGAACGGGTCGGCTGGTGTGTGAGCGGATTGTCGATTTGCGATTGCCGATTGCCGATTGCCGATTTGAGCTTCTAGATTTGAGATTGGACCCGCGCCAAGCCGCAAGCGGCTTGGGATGGGTGATCATCGCCGGGGTGTGAGTGTTGTCCATGTCTGACCGACTATCACAACTGCTGAAACTCCATGAGACCGACCCAGACGATCCGTTCTTGACGTACGGCGTGGCGATGGAGCACGTTGGTGCTGAGCGGTTCGACGACGCGCTGGCCTGGTTGGACAAAACGCTGGCGCTCGACACCGGTTACTGCTACGCGTACTTTCAGAAGGCCAAGGCGCTGTCGCAGTTGGGGCGGGACGACGACGCCGTTGCGGCCGTTGAAGCCGGGCTCGAGGTGGCACGGCGTGTCGGCGACGAGAAGGCGCTGGGTGAGTTGGGCGAGCTGCGTGAGATGCTGGTGATGTGAGGCGATGCGGGACACATCGCCCATTTAGCCGCGGAGCTTGCTCCGCGCGTCTTGCGTTGCCCCGCCTGCTTGGCTTCGTCCGAAATGTCACCGGCCCGCCCGTAGGGTGCGCTTTAGCGCACCAGGGCAGTGGGGAGACCGTCCGTTCACCTTGGTGCGCTGAAGCGCACCCTACTCTTCGGACGAAGCCGACGCGCGTCGCAAGCGACGCGGCTAAATGGTGTGGTAACATCTCTGGTTGAGCCCTGAGTTCTAACGCGAGTATCGCCATGCGCAACCACACCGCCCCACTGCTGCTGTTCGTCGCCGCCATCACATTCGTCGCTCCCCACGCGCGCTCGGCTGACGACATCAAAACCGAGCCCGGCTTCACCTCCATCTTCGACGGCAAGTCGTTCGCCGGGTGGGAGGGCAACCTGCGCTGGTTCCGCATTGAAGACGGGTCGGTCGTGGGCGGGTCGTTGCACGAGAAGGTGCCGCGCAACGAGTTCCTCTGCACGACGAAGCATTACGAAAACTTCGAGCTGCGCCTGCGCGTCAAGCTTGTCGCGCCGCCGGGCAAGGGCAACGCGGGCATCCAGTTCCGCACCAAGCGCATCCCGGACCACCACGAGGTCATCGGCTACCAGGCCGACGTCGGCCCCGGCTGGTGGGGGGCGCTGTATGACGAGTCCCGCCGGCGGCGCATGCTCGCCAAGCCCGACCCGGCCGTCGTCAACAAGGCCCTCAAGCCGGCCGGCTGGAACGACTACTTCATCCGCTGCGAAGGCAAGCGGGTCCAGCTTTGGATCAACGGCAAGAAAACCGTTGACTACACCGAGAAGGAAGACGGTATCGACACATCAGGCATCATCGGCCTGCAGATCCACAGCGGACCGCCCGTCGAGATTTGGTACCGCGACATCCGGATCAAGGAACTGCCGAAGTCAGATTGACATCACGCATCGCAGCGCGGCTTCGATCAACCCAGGAACGGCTTGATCGCGCCGGTCTGATCAAACTTCTTCCGCGACATCTCAAGGTCGAAATCGCCGTAGTGCTCGATCGGGTTGCCGTGCGCGTTGAGCAGGGTCGTGTACCAGTTACCCAAGGTCTTGTGACCTTCCGTGCCGTGATAAGGCAGGCGGATGTAGCGGCCGGCGATGTCGAGTTTGCAGTTACGGCCGGACATGATGACGAACGGTGACTCCGTGCCGACGCCGTGGTGGGTTTCGCCGTTCTCGGGGAAGTACATGATCACCGTGTTGTCGAACATGTTGCCGTTGCCCTCGGGCACCTGCTTGAGTCTGTCGACGATGGTCTTGACCTGCTTGACGTGGCTGATGCGGATCTGCTCGCGGGTCTTCCAGGCGGGGACGCCGCCGAAGGCCTCGTCATGGCCGAGCGGGTGGATGCCGATGCGGTCGGTCTCGTTGCCGGGCAGGCCGGTGACGGGCGTGCCCAGGTCGTCGATCGTGTAGGTCACGACGTTGGTCAGGCCTGACTTGAGCGCGGCGACGAGCACATCGGTCATCGCCGCCTGCTTCTGCGGCGTGGTCGCGTTGGGGCCGCCGTCGGCGTGGATCGGGTCGAGGTCGGGAACATGCCTGGCCAATTCGCCGGCCATCGCAACCAGTTTCTTGTTGCGCTGCCGGATCGCGCCCAGCGACTGGATGTGCGATTGCTGCCGGGTCTTCTCGTGGCCCTTGATACCGACGGCCTTGAGGCCCTCCCGGCTCTGCAGGAAGGTCAGCATGTCGTTGTCCGAGTTCACCGCGTCCGGGTTGAGGACGGACTTAAACAGTTCGTCACGCGCCGTCTCCGGGTCGGCGTAGCAGTAGTTGCGGGTGTGCGGCGCGGGGGCGGAGAAGCCGTCCACGATGCCCGTCCGCCCGCCGGCGAACGACAGCTCGACGTGGCCGAACGGCGAGGGGAAGAGCTTGGCCAACTCGAAGTCGATTGTCGCGCGCTTGATCGCGCTGAGCGTGTTCCGCTGCGACTTGAAGCAACCCATGACCGACGAGAACGACCAGTGCACGTTCTCGCTCATCTTGGCAGATAGCCCCTGCAGGATGGTCATGTGTTCCTTGTACTCATCCAGCCCGCGCAGCCAGTTGGGCAGTTCGTGCTTATCCAGCGCGACCTCGAACGCCTGCTTCTTCTGATCCATCGCCTTGTGCTGGTCCGAGAAGTTGACCAACGCGGTCTCGAGCGGGCGGATGCCGCTTGACTTGCGGATGAAGACGAATCGGCGCGGCCCCATCTCGCTCGCCGCGGCCATGGCCGAGTCGATCGAGTGCGGCATCACCAAGGCGCCGGCCCCGGTGGCCGTGGTCTGCAGAAACTGTCGTCGGTTCATGGCCATGGCCTAGTCCTCGATTGCTTTGCGATAGATGAAGGAGTCGGAAGTCAGCAGGGAAACGATCACCGCATCGAAACTGCCGCCGCTATCGACGTAAGCCCGCTCGGCGTCGATAAGTGTTCTGGAATCGTTGAGCGTTTCGTTTCGCCCCATGAAGTAGCGGAAGGCGTGTCGAATGATCGACTGTCGCACGCGCCGCGATTGCCCCAGACGCTGGGCCAGGTCGATCGCGCCGGTGATCCGACCGTCCAGCGAACGGTCGCCCGTGCCTTCGAGGTAGCCCGTCGAGTCGACCGGCAGCGTCTCGTAAGTATCGCGCGAGTCGACGAGGTGGTCGCCCTTCTGTTCGGGGCCTTGCTTGATCAGCTTGTTCTGGTATTCAAGCGCTTCTTTGGTGCGGTATCGACCGAAGTCGTCGTACATCTCAAACGCGTTGCCCAGCGGGTTCATGGCCTTGTGGCAGCGCCAGCAATAGTCGTTCTCGGTCGCGCTGGCCAAGCGTTGGCGCAGGGTCTTGTTGTGGTCTTCGGGGATCTGCGCGTCGACGGTGATCGGCACGTCGGGGATGGTGCCAGCCAGGAGTTTCTCCCGCACCCACTTGCCGCGGTGGACCGGGTCGGTCTCGGTGTTGAACGCGTGCGCGATCAGCCAGGCCGGGTGCGTGAGCATGCCCTTGCGGTTGGGCACCTTTGCGGGCTGAACCGGCTCGTAGTGCCAGTTGTCCAGGTCGTGATTCCAGAACTTGCCGACGTTGTAGCCGGGCAGGAAGTCGTTGCCGTAGCCGCGGTAGAGGTCGAACGGTGCGGGATGCTTTTGGCCGTCATCCATGCGATTGACGATCGAGCGCATCGACTTCTTGAAGAGCTGGAGCATGTTGCCCTGCCGCGTCCTGGCCTGGGGCTTGTCCGGATCGACGGTGCGCATGTTGACGGTTCTGAGGAAGTCAGCGTGCGTCTTGGTCAGATCCTCCATCGTGAAGTTCTGCCAGTCTTTGTCCTTGAAGTATTCGTAGATGCGTTTGATTTCGTCGGATCGGCCCCGCATCCGCTCGGTGTCGCCGTCGTGGTAGACGATGAACCGCTCGGTGGTCAGCAGCGTCTCGAAGACGTCCCGGTCTTCTTCGAGGATGTGCGCGACCATGCGGTCGGCTTCCTCGAGCAGTCGGCTGGTCGCGCTGCCCAATCGGTCGCCGCCGAAACGCTTCTCATCCTTAAAGATCTTCAGGGCCTTGGGGTAGCCGAAGAACTCGCGGAAGAAGCGGAGTTCACGGACCGGCATGTTGGTGACGTTGCCCTGCCGCCAGCGGTCAGCCAGGTTCTTGTCGACCCGGTAGTAGACGTCTCGCTGCTTGAGGATGCGTGTGACTTCGCGCTTGTAGTCCTCGCGGGTGTTGAGTCGGCCGGCCTTGGCCGCCTCGATCAACCGCTCGTCCGGGCTCTGGTCGGTCAGGGCGTAAGCGATGGCGTAGGCCGCATCGCGCGGCGAGAGCATGCGTCGGCCGTGCTCGTCCGGCTCGCCTTGGCCGAACTCACTGCGGTACGCGAACTCGCTTGTCAGCAGCAGCGTCTGGATCAGTTTTTGAACCGCCTTGCGCCGACCCAACTTATCGGTGTAGCCCTTCACCAACGCGAGATACTCGCCAGCCTCATTGGTGCCGGGCAACCGCTCAAGAACCTGCACAAACAACTCGTCGATCATCCGGGCGTACAGCTCATCCGACGGCGGGCCCGCATCGATGCGCTCCTGCTTGAACCGCTGCTCCCAGTCGGTCAGGCACTTCTCGAGCACCTGGTTGTACCGATCGCCCTTGGCGCGGTGCTCGCGGATGGCGTCGTTGATGATCGCCATCTCCGCTTCGTCCAACGGCTTGTATTCCGTTCGCCTGGCTCGTTTGTCTTGCGCGATGCGTTCACGGAAATCCGCAATGTAGTCACGCAGGATCGCCACCCGGCCTTGGATGTCGCGTTCGTAATCGCCGTAGTAGAACCAGATGCGCTCGCAGAGGTCGATGACTTCCCGATCTGACTTGTCCTTGTTCGCCGGGTCGAGCACGACCTGTTCGAAGGCGTCCCATCCGCCGGACTTCTTGATGGTGTTTTGCGCCACAGGCACCGGCAGCCGCTTGTCTTTCTTGCGGTCTTCAGCGCTGAATTGCTTTTCCTCTTTGAGCTTGACCGGCACGAACTGGGGCAGCAGTGCTTCGTTCTTCTCGCCATAGAGGTCTTCGCAGACCCTGGCGATGTACTTCTCAAGGAACGCGCGACGCGCGACCAGGGTCGCCTCGTGCCGGTCTTCAAGCGAGAGGACCTCTCGGGTCACGGGCAGGTAGGTCTTCTTGCGATGGTCCTTGACCAGGGTCTCCGTGATGTAGATTGCGGTCTTCTGCGCGTTGCTGAGCATCGTCGACAGGTGCCCGCCGGTCAGGTCGGTGTTCGCGTAGTACCGCACGCCGGACTTCTCAGGCAGCAGGAACGGGTTGGCCAAACTCAGGCCCCTGACCTGGTGACCGCCGAAGAGGTTGACGCGCTTGCCGCGCCAGTTGTCCGTTGTCCTGCCGTCCAGGATCCGCTGCATCTTCGCGTCGAAGATGAATTCGCTGATCAGCCACCGCCGGTCGTAGGTGAACGGCTCGAGGTGCGCATACTCGCCCGAGAACAGCTTGTCGTGATCGACGTAGTTGCCGAACTCGGGTCGGCGGAGTTTGTCCGCCAGCTTCGAGGCGTCGGTATTCTTGAGGTGTCGGCCAACCCACTCAAGCAACGTCTTGCTCTGCGCGGGCGAGGGCTGCTTCGCCTCATCGGGCGGCATCTCTTCGAAGTGCAACGCCTCCTGCACCTTGTTCAGCAGGTCGTTGCGGGCGTCCGCCTCGAGCGACGCGAGCGTGTCCAGACGGACATCGCCCTTCTGCTTCTTCGGTCCGTGACACGACACGCAGTATTGGTCCAGCACGGCAACCGCGTCGCGCGGGATCGCGAAGCCGTCCGCCGCATCGACGGCCGATGCGGACAAGGTGATCAACGTGATGTAAGCGGTTAAACGCATGACGTATCAGTGACACCCTGTGGCTCTATCAAGCCGGGCCTTTCGGAAGGCCCGGAAAATGTCAGTCAATCGTGCCTAATCAGTTGCTTCGGACGATCCCGGTTCATGCGGTGATCGACGCACTCGCTACTTTTTGAGCAACTCGACCATCGCCTTGCCCATCGCCTCGCCCACGTTCATGTACGTCTCGGCGTTGCCGCTGTAGTGGCCGTTGGACGCGCCGCCCTTGGAAAGCGGGTGGGTGTAAACGGTCGCGACATCGCCCTTGAACTGCGGGTACTTGCTCGCATTGCTGACGGCAAACTTGGCCGCGATGATGTCCTTCTCGTTGCCCTTGGCGTTGTCCTTATCGGTTTGGCCGAGCGTCGCGATAACGAACTTGGCCTTGGGCGCGTTGAAGTCCTTGCGCAGGGACTTAATCAAGTTGACCAGATTCTTTTCATACATCTTCGCGTGACCTGCGTTGTAGCGGTCCTTGTCGCCCTGCCACCAGAAGAAGCCGGCCACCTCGTAATTCGTCGCCCCGGGGTAGTACTTGCCCAAGTCCTTGAGCACGTCTTTGGCCCGCGCGATGTCGCCCGCGTACTGAACTCCGGCTGTCCAACCGATCGGCTTCGGGTCCGTGCCCTTCTCCCAACGCAGCGGCGTCTGACCGTAGCCGGCGTAAACATAAGTCTTGCCGTCCTTCGGATCCGTGAACTCGTATGAAGGCGAACCCGGCGGCAATAGGTCCCAACCGAGCGACCGGTTGCCGATCGCGCTCTTGAGGATCAGCACCGGCTCGTCATGGAAATGGCCCATGTGATGACCGATGCCGATCTCGACACCGATCCGACCGCCGGCCACCTGGAGCCAGTCGTTCTTGCGCAGCCGGGTCTTGCCCGGCCCGCCGCTGCCCATGACGGCCACGTTGCGGACGTCTTTACGCACCGTCCAGTTGCCCGCGTCATCGACGAGGTAGGGGTAAAGCTTGCGGTTCTTGATCGCGTACTCAAGCGTGCCGTCCTTATCGCCGGCCACGCGGCCGAACTCAAGCATGTTTGACTGCCCCAGCAGGATGTAGACCTGCACGGGCTTGCTCATGTCAGCCGGCTTGCCGTCGGGGTCGGGCAGCGTGTCCGCGGCGAACGCGGGACAAGTCATCATCAGCGCCGCGAGCGCGACCAGTTTCCAGTTAACCATCTGTCGATTCGTCGTCATCCTGAAATACCTTTCTTGAGTGTATGACTCGTTGAGTGCTGTGTTCAGCCTTACCGTTTACTGTTTCGCCTTGTTCACGGCCTGCAACGCCTTGAGCCGTTCAAGGATCTTGCCCGCCTGCTTCGCCTCTTCCGCCTTGCGATACACAAGCCGTTCGCCGGCTTCTTTGCTCATCGCCCGGCTCTCGCCCCGCCCCACCGCGCTGACAGCCGGGTCATCGCTCTCAGGCCAATCCCAGTCGTCGGTGCGGAAGCTATGCAACGGCAGCCACTGCTTGCCGTTGACCTTCAGGTTGCCCGCCGGGCTGGTTGCCCACGCGTAGCGCACCGCCACCGGTTTCTCAACTAGTGGGCTCCACACGATTACCTTCGTCGCGTCGAAGTTCTTCTGAGCGACGTTCCAGACGCCGGCGTCCTTCGTCAACGGGTAGACCGCGTACGCCCTGTAAAACTTGCCCGACGCGTCCGCGATCGCAAAGCCCTTCAACACCGTCGACATATCGTCCGGCATGACCTTCTTGTCGAAGGTCAGCACGATGTGGTCGCCGTTCGGCTCAGCGGACACGAGCGATGCACTGTCCCAATTGATGCTCATGCCGTAAACACGATTCAGCGCCCAGCGCGCCGCACGCTCGCCGTGTGCCCGCTTCTTGCGCGGGTGCAGCCCGGGGATCTGCACGTCGTATCCGGGCAGGAACGCGGTGTTCGTCGTGTCCTTGACATCGCTCAAACCCAGCCGTTGCGCCTCGCGGATGTACGCGCCGGTCGAGTTCGTCCACTGCTCGAAGTTGTCGTCCGTCTGCGGGATGCTGCCCGCACAGAAACCGATGATGCCGACGGGCAGCGTCGCGTCGTTGAAGTCCTCCCGCCAGCCTTCGACCATCAGCTTCGTCAGCACGCGGTAGCGCTTCGGCCGACAGTTCGAAGCGATGGCGTTGTTGTAGCCCTGGTGGAACAGCACGCCCTTGATACTCAGCCCCTTGAACGCGCCGAACATGCCGTTGTAACAGGCGCCGGCGTCGCTCGGGCTCCTACCGGGGATGCTCCACGAACGCAGGTCGGCGCGCGTCGGCTTGGCGGGCAGCTTGTCATCCGCCACGCCCTTTTTGCGCGCGTCGGCCACCTGCTTCTCCCAACGCGTCACCAGCTTTTGCACCGCCTCGTCCCAATCGAACTCCTTCCGCCGCTGCTCGACGTATGCCGCGTACTTCGCCGCCAGTGGGTTGTCGTCGAACTTGTGACGCGGGACGAGGCTCTCAATCGACGCGCCGCCGCGCGCGTTGTCGATCACACCGATCGGGACCTGCAACACCCGCTGCACACGCGACGCGAACACGTAGCCGATCGCTGACATCCGGTTCGCGACCTCCGGCGTGCAGACGTTCCAGCCCTCGACCCGGTCGTCCGGCAGGTCGGTCTGCATCGTGTACGACTCGTTCGGCGAAATCCTGATGTGACGCAGCAGCGGCAGGTGCGCCTGCGCACTTTCCAGGTCGCTCTGCTCCGTGCCGCCCAGGCCCCAGGCCATGTTGCTCTGGCCGTTCATGACCCAGACATCGCCGACGACGATGTTGTTCAGCTCGATCGCCTCGTCGCCGGCCGACACCGTCAGCGTTTGGCCTTCGGCGTTCGCCGGGCGGGCCGGTAACGTCACCCGCCACGCGCCGCGTTTGGCGTCGGCCGTCGCTTGCGACTTTTCATCGCCGAAGCGAACAACGACCTTTTCCCCGGCGTCCGCCCAGCCCCACACGGTGATCGGCTTGTCGCGCTGCAAGACCATGTTGCTCGAAAAGATGCGGTGCGTCTTGAGCGCGGCGGCGGCGGGTTGAGCCGACGCGCTGAGCAGCACCGTGAGCAACAACGCTACAACAGGTAACTTTGTCAAACGATCAACCATCATCGTGTGTCCTAGTCATGAAAGTACGGAGATCGGCGAGGCGGTGTCCTGCCGGACGGGCCTGCTCACCCCCGGGGCGCCGCAGCGGCTTGGCGCTGCGCTTCAACGGAATGGCTGCGCCGTGAAGACCACATGAGTTGAGGGGCTTCGCCGCCAGCCCCTCAAACTCCCCGGCTCCCCCGCGGAAGGCGGGCGAAGGATGAGTATCTTTAGCTTGCGCTTGACCGTTTCGGGTGCCACACTTTGGCTCGGCAAAGTGTGAATCGGTCACCGGAGCACGTGCGTAACGCCGCACACTTTGCAAAGCCAAAGTGTGGCACCAGTTGCGAAAGGGCATTTTACAACCCGCTGTGTCCATCGCGCACCGCGCCCTCCGGGGGCAGCCGGGGGTTTGGGGCTGGCCGCGGAAGGCCCCAATCGGCCGCGCGATTGATGTGTGCGGCGCGGGACGGGTCATCGCGGGCGAAACACAGTTGTTCACTGGCGCCAAGTTTGAGCCACTCTGGCGACCCCCGGGGGTGAAGAGGCCCGCACGGCGAGTGCATTGCCCTCTTCTTGCCTCAGCCAACCTGTCAAAACGGGCTTGCATCATGGAATCAGACTCAATGCGGCTTTGCGATTCGAATCTTGATGGCTCAGCTTGTTATTGCTTGTCAGTCGCTTTCTGTAACTCAACCATCGCCTTACCCATCGCCTCGCCGACGAGCATGTATGTCTCGGCGTTCTGGTTGTAGTGGAAGCCTTGGTTGCGCGGCGAGACCTCGGCCGCTTTCCAGAAGCCGCGCGTCTCCACCGTTTTCACATTGCCCTTGAACTTGGGGTACTTGCCCGCGTCGCCGTCTACGGCGAGCTGCGCCTTGGCGACGGTCAGCGCGTGGCCCGACATCTCCCAGCCGCCGAACCCGATCGTCGCGACGACGAACGGCGCGTCGGGGGCGTTGAACTGCTTGCGCAGCGTGTTGATCAGGTGGACGAGGTTCTGCTCGTAACGCGCCGCGTGCACGGCGTTGCCCTGGTCCTTGTGGCCTTGCCACCAGGCGAAGCCGGCGATCTCGTAGCCGCGCCCCTTCCAGTGCGGGAACGACTTGTCGAAGTCAGCCAACACTTGCCTAGCCGCGTTGCAGCAGTCGTCGTACTGCTTGCCCGCATACCAGTTGACGAACTTCGGCTCACCGCCCTTGTCCCACGACGGCGCGCGGTCTTTGTAGCCCGCGTAAACCTTGCCGTCGACCTCGTAACGCTCGCTGCCCGGCGGCAGGTAGTCCCACGCCAGACTGCGGTTGCCCTGCGACGCCTTGAGGATCAGCACCGGCTCATCATGTAAGTTGCCGACCATGTGCCCGAAACCGAGTTCCGGGCCGATGCTGTTGGCGCCCGCGCCGCAGCCGACGCTCAGCCACTTGTTCGCGCCGGCGGTCACAACGCCCTTGTACCACACGTCGTCGCGCGACACCCAGTTGCCCTGCCTATCAACCAGATAGGGGAACTTGCCGTCCTGCTTCACGACGGTCGCCAGCGTACCGGGGATGTCGATCCGCGCGATCCAACCCAGCCCGTTGGCCTGGTCGTTGAAATACTCGAGCCGAAACGGCACCTTCTTGCCGGCCGTCAGCTTGATGTGCTTGTGCACCGCGTCCTTGCCGACCTCTCTGCGATAGACCTCCTTGCCATCGACCCGCATGCTGTTGTACGTCGAGCCGCCGTAGCCGGGGCGGAACTCGTACACGCCGGTTTTCTTGACCCGGATGTGACCGCGCACGATCTGCTTGCCGCCGCCGGGGTAGGGCGTCGGGTGCACGCCCCCGAACTTCTCAAGCTTCAGGGTCTTGATCGGCTTGGCCTTGTCGTAGTCGAATTTGGGGAACGAGCTGACGGGATAGACCGAAAGCACGGGGTCGATGAACTGGTCGCCCCACCGCGACCCGCCGCCCGTGACCTGGCCGATGCCGACCATGTTTGATTGACCGGAAAGGATGTAGACCTTGACGGGCTTCTGCTTGCCCGTCGTCTGCGCGGCGATCGGCGTGCTGCCGATCGCCTTGCTAATCATGAAGTCGGTCAGTTTCTTCGACTCGAACCAGCCGGACCACATGTTGTGACCCTGGCCCTTGACGACCTCGACGGACACCGGCCCGCCCAACGCCTTGTAGCGGGCCGCGAGCAAACCCGAGTTCGCCTCCAGCGGGACGACTTTGTCGCTGTCGCCGTGGATGTGATGGATCGGCACCTTCGCTTTGGCCAGCGGCGCGAGTCGATCGACAGGGTTGTGTTCTTTGAGCTTGGCTTGCAAGCCGTCCGGCGACAGGCCAAACGCCGGCGCAGCCCGCGCGACGCCTGGGTAACTCGTGACGTTGCACACGGGGTAGATGCCCGCGACGCCGCCGACCGACTCGGGGTGTTCGACGGCCCAGTTGTAGAGCATCAGCCCGCCGCGGCTGCGCGCCAGCAACACGGGCTTGCGACCGAAGCCGCGTTGGGTCGTCAGGTGCTCGTACAACGACTGGTAAACCGCCCGCCCCTTCGGGCTGCCGTATGACTCGCCCACGTCGATGCCGGCGATGGCGACACCCGCCGCGTGCAGCCGGTCGAACATCCACCGCTCCGCCCCACCGGGCAGACCGCGCCCCAACGTCGGCGCATACCAGACCCACGGCGTCGGCCCATCGACGCGCGCCGACTTGGGCGGCATCATGACAAACGCCTTGTGGTCGGCGACCGTGAAGTCCTCACGCCGGTCGAGCGCCGACTCGGCGCGGGCGGTCGGGGGCGTCGCGAGCAGCACGGCCGCACAAAGGCAATACGCGCTGACAACAATCGGAATTCGACAGGTCATCCGCGGGTCCATTTCAGGTCGGGGCTCAGCCAACACCGTCTCCCACGCAGGTCTAATTATTGTGGTTTGGGCCGACCCAATGACGCATAAAAATGGCCAAATACCGAAAAAATCACGTCCAGCCCCGACCTCGCACGGCCTAGAAGCCGCCACAAAAAACAACTCCGGCGGTGGCCGGAGTCGTGTGTGAATCCAGATTGAGTCGATGCCGACGCCCGCGGGTCACGCCGCGCGTCGTCGCCGACGCATCGCCAAGCCCGCAATGCCGATCAGCGCGAGCGTCGCCGTCGCCGGTTCGGGGACGGCCGCCTCGGTCACGAAACCGATCACATTGATCCCATCCAGGCCGGTGTTGTTGCCCGTGCCGTTCGAGCCTTCTGCCAGGATCTGAAGCGTCCAAGTCTCACTGCCGCTCAGGGTCACCGGGGCGGCGAAAGTCAACGTCTCGATCCCTGACGTGCCGCTGACGTTCAGATTCGTGATCGTCGCGACCTGTCCCGACAGCGATCCGATAAGTGCCGCCGTCCAGTCGACCGACCGGCTTGGGCCTTGGAAGACACCGCTGTTGTTGAAGTGCTGCCAATCGAGCACGACGTCTTGGACAATGACGTCTGAACCCTCCACCAAGACCGGGATGTCCACACTCCAAGGGCCTTCATTGCCCGTGTTGCGGTCTGGTGCGAAGTGACCCTGCGCGTTTGCCGAATCAAACAACCCGCCGAACGTGCCGCCACCGACAGGCACCGCCGTCAGGTCGCCGGGGTCGGCCACGCCGTTGACGACCCACGCAATCGTACTCGCCGTCGCACCGGCGACCGTTCGGCCGGTGAAATCCGTACTCAGGATGGTCACCGGCACATTCCCCGACAGGTCGTTCAGCGAGAAGCCGGGGTTGTTGAACAGCGCGACGATGTCGCCGTCGCTCAACGCCGTGTCGTACAACTGCACGTCGTCGACGGAGCCGTCGAAGCTGTTGTTCTGGAAGTTGCTGCCGATCCGGAATTCGCCTGCCCCGAGCGCGGTGTCCAAGGTGATGCCCGTGCCGCCGCTGGCCGTGCCGGTAACGGCCGCCTGCACGCCGTTGATGAACACATCGACGTCGCCCGTCAGCGACGCGCCGGAATTCACGCGCATCGCGATGTGGTACCAGTCGTTCGGCGTGACATCGCCGCCGCCGTACGTCACGTTGCCGCCGCCGTGCCGGAAACGGATACCGCTGCCTTCAACGGTGAAGTTAAACGCGTTACCCGCGCCCGACGTGCCGTAACCGACGAACTTACGGTCCTGGCTGGCCTGATCGGGGTTGATCCAGGCAATCATCGTGCGTTCGGCGGCGCCGATGGGCAGAGCGGCGCCAACGTTCGCCACGAAGTAATTGCCGCCGCCACCCGGGAAGTCGTAGGCGTTGCCAGCCGGGGCACCGGAGGTGACCCAACTCCCCCCGCCACCGACCTTGTTGGCGGTATTGCCAAGCGAAGACGCATCCGCGGCCGACGTGCCAGTGCCCTCGTCCAGCCGCCAGTGGCCGATCAGCGCCGCGTCGAGTGTACTCGTGAACATGGACATTACCGCCGCGCACGCGACAACGATTGAAATCCGCGCACTCAATTGCATCGTCAATTCTCCGCTTCTGGGTGTTGCAAGGTCCGAGAACTTCTACATCTCACTCCGGCATTCACATTCTTTCCCCTCAGGAATCGTACCACATATTTGGGTCCAGGACGCATAAAAGGCATCTCCAGATCGCACATTCTACGAGCAGGCTCGGCTTGAAGCTGCCCAGCCACCCCGATTGCAAAAACAACCCCTGCCGAAGCAGGGGTTGCAGTTGATGATGACAACAAGTTGTCGCGGTGATCACGCCGCCGCTCGTCGTCGCCGACGCATCGCCAAACCGGCGATGCCGAGCAGTGCGAGCGTGGCGGTCGCCGGTTCGGGCACGGCCGCTTCGGATACGATCCCGATGACATTAATGCCGTCGAGGCCGGTGTTGTTGCCTGTGGTGGTGGTCGACACGGCCCGGATTCTCATGATCCAGTCCTGGTCAGCGGTCAGAAAGACGGAACCGAAGTCCAACGTCGTCTCGCCGAAGCCACCGCTGCCTGTATTCACCGTTTCGCTGTCGACCAAACCTGCCACCTGCCCGATGAGTTCCACCGTCCAGTCCAGTGGCCGATTGATGCCAGCCGACTGAAACGCGCCGCCGTTGTTAAAGTGTTGCCAGTCTAGAACGACTTGCTGAATCTCCACCGGCCCGCCTTCCAGGGCGATCGGGATATCGACCTCCCAAGGCCCTTCGTTCGCCACATTCAGGTCGGGGGCGAAATGTCCTTGAGAGTTCGGGGTGTCAAACAGTTGGAACGTTCCGGGTGCCGCGTTGTTGATGTCGACGGCCGTCAGATCGCCCGGGTCGGCCACGCCGTTGGTGAGCCATGGGATGCTGCTCGCCGTCGCGCCGGCGACCGTTCGACCGGCGAAGTCGGTGCTGAGGATGGTCACGGGCATGGGCGGAGCCGGGCCGCCGCCGGTCACGATCAGGTCGCCCGGGCCTGAGATCAACGGGTCGCCGTTCGCTGTGGTCAACCCGAGCGCCGCGTTGAACGTCCCGGCCCCTTGATCGACACCGTCAACAAAGAACGCAGAGACGACCTCCGTCTGGTTCAGGATGAGCTTGGACGCCAGGCGATGGTCGCGTCCGCCGTTCAGGTGCAGCGCAGCCGAGTCGGCGATGGTGTTACTAGCATTGATGCGCAACGTCGCGCCGCGGGCGGGATCGCCATTACTGCGGCCGTTAATCGTCACGTCGCCCATTCCCAGTGCGCCGTCGACCTCGGCGTCGACACGCCAACTGTCGTCGGCGTCGGCGGTGAAGCCGTCGAATGTATTCGCCGCGTCGAGGATACCGGTGTTGTTGTTGTTGCCGATGAGGGTCAATGCGCCGGGACCGCTGAACGCACTATCAAACTCGCGCGTCCGGTGGTGCGCCGACGTCGACGGGCTCAGGTGGATGCTCGCGTCGCCGGACAACTCGAAGTTGTTCGCGATGTTGAGGTTCTCGGGCATGCGCAATCGAATCTGCGTGCCGTCGTGCATCGTGACGGTCGAACTGCCCAAGGCGTTGATGCTGTTGCTGCGCAGGGTCGTCCACCCGGTTTGTAATGTCGAGTTCGGCATCAGGGTCAGACCGCCGGAATAGGTCGGCGTCGAGTCGTTCCACGCCTCGGCCAACACACCTGCCGCGACGACCGCGTTGGCCGAACCGCTGGGCACGCCCATGTCCCAGTTGCCCGCGAAATTCCACGTGTCGTGACCGCCGAGGTTACTCGTCGTGCCCGTAATGGTGGTCGCGCTGGCCGTGCCAGACGCCAGCAACATCAAAGCAGCAGCCAACACGACCGTCGTGTGTGCGTTCCGTTTCATGTCCGTCTCTCCGAATTCGTGTGTGTGGAAGCGATCTCATTTCCGTGCGCGGCTTCAGCCGAGAGGTCTCGGGCTTGATCATGCGGCCGATCGTCGCCGACGCATCGCCAAACCGGCGATGCCGAGCAGCGCGAGCGTCGCGGTGGCGGGCTCGGGGACGGCGGCCAACGGCGTGCCGTCCAGGATCACGCCCATGAAACGGGAACGCGAGCCGTCGCGGTCCTGGTGCGTGTAGTTGTACGAGATCTCCGTGTAAAGACCGCCGGGATTCTCGAAGACGAAGTCCGTGATCCAGCCGAAGTTTCGGTTGATGCCGTTGGTGTCCTGGCTGTCGAAGGCCATCAGGTCCGGCTGACCCGGGCCAGTCATGACCACCGAAAGCGTCCACTGGTTCACGAACGTGCCGTGCGGGAAATAGATCACGCCGGACTCGAGGCCGGAGATGTCGATCGTGCCGTCGACCTCGGCCGCGCGGGCGAAGGTGTTGGCGGCTCCGGCGACGCCGGTGGGGTTGTGGTCTTTCGTCGTCGTGAACTCGTTGCCCGACGTCATCGGGTCGGACGTGGTCCACACATTGGCCCAGTTTTCACCACTGCCATGAACATTCGCGGCCGGGGCGGTGGGGGTCGGGATTCGGCCTTCCGCGCCCATGGCGTAGGTGGTCAGCGCGCTGCCCGTGCCGGCGTTGCCCACGAAGTTGTAGTCCAACACCGTGCCGTCACCCAGGATGTTTAGGAAAGAAGGCGCGCCGGGCTCAACACCGCCCTGCCCGCGGTCGTTGTAACTCGCCTGGCCGGGGAAGACAGAGATGTCGAAGTTCGCGTTGTTTTCCGAAACCAGCACACGGTCGCCGAGGGTTAAGGTCGCCGGCGGCGGAGCGCCGGGATCAAACGGCGCGAACGCCGCGGCGATGGTGACCGTGCCGTCCGTGCTGCCACCGGTGAACGCGTAGGTTGCGTTGCCGGCCGCCACGTTGTTCGTGATGCTGACGACGTGGCCGGCCCAGTTGTTGCCCGCTTCGAGCGCGGCGATTTCTGTCGCCGGGGCCACGGCGTCCACGACGTTCACGTTGGCCGTGTTGCCATTACCACCCATGCCGTGCGAGGCCACGACAAACGAGTTGTTAACTGTTGCCAAGAGGTCCACCGACTTGAGGTTGGGAGCGGAGACGGCGGTCGCGCTGACGCCGGGCGCCGTGCCCGACAGACCTAACACGGTGAAGACATAGTTGTTGCCGTTACCGTTGACGCTCGCGCCGAGTGTGCCCGAAACGTGGGCAGCGCCGGGATTGTCCAAGTACCAGATGTCCGCCGCGGTGGCGTCGTTGGACGGGTTCGGCCCGATGGGTTGGCGATTCACCGCCTGCGTCAACAACACGCCGTCATACGTGATGCTGTTGATGTCGCCACCGGCGTTATTTGGGAAGTTGTGCTCGCCGGTGGCCACGACGACCAACTTGTCGGAGCCACTGGCATCGAACATCGCGCCGTTGAAGGCGGAGTTCGGCTGAAAACTCGCCGTGCCATCGAATGTGATGGCCGACGCCCGGCCGGAAGCGACCAGCAGCAAGGCCGCGATGGCCGTGACGATCAACATACGAGGGGTCGACTTCATGTCCGTCTCTCCAATTCAAGAGTTCCGATTCACATCTCGCCTGCCGCGAGCCACGTCGGTCGCTCACGGCCCGGTTGACCTTGGGGATTCACACCTCACTGCCAATGAACATTAGCGTTTGCTAACCAAGGGGAGCGAATATGTGAAGCTCAAGTTACGCATATCATGCGACGATCTACAAGTGCACAGATACCCCATTTTCACACGATCGTCCTCCCGGCCATGCCCAAACCCGTCCGCATCGCCATCCCGATCGACATGGATTGGCCGCTGAAGCGGCTTCACGGGCCGTTTTCCGGCATCGAGGAGGACGCCCTCGACCACGCCCGGCTCTGGGAGCTGCTGCCCGACGAGTTGCCCGGACTCCGGGGCCGACCGCGCGTAGTGGGATACTTTGGCGTGTCGGATTTGTGCCACGGCCGTGTGGG
>JANQSF010000006.1 GCA_028284155.1 Phycisphaeraceae bacterium
TTCCAACATGACGTTGGTGACGACGCCGATCAACAGCACCGCCCAGATCCGCAGCACCCATGTGAGGATGCCGAGCACCGTGATGCTCGCCGCCAAGGCCGGCGTTGGCCGAGTCCTTGTCTGAGTCGGCGCGACGGCCGACTGCGACGTGGCCGGCAGGCCGGACGTCGAAGACTCACCGGCCGGAATGGGACGGGCCGTCGCGCGGTGTTGCCCCGGCCGACTCGAAAGCGGGATGACACGCGGCGAGCCGGCGGAAGACGACCGCCCTGCCGCGCCGGTTCGACCTGCCAGCCCGGATGTCGAGCCGGCCGATGTGCCCGACCTCGATCGACCGCCCGCGGGCATCGGCGTCGGTCGCGGGCGTGGATGTGGCGACGGCTCTTCCTCGATCACCTCGTCGTGCGGCGACTCTTCTTCGGCCTCATCCGGGTCAGCCGACTCTTCGTCAGGCTCGTCGGCCTCTTCTTCGATTTCATCGTCAACGTCTTCCTGCTCGTCGACGTCCGACGATTCTTCATCGACTTCCTCCGTGTCGACAGACTCGTCAGACGCTGCCGGCTCGGGCGGCGTGCCGTGTTGCTCTTCTTCGACTTGGGATTCGTCTTCCGCTTGCTCGTCGCCGACGTTCATCGCCGCGAGCGCGGCGGCCGGGTCTTCCTGCACGGGCTCTTCCGCCGGAGCCGGCGATTCTGCCCGGGCCGCGACAGACTGGGCGGGCTCGGTGGGCACGCGTTGGCGCTCGTTACAACTGGGACAGCGGACGTTGGCACCCTCGGAACCGTCGGGCACCTTGATCCGCGTCTGGCATTTGTCGCAACGAAAACGAATCGGCATGGCGCAACTCGCCACGAAAGGAACGCGGACGAATCCATTCGTCCGTCGCGGAAAGTCTAGCAGGAAAACGCAGCGAACGCCCACGCATTGAATCCGTAGGCCTCGGTGGAACCATCACAACCCGACGATGCTGAACCCGGCATCGACGTGGATCGTCTCGCCCGTCACACCGGAGGACAGGTCGCTCAGCAGGTACGCGGCGGTGTTGCCCACCTCTTCACCGGTGATGTTGCGACGCAGCGCGGCCTTGCGTTGCTGGTGCTCGAACATCTCGCTGATACCGCCCACGGCCGAGGCCGCGAGCGTGCGCAGCGGGCCGCCCGAAATCGAGTTGACGCGGATGTTGTTCTCGCCCAGCTCGAATGCCAGATAACGCGTCGAATGCTCAAGCGCGGCCTTGGCGATGCCCATCACGTTGTAACCGGGGATCACCTTCTCGCCGCCGTAATAGCTCATGTTGATCAACGCCCCGCCGTCCGGCATCAGGTCGACCGACCGCTGGGCCATGGCCACCAGCGTGTACGCGCTGACGTCCAACGCCTGCGTCCACTGGTCGCGCGTCGTGCGGTGGAACTCGCCCATCTTCAACGCCTCGCGGTGAGCAAATGCAATCGAGTGCACCACGAAATCGATCTTGCCGAAGTCGGCCTTGGCCTTGTCGAACGTCGCGTCCAGGTCTTCGTCCTTTGACGCGTCGCAAGGGACCAGCCACGGGTCCTCAACGCCAAGCTCTTCGATCGCCTTGCGGCATCGGCGTTCCATCTTGCCCTTGTCGTCGGGCAGGTACAAGTGCGTGAACAGGCATTCGGCGCCTTGTGCAATGAGCGACTGCGCGATGTACCACGCGTAGCTGCGGTCGTTGGCGATGCCGAAGATCAGGCCACGTTTGTTGTCGAGCAGGCCCATGCATAGCTCCTGTAATCAGGCGATCGAATGTGAAGCAAAAACCCCCGTCGCGCGGGGGTTCATGGTAAGTCAGTTTCAAGCAGAACGCGCCAAGCCGCAAGCGGCCGCCATTAACGATAAAACTCGACGATCAGGTTCATGTTCACGTCGAACGGGACCTGGTCCGGCGTCGGCGCGGCGACGACGTTGGCCGTCAGCGTGGACGGGTCGAAGGTGATCCAACCCGGGACCTCGTGGCCGGCCAACGACTCCATGCTCTCGCGAACGAGGTTCTTGGTCTTCTCTTTCTTGAGCGTGATCTTGTCGCCCACGCTGATCTGAAAGCTGGGTCGGTCGACGCGTCGGCCGTTAACCATAATGTGGCCGTGGCTGACCAACTGCCGCGCCGCCCAGATTGTCCGCGCCCAGCCCAATCGACGGATCACGTTGTCCAAACGCTGCTCAAGCAGACGGAGCAACACGTCACCCGTGTTGCCCTTGGTTCGACTGGCCTTCTCGACATAACGGCGGAACTGCTTCTCCAGCACGTTGTAGTGGTAGCGCAGCTTCTGCTTCTCGTTGAGGCGGACGCCGTAGTCGCGCAGACGACGGCCGCGGAAGCCGTGGACACCCGGCGGGTTGAGCTGGCGCTTGCTCGTGTGCTTGGGGTTGTCGGCGATAGGCACGCCGACACGACGGGAGAGCTTGACTTTCGGGCCGGTGTAGTTGGCCATGGTGGTGACACCCCCTTTCCCGAGGCCGACGCGGGACGACCGATCGCAATCGGCACGGTCCGGCATGGACCCCTTCCGGGGGCGCTCCGAGCGGCTTGGCCGCGGCTGCGGCGTTGCGGGTCAGGGAACTTCAGGGCCGCACGGCCCTGCTTGAGCGACGATTTAAGCACGGCAGGCCCCGCAGGTCAAGGCCTCGTCGCTGCCATCCGCGAACACGCGGTGTTGCCCCGCGGCAACATGCGGCACAACCCGGCATCTGCCCAAGCAGCCTCGAAACACGGCCAATCCCGCACCAGCGGGCCTACAGGCCCGTTCCCAGCGACCCGCGACGTTCGAAGGCGGGTTGGCACAACGCTCGCATAAAATCAGGCGTGAGGGAAAAGAGACACATCCCGGCCTGCCTCGCCCTGTTGCTCGCGTCCATCGCCTTGACGGCCTGTGCGAGCACGGGCGACCGCCGATCGGACGACGACCCGATCGAGCCCTCGCGTCGGCCGCAGCGCGACGCCGCGATCCGTCGGCCGCTCGTCCTGCCCAGCTACGCCCTCCGCCAAGCCGCGTCAGCCAACCCGCCGACCGACGCCTACCCGTGGTACCTCGCCCGCAAAGACGCCCAGCGGACGGTCGAGGCCGGATACCGGTCAGCCATCTTCGAGAACGTCTACCGCGTGACCAGCGACCACCAGTCGCACCACGGCGACCACATCCACGACTACTACCACAACCGCACCTACCGGTCACGTCACTTCCAGACCGTGCGCTAAGCAGTGCCGTTCCACATCGCAGAGACCGGCTCAACCCTTAACATAAGGGTGATGGCTTCCGCCCACCCCGCGATCGCTGAACTCGCCACCGTCGTCGGCCCCGACAACATCCTGGCCGACCCGGACGAGTTGCTCGTTTATGAGTGCGACGGGTTTCCGATCGCCAAGGGTCAGCCGACCGCCGTGGTCTTCCCGACGACAACCGAGCAAGTCAGTCAGGTCATCCGCACGCTCGTCAAACACGACCTGCAGATCGTCCCGCGCGGCAGCGGGACGGGGCTGGCCGGCGGCGCGGTCGTGTACGACGGCGGCGTGCTGGTGACGACCAGCCGAATGACGCAGATCGAAAAGATCGACCTGCCCAATCGGTACGCCGTCGTGCAGGCCGGCGTGCGCAACTTCGCCCTGACCGAAGCGCTGGCCGGCTCGGGCTATCACTACTCGCCCGACCCATCGAGCCAACGGGCATCGACCATCGGCGGCAACTGCTCGACCAACGCCGGCGGCATCAACACGCTCAAGCACGGCGTGACTACGAACCACATCCTCGGCCTGGAGTTCGTCCTGCCCGACGGAACGATCATGCACACCCGTGCCGGCGGTGTCTGCGACGGCGTCGGCCCCGACCTGCCCGCGCTGTTGTGCGGCTCGGAGGGAACGTTCGCCCTGATCACACGCATCTGGTGCCGCATCGTGCCGCAGCCGGCGCACTTCCGCACGTTCTACGCCGTCTACGACTCGACATTCGACGCGTGCAAGACGGTGACCGATGTCATCGCGGCCGGCATCCTGCCGACGAGCATGGAGATGATGGACGGCGGGATGATCGAAGCCGTCGAGGCCGCCTTCCACTTCGGCTTTCCCACGACGGCGCAGGCGTTGCTGCTGCTCGAAATCGACGGCATCGACCAGGTGCTCGACCAGCAGATGAAAGAGATTGTCGCCATCGCCGAGTCGAACCACGCCAAGGACATCATGAGCTGCTCCGACCCAAAGAAGCGGGCCGAACTCTGGCAGGCGCGCAAGAAAGCCTTCGGCGCGGTCGGCCGAATCAGCCACAGCTACTGCACGCAGGACGCGTGTGTCCCGCGATCAAAACTGCCCGAAGTCATGGCTGAGGTCGGCAAGCTCGGCGACAAGTTCGGCCTGCGCATCACCAACGTCTTCCACGCCGGCGATGGCAACATCCACCCGATCATGCTGTTCGACGAAGACGACCCGCAACAGGTCCAAAACGTCCTCCGCCTGAGCGAGGAAGTGCTCGAATACTGCATCGAAGTCGGCGGCACGATCACCGGCGAGCACGGCGTCGGCGTCGAAAAACTCCACCTGATGGACAAGATGTTCAACCCGCAAACGCTCGACACGTTCGACCGGATCAAGAGGGCCTTCGACCCCAAACGCCGTATCAACGATGCCAAGCTCATCCCCAGCGACAAGCTGCACGTCGAGTTGCTCACGCCTGTGACCAACCAACCCGGCGGCGCGGTGGTGACGCAGGTCTGATACGAAAACCGACGACGCGACCTTTTCGAAGTGATGACCGACACGACGATCGACAACACGACGAACACGATCACCAACTCTGACGGCTTGGCCGAACTGGTGACTCAGTGCGCCGCGTCGAAAACGCCGATCGTAGATTACGGCGTCGCGCACACCGGGCTCGGCTTCCCGCCTCCTGACGAGCACATCCAACTCGCTTACCGCCCCGACCTCAACACGACGGCGGGCGGTGTCATCGAGCATTACGACCGCGACATGACCGTGCGTGCCCACGCCGGCGCGACGATGCGCGAGTTGCGCGACGCGCTGAAAACGACCCGTCAGTTCCTTCCCATCGACGCGGACGATGACCTGACACTGGGCGAGGTCGTCACGCACAACGTGTACGGCCCGATGCGCGTCGCGTACGGCTCGGTGCGCGACCTGCTGCTGGGGCTGCACTACATCGACGGGCAGGGGCGCGACATTCACGTCGGCGGGCGGACGGTCAAGAACGTGGCCGGCTACGACGTGACGCGATTCATGGTCGGCAGCCTGGGCGAGTTCGGGCTGGTCCACGAAGCCACGATCCGCACGTACGCGATCCCCGAACAGGCCACGCTGATCGACCTGAAGCTGGACGACCCCGGTCTATTCGACCGCGTACTGAGTCAATGGATGCTGACCGATGCGGCGCCGGCCGCGTTGTCGATGTCGAACGAACCGGAGCGCTGGACGGCGCACCTGATCTACCTCGGCCGATCCAGCGCGTGCGCCGTGCAACGGCGCAGTTTGGAAACGTTGATCGATCAGACCGAAGGCGTCCACCTCATCGGCTCGACCGACGGGACGTTCGACCGGGCGCAGGACGAGCTGAGTGCACGCCGCGTTTGGCGGCGCGGCGCGACGACGTTGGTCAAACTCATGGTCCCGCCGGCCCTCACGGGCGCGGCGTGCGGCGAGATCCAGACTTGGGGCGAAAGCAACGCGCCCGTGACGATCGAAGCCATGCCCGCGCACGGCTGCATCTTTACGGGCGGCGAGCTATCCCCTCACGGCGCGCGCAAACTCGGCGATCTGGCGAACCACATCTGTCGGGCGCACTTCGGGCAGTTCGCGTGGCACGCCCGACCGCCGGTCATCCCCGAAGCCCCTAAGATCGCGCCGTTCGGCCCACTTCAGCCGGATTGGCCGATGATGTGGCGGCTCAAGAAAGCGATGGACCCCAAACGACTTTTCAATCCGGGCCGATTTATTACAACCAGATCGCACCCCAAAGAGAACGATGCAAACAACTGAGCGCGGGCATCAACATCGCGCCCAACTCTCGCGTCACAAGACATGACGACCGACACCGCACCAGCTCGCAAATCCGTCTCAGGCCTCGGCCTGACCACGGGTCGCGGTGCGCCGTCGGATGGCGAGGGGGCGAACAAGCCGATCGTCGACCTCGATCCCGCGACGTACGACCGCGCGCTGGCGTGCGTGCATTGCGGCCTGTGTCTGCCGGCCTGCCCGACGTACACGCAGAACGGCTTGGAAGCCGACTCGCCGCGCGGGCGGATCTACCTCATGAAAGGGTTGGCTGACGGCAAGATCGAGCCGACCGAATCGGTCGTCGAGCACTTGGACCTCTGCCTCGACTGCCGCGCGTGCGAAACGGCCTGCCCTTCGGGCGTCGTTTACCACGAGCTGATCGAAGCGACGCGCGAGCAACTGGCCGGCAAACGCAAGCGTTCGCTGGTCGACCGGTTCGTCGAGTGGGTCTTCTACCACGTCTTCCCGTTCCCGAAGCGATTGAAGTGGGCGATGTGGCCGGCCCGGATGATCCAGAAGGTCGGGCTTTGGCCGACCGTGGTGCGCTCGCCGCTGCTGCGACGCGCCCTGCCCGAACAGATCAACAAGATGCGCGACATGCTCCCGCCCAAGGGGCCGATGCGCGTCAAGAACCTGCGTGAGCACTACCCGGCCTACAAAGAGGGCTGCGTCGACGGCAAGCCGCGCGCGACTGTCGCGCTGCTGACCGGTTGCGTCGGCAGCGTCCTGTTCCAGCACGTCAACCGGCAGTCGGTCCGTCTGCTTCAGTTGGCCGGCTGCGATGTCGTGGTCCCGCGGTCGCAGGTGTGCTGCGGCGCGATCCACCACCACGGCGGCCGACACAAAGACGCGGCCGGCTTCGCGCGGTCGAACGTTGACGCCTTTCTCGACGTGACCCACCGCGAACCCGACTACATCGTCAACAACATCGCCGGCTGCGGCGCGATGCTCAAGGAGTACGGCCACCTGCTGGCCGACGACGCCGACCACGGCCCGCGGGCGGAACGGCTGAGCGAACGCTCGCGCGACATCATGCAACTGCTGGTCGAACTCGACCTGCCCCGGCCAAAGCACCGCATGGAGCGCAAGGTCACGTACCACGACGCCTGCCACCTCGCCCACGCGCAGAAAGTCGTCGACGCGCCGCGTCGCCTCTTGCAGTCGATCGATGGGCTCGAACTCGTCCCGCTGCGCGAATCGGACATGTGCTGCGGCGCGGCCGGAACGTACAACCTTGCGCAGCCCGAGATGGCCCGCGACCTGGCTGAACGCAAGATCAAACACATCCAGTCAACCGGCTGCCGCACGTGCGTCACCGGCAACGTCGGCTGCGCGATGCAGATCCAGAGCGAGGCCGACCGCCTCGGCGTCGAACTGCACGTCACGCACCCCGTGTCGTTGCTCTACGAAGCCTACTTCGGCGACGACCCGCCGCCGAGGTAACGCGCGACTCAACAGCAACCAGCCCAATCCCAGATGTTTTTGGCAATGACGGCGATAACAAACAACGCCGCAATGACCAGGGTGCTGGCGATGATCAGGGGGAAGTCGATCTTCACGGTGACTTGCTCCAAGTTGGGGCACTGTCACGCTGCAACTCATCCCGGCCTCTGCCACACCGACGTCATCCAGACAAACGGGCAGTTTGGCCCGAGCCCGCGGAAGTCGGTGCATGACCAATCCGAAAGCAGGTCGCGGCCCGGCCGGTACTGCGTGCGTTCGGCGTTGTCGAGCATGAGATAACCGCCCGGCTGAACCTTGGGCATCGCCCGCTTGATGCAACTGATCCGCGCCCGGCCGTCGACCACGACCAGGTCGAACGACGCGTCGTCGTACGCGTCGATCGCACGGACATAGTCGCCGTAATCCATTCGGCCGAAGGCGGGGAACGACGACGTGAAACTGTCGATGGTGTAAGGCGGGTCGTCTTCATCGCGCGCCCGCGGCTCACGTAGGAGGTATTGACAGGTCGTCGCCCCGTGATCGTCGAGCTTCTTCTGCATGACGCCGAACCAGCCCGCGTCGTGCTCGACGGAAACGACCTCGGCCACGCGCGGCAGGAAGTAGAACGTTGATCCGCCCGAGCCGTACTCGAAGACGCGCATCGCGTCGGTCAGGTTGTCGTCCAGCCACTTGCGGGCGCCGAACGTGATCAGCGGGTAGGCGTCGTCGATCGGCGCGTGGCCCGGCTGGAGCGACCGCCGCCAATCGCCGTACCACCGCCAGGACGACGGGCGTGTCAACAGGTGCCAGTACAGGCCGCATCGCTGCCCCGCCCCGCGCCGCCATTTTGGCAACGTCTCGTAGCGAAACCGAACGCGGGCGTCACGCAATCGTCCCATAGCGGCAGGATGATAGGTGGTCATGGTGATGGGCTGGGCCGGGCGTCGAATTCCATTTGCTAGTCGCTCGACGGCGAGGATCGTGGCGTAGCTACACTTATGGGTGCTCTGAATAACCCCCTCTCCCTTTGGGAGAGGGTTGGGGTGAGGACTCTGCGCAGTGAACGACCCACTTTGAATTGGGGCACGGCCGCGCCCAACCCTCACCCGGCGGCCAAGCCGCCGACCTCTCCCAAAGGGAGAGGTTGTTCAGAGGACCCTTATGTCCAGCCCGCCGAGTGGCCGGACGTAGTCTCAATCGGCTTGACGCAGCGTGAAATCCACCCCGTCGCTGGCGAACTTGCAACACGATGATCACTAATCGGATCAATCCCGCGCTTGTGCTTGTGACCGTGGCCGTTCTGACGCCGTCGCTGATCGGCGCGCCGACAAAGCCCGCGCCGGACCAGACCGCACACGCCGACGCCCACCGCGGCCCGCGGCAGGTCGCGATCGAGCGGTATTTCCGCGACGAGCTGTGGGCCAAGGTCGTCGAGAGTACCTGCCTGAACTGTCACACCGCCAACGGCGACGCCAACGACAGCGGCCTGATCCTGCAAGACCCGGCGAAACTGACGCCAGACAAACGGTCGTCGGCGGTCCACGCGAACCTCGCGGCGTTTCACAAGGTCGCGACAGCACTAAAGAAGGGTGAGTCGGTCGTCCTGCTGAAGGCGCGCGGCAAGCTCGCGCACGGCGGTGAGGTCGTTTTGAAACCCGGGTCGACGCGGTACCGCATCCTCGAAGGGTTCGTACATCGCGTGACGGGCGACGGGCACGCCCCGACCAAGGACGTAGACGCTTACGACCCGCCCGCGTTCTTCGACGGCGTCGTGATGCTCGACCCGCAGCGTTTGCTGCGCCGCGTGACGCTCTCGCTGGCGGCGCGGCTGCCCACGGAGGCTGAACGCGCCGCCGTCGCCAAGGGCGGTCTCGACGCGCTCGACCCAATCCTCGACCGGATCATGACCGAGGAGGCGTTTTATGACCGGCTGGCTGAGGGTTTCAACGACATCTTCCTGACGCGTGGGTACGACGGTAACGGCGAGGAAGCGTTGTCGTACAACCACTTCGGCAAGACCCGCCTGTGGTATCAGAAGTACGACCTCAGCCATATCAAGGACGAAAAGGAGCGGAAGCAGGCCGGCTACAAGCTGGCACGCGAGTACCGCGAGGCGCTGCTGCGCGAGCCGACGGAACTCATCAAACACATCGTCCGCAACGGCCAGCCGTTCACCCAACTGGTCACGGCCGACTACATCATGGTGTCGCCCTACTCGTCGCGCGGGTACGGCGTGTTCGACGAGGTCAAGGGCAAGTTCAAGAACGTGGACGACCCGTACGAGTACGTGCCCGTTCGGCTCAAGGCGTTACAGCACCGCAACGGACGCGACCACCAGGTCACGCCGACCGGCTACTTCCCACACGCCGGCATCCTCAGCACGTTCCAATACCTCAAGCGGTACCCGACGACGGAGACCAACCGCAACCGCCTGCGTGCGCGGATGTACTACCAGCACTTTTTGGGCGTCGACGTGATGGCGCTCGCGCCGCGGGTCAGCGACGCCGCGGCCGTGTCAGCCAAGTACGACAACCCGACGATGCAGGCCCCGGACTGCGTCGTCTGCCACAAGTCGGTCGACCCGCTGGCGGGCCTGTTTCAGGACTATCAGAACCGCACGAACGACTACGGCCCGCGCAAGGAAGGTTGGTTCGACGACATGTTCGGCCCAGGTCGGGAAGGCGTCGACCTGCCGGCGGAGGACCGTTGGCGCGTCCTGCCCTGGCTCGGCGAGCAGACGGCCAAGGACCCGCGGTTCGCCGTGGCGATGGTCGAGCATGTCTGGACGATCATGACCGGCCGAGACGTCCTGCTGCCGCCGATGGACATCGAAGACCCGGTCTTCACGTCGAAGCGCCGCGCGTACCTCATGCAGCGCGACGCCATCGAGGTGATCGCCGCGCGGTTCGCCGCGGACGGCTTCAATCTCAAGGACGTTTTCAAGGCGTGGGTGAGGTCGCCGTTCTACCGGGCTGACGGCCTGGCAACCGTGGTCAAGCACCCGCGCCGCCGGGCGGAACTGGCTGACCTCGGGCTCGTGCGCATCCTCAGCCCCGAGCAGTTGGAGCGCAAACTCGAAGCGGTGTTCGGTAAGCGATGGGGTCAACTGGAACGGCAGACGGCGATCCTGTACGGCGGCATCGACTCGAAAGAGATCACCAAGCGCATCGACTCACCCAGCGGCGCGATGGGCGCGATCATGCGCATCATGGCCAACGATATGGCGTGCAAGCACGTCGCGGTTGACCTGACGACCCCCAAAGACAAGCGACGCCTCTTCCCCAACATCGAGATGGACGTTATCCCCGGGTCGAGCGCCGAGGCGGACCAGCAGATCCGCGAGGCGATTGTCCACCTGCACGCGCACGTACTGGGGCGAACGGACAAGATCGACGACCCGGAGGTCGAACGGACGTATCGCCTGTTTGCGGGCGTTGTGAAAGACGCCAAGGCCAAGGGGCGTTACGAAAAGTTGGAGAGCTACTTCTGCCGCGGCGCGGACGGGCAGCGCGTGCCCGACCCGCATTACACGCTGCGTGCGTGGCGTGCGGTGGTGACGTACCTGCTCCGGCAGCACGAGTTCCTCTACGAGTAAGAAAGGTCGGCCATGCGTCGTGACTTTCTCAAGGTGTGCGGTTGGGCGGGCATGGGCCTGGCGATGCCGGTCAGCCAATCGAACCTCGTGCGCGCCGAGCCCAAGCGGCCCGAGCCGTACGCGGGCCCGTACTACGCCGTGTTCAACGCGTCGGGCGGGTGGGACACGACGTACCTGATGGACCCGAAGGGCGTCAACGGCATCAACCGCCTATATAAGGACGGCGACATCGTCACGCGGGGCAAGCACGTCTTCGCGCCCAACGCCAAGCACATCGAAGTGGGCATGAGCAATGAGGACTTTTACAAGCGGTACGGCAAGGAATTGCTCGTCCTGAACGGCCTGGATTACTCGGTCAACAACCACTCGCCGTGCAAACGCTACATGGCGACGGGCAAGCTGGACAGCCACGCGTACCCGACGTTCGCCGCGCTCGTCGCCGCCTGCCGCAACCCGCACAGCCCGATCGCATTCCTGACATTCGGCAACTACTCAGCTACGGGCAACCTCGTGCCGATGTCGCGCGTGCCGTACATCCCGTCGCTGCAAAAGCTGGCCAACGCCGACGGCGTCAACGGTTCGTCGCGGCACATGTATCACGATGACTTTGTCCAGGACCGCATTGAGGCGACGCTGGCTGAGCAGGCTGAGGCGCGCGTCTCGCAAGCCCGCCTGCCGCGCGTCGAGCAGGCGCAGAGCACGCTCTACGCGGCGCAACTGAATTCGCAGGCGCTCAAGCGTGTGACGCCCCACATCCCGAAAGACACGCCCAAGGAACGGTTGGCCCGGCAGGCCGAGATTGCGTTGGCGTCGTTCAAGGCCGGCGTTTGCGTGTCCGCCAACCTCACGATGGGTCAGTTCGACAGCCACGCGAACAACGACCCCGACCAGATGCGACTCATCCCCGAGCTGTTGTCCGGCATCGACCACATGCTGAGGCGGGCTGAGGAACTGGGCATCCGCGACAAGCTCGTCGTCGTCATGCAGAGCGAGATGGGCAGAACGCCCAACTACAACAAGGGCAACGGCAAAGACCACTGGTCGATCGGATCGATCATGTTCATCGGCCCCGGCATCAAGGGCGACCGCGTGGTGGGCGCGACGGACGAAAAACAGTTCCTCGTGCCGATCGACCCGAAGACGCTCAAGACCGTGAAGGAAGGCGGCGTGCGCGTCCGACCCGAACACATCCACGCGGCGTTGCGCGCCAAGGGCGGGTTGGCCGACGACGCGTTCAGCAAGCAGTACCCGCTCGACGTGCCCAATGAAGAACGGATCGACGGTCTGTGGGGATGAATGGGTGGGTGTTCGGCGTCAGAATCGAAACCCGATCTCCAACCGCGCGCCCCACCCGGGGTCGCGCGACTCTTCCAACGTTCCGAACGCGTCGACCTGCAGGACCCAGTGTTGGCCAATCGCCTGTTGGTATCGGCCGCCCAGGCCGAGCATCGCGTCCGTGTCGCCTTCCGTACCGTCGCGGGCGCCCAGTTCCACGACGACCTGCTTGCGTTTGTTTTCGAAGAACATCTGGTAGCCCACCGCGCCACCGACCGACTCATCTGCCCGGTTGCCCAGCGGCGCGCCGTATCGGCCGAGCTCGACCGCGGCGAACAGGATGCCCGTGCGACCCAGCGGCCCGCCGCGGTCGGGGGCGCGGGCGGCTGACGTGAACTCGTCGATCCCCCAGAACGCGTTGAAGTACAACAGGTCGTCTGTGCCGTGCGGCGACCAGGAAAGTTCGCCGAACAGCAGGTGCCCGCTGGCCACGTCGGGCGAGTCGTCGCGCATGGCCTGCGACCCGAGCACGCGACCCGTCAAGTTCAACTCGCCCCACCGCTTGATGCCGCCGACGCCCCAGAAGAAGCCGCTGGTCAGCTCGTCCTCGTCGTGGATGTAGACGAAGTCGGCCTCGACCGTCGCGGTCGACAGGTCGGCGTGCGTGAGCAGCGCGATCAGGTGCTCGTCGTTGTTCTCTTCGTTGTGGCCGCGGTGGATCTCGTTCCAGCCGTAAAGAAACGTCGCGCGGAGGTTGCTTACGTCGTCGATCAGGATGTTGTTGCGGACGACGCCCACCGCGTCGATCGTGTCGTTAATCAGCAGCCCGTCCTGCGCCAGGATGGGTTGACGCCCGACCGCGAAGCCCCAGTCGAGCGAGTGACGATCCTCCGGGTCGGCGTTGGCGAAGATCTCGCCGAAGTCGCCCTCGAAAAAAAACGTCTCGATCTCGATGTTGAACGACTCCTGCCAACCCTCGTCCGGGTCGGTGAAGTTGTAACCGGTGACCTTGTTGTCGTCGTCGACGGGGCGGACGCCGACGAGCAGGCGTTCGGTCGCGGAGAACTGCAGGTTCGCGAACACGTCGAGCCGGTTCGCCCATTCGGCCCGCTGCTCGACGCCATCGTCGAACGTCTGCAACGCCGAGCGGAAGTTGCCGTAGATCAGGAGGCTCGGCTGCCAGACCGCGCCCGTCGGCAACTCGAAGCCTTCGTCGATCGGCCCGCTGGAAAGAAACGGGTTGCCCAGTTCGACCACGGGCTTCGGCCGAACGACCTGCTCGGCGGTGAGCAGCGGGATGACTTCGTCGCTGATTCGGCTGGGCGACTCGCCGGCCGGCTTGTCGGTCGAGTACATGTCGCGCTGCGGTTCGGCGTGGATCGACAGCGACGCGCAACCGACAAGGCAGAGCGCGACGAACCACTGGCCAAGGCGGCGAACGGGCGCCGTGGTCATTCCGCGTCCCCCGACTGCCCCGTGACCGTGACCTGCGTCCGCCAAAGCACTTCGTGGCCGGCGACGACGGCCTCGGCCACGTCGCGTGCGGACATGCCGTAATCGAAGCCGACGTCCTTGATCTCGTTAATCAAGTTGACCGGCACCATCGCGGCCTTGAGTTCGACGGTGATCGTCAGCGGCGGCTGCGCGCCCTTGAACTTGCCGAGGTCGACCTCGTACCGCGCGATACGCGACGCGCCGGGGTTGATGCTCATGCGGTGCTTGCGCGCGCCGTTGGGCTGACCGGCCAGGATGTTCGACCGCGTCGGCGGACGCGCGAACGGCAGCGGCGTGGTCGATTGGTTGACGGACAGCACCTTCTCGCGCTCGCCGCCGCGCAGGTTGCGGATGAGGAACCGCCCCTGCAGGTTGAACAACTGCTTGTCCAGCGGCAGTTCGCCATTGTGGACATAGGCAGAGTGCAGGTCGCGCACGTCGCCATTGGGGTCGAGATCGCCCGACTCGAACACGACCCGCTCGCGCGGGTCCGTCACTTTGACGTAAAGCCAAACCAGCCGGTCGGCGTCGAACCCGGTGGGCACGGCGTGGCCGGTCGTGCCGTTGGCGACCTCGGCGCGGAAGCGCAGCGTATGACCCTTCAACGGCTCGACCTCGACGTCGCGCAGCACGTAGCCGCGGCGCAGCAGTTTGAGCCGGTCCTGGCGGGCCTCTTCTAACAGTTCGAGGTTGGCGTCCACGATCGCGCGGGCTTTGCGGCGTTGTTCGGGCGAACGCCAGCGCTGCGGGAACTTGCTGTTGTCGGCCACGTCCTTCTCGAATGCGTCCGTCCCCCAGCCCGCTTCATGGTCGAACTGCAACCACTGGCGGATCGTTGCGAAGCCCGTGGCTTTGGGGTCGTCCTTGTCGGCTTCCTCCTTGATGGCGTTGCGTGTCACGGGGAACAACGCCGGGTGAACGACCGAATAGTCCGGCCCGACGATCATGTGATTGGTCAGTTTGCGCGGCTTGGTCCATTCGCCGAAGACGCGTGCGGCCGGCCCCCACTCGTAATTCGTCTTTTCATCGCCGGTGAAGATGCCCGGCTCTTTGCCCATGTGGCAGTCCTGGCAACTCACGCCGGCCTTGGCTGCGGGCGACGACTTGTAGTGGCTGAACGCCTCTTCCAAACGGAAGCCGTTGATAAACGTCACGTCGTGACACGTGCCGCAGAAACCCGGCTGCGTCAATTGGAAGAACCGGTTGGCCTTGCCGTGAATCTTTCGGCCGCGCTCGTCGGGGTTGTCGGTCACCTCGCCGTCCTTAACGAGGCGGTCGATAGCGGCCGAGTCGCCCGTCGGGCCCGCGATCGGGTCGGTGATCGGCCCCTGGCGGATGGCGATGCGTCCGCTGACCTTGCCGTAGGGTTGCGTCGGGCGGTGGCAGACGATGCAGGTGACGCCCTCGCGCGACACGGCGTGGCGGTCGATGTTGCTGGCCACGACCGGCTCGCCCATCTCCATGCCGACCGGCGTGTGACACCGGATACAGAAGTCGCCGAACGTGCCGTTGGTGAGCTTGAGAATCTTGGCGTGCATCGAGTTGAACACGGGGCTCAACTGCGCATAGGCGTGTTGCGAGGCCGACCACTGGCGGAAGTGCGTCGGGTGGCAGACGGCGCATTGCTTGGCAGACGGGTAGCGGTCGCGCACGTACATGTCGGCGTGCATCGCGTCGATTGCGTCGGGGTCGAGTTCGTCCGGGTCTTTGTCGGCGTCGTCTTTGGCGTCGGGCTGGGCGGCGTCGGGTTGGACAGGCCCCGATTCGACCTGCGCAAACGCCGGACGGTTATCGGCCGGCCAGGCGAGGACAGCCGCGCAGACGACGACCGCCGCAATCCAAAGCGCTCGACAAAGGGACGGTTTGATGGCTGGCACGTCTCGGACCCCTGATCGTTCCCCCTCCTCCGGCCCACGCGGGCCACGGCTGTTGGGGCAATCCTAGCGGATCAACCCGTAGCAGTGGAATCGGCACATCGGCTCAATGCCTTTTCAATTGGTCAACCGGAATGGCCCGTTGGTCGCCTCAAATCGCCGTCCCGCGTGGTTACCGGCGAGTCGTGGCCAGCGACCGGCCAACCACCCCTTGGCCGGTACTCGCCGCAGTCGACACGGTTCCGTTATAACACGGACATGAACAACACACCCTCCCGCTTGCTGTGCCTGCTGCTCGCTCTTGTCACCTTTGCGCCGACCGGCCTGGCAGCCGAGGCCGACCTCGCCCTTCCCGCGACGGATGAAGGCCTGCCGGGCGAAGGCTTGATCGTTCGCGACGACTGGTTCAAACGACTTTGGATCAATAAACGGACCGGCTGGGCCAAGCGCGTCCAGCAAGACCAGGGCGCGGTCGTGTTCCTGGGCGATTCCATTACGCAAGGTTGGGGCGATAGCCTCGGCGGCGCATTCGGCGACCTGAAGGTGGCCAACCGCGGCATCAGCGGCGACACGACACGCGGCGTGCTGATCCGCCTGAAGCAGGACGTGCTCGTGTTGAACCCCAAGGCCGTCGTCATGCTGATCGGCACGAACGACCTGGGCCGAGGGGTCACGCCGGAGACGGCGGCGGGCAACTTTAAGCTCATCTTGTCTGCGCTCAAAAAGCACAACCCGAAGATGCCGGTCGTGCTGTGCGCGGTGATGCCCAGCTCCGCGAGTAAGCGACGGCCGGCCGACAAGATCAAGGCGCTCAACGCCCTGTACGCGCGGGCCGTGTGGGGCGACAAGCAGGTGACGATGGTCGATACGTGGACGCTCTTCGCCGACGCCAAGGGGGATGCGAAGAAGCCCGAATTCCCCGACCTGCTGCACCCGAACAAACTCGGCTACGCCAAGTGGGCCGCGGCCATTCGGCCGATCCTCGCAACGCTTGGCCTGATTGAGACCCAGCCGGACGACTTCAAGCTCGAGCCGGGGTTCGAGTCGCTGTTCAACGGCAAGGACCTAACCGGCTGGATGATCCGCGCCAACGCCAGACCGAATGCCAAGCCGCGCGTCACGAAGCCTGGCGGTTTCGGGCGACCCGCTTTTAAGAAAGACATCGACCTAGCCGGCAAGACGCAAAGCCCGGATGGGCGGTACGTCGCGATCAACGGCCGACTGGTCGTGACCACACCCGTCGAAGGCCGACGCTTTCAACAACTATGGACGACGCGGCAGTTCCCGAATGACTTTGTGCTGAAACTCGAGTTCCGCGCGACGCCGAACGCGGACTCGGGCGTGTTCATCCGTAAGCCGCAACTGCAATGTCGTGACTACCCGTTGGCCGGGCCTTACAAAGACCTGAAGAAGTACAAGCCGCAGGACTGGAACGAGATGGTCGTCACAGTGAAAGGCGGCGTCGCGCACTGCACGTGCAACGGCGAGGTGCTTGAGGCCGAATTCAAACTGCCGGAGACCGGGCCCATCGGGCTGGAGGGCGATCGCGGTCAGTTTGAGTATCGCAGGATTCGGATCAAGACGTCGAAGTGATTAACCACAGATGAACACGGATGGACACGGATTGGGGAGAAGAGATTACCCTCCAGCCGAAGGACCGATCGTGTCTCTTGTAGGGTGGGCCAAGGCTTTGCGCGGCCCACCACCGCACGTTCACTTGCGGCTTGTACTCCAGCGTTTCATCATGGCACCAAATGGTGGGGCGCGCCGAGCCTTGGCCCACGCTACTCTTCGAACCAAGCGCATCACACTACCCCGCTTTGAAGTGATCGCCCGACTCACCTCCTCTTCATCTGTGTCAATCTGTGTTCATCTGTGGTTTCATCAACCATGCAATGCGGGCGAGAGGACTCGAACCTCCACGGGTATTACCCCACCAGAACCTAAATCTGGCGCGTCTGCCAATTCCGCCACGCCCGCGCTTCTAATGCCGCTTACGGCTTAGCGCGTTACCGCTCCCCATAAGGTCACCCCGTCCGGCACGACTCGCTCATGCCAACACATCATTGACCACATGTCCATGCACGTCGGTCAGACGGTAGTCACGTCCTTCAAAGAAGTACGTCAACCGCTCGTGATCGAACCCGAGCAGGTGCAGCAGCGTCGCCTGCAGGTCGTGGATGTGGACCTTGTCGCGCGCGACGCTGAATCCCAGGTCGTCGGACGCGCCGTGCGTGTAGCCCGGCTTCACACCGCCGCCAGCCATGAACATCGTGAAGCAGTCGGGGTAGTGGTCTCGCCCGAGTACCTTGCCCCGGCTCGTTCGACCTTCGCGGAACGGCGTTCTGCCGAACTCGCCCGACCAAAGCACCAGGGTCTCGTCGAGCAGGCCGCGTTCTTTCAGGTCACGCAGCAGCGCGGCCACAGCCTTGTCCATCGGAGCGCACTTCTTGGTCAGCCCGTCGCGGATGTCTTCACGCGGGTTGGTGCCGTGGAAGTCCCAGCCCCAGTCGAATAGCTGCACGTATCGCACGCCCTGCTCGACGAGTCGTCGGGCGAGCAGGCAGTTGTTGGCGAACCCGCCCGCGCCGGGTTGCGCGCCGTACGACTCAAGTGTCGCAGCCGACTCGCGCGTGATGTCCATCACCTCGGGCACGGACACCTGCATGCGATAGGCCAACTCGTACTGCGCGATGCGCGTGATCGTTTCAGGATGCCCAAGGTCGTTGGCCTGGATCTCGTTCAGGTCGCGCAGCGCGTCGAGTGACACGCGACGCAGGTCGCGGTCCATGCCCTTGGGGTTGGTGACGTACAGGATCGGGTCGCCCTTGCTGCGGCACTGCACGCCCTGAAAGACACTGGGCAGGAAGCCGCTACCCCACGCGCTCTTACCAGCCGACGGGTTCGTCCCGCCGGAGAGGAGCACGACATAGCCGGGCAGGTTTTCGTTCTCCGAACCGAGGCCATACGTCACCCACGCGCCGGTGGCCGGCCGACCCATGCGCGGTGAGCCGGTGTAGAGCATCATCTGCGCGGGGGCGTGGTTGAACTGGTCGGTGTTCATCGACTTGATGAAGCACAGGTCGTCGGCGACTTTCGACAACTCGGGCAGCGCGTCGGACATCGTCGCGCCGCTGCTGCCGTGCTGCTTGAACGTGCGCGGCGTGCCGAGCAGTTTCGGCGTGCCGCTGGTGAAGGCGAACCGCTTGCCCTTGATGAACGCGTCCGGCGCGTTCTGGCCGTTGAGGCGGACCAGTTCGGGCTTGTAGTCGAAGAGGTCCAGGTGCGGCGGCGAGCCGGCCATGTGCAGGTAGATCACCCGCTTGGCTTTGGGCGCGTAGTGCGGCGCTCGCGGCGCAAGCGGGTTGACCACGCCGCCCCCCGGGCTCGCCGCGCGGGCCCGTTCGGATGCCATCAGCGACGCCAACGCCATCCCGCCGACACCGACCTGACACTTGCGCAGGAAGTGTCGCCGTGTGAAGTGCTGGGCTTGTGACTGGGTTGCCTGTGTATGGATATTCACGTTCGTGTCCTCGATTACGCTTCGCGTTCATTCACGGCCGAGCCAGAAACTCGTCCAGGTTCATCAGCACGTTGCTGACCACCGTCCACGCCGCCAGTTCGGCCGCGTCCGCTCCCTTGGGCAACGGACCGATCGGGTCGGTCGCCAGCGCCGTCGCGGCTTGCGGCTTGGCGCGCATCACCGACAGCACGTCCTGATACAGACCGACAAGCCGTTGCAGTTCTTTGTCTTTCGGTGCGCGGGTCAAACAAAGCTTAAATGCGTAGGTCATCCGATCGTTCACGCTCTGCCCGCCCTCGCGGACGGCACGTCGGCCCAGCGCCTGCGCCGCCTCGACAAACACCGGGTCGTTCAAGGTCACAAACGCCTGCAACGGCGTGTTGGTTCGCACACGCCGGATCGTGCAGACCTCCCGGCTTGTCGCGTCGAAGGTGAGCATCGACGGGTAAGGCGTCGTGCGCCGCCAGAACGTGTACAGACCGCGGCGGTAACGGTCTTCGCCGGGGCTCGGGTCCCAATCTGTCGAGCCGCCGAACGCGGCGCGGATGCCGAGCTTTGGCTGCGGCGGGCGGACGGACGGGCCATACATCTTGCGACTCAGGAGGCCGCTGACCGCCAACGCCTGGTCGCGGATCATCTCGGCCGACAGGCGGAAGCGCGGGCCGCGCGAGAGCAGCCGGTTGTCCGAGTCAGCCTTGAGCAGGTCGGGCGTCACGCGCGACGTTTGTCGGTACGTCGCGCTCAGCACGATCTGCTTGACCAGCCGCTTGGTGTCCCAGCCGTTTTTCATCAGGTCGACAGCCAACCAATCGAGCAGTTGCGGGTGGCTTGGCAGTTCGCCCTGCACGCCGAAGTCTTCGCTGGTGCGGACCAAGCCCTGGCCGAACAGTTGTTCCCAGTATCGGTTGACGGTGACGCGGGCGGTCAGCGGGTTGTCGTCGCTAACCAGCCAGCGCGCCAGGTCGAGGCGGGACGGTTGATTGCCCTCGCCGGTCGCGGCGATCTTGGGGAACACGCCGGGCGTGCCGGGCGACACCTCGTCGCCCTTGACCTGGAAGTTGCCGCGCACCTGGATGTGCGTCTTGCGCCGGCGGTTGCCGGTCAGCTCGCGCATGATCGGCGTGGGCACACCCTTGATGCCGCCGAGTTGTTTCTTCAATGCGTCGAGCTTCTTCTGCTCGGGGAATTGCAGCGTCGCGCCCGCCCCACCCGCCGCGTACTGCGCGATCGCGGCCTGCGTTTTCGCGTCGAGTTTGTCCGCCGACTTGGGCAGCGTCAACGCCAGGTCTTTGGCGAACACTTTGTCGGAATGCATGACCCAGATCGGCTGACGCATGTCATCGAGTAAAACGACGCGGTACGACTTGAGTCGGCTGGCCAAGCCGTTATCCGTCCGGTTCCACAGCACGACCTTGTCGAGCGTCACCGCCGACCCCAGATCGACCTCCCACCACGGGTTGTCCGCCTGCGCGGTGTGTGAGACCGACTTCGAGGCGGTGTAGTCGCCGTTCGTGTTGCCGTCGATCGCCAGGTGGGCCGGCCCGCCGTAGTCCGTGCTGATCTGACTCGCCTTGCCCTTGCGTGCGACGTTCTGGTCACCGATGAAGGCCTGCACCTCGGCCAGGTGCAGGAATACGCCCTTGCCCAGGTTCTCGACGCGCACGTAGCGGGTCTTGAGCGGGCCGGCCGTCGCCTTGTGCTGCGTCGGTCGGCCGCGCTTCTTCGCTTCGAGCGTCTTCTGGGCGATGATCAGCTCGAGTTCGGTGACCTGCTGCTCCAGCTTCTTGCGCTGTTCGATCTGCTGCGCGGTGTAGGTGTTCAGCGTCGGCGCTTCGTTGCCGCGGTCGGCGTCTTCCGTGTTGTTCAGGATCGCGAAGACCTCGAAATATTCGCGCTGCGAGATCGGGTCGTACTTGTGGTTGTGGCATTGGGCGCAACTCATCGTCATGCCCATCCACACCTGCATGGTCGTGTTCACGCGGTCAATGACGGCCGCGTTGCGGAACTCCTCGTCGTTCGTACCGCCCTCGCTGTTGGTCATCGTGTTGCGGTGGAATGCCGTGGCGATGAGCAACTCGTTCGCCGCGTCCGCGTCCTTCGGCGCGGGAAGTAAGTCACCGGCGAACTGTTCGATCGTGAACCGGTCGAGCGGCATGTTCTTGTTGATCGCCGAGATGACCCAGTCGCGATACCGCCAGATGACGCGCGGTGGGTCCTGCGCGTATCCGGCCGAGTCGGCGTACCGCGCCAGGTCGAGCCAGACGCGCGCCCAGCGTTCGCCGTAGGCTGACGACGACAACAGCCGATCGACGACCTTCTCGTAAGCGTTGTCCGACTTGTCGTTGATGAACGCCTCAGCCTCGACGAGCGTCGGCGGCAGGCCGGTCAGGTCGAGTGTGACGCGGCGCAGCCAGGTCAAGCGGTCGGCTTCGAGCGACGGCTCCAAGCCGGCGCCTCGCAGCCGGGCCAACACGAACGCGTCGATCGCGTTGCGCGGCCAAGTCTCGCCGCGCACGGGCGCGACCTTCGGCAGCGCCGCTTGCAAGGGCTTCATGTAGGCCCAGTGCTGCGCATAATCCGCACCCTGCTCGATCCAACGTTTGAGCAGGTCGACCTCGGCTTTCGTCAGTCGTTTGCCGCTCTTGGCAGGCGGCATGCGTTCGTCGTCGTCGGCCGTCACGCGGGCGATCAACGCGCTGGCTGCGACGTTGCCCGGCATAACGGCGTGCGTGCCCTTGCGGTCGGCGATCGCCCCTTCCCGCGTGTCCAGCCGCAGGCCGGCCTTGCGGTCGTCCGGGTCGGGGCCGTGACACTTGAGGCAGTTTTGGCCGAGGATCGGGCGGATGTCGCGGTTGAAATCGACTGGAGCGTCGGCTGGCCGTCCGTCCTGAGCGGCGGCGGGCGTCACCGGCGTCGTGACCGCGATCAATAAGGTCAGAGCGGACAGGCCGGCCAGCAGTGTGTTCGGTCGGTAAGCCATAATGAGATTCTACGTCAAGGCGGTACGGTCACCCAACGCTTCTATCGGGCAACGCCCGTCGCGGATCGCCCGATTCCAGGAGTTCGACCCATGAATCAGACGACTACCACATGGCTGGCTGGCCTGCTGGCAACGACCCTGCTGCTGAGCACGGCCCCGGGCCAGGACAAGCCCCGCCCGTACCGGTTGACCAGCGTCGACCTGAAGCAACGGGTCATCTGGGGGGCCGAGGCGCTTGGGCCGAACGGCACGGGGCTGCGATTTGGGGGGCAGGATCAGGACGCGTCGGACGGGGCGGGCGGGCGACCGCACACGCGGGTGCTGGTGGATGGGGAGTGGCGAGTGATTGACCAGGAGTTTCGCGATCGCGTGCGCTTCCGAGCCGGCCATCAATGGACAGTAAACAGACTCAAACGACTGAAATCGCTGCTGGCTCAAGCTCGATCTACCTACTTCGACGGCCACGTGACCGACGGCAAACCGGACGTGCATGCGTTCAGCATCGACCCCGACCGACGAAATGTCGTCGTCGACTTGGAAGACTTCATTGAAGCATCCGCCAAGACGAAGGAGCTCGACATCGACGCTTACACGCGGGGGCAATTCGCCTTTGCCGTACAACACATGTCGACCGCCCGCGATCTGCTGAAACTGCACAAAGAAACCGTCACACGCCGATTCCTGATCGACGCCCTCAAGGCACAAATCCATCTCGAACTCGCCGCCGAAGCCCTCGACGCCGAACCCGCCGCCCGCGCCCTCAACTGCGGCCCTCCACGACGCAGGGACGACAACACCCCACCCGCCCAATCGCTCGTCTACGACAAGACCACCAACCTCTATGTCCTCTTCGGCGGCGATCATCTGGACTACCTCACGAACGACACGTGGGTGTTCGACCCCAAACAAAAACGTTGGTTCCAGCGCCACCCCAACGGTGCCCCGCCGCCGCGTGCGAACCATCGGCTCGAACCGATCGGCGACGGCAAGCTGCGACTCACCGGCGGGTACACCTATTCGTCGAACACCGACTACGTCGGTGGGCAGTACGTCGATCTGAACGACGGCGAGTGGGTTTACGACATCAAGGCCAACACGTGGACAGGCGGCAAGCTCGTGCCGGCCGACTCGCGCACGTACCGCACGGGGCCGTTCCATCCCGACTACTACCTGCGGGGCGATCGGCCTGACGCTGCGAAGTTTCAGGCCTGGCTCGCGAAGCTGCCGGCCAATCAGTGGGTCGCGACCGATCCGCCCTACAAACCCAGGCTCAACCGCGATTGGGGCACGGCCCGCATCGACCCGTCGCGCGACATCATGCTGCGGTGGAGCGGCGGGCACTCGGCCCACGGCGGGACGGACGTGCCGCACTACCACTTCGCGACCAATCGGTGGCAGTTGACGTTCCCGGTCGAGTTCCCGCTCGGCCAACTCTACAGCAACACGAGCTACCCCAACGGCTTCAACTTCAACGGTCGGCCGTGGATGACGGGGCACACCTACCAGAACTACGCGTTCGACCCGCCGAGCAAGATGATGGTCAAGGCGGGTCGGCCGCGTCACTTCTACATCTACGACCCGGACAAGGGCAACTGGGTCGGGCGCGGCAAAAAACCGGACGCGATGTGCTACAACAGTTGTTTTTACACGCTCACGCTGACGGCCACGCCACAGGGCGCACTGTGCTGGGACAAGAACGGGCGCGTGCATCTCTACCAGCACGAGCAGAAGCGCTGGGTCGAGATCGAGACAACGGGCGACAAACTGCCGGGGGCGCGTGTTGATAACTCGTCGATCGTGTACGACTCGAAGCGCGACCGTGTGCTGATCATCAACAAGGCCTACGGCCGCAATGCCAAGTATGACGGGCAGGTCTACGCGCTGGACATGAAGTCGAAGAAGGTAACGGCCCTGTCGCCCAAGGGCATGGAGCACGCGCACCGTTTTGCGACGATCGACAAGGGATGCTACGACGCGGCCAACGACCTCTGGCTGATCGCGACGTACTTGCGGGACGGCGGCGAGCGCACGCCCACGCCGGCCTACGACTGCGCGAACAACCGGTGGGTCACACTCGACCTGGGTTACGTGATGGGCAAGCGGGTCGGCCGACCCTGGCGGAAGTTCCCGCACCAGCGGTCAGCCGGCGTGATGTTCGACCCCAGACGTAACCTCGTGTGGGGCACGGACACGAACAGCCAGGTGTACGTCCTGCGGATCGACCCCACGAAAGCGAAGCCGCAGCCCTTGGAGTAAACCCCTCCGCGCGTGCAGGAGATGCATGCCGCGGCCCCGCCGCATGCGGCATAACATACTGGCCTGACTCGCTTTGCAGGTTTCGCTCGGCCCGGTCCACGCGGCCGCGACGACCTGAATTGTAACGACGTCCGTTATCATCGTGGGCTCGACCCGCCGATTGGAGGTTCCGCCATCGACGCGCCATTCTCAGTTCCGTTTGTGCACCGGCTGCGTTTCACGAGCGATGCATTCGACCCGTCCAACCCCGTGTTGGCCGACGCCGTCCGTACCGGTGGCAACCCGTCGGCCCCCTGCCTGGTCTTTATCGACTCGAACGTCGGCGAGGCCTGGCCGGACCTGCCCGTGCGGCTCAAGGCCTACGTCGAAGCACACCACGACGTGATGCGGTTGGCTGGTCCCGCGCAGTTCGTGCCCGGCGGCGAGCAGTGCAAGAACGACCAGCAAGGCGTCCAGCGCATGCTGCACGCGATCGACGAGGCGCACCTTTGCCGCCAGTCGTTTGTCATCGCCATCGGCGGCGGCGCCGTACTCGACGCGGTGGGCTTCGCGGCCTCGATTGCGCACCGCGGCATCCGACTCATCCGCTTCCCAACGACCACGCTGTCGCAGGACGACTCGGGGCTGGGCGTCAAGAACGGCATCAACGCGTTCGGCAAGAAAAACTACCTGGGCGTGTTCAGCGCGCCGTGGGCGGTGATCAACGACGAGCGGTTTCTCACGACGCTGAGTGACCGCGACTGGTCCTGCGGATTCAGCGAAGCGGTCAAGGTCGCCTGCATCAAGGACCGCGCGTACTTCGACGACATCGTCGGCAACGCCGACGCGATCCGTGGGCGCGACCTGTCCGCGGCGATGCCGATCATCAAGCGATCAGCAGAAATCCACCTGCGTCACATCACCGAAGGGCCGACCGGCGGCGAGCCCGACCCGTTCGAGTTGACCTCAGCCCGCCCGCTGGACTTCGGCCACTGGTCAGCCCACAAACTCGAGCAGATGACCAACTTCCGCATCCGCCACGGCGAAGCGGTGTCGATCGGCATCGCGCTGGACGTGACGTACAGCGCGTTGGTCGGCATGCTTGACGAATCGGAAGCCGACGCGGTGCGGCGTTGCCTGGTCCGCCTCGGCCTGCCGGTCTTCGACGAAGCGATGTCGTACAGCGACACGCTGCTGCAAGGCTTGGCCGAGTTTCGCGAGCATTTGGGTGGGCGGATGACCATCACGCTGCTCGACGCGATCGGGCACGGCGTCGACGTGCATGAGATGGACGAATCACTCGTGCGACAGGCGATCGATCGGCTGCGTCTGTCCACAGAACGCACGTCACCTGTTGCGAACAAGCCGGGGCTTTCCGAAGCCCCCGATCGTGCGAGATGACCCGTGACACACAACGCGACCGATCCGGGCCTTCGGAAAGGCCCGGCTTCCAGTTGCGCGTGAGCCGGTCAACTTGTACGATGGCGCATCACATGACGCCGACCCGACACACCCGCAAACAGAGTGACGCACGATGAGCGAATTCGCCGGCACATGTCCACTCACCCGCACGCAGGTGATCGACCAGTACTTCATGGAACACCGGGCCAAACTGCTCGACCTGGCGGCCTTTCTCGACCGCATCGAACGCGGTCAACCCGATGAGATCGCCGACCCACGCGACGACTTCCGCATTGCTCAACTGCTCGACGCGACAAAGGTGCTCGACGATGGGCAAGGCGAGCGCGCGAGACGTGTGCTCGAGGTCTTCAGCGACCCGACGGAGCAGCCGCTTGAGTCCGCGGCCGGACTGAAAGGCGCAAGCGGCGCGTGGGCAGGGCATCCGACGGGGTGAGGGTGGTGTCTTCAGTACTTCTGACTAGTCGCTAGTCGCTCGTCCCTGTTCGCTAACCGCTCATCGCTTCCCCATGCAATACATCGACCCGCACATCCACATGGTCAGCCGAACGACCGACGACTACGCCCGCATGGCGCAGGCCGGCTGCGTGGCCATCACCGAGCCGGCGTTCTGGGCAGGATACGACCGCTCGTCGCCGCAGGGGTTTTATGACTACTTCCGCCAACTGACCGACACCGAGCCGAAGCGCGCAGCCCAGTTCGGCATCGAGCACTACACCTGGCTTTGCATCAACCCCAAGGAAGCGGAAGATCTGGCACTGGCCAAAGACGTGCTCGCGTTGATACCCGATTTCCTCGACCAACCCAACGTGCTGGGCATCGGCGAGATCGGGCTGAATAAGAATTCGCGTAACGAGTTGAAGGTGCTCGAAGACCACATCGCGCTGGCCGACGCGACTGAAAGCCTGATCCTTGTCCACACACCGCACCTTGAGGACAAACGCAAAGGGACGCGGCTGATCATGGACGCCGTCGAGCGCAACGGGAACATCAAACCAAGCCGCGTGCTGATCGACCACGTCGAGGAACACACGGTCAAGGACGTGCTCGACCGCGGCTTCTGGTGCGGCATGACGCTGTACCCCGACTCCAAGTGCACGCCGCAGCGGGCGGCTGACATCCTCGAGATGTTCGGCACGGAGCGGATCTGGATCAACTCGGCCGGCGACTGGGGCAACAGCGACCCGCTGGCTGTGCCCAAGTGCCACGTCGAGATGCTGCGACGCGGGCACACCGCCGAGACGATCCAGAAGATCTCGCTGGACAACCCACGCACGTTTCTCGGTCAGTCGCCGCGGTTCAATGCCAAGTAAGCCTCTGCACAACCTCTCCCGCTGGGAGAGGTCGACGGCTTCGCCGCCGGGTCAGGGTTCGCGCAGCCGTGACACGATCGGCGAGGGTGGCCCAGCCGCGCGAGCCCTCACCCCAGCCCTCTCCCAGAGGGAGAGGGGGTCGTTCAAGGGCGCGACTTGATTCGCCGAACGGCGTACGCACGCCCCGTGTTTACCTAAACTGCACGCGATGCAAGTCGCACAAAGCACCGACAAACTGCTGGGTTACTGCACGAATGTCCACGCCGGCCCGACGCTGGCGCAGACGAAGGCCAATCTCGAAACGCACGCGCTGGCCGTCAAAGAACGCGTCTGTCCGGATACGCCGATGGGTGTCGGCCTGTGGCTCGCGCAGCCGGCGGCGCGCGAGTTGATCGACTCCGACGGGGTCGGCGCGTTCGCCGATTGGCTGAGCGATCGCGGCCTGCTGCCGTTCACCTTCAACGGCTTTCCGTTCGGCGATTTCCACGAAACCGTCGTCAAGCAGAAGGTCTATCACCCCAACTGGACGACGCGCGATCGGCTCGATTACACGGTCACGCTGGCGCAAATACAGGTCCGTCTGCTGCGCGACACGCCGCTGACCGAGGGCGGCATCTCGACGCTGCCGATCGGTTGGCGAAGCGACATCGCCGATTCACCGGGGTCCCCCTCTTCGATTGAAATTACAGCAGGTCACCTGCTCGAGTTGGTCGATGCGCTAGCGTCAATCGAGGCGGACACGGGCACGCTCATCCACGTCGATATCGAACCAGAACCGGGCTGCTATCTCGACACCAGCGACGATGTCGTCCGCCTGTTCAACGACCACCTGCTGCCCCAGTGCAAAGACGCGTCACTCGTGCGGCGACACCTGCGTGTCTGCCACGACATCTGCCACGCGGCCGTCATGTTCGAATCGCAGGCGGACATGATCGCAAACTACGACGCGGCCGGCATCGCCATCGGCAAGGTGCAGGTCTCGTGCGCCGTGCGTGCCGCGTTCGACTCGGCCGACCCGGCTGAACGCCGCGCCATGCTCGCGCAATTGCGTCAGTTCGAGGAACCGCGTTACCTGCACCAGACCGTTTCGCGCGACACGTCCGACAACACAACCTTCTATACCGACCTTCCGGGGGCGCTGGCGACCTGCGACGACGACGCGCCGCCGACCGACGAGTGGCGGACGCACTTCCACGTGCCGCTCTTCCTCGGCAAGTTCGGCCAACTCGAATCGACGCAGGAACAGGTCCGCCAATGCCTCGCCCTGCTGCGCGACCGCGACGACGTGCGGCACTACGAGGCTGAGACCTATGCGTGGGACGTGTTGCCAAACGACCTGAAAGCGGAAACGCTGGCCGACGGCATCGCGCGCGAACTGCGCTGGCTGATCGACGCCATGGAGGCGGCGCGATGAGCAAGAGAACGTCGACGTTTCGGGCCTACCTGGAACTGTCGCGGGTCAGCAACCTGCCGACGGTGTGGGCGAACGTCGCGACGGGCTACGCGGTTGCGATCACAACGAGCAGCGAGCCGCTGACAGCACACTGGTCGCAACTGCCGACGTGGGGGCTGGCGATCGCCGCGGGCGTTGCATTGAGTCTGCTTTACGTGGCCGGTATGGCGTTGAACGACGTCGCCGATGTGCGTCACGACCGCAACGACCCGCGTGGGCGCTTGCGACCGATCCCGTCGGGCCGGGCGACGGTCAAAGGCGCATCGCGATTTGTCCTGACCACCGGCCTGATCGGCCTGGCCCTGCTGGGCGCGCTGCACTGGCTCGCGCTGGCGTTCGGCCTGGGCTTGGTCGTGGCGATCTTCGTCTACGACTACACGCACAAGGCGTTCGCGCAATCGGTCGTTGTCATGGGGTTGTGCCGATTCCTCGTCTACTTCACAGCCGCCGCCGCGGTCGCGCCGTCTTTCAACTTTGAGACGACCGCCTGGCTGGCCGGCGCGACCGGCGTTTACACCGTGGTCATCACGATCGTCGCGCGGTCCGAAGGCAGAGTCGCACTCGACCTGCGCAAGCTGCTGGCGCTGGCGATGCCTGTTATCGTGCTCGCCGTCGCCGCGAAGGTCAGGCCGACCGACTGGCTTTGGCCCGGCGTCGCCGGTGGCGTGCTGTTGATGTGGCTGATGCTGCCCGTCGTCTTCGTGTTCAAGAAGCCGCCGGCGACGGTCAAAGCGATCCTCTGCTGGCTCAGCGGCATGTGCCTGGTCGACGCGTACTTCCTGACACTGCTGGGCCAACCGTACGTCGCGCTGGTCGCGGCCGGCTGCTTCGCCCTCACCGCGTTCGGACACCGTCATATCATGGGAACTTAGGCGATGTGCGATGTGGGATCGTCGATGTGCGATGTCAATCACGCCGCACATTACCTCTTCCATCGCACATCCCACTTCGCACATCGAACATCTCCCATGCCCCACCGCACCGCTGTCATCCTCGTCGTCGGCCTGAGCGAGTCGTTGCTCGGCGACCATGCGCCGAACCTGCGACGCTTTGTCGACGCGGGTCGTTTGCGACGGCTCGCGCCCGTGCTGCCGGCTGTGACGTGCAGTGTGCAGTCGAGCATGTTGACGGGGCGGACGCCGAGCGGCCACGGCATCGTCGGCAACGGCTGGTACAACCACGAGCAGGCTGAGGTGCAGTTCTGGAAGCAGTCCAACCGGCTCGTGCACGGTGAGAAGGTGTGGGACACCGCGCGGCAACGCGACCCCTCCGTCACGACGCTGAACATGTTCTGGTGGTACAACATGTACAGCTCGGCCGACTGGTCGGTCACGCCGCGACCGATTTACAAGGCCGACGGGCGGAAACTACCTGACTGTTACAGCAACCCGTCCGAATTGCGCGACGAGTTGCAACGCCAACTCGGGCCGTTCCCGCTGTTTCACTTCTGGGGGCCGGCCACGAGCATCAAGTCCACGCAGTGGATCGCTGACGCGACGCTGATCGCCCACCGCAAATTCGACCCGACGTTGACGCTGGTCTACTTGCCGCACCTGGACTACGGACTGCAGAAGCTCGGCCCGCAACACGGCGACATCCCGCAGCACGTCGCGGAGGTCGACCGGGTATTTGGAGAGTTGGTCGACCACTTCGACACACAGGGCGTGCGCGTCGTACTGGTCAGCGAGTACGGCATCGAGCCGGTCGACGACGCCGTGCACGTCAACCGATTGCTGCGCGAGGAAGGCGGGCTGCGCGTCCGCGACGAACAGGGCCACGAACTGCTCGACGCCGGCGCGAGCCGGGCGTTCGCCGTGGCCGACCACCAAATCGCGCACGTGTACGTCGAAGACGACAGCGACATCGCCTCGTACGAAAAGTTTTTCAGCGGCGTGCACGGCGTCGAGCAGGTGCTGCCACGCGACGCGCTGCGCGGCGTCGGCCTCGACCACGCCCGCAGCGGCGACCTGGTGCTCGTCGCCGAGGCGGGCAGGTGGTTCAGCTACGACTACTGGCTCGACGACGCCCGCGCCCCGGACTTCGCACGTACGGTCGATATCCACCGCAAGCCCGGCTACGACCCGCTCGAGCTGTTCATCGACCCGAAGCTCAGCACCCCGAAGCTGCGCATCGCCTGCAAGCTGCTTCGCAAAAAACTCGGATTCCGCACGCTGATGGACGTTATCCCCCTCGACACAAAACTTGTGCGCGGGTCGCACGGCCGGGTCGACATGCCAAGTGACCTGCAACCGGTCATCGCGTCACGCGAAACCGACCTGCTGACCGACGCCGATTCGCCGATGCCGTGCATGGAGGTTCGGGACGTGATCCTCGGGCATCTGTTCGATGAGCCGAGCGCATCCTGACTCGGCATGGACCGCACAAGACGCTACGCTTTGTCCGAAGTGTCACCGGCCCACCCGTAGGGTGCGCTTTAGCGCACCAAAGCCGCTGGGAAACTGTCCTTTCATCGTGGTGCGCTGAAGCGCACCCTACTTTTCGGACGAAGCCTAGCCTCGACACAACATGACACAACCCAACATTCAACCCGTCGAGCTACCGGACGCGCAGCGGGTCTTTGGCGAGTCGTTTCCGGTCGCGTATGGCTGCGACGACTCGAGTGCTGGGCTGGAAGCCTGCCTCGACTGGGTCGGGCAACACTGCCAGCGCGTTGTTGAGCAAGCCTCAGCGCACGGGGCTGTGCTGTTTCGCGGTTTGCCGATCGAGTCCGACGTGGAGTTCGACGCGTTCGTGACCGCCTTCGACCTGCCGAACTTCACGTACGGCGAGTCGTTGTCCAACGCGGTGCGTGTCAACCGGACGGAGCGTGTCTTCACCGCCAACGAAGCGCCGGCAGATGTCGAGATCTTTCTGCATCATGAGATGGCGCAGACCCCGGTCTACCCGAGTCGTTTGTTCTTCTATTGCGAGGCCGCCCCAACTTCCGGCGGCGCGACGCCACTTTGCCGGTCGGACCTGCTGTTCGATCGATTGATGCAATCCCTCCCGGCTTTCGCCCGCGACTGCGCCGCGAAGGGATTGCGGTATTCAAACGTCATGCCCGGCGAGAACGACGCCGCGTCCGGCATGGGGCGCAGTTGGCAGAGCACGCTCAACGCTAATTCAACGAGCGAGGCCGAGGCCCGGCTCACACAACTCGGCTACACCTGGCTGTGGCAGGACGACGGCAGCCTCCGCGTCACGACGCCCGCCCTGCCCGCGACGCGCACACTCGAATCGGGACGCACGTCGTTTTTCAATCAGCTCATCGCGGCGTCCAAGGGCTGGAAAGACGCCCGCAACGACCCGAGCAAGTCGCTGACATTCGGCGACGGCTCGCCGCTCGACCCGGACGACGTGCTGGCCGCGGCCGCGCTGGCCGACGAGATCACCTACGACCTGCGCTGGCAGCGCGGCGATGTCGCGCTGGTTGACAACTATGTCGCCATGCACGGCCGTCGGCCGTTTACCGGCACGCGCAAGGTGCTGGCGTCGTTGATCGCCGCCTGAGTCAAACCCTTGATTCGACGACATCTTCTAGCCTTGCCCATCTTACCAACGCTCGGATCAGTGCTTGGCGATTGGAATTTGCGCCTAGTCGCGGTAAGATATCCGGAGCGTGGGATTTGGCATCTGCTGAATGTCTGACCTGGATCATGTCAAGCCGCGAAGAGTGAGGCCTTTGCACATCGTCCGTCAGCCTTGGCGCCATCAATCGTTGAGATCGTTTGATTGACCTCGCCCGCGACGTCCGGTTAGGCCGTGTCGAATCAGGCGCGGCATGTGGGTGGCAATCAACGCTGACTGAATCGTATCGAATCAAACCCCTGTCCTTGTCTTGGGAGACCGCCATGCATCGTTTCGTGAAACAACGTCTCGCGGCAGTTGTTGCCGCCACTCTCATGCTCGTCGCCGTCGGTCCCGCCTCCGCGGTGATCTTTGTCGAGGCCAATGGCGTCTTGGCCGGCGAGGCTGAACTGTTCACCAGCCGCACCGACGTGCCCGGCGGCGCCAATTGGACTGTCGTACCCGACGAGGGCGTCGGCGACGGGATTACGAATGCCCGCGGTGGCCGGTACCTCCAGAATCTTCCGGACGCCACCGGTGGCGGCGGCGGGCCCAACAACGATCCGACCGCGTCCTATTCGATCCTGATCAACACACCCGGTGAGTACCGGCTGTTCCTCCGCTGGGAGGGCAACTCGAATAACTTCGGCGCCAGCGATTCGCTCTTCGCCGATATCGTTGAGCTGAAGGACGGCGCCGGTGGCACGATCCCGGACTGGTATGAGTTCCAGCAGGGCCTCGACGGCAACTTCGCGACGAGCGCCTGGGACGGCAATGGCGGGTTCGAGCAGAATCAGGCGACGCCTTCCAACACGCCCGCCACCTTCGACATCCCCGCACCGGGCCTCTACACGCTGCGGCTGTCACGCCGTGAAGACGGCGCGGCTGTGGACAGCTTCGTCCTGCAAAGCACCAGCATCACCGACACACCCGACGGCATCGGCCCGACGCCGAAGGTCGTCTTTACCGACGGCACGGTGGAGCGTGCCGCACTGACCGCGGATGCGGACAGCTTCGTCCGCCTCGGTCAGGCCACCAACAACTTCGGCAGCGCGACACAGGTTCTCGCGAAAGATTCCGGCGGCGGCAGTACGACCCGCAAGGGATACATCCGGTTTGACGTGTCGGGCATCAACTTCAACCACATCACGGCCGCCGAACTGGAACTCGAGGTCTCGACCAACAACAACGGCGGCAGCCCGTTGGACCCGACGCCCAAGGACTACATTGTTAATCTCTTCGGGCTCAACGACGGCGACGCGGGCGAGGGCTGGGACGAGTCGACCATCAACTTCAACAACGCCCCGGCCAACGCGGCGAACAACGGGATCGACACGAATGCGGCAACGTTGATCGGCCAGTTCACCATGCCCGCCCTGAATCCGAGCCAGGTCGATGAACCGATCATTGTCGGCCTGAATGACCTGATCACGCCGAACGGCGATGACCTGATCAACTTCCTCAAGAACGACACCGACGGGCTGGTGACGTTCATCCTGACGCGGGCCGGCGACTCAAACAACCTGGGGTTCGCGTCGCGTGAAAACCCGGACCTCGCTCCGCCGACCCTCCGCCTGTACGGCGCCGCCCCGGTCCCCGAACCGGCGACGCTGGGGTTGTTGAGCTTGGCGGGCATCGCGATGTTGCGTCGTCGCAGCCGAGCGTCTGACCGCTGAACATCGAGGCGGCCCGATTGGCCAGACACAGATTGAACTGAACGATCAGCAACCCCGTCGTCCCGCGGCGGGGTTGTTGTTTGGTCTCACACGACAACGAAACCGTCAGCGCATCTGTGCCCAGCCTCCACACCGTTCCGCCCCGCCGTTAGAATGTCGCCCGTAACACCGACGGGCGCGCGGGGCGCCTCGTTCCATTGAGTTCCCATCCGATGACGGACGCGGAAACGAACAGCGCACAACCCGACGGGCAAGAGTCGACGCCGCATTACTGGGCGTTCATCAGCTACAGCCACGCGGACGAGCGTTGGGGGCGTTGGCTGCACAAGGCGTTGGAACGATACCGCGTGCCCCGCCGCGTCGCGGACGACGCTAGCGACGACACGCCGACACCGCGCCGGCTGAAGCCGATTTTTCGCGACAAGGAAGAGCTGAGCACGTCGGCCGACCTGCCGGGGCGGATCCTTGATGCGCTGGAGCGGTCGCGTCACCTCGTGGTCATCTGCTCGCCGCGGGCCAGAAAGTCGCCTTGGGTCGACCGCGAGATCCGGCAGTTCAAGGCGTTGGGCAAGGCGGACCAGGTGTTCTGCCTGATCGTCGATGGCGAGCCGAACGCGTCGGACGGCGGCGAGCCGGAGATCGAGGCGTTTCCCATCTCCGTGCGGTTCGTCGTTGACGACGGCGGCGACCTGACGGAGGAGCGGACCGAGCCGCTGGCGGCGGACGTGCGCAAGGGCAAGGACACGAAGCGCGACGCGTGCCTGCGGCTGATCGCCGGCCTGCTCGATCTGGATTTTGATGCGTTGCGGCGTCGCGACCAGCGGCGGCGGACGCGTTGGCTGACGGCCTGGATGTCGACGGCCGGCGGTGTGATCGTCGCGCTGACCGTGTTGACCATCCTGACGCTGATCGCGCGCGGGGAGGCGGACGAGCAGACCGCCATCGCCGGCCAACAGCGCAAGGTGGCCGTCCGCCAACGCAACGAGGCCGTCAATCAACGCGGCATCGCCGAGCGCCGGGCGGAGACGATCCGCCAGGAGTTGGCGATCAACCTGATCGCGCTGGCCGACAGCGAGCTGCGCAACGGCAACGCGGGCGGCGTTCGGCCGCTGCTGGCCGACGTGCCGGCCGACCTGCGCGGATGGGACTGGCACCGCTTGTGGCATGACGGCGACGTCTCGGCCGCGACGCATGTCAGCGAAAGCGACTACGACCTGCTCGCCGTCGCCTGCACGCGCGACGGCAAGTTGGTGGCCGTCGGTGACCGTTGGGGCAGTATCCGCCTGCGCGAGCGCGTGACCGGCAAGTTAGTTGCGACGTTCGGACGACCGCCGCCGGCAAGCGATATCCCGATGCACCGGCGTCGCGTCATGCCGTTTGAGCCATTCGGCGTCTCGGCGCTGGCGTTCAGCCCGAATGGTGCACAACTCGTCAGCGGAGACCGCGAAGGCAACCTGCGGATTTGGAACGTCGCGGACCAGCAACGCGTCGCGGAGGTGAAGGGCTCGAGACTGGCGATTACGCACGTCGCTTTCTTCGGCGAAAGGCAAAATACGATCGCGTACAGCGGGGCCGATCAACACACGCGCATCTGGCACCCCGCAACAGAACGTCTGCATTCGTTCGGCTCGATGAACGCCCGGGTCAGCGCGCTCGACGTCTCGGCTGACGGTCGGAGCCTGGTCACCGTCGCCGGCAACCAGGGTCGGCTGGTCATGCCGCCTTACCAGGAGGCGGTCGAATTGTCGCTGCCCTTCTTCAACTCGTTCACCAGCGCGGCGATCTCGCCGGACGGCGAGTTCGTGTGCACGGGCCATGAGGACGGAGCGGTCTATCTCTGGAATAAGACCGGCCGACTGGGAAAACTCGCGTTCGGCCACAAAGGCGCTGTGACCGCGATGGCGTTTATCAAGTCGCCTTTGACTCACGGCCAAGTCGTTGTGTCTGCGGGGCAGGACAAAGTGCTGAAGGCCTGGTCGATCGGGGCGGACCGCAAAGGCATCCTCTTCTCTCTGCGAAACGTCGCGACACTACACGGGCACGCCCAGCCCATCGTCGGGCTCGCGGGCGCCCTGTCGCAAGACGTATTCGTGACCTGTGCCGCGGACCGCACGATCAAGAGTTGGAGTGTCCAACCGCAACTCGGCGCGGAGTATCTTCGCGGGGTCACGCAGGCGATCGTGGGCGTCACGCCGTTTAGCCTGAGCCCGGACGGCCGAACGTACGCGGTTTATCGCCGTGCCAGCGGCGGGACGTCCGTCAACGTCCACAACCTGAAAACCGGCAAGCTCGAACACGACATCAAAGCGACGCTGGGTGATTTCAAGAGAACCGAGTCGAATCCCTTCAAAGGCGATTGGGACCTGCACGCCCTGCGCTTCTCGCCTGACGGCAAACAGATCGCCGCCAGCCTGGAAGACGGGGCCGTGCGCGTCTGGTCGCTGGCCGACGGCAAGTTGCTTCACACGTTGACGTCGGAGGCGAACCGCGACGGGCGCCGGCCGTTCGTTACCGCATTGGCCTACAGCCGCGACAGCCAACACCTCTTCACAGCGGATGTCGAAGGTCGACTGCACAAGTGGGACCTCACAACCAGTGAACGCACCTGGACGATCGATGGCCATCGCGACGACCAGTTGCGTTTCATGGTCACACAGTCCCACGTCGAAAGCCTGGAGGTCAGCCCCGACAACACGATGCTCGTCAGCGCCGGACTCGACCCGACCGTGCGCGTGTGGGACGCTGAGAGCGGCGAGCCGATCGCGGCCCTGACCGGTCACGACAAACCGATTCACCGAGCCGTCTTCACGCCGGACAACGAATTCATCGTGTCCGGCTCATCCGACAACACCGCCCGCGTCTGGTCGATCGCCGACAGGAAAACCGTCACCATCCTGACCGGTCACACCGAGCCCGTGACCGATGTTGCGATCGACCCAGACCAGACGCGTATCGCCACGACCAGCCGAGACAAGTCCCTGCGGATCTGGACGATGAACGGCCGACTCATGACGACGCTGAACGCCGACGGCGCTGACCTGCGTGTGGCATTCGATCCCAATGGTCAACTGATCTCGTCAGGCCGAGCGCGAACACGGCTCTGGCCCGCTGCGTGGCCAAGCGAGGACGAGGTCAAGAAGTACCGCGTCGCCGCGGATTAGCGCACATTCAGAACGCTTGCAACGGGTGCCACACTTTGGCTTTGCAGTGTGTGTTATGCGTGGAAGTCTGCCCTCGGCCAATTCACACTTGCTACCTCCGCTTGAACGTCGCCCCATTGTCCGGCGGCATTGACCTGTGCCATTTGAGCAGTTTGTCCGACATGGCCTTTACGACGTCGGCGTGCTCCGATGCGACGTTGCGTTTCTCGCCGCGGTCTGATTCGAGGTCGAATAGCTGCGCGTCTGAGCCGTCGTACTCGCACAGCAGCTTCCACTTGCCGTCGCGCATCGCCAGGTCGGGCAGGTCGTTGACGCCGTAAAACGCGTCGCGGTCCGGCGGCCTGCGGAACATGAGCGGTGCTTGGCGCGACCCGCCTTCGCCTAACAAGGTCTTCGGCAATGACTCGCCGTCGTAAGTCACGCCCTTTGCCCGAGGCGTGCCGGTCAGGTCGAGCAGCGTGGGCACGAGGTCGATCGCGCTGAAGACCGACGTCCTGTCGACGTGCCCGCGTTTCTTGACGATGCTCGGCCCCCACGCGATCAATGACGAACGCACGCCGCCTTCATAAAGGTGCGTCTTGAACCCGCGAAACGGCCCGGCCGAGCCGGCGCCCTGCTCCGGGCCGTTGTCGGAGCAGATCAACACCAGCGTGTTGTCGCGCAGCCGAACGTCGTCGCGGATCAGGTCGAACAGCCGGGCGAACTGCGCGTCCATGGCCTGCAACACCGAGTGATACAGGCCGCGTTTGCCATCGGCCCATTGATCGACCGGCGGCCAGAACGGTCCGTGCACATCGTCGGGCCAAAGGTTGATGTAAAACGGCTTGTCGGCCGCGACCGCCTCCTTGATGAACGGGATCGCCTCGTCAATGAAACCGCTGGTGATCTTCGACCGCAGCATCCAGCGGTAACCATTGCCGAGTCGTTCCGCGTCGGCCCAGATGCGGCGCGGCTGCTCCCAACCCGGCGCGAGCGTAAGTGGCAGCAGCTTCGGCCCCATGCCCTCGAAGTTGGTCAACGCCTTGTCGAACCCGTACGCGGTGATCGGCGGCGCGTCGGCGACGTTGCGCTGCCCGCCCATGTGCCACTTGCCGAAATGCCCCGTCGCGTAGCCGGCCTGCTGCAACGCCCTTGCGAGCATCGGCGCCTTCGGGTCAAGCCACTGCGCCATGCCGCGCCGCGTGTTGAGGTCGCGGTGGGCCAGGTACGACGTGATCCGCCAACGCTGCGGGTATTGCCCCGTTGAGATAGCGGTGCGCGACGGCGAGCAGATCGGCGAGTTCACATAAAACTGCTCAAACCGCACACCCTCCGCGGCCATGCGGTCGATGTGCGGCGTCTTCGCATCCTTGTTGCCAAAGCACGAGAAGTCGCCCCAGCCCATGTCGTCGATGAAGATCAGGACGATGTTGGGACGGTCGGCGGCTAGCGTGGACGCGTGGCTGATCAACAGGATGAAGACGGTCGCGACGATACGGAGCAGAGCTTGATTCATAGCATGAAACCGAAACGGGCTGAATGTCGGGTTACGTCGGTTGAGACCGAACAACCTTCGTGACGCGGATTGTACTGCCAAGCCATTCATGTTCCCACGACACCAACCTTTCACGTCACCGTCGTTCGCTACCGCCACTTGAGCTGATCGATGCGACGCAGTTCCGCGTCGATCTTGTGGCCCTCGTAGAACGACAGCCAGCCGCGTAGGTGAACCGTCTTGCCCGGCGGGCAGTCGGGGAACTTCGGGTCCGAGTGCATGCACGGGCACGGGGGGTTGGCCCACACGCGGTGACATGGGTCCCACGCGGTGATCACCCACCGCTTGCCGTCCTTCGAACGTGTCGCCACATACGGCTTGGCGATGTGCTTGTTGTCGTTGATTTGCTGCGCGAACTGTGGCACGCCGCGCAGCATGACGCAGTTCTGTACGACCAATCCGGTCAGCGTTTTATCCGTGCCGTTCTTCAGCCACATGTGCAGCCGAACGCCGCTTCGCTCCGGTGTAACCGATGTGCCGAACACGACGCCGTTCGGCAGCTTGCGTTCGACGCGCAGCGTCCCGTCGGGCTTGCGTTCCCACTCCAACGGTTTGAGTTTGACGCCCTGCTTCGACCAGACGGTCGGCACATGCGTATGCGCGAGGTAGAGCAGCTCGCGCCGGCCGCCGTTCTGCCACCAGATTGCCTCCGGTACGTCGAGCACGACGTAGGCGGACGCGTCCCACGGCGTGAACACGCTCACCTTCGTCTCGCGTTGTGGGTCGATCGCGCCATCGAGAAAACCGATGCGCGGGTGTCGGCCGCCGGGGTAGGGCAACACGAGCAGCGGCGAATCGTCGGGGCGCTTCGGTCGGTTATCGCCGCGGATGTCGAACCGCTTGAGGTGCTTGGCGATCTCGTCTTGTTTCAGACCGATCGCGGCGCTGATCTCTGCGCTCGTGAATCGGTGATGCCAGACCATGTTTTGCAGCCAGCGGCGCAGGTCGGCATCGTCGCGCGCGGGGCGGGCGTTTGAATCGGCCGCGGCGTCGGGCGTATCGGCCTCAGCCCCGAACGCGGCCGGCGTGAGTACAACACAAACCCAAAACAATCCCAATGCGACGACATGACTTTGGATATTGGACATGGCAGGATCCTCAGGTCGCCAGATGCCTCGAACAAGGTGTCTGTCTCGTGCCACGGCCGTGTCGGCCGTGCGATTCATCAAAGGCGTACCGCACGGCCGACACGGCCGTGGCACAAGAACCGCACGCCGCAGGACACCGGCGCCGACTCTCACCGGCTGACCGATTCACATCGGTATCATTGTAAAGAATGCCCAGCCACCCGGTGCAGCCGTTCACATCTCGACCCATCCAGGAGCGCACCATGCAACCGACATCCGACGCGCCGAATCAGAACGCTTCTTCAACATTGTTCCATCGCGTCACACGGCGCACGGCAATCGCGGCCGGCGCGACCGCGGCGCTCGGCGGGCTGGGCGACTTCGCATTTCTTTCATCGCTCAACCCCGTTTCGGCCGCCGACGCGGCGCTCGACGCCGACACTGTGCGGTTCGGCTCGGACATCGAGCCGATGGTCCGCCTGATCGAAACGACGCCGCGCGACAAGCTGATCGACGCGGTCGGCGCGAAGGTGCGCGGCGGTACGAGTTACCGCCACGTCCTGGCCGCACTGCTGTTGGCCGGCGTGCGCAACGTGCAGCCAAGGCCGTCGGTCGGCTTCAAGTTCCACGCCGTGCTCGTGGTGAACTCAGCCCACCTGGCGAGCGTGTCCGGCCCGCCGTCGGACCGTTGGCTGCCGATCTTCTGGGCGATCGACCATTTCAAGAGCGCGCAGGCCCGCGACGTGCGCGAAGGCGACTGGACCATGTCGGCCGTTGACGAGTCGGCCGTGCCCAAGCCGCACAGGGCGCGGCAGGCATTCATCGAGGCGATGAACAAGTGGGACGTGCCCGCGGCCGACGCGGCCGTCGCGCAACTGGCGCGCACGCACGGCGCGAACGACGTGTTCGAGATGTTCTTCCGGCTCGGCTCGCGCGACTTCCGGTCGATCGGCCACAAGGCGATCTACGTCGCCAACGCGTTCCGCACGCTCCAATGCATCGGCTGGCAACACGCCGAACCGGTGCTGCGATCGCTCGCTTACGCGCTGCTGAACCACAGCGGCGAGGCGAACCCGGCCACCAGCGACCACGCGGCCGACCGTCCCGGTCGCGACAACCGTGCGCTGGCCAAAAAGATGCGCGACGATTGGTTGGCTGGTAAGCGCAGCGACGACGCATCGGCCGCGCTGCTGGACGTGCTTCGGCAGGGGTCGCCGGCCGACGCGGCGCAGGCCGTTGCGAAACACGTCAACAGCGGCGTCGCGCCGCAGTCGATGTGGGACGCGATGTTTGCGATGGCGTCCGAACTCGTCCTGCGTCAGCCCGCGATCGTCCCGCTGCACGCGGCCACGTGCACGAACGCCATCTACTTCGCCTACCAACAGTCGGCCGACGACACGACCCGCCGCTGGCTCATGTTGCAGAACGCGTCGTTCCTCGCCCTGTTCCGCCAGGCCGCCGAACGCCGGCGCAAACTCGGCGACGCGAACATCCAGAAAATCACGCCGACCGAGAACGTCAAGCCCGAGCCGGCGGCCGTCACGCGCATCTTCGCGGACGTCGGCCGAGACCGCCCCGCCGCCGCGGCCGGCACGCTCGCCTACCTGCGCAACAATGGCGACCCGCAACTGCTGATCGACGCCGCCCGCCGACTCGTCTTCCTCAAGGGGAACGACGCGCACGACTACAAGTTCAGTTCGGCTGTGCTGGAAGACTACGCGCACCTGTCGCCGGGTTGGCGAGACCGCTACCTCGCGGGCTGTACGGCGCTGCTGAATGGGTCAAGCCAGCGCGACAACGGGCTGGTCACGCGGATTCGCGGGGCGCTTGCGTCGTCGTAGAGGACCGTGAGCGTCCCTTCCTCAGATGCCACACCCTGGCCTTGCAAAGTGTGCCGTCACGCGAACCAAGTCAACCGCATTAACATTCCGTGATCTGCCAACACGATGACCGAAACACAACCTCCAACGAGCGATGAACAGCCCGGCATTCGCCGGCCCCCGACACCGTTGTGGTTCAGCGTCATCCATTACGCCGTCGGCGGGATCGTCCTGACGTTCCTCGCCGTCGCTCTCATTCTGGACATGCTCGACGTCGTGCAACTCCTTGGCGTTGCCGACGCATTCTTCATCCTTGGTCTTCTGATGATCGGCCACGGCGTGCTCGTGTTCATCGTCGGACGCTACGACCTCAAATACTTCGTCAAGCAGCCGATCGACCGTATCGAAACGCCGGGCAAGTTCTGGAGCCATGTCGTCATCACAATCATCCTCGGCATCGGATTGGTCGGGCTGGCGTTGTATGTCGCGCACGTCGCCGATGACATCCAGCAGAGCCTGAATCGCGTTCGGCTGAAGTGATCACCCGTCAAGCGTTAGCCCAGTCGCGCGACTCACGCGCCCGCAGGTCGTTCGCCGGTTGGTCGCCCTCGAAGCTCTCGGTCTTCGGGTCCCACTTGAGCTTGCGCCCCAGTTCCATCGCGATGTTGCCGATGTGCATCGCCGTGCTGAGGCGGTGCACGTCTTCCGGCGAGTACGTCGTCGTCTTGCGCGACTTGATGCAGTCGAGGAAGTTACGGTGCTCGTACGCCGGCCGAACCCACAAGCGGTCCTTCTCCGCCGGCCAACTCGCTTCAAGCACGCTCGGCGAACTGGCCTGCAGCTTGCCCCGCCAACCCTTGTTCGCCACCCAGCCGGCCGACCCTTCCATGCGCAGGCTGACCGACCCCGAACGCACGCGCATCGTCACACCGTTGGCGTACGTGTAATGCAGGTCGTAGGTGCGCGGCACGCTATTCATCGCGCCCTTGGGGATCTCACCCTTGCCGTGTACCGCGACAGGACCGGAGTGCTCCGCGAAGTTGGCGACCTGCGCCGAATCGATCAGGTGCGCGCCCCAGTCGGTGAGCTTGCCGCCGGAGTAGTCGCGGATGTTCCGCCAGGCTTGTCGGTCGGTGCGCTTGGGCGTGTACGGCGCGAACGGCGCGGGCCCAAGCCAGAGGTTCCAGTCGAGGCCGGGCGGCACGGGTGTCGGCGATTCCTTCACGTACAGGTCGCCCGGCGGCAGGACGACGTCCATGTGTTGTAGCTTGCCGATGCCGCCGTTGCGCACGATCTGACACATGCGGTGGTACTCGGGCACCGAGCGGTCCTCGATGCCCGCCTGGTAGACGGCCTTGTGCTTGTCGACCGTGTTCACCAACTCACGCCCCTCGGCGATCGTGAGCGTCGGCTTCTCGCAGAACACGTCCTTACCCGCACGCAACGCCATCAGTGACATCGGCACGTGCCAATGATCGGGCGTCGAGATCACCACCGCGTCGATGTCTTTTCGCTCGAGGATGTCGCGGAAGTCGGCGTACGTTTGGCAGGCATCGGACTTCGACTTCAACCGGACGTAATGCTGCGCCTTCTTGCACCGGTCGGCAAACACGTCGCACACAGCCAACACCTTCGCGTCGGGCAGGCCGAGGAATCGGTTCAGGTTGTAGCCCAGCCCGTGCCCACCCACGCCGATCGCCGCGAGCGTGATGCTGTTCGACGGCGAACTCTTACCGAGCGCCCGCGACGGCACAAACGTCGGCGCTGCGGCGGCTGACGCGGCCAGCACCGAGGTGCGAAGGAAGCGACGACGAGAAACGTGTGAATTGCGGGTCGTTGTCATGGTGATGTTCCGTGAACTTGCCGTTGTCCGAAGCGTAGGGTGGGCACTGCCCACCATCGGTCATCTTCGTTGCCGTGCTCCGAGGTGGGCAGTGTCCACTCCACGTCCGAGCGCGCACCCATTCTAATCACCGGTCACTTGGCAATCTTCTTCCAGGCCGCCATCGACTTCTTCAAGTTTGTCCGTTTGTCACCCCGTACGCCGTAACACTGCAGGCCGACCGGCCCGTCGAATCCGACCTTCCGCAGCGCGTCAAACAGCCGTTGCTGTGAGAAGTCGCCCTCGTCCAGCGTCTTGATCAGGTCGCCCCAACTTCTGCCGTCGGCGTTGGCGCCCGACGTGCTGACCGCAAACAGGTGCGGCGACGCCCGTTTCAAGACCGCTTCCATGTCGTCCGCCTTCTCGCCGCGGAGGAAGTGACAAAGGTTGAACATCACCCCGAGGTTTGGGTGATCGACCTTCTTGACCAGGTCCAGCGCCTGCGGCACCGTCGCCACGGCGAACCCGTAGTGCGGGTACAACGCAACACGGATCTTCATCTTGCCCGCCATCTCGGCTGTCTGGCGCACAGCCTCGACCGTCGTCGGCGTCATCTTCCGCACCGTCAGTTCGATTAAACACCCACGGTCGGCAAACGGCTTGACCATGCCGGCGCTCAGCGGCTTGTCATCGACGTTGAGATAAACGCTCAACACCTTCACGCCGACCTTGTCGTAAGCCGCGATCTTCTGCGCCAACCGGTCACCCGTCACCTTGACCTGGCTGATCCCGTCGTAGCCCAATTCCTTCAGCGTCTTGGCTTCGTTCTCGTCCGACCCAAAACTCACACCGTTCTGAAACGCGTAAAACGCAAGACGCCGCGGCTTGGTGTCCTTCTCCGCCGCTTGGGCGTGAAGAACGAACACGCATGCGATAATCGCTGCCAGACGAAGTATGTATTGGTTCATGATGGTGTCCAAACGGGGTTCATTCTCCGCTCATCAAGTCTAGCCGATATGGCCATCCGCTGACTGCGCAATCGGAATGGAATAGACAAAGCGACCGAGCGGTTTACGGATGGGCCTAAGATATCAGCATTCACATGACGCGACGCTGGAACATACTCATTGCGACGTGGTGGCTGGCCCTGCTATTCAATGCGCCCCTCGGCACTGCCACCCTATTCGCAGCCGACGCAGAAGCGGCCCGAGTACCGCTCGACCTCGACGCGGAACTGTCGGCAAGGCTGACACAGTGGGCGGTGGCGGATGACGAATTGAAACAACTCTTACCCGAGAACCCTGCGCAGCACGAGCCGTTTACACGTGGTTACCGCCAGGGCGTAGCCGACGTGCTGAACGGTGACCTTGCCGTCGCGGAATACCGCGGAAGCGATCCGCTTTTGAAAGGACACTTTATTGGCAAGGTCTTTGCCTGTGGAGCCCGCACCGATATCCAGCGGTCAATCGTCAAGCGCCTTGAGAACGACCCGACGATTAAGGTCTCGCGAGCGACAGACCTGATCCGCTTGGCGCTCGGTTACGACACACCGACCCTTGACGGTGGCACTCGCTTTCCCGAGCACGCCGAACTGTTGATCAAACGTGGTGCGAACCCCAATGCGCCGACCCATGACAAGGACAAGCTGTACCCGTTGCATCTGGCGGTTGAGGCGGGGAACAGTGATCTGGTTGAGTTGTTGCTCAAGCGTGGGGCAAACGCCAACGCGAGCGATGCGCACGGATGGACGGCCCTATTCAGCGGGAACAACCGATTGAAGACGGCGTTATTGCTGAAACATAGGGCCCGTGTCAATGTCAAGTCACGCCTTGGACTGACGCCACTCCATGCCCATGTCGCGGATGCCTTTTGGTGGGGCGCTGACGAAACGATCCCACTTCTTATCGCCCACGGCGCCGACATTCACGCCCGGGACAAGTTTGGCCGAACGCCGCTGCATTTGGCATCCAGCAGCGAGGCCGTCGATCTCCTGATCGAGCGTGGGGCAAGGGCCGACGTACTGACCAACAAACTCGAAACACCGTTGCACTTCGCGCGTGGTAGTCAGGTCGTCGAAGCGCTAGTCCGCCACGGCGTTGACATCCATGCCGTTGACCACAAGGGCAACACGGCGCTGCACAGCGCCTTGGGCAAAACGCGTGTCGAGCCGCCCGTGCTGGTGACGTTCTTTCCGATGGTCGTTCTGCGTCCACCCGCAGCTCCGCCACGCCGTGACTTGACGATCAACCTGTCTTGGCTGGACCATACGCGAGCTGGCGCGGTGGCCGCCTTGGTCCGGCATGGCGCAGCTCTCCACGTGCGAAACATCCATGGCGACCGGCCGATCGACCATCCCCTGATACGGCGAATAAATACGTATATCCAGCAAAACGGTTCAAAACCGACAAACGAATGGGTGCAAACGATCAACACGATGTTGGTCACCCCGATACCGATCCACTTCGAAGAAAATCAGCTCGTTGACATCACGGAATACATACGCAGACGGTCCCATCTGCCCGTCATCGTTGATTGGCCCGGAATGGTCACGAAACCGCACACCACGGTCAACCTAAAGGCGCAGGACGCACCGGCAGACGAAGTCCTGACAGGCGTGCTCGCATCTGTGCGCGACGAGAAACTGACATGGCGTGTCGATCCTTACGGCGTCGTGTTGATCGGCACACCCGCGCGACTCGAAGGCATGATGCCAAAGCACAGACCGCCTCAGCGCACCCGTGTTGGTATTGGCAACCGAGAACTGGCGATTGTGCGGAAACTCAATCTTGCCATTCCCGCCCACTTTGAAGCCACCCGACTAGACGACGTGCTGGGCTACTTGCACAGCGTTTCCGGTCTACCTGTCCGCGTCGATTGGCCCGCACTCAAGGCCCTCGGTGTTAGACGCGATGCGCGGGTCACACTCAGCGTCGCAAGCCTCGCGATCCGCCGCGTGGCCGATCTGGTCTTACATCAGGTCGCCGGCGAACGGGCGATCGTCCACGCGCACCAGGGCGCTTTGTTTGTCTCCACCCCGAAGGGGATGGCTGAGTTCGTCGAGAATGCAATGCACGACAAGTGAGCGGTGTATTCACCTTCTCTCTTGAGGACGATAGTAAGGCCAAACGGTTGCTTGCTAATTGTCTGACCTGCCAAGCACGCCATCGCCCGTCATCTGATGTCCCACACTACCTGTACGGGGCTCATCGCCTTCTCTGCTGCGCAAAGGCTTGACCGCCCACCGGTTGCCACTCAAACGCTGACGTAGTCATCGCGATTCGTCCCCTCGATGCGCAACAGCCCGTCTACCAACGTGACGACAGACAACAACGTGCGCGACTCGAGCGCCTCAAACATCACGGCGGGTCCGGAAGCTCTGGTGTTGGGGAACATCATGGCGAAGCCATAGTGTAGCCGACACCGCAATCGGTCGCGTGCCGAGTCTGTTCAGGTCGTGCTACAGAATCGGGTCGGTCGATTGACCAGGGCATCCCTAGAGTCGCTCCACGTGTCATCGCTCTGGGCGTTAAGATTGGCCGTTGCATTCGATCCAGAAGGACGTGCCCCATGGACTCACGCTATCCGTCGATTGAGCTGCTGGCCGAGCGGGCGAAGCGGCGCATGCCCGGCTTTGCTTACGACTACCTCGCCGGCGGATGCTTTTCCGAGATGAACCTCGCGCGCAACACGCAGGACATCCGCGAGGTTCAGTTGCAGCCCTACTACCTTCGCGCATTCGAAGGCGCCGACCTGTCCACCACGCTGTTCGGCAAGACCTACGACGCGCCGTTCGGTGTCGCGCCGGTCGGGCTCCAGGGGCTCATGTGGCCGCGGGCCTGTGAAATCCTGGCCAAGGCGGCTGTCGATCACAACCTGCCGTTCGTCCTCAGCACGGTCAGTACTGCCAGTATCGAGACGATCGCCGAAATCACCGAAGGCTCGTTCTGGTTTCAGCTCTACCACCCCCGTGAGGACGAGTTGCGCGACAAGTTGCTGAACCGCGCAGCCGAAGCCGGTTGCAAGACACTGGTCATCCTCGCCGACACGCCGGCCTTCGGCTATCGGCCCAAGGAAATCAGAAACGGCCTGTCGATCCCGCCGCGGATGACCCTGCGTAACGTCTTCCAGATGCTGACCCATCCGCGGTGGTGCCTGGCGCAGTTGGCCGCGGGTATGCCCGAATTCCAAACGATCAAGCCCTACATCCCCAAGGGCCTGAGCATGAAACACCTCGGCCTGTTCATGAACAAGACGTTCTCAGGCCGACTCACCGAGGACAAGATCAAACCCATCCGCGACCTGTGGCAGGGCAATCTTGTCGTCAAAGGGATCGTCAACCCCGAGGATGCGGAGAAGGCCATCGCGTTGGGCGTTGACGGTCTGATCGCGTCGAACCACGGCGGCCGACAGCTCGACGCCGGCCAATCGACGATCAAACCCTTGGCTGAACTGGTCAAACATTTCAAAGGCAAGACGACGCTGATGCTGGACAGCGGCATCCGTTCCGGTTCCGACGTCGCCGCGTGCATCGCCACCGGCGCCGAGTTCACGTTCGTCGGCCGAGCCGCGATGTTCGGCGTCTGCGCCATGGGCAAGAAAGGCGGCGACCAGGCGCTGTCCATCCTCAAGCGGCAATTCCAACAGGTCATGGAACAAGTCGGCTGCGAACGGGTCGCCGACCTGCCGAAGCACCTGATCACGGAAGTTTGACGGCCCAAGTCGACCCAACGCCTACGTCAACCAGCGCTCAGCCATCACTGACCGCGCCGCCCGGCACGGCCGCTTTGACGGCGTCGCTCACATCCGCTTCGTACTTCTTGAAGTTCTGGCTGAACAGGTCAGCCAACCTCTTGACGGTCTGATCGAATTGGCCCTTGTCGGCCCAGGTGTTGACGGGCACGAGGGTCTCCGACGGCACGCCGGGGCATTCGGTGACGACGTTGAACTTGAACACGGGGTCGGGCTGTTTGGGCGCGTCGTTGAGCGCGCCGCTGTGGATGGCGTCGATGATCGCGCGGGTGAAGGCCAGCTTCATGCGCTTGCCCGTGCCGTACGCGCCGCCGCTCCAACCGGTGTTGACCAGCCATACCTTCGCCTGGTGCCGCTTCATCTTTTGAGCCAACAGTTCGGCGTATTTGCCCGGGTGCCAAACCAGGAACGGGCCGCCGAAGCAGGGCGAGAACGTCGCCTCCGGCTCGGTCACGCCGACCTCCGTGCCCGCGACCTTGGCGGTGTAACCGCTGATGAAGTGAAACATCGCCTGCTGCGGCGTCAGCTCGCTGACCGGCGGCAGCACGCCGAACGCGTCGCAGGTCAGGAAGATCACGTTGTTCGGGTGCCCCGCGACGCAGGGGACCTTCGCGTTCGAGATGAACTCGATCGGGTAAGCGCCGCGTGTGTTCTGGGTCAGCGACGTGTCGTGGAAATCGACGTGGTGATCGTCCTTGTCGTATACGACGTTTTCCAGCACCGAGCCAAAGCGCAAGGCCTGAAAAATGTCCGGCTCCGACTCGGGCGTCAGGTCGATCGCCTTGGCGTAGCAACCGCCCTCGATGTTGAAGACGCCGTCGTCGGACCAGCAGTGCTCGTCGTCGCCGATGAGTTGGCGTTTGGGGTCGGCCGAGAGCGTCGTCTTGCCTGTGCCCGACAAGCCGAACAACACGCTCGACTCGCCGCTTGCCGGGTCGGTCGTGGCCGAGCAGTGCATCGACAGCACGCCCTGCTTGGGCATGTAGTAATTCATCATGGTGAAGACGCCCTTCTTCATCTCGCCGGCGTATTCCGTGCCGAGGATGACCATCTCCTTCCGCTCGAGGCTGAGGTCGATGCTCGTCTTGGACGTCATGCCCACGGTCTGCCGGTTGGCGGGGAATCGGCCGGCGTTGAAAATGACCGCGTCGGGCTGGCCGAAGCTCTTTAACTCATCCCGCGACGGGCGGATCAACATCGTGCGCATGAACAGCGCGTGGTAAGGCCGCGTGCAGATTACGCGCACCTTGAAGCGGTACTTCGGGTCCCAGCCGGCGAAGGCGTCGACGACGTAAAGGTATTCGCGCGTGTTCAGGTAATCGATCGCCCGCTCGCGGTTGGTGTCGTACGTCGCTTCATCGATCGCGATGTTGACCGGCCCCCACCAGACGTCGTTCTCCGACGCCGGGTCGCGCACGACGCGTTTGTCTTTCGGCGATCGGCCGGTCTTGCTCCCGGAATAGGCGATCAACGCGCCCGAATCCGCCAGCGCCGCCCCCCTGTCCACCTGCAAGGCGTCCTGAATCAGAACGGCGGGCGACAGGTTGCGTCGCACGTCGGTAACTTCCAGCCCGTACGGAGACAGATCGACCGAATGCATGACGGAGGCTCCTTCCTGATGGGGTTCACCATAACTTAGCACCCCAAAGCTCCACGTGCCGTGGGTAATACCGCCATGCGGACGTGCGGACCGATCGCATGTGACTCGCAAGTCAGATTCGGCCGACCATGCCGTGTACGGAAAAGCCCCGAGTCCGTTGGCTGAATGTTGTCATTCAATGAAAACCGGGCGACGTCACGAACTGTCGACGCCGCCCGGCACAAAGTTAGTTGAACTGAAACGTGATCGCCGCAGTGACGTGCCCGCCGGCGGTGTCACCGTTCAGCGCGGTAGGACTGAAGAACGCTCCCAATCGTCAAGTTGTTTGAGCAACTGTCCCGCCAACGGTCGTTCGGGGCGGGCATCGACCAGGCGACGAAGCAACGACCGCGCCTGCCCGGAGTTCTGTTTGAAGTTCGCCTGAGCGATCTGCACCACCCGGGCGTAACCCAGGGTGAAGTCTTCACTGAGCCGGGCACTCTCGACGAAGGCGTCCACCGCCTCGACGGGGCGTTCCCGCAGAGCGTCGACGACGCCGCGCATGTAGACATCCCGCGCGGTGATGAACCGTTCGAGCCGCTGTCGAAATACTGGGTCGGCATCGTCAGTGAGCAGAGCACTCGTGCGGGTCGCGTATTGGTCCATCAAAGCGGTCAGTCGGCCGTACTTGTTCGCTGTTTTGTCATAGGTGTGCCGCGGGGCGCGGTAGATGACGATCGGGTGGTTGTCGGTATTGACCTGCGCCCCGTCGGCGAACCGGTGCAACTGATCGGTGTCGAACATCATCAAGCCCATCAACCGCACGTTGTCACCGAGTGCAAGCGGCGTGAGGTGCTGGCGAAGCGATTCGTTACCCGCGACCATGCGTTTGTTGAACCAGTCGTCGCCATAGCGCACGGGTTCGGCCGACGCGACGAGGCCGATGGCCGGCGTTGTCATGTTGAACTCCATCGTCCACGCCCGGGCGTGCGGGAAGACCTCCAGAAACGTGCGCGTGACGATGCGCAGCGTCGGCATGTCAAGCTGATAGAGCGGCAGCCACTGACAGAAGACGCCGCCGGGCGCAAGGCGGTTGCGCACCGCCTGGAAGTGTTCGACCGTGTACAGCGACCCGGCCCCGTCACGGCCGGGGTGGAACAGGTCGGCGATGATCACGTCGAAACGTTCGTCGGATGCGGCCACGAACCGGCGGGCGTCGGCAGCGTGAACGGTTAATCGACCGGCGTAGCCCTCCGGCAGGTCGCGCAGCCGGAAGTAAGGCGTCACGCGGATGACCTCCGGCAGCAGTTCGACGCCGTGGGCGCGCAAGCCCGGGTGCCAGGCCGCGGACTGAAACGTGATGCCCGTGCCCAGCCCGAGGTAGAGTGCGCTGCGCGGGGCGGGGTGCAGCAACAGCGGGATATGCCCTTGTCGCAACTCGGGGCGCAACGCGCTGGTGCTGCCCATCTGAAAGTTGTTGTTGACCCGCAGGTAGCGACCCTCGGGGGCCGACGCGTCGCCGGTGGGACGTCGCGTCACGACGACGGTCGCCATCGCGCCCTCGTGGTAGTCGATGATCTGCTCGCCGCGGCGCAGTTCCACAAGTCGCAGTTGCACCGGCCAAAACGCGACGACCAGGCAGGCGTTCACCGCGACGGCCGCCACCGCCGGCCGAGACACCGGCCACAGCAACGGCAGGTAGCCGAGCACCAGCAGCACGAGCGTCACCTTGCTGCCCAGCCACGGGACGGCGACGACGCCGACCAGGATCGGCGCCAACGCCCCGCCGAGCGTGTTCCACGCGACAGCGTGGCCGACGCCGCCCGCTTGTGCGCCATCGCCCTGCCGACGCGCGGCCTGAACCAGGTGGCTGAACGCCGCGCCCATGCATGTCGTCGGCAGGCCGAACACCACAGCCGCCACGATCAATTCCGACGTGATCATCGGCCACTGACCGTCGCCCAGCCATTCGCGGAGCGTGTCATACAGGCCCGGCGTGAGCGCGATCGCATGGCCGCATAGCAGACAACTGCCCGCACACAGGCCGATCAGAACCGACAGGGCGCGATCGAACCGACGCGATCGCCCAAACCGCTGATACAGCGCCGCACCGAACGCCGTGCCCAACAGATAAACCACCAGCGCGGCCGCGTAGCTGAAGACGGTGTTCTCCATCACCTGCCCGAGCAACCGAACGCCCAGCACCTCATAACCAATGCCGAGCAGGCCGGTCACGAAGACGATCGCGTAGATCCGCCGAGCGGCCGGCGGGGTTTCGGCTCCGTCTTGCGGCGCGTCGACGGGAACAGAATCTGGCGACGACAGGTCGCCCGCGCCCCCACCTCGTTTTTCCAGGTACCACGTCGCGCCCGCACAGAAAAGGTTGACCGACGCCAACACCAGCATCGCGGCGCCCAGCCCGAATTGCGGGACGAGCACAAACGCGCCGATGATCGTGCCGACCACCGCCCCGAACGTGTTTGCTGAATACAGCCCGCCGATCACGCGGGCGTCGCCCACCCATCGCGCTGTGAAGCGATCCATCGCAGGCAGGGTCGCGCCCATGGCCAACGTCGCCGGCAGCAGCGCGACAAACGGCAGCCCGAAAGCGACCGCCCAGTGCCGCAAAGGATGTGAGTCAATCCCGATCAGGTCGTGCGCCCAGGCGTTAAGCGGGCCCATGATCGCATACAACGCGATCCCCCAGACACCGATCACAACCTCAAGCCCGGCGTACCAACGCCCGGGCCGATCGCTGCGGCTGACGCGTCCGTCCAACAGCCACGCGCCCAGCGCCAGCCCGCCGAAGAAAGCCGACACCACGCCCAGCACGCTGGGCAGTTCGTGTCCCAATCCCACGGCGAACAGCCGGGCCCAGACCATCTGCTCGCCAAGCCCGGCGATCCCTGACAGCCACATGATGCTGTAAGGCAGCCAGTGCCGCATGGCGTGTGTCCGAGAGAAGTCGACGCGTTCCACATCCCGGCCGACGCTCAGCACACGCGACCTGGCCTAATCAAAAGACAGGCTCCCGCGCGAAACTACCGCGCGGGAGCCCGTAAAACTAAAACTCAAGCCAACGGCTCGCGGCGCTTCCGCCGCATCAAGGCGGCAAGGCCAAGCGCCAACAGCCCGGCACTCGCCGGCTCGGGCACGCCCGGCGCACCGCCACCGTTCTGGTCAAACTGCGCGCCAGCCCGAAGGATGGTCGCCTCATCGACATCATGACCGAACAGCAGATACACGTCGCGCGGCGCGGGCGGGTTGTTGACCGTCCCGCTGAGGTCGATGCCCGTCACGTTGCCGTTAATCACCTGCGCCTCGATCAGATACACGCCCGCCGGGATCGTCATCGAAGCCGAGTCGTCAAACTCCACCTCCACGTGGCCGTGGCTGTCGGCATCGATAAACAGAAACGGCGTGCCATCAAAGCTGCTGCCGTCCAGTTCGCGCGTGCCCGGCCCGAACACAACCTCCGCGCCCAACGTCCCCAACGGGGCGCCGAAACTCACCGCCCCCGTGCCGTCCCAGAATTGCAGCACGTCAACGAATTGCAAGCCCGCTTGCGAGCCGCCGGGGAAACCCGCCGGCGAGCCCCGTTCGGCCTCCGCGTCTTCGACGTTCATGCCGACTTCACCGGCGTACACCCCGTCTCCAGGGTCTTCCAAAGCCAGGTCGTACGAATAGACCTGCACGTCCACGTGGTTGATCGTGCCCAGCGGGTCACTGAACGCGTCCGAAATGATCAGGTCGTTGGCAACGTAAGGTGCCAAGTCGAGGTTTCTGGCGACGACGGCCAGGCCGGTCTGCGACACGGCCAAACACGTCGCCGTCACCATGATTGCGATAAAGGATTTCATGTTCGATCTCACTCAACAAAGGAAAAAACAGCTTCGCCACGGCCGTCGGCCCCCACCGCCCGCCCATGGCACATCATTACTTCGCCACCTTTGGCCAAAACTGGTTGTCCGACGCGTCCGTAAACACGTCGCGAAACAAAGCGGACTCCGCGTGCCCATCCAGGAAGCCGTACCCGCTGCGACCGTCCCACGACGTGGTGTCCCCGCCGTAGGCGTTCAACTTCATGTGCTTGTAAGCATCCGCCGGCCCGTCGCTCCAGTTCTCGACGTGCGGGTGGTCGGCCGCGGCATACTGACCGGTCTCCGCCATGAACAGGAAGTGAACGACACCGCCGGGGTTCTTGATCTGCTCGATCCGGCGGTAGTCCTCCGCGTAGACCGGTGCGTACCGCGACAGGAAGTTGTTGATGCCGTACGACGTCTTCCGGTACCGCTCGGTACCACTGCCCACGACGCCACTGACTGGCCCACCGTCGCCGTCAGGCCAATGCGGGCTCAGGTCAACCGGCGAACGCGCGATCAGCCGGTCGCTGTAGTACTCCTGCAACGTCGTGATCCACGCCACTTCCAGGTTGTCACTCTCGCCGCCGTGCCCCAGCCCCACGTCGATCAACTCCCCGTCGTGGTCGTTGAGGAACGCGCTGTGGGCCGTGGCCAACCCGCGGAAGTTGGACAGGCAGTAAGCCGTCTTGGACGCGAACCGCGCGCTGCTGATCGCCGGGATCAGCAACGCCAACAGCAACGTGATGATGGAGATCACCACGAGCAGTTCGACCAGCGTAAACGCTCGGATCGGTTTGGTTGACACAGCGACCTCACCACGTGAGAAACACTTAGGACAACACGGCACGGTTCACGCACGGGCATGCGGAGCGACACCCCGGTCAGGCCTTGAAGCCAACCGGTGAGTCAAACCACTCGCCGCGCAAGGACATCAGCGGTTTGCAAGTCAGACAGAGATGAAGTCACCCGGCGGCGCGCGGGGCGCTGAGTTGCGCTTGCACATCGCGATCGGCGGACACCGATACACGTGACCGGCCGGGTCAACCTGCGTCGCCCAGATGCTGATCGACTGCGGCCAAACGTCAGCCGTCGCCGTCCAGCCGACCAGCCAATCGCAGACCCGGCAATCATGCGACCCCGCGGGCGCATCGTGAGTGTGGCTGTCGTCGTCCCGTGTCGGCCCGTGATGGTGACAACACGTACTGTGGCCGCACGTCGCATCCTCACCCGCGCCAAACTCCAACGCCGGCCGGTGGGCAACCCGGTCGTGCACATGCAACGCCCCACCGCTGGCGATGAACGTCATCGCCGCGGTTAACGCGGTTGCAATCGCAAGACCTTTCCACTGGCCAACCATCAAGTCGTCCTCTCAGGGCCGCCGGCCCGAGGTCACTCCTCCGGAACCCACATGATATTGCCCTATCATTAGCAGTCAAGGGGAATTGCGAACATTCAGCGAATCGAATCGCCAATCCCGGCTCGGGTGTCACGAACAGGCAAAGCGCAGGCCGTGAATCCCGCACCGGAACGCGCCTGATCCGCGACTTCGGTTGGGGCGAGCGTGCCCGACTTTGGCTGCGCAAAGTGTGCCAAACGACTCAGATACGCCAAACCCGTCCGGGCGGCGGGCCGGTGATCAGCGAGTTGCCTAGATATCGGCTTCGCCGTGATTGAGGTAGTCCGTGACGCGGCGCCTCTGAGCCAGCGCGGACGACCACTGACACTCGGCACACGAAGCAAAGCCAAAGTGTGGCACCCGATATTCGCTGATGTTGAGTAAGACGTCTGCGATCGCGACTTACGCCGCTCGCACCCGCCTCGGCCGCGTGATGCCGAGCAGACCGAGCAGCGGCAGGCCAAGGCCGGCGGCGGCGGGTGTCGGAATGACTTCGACATACGTTCTGAAGCCAAGGTCACGCGGACTGTCGTCCACCCAATCGGTGTCGCCGACGCCTGGGGCGAACCGAAAAGCATTGCCTCCGGCATAACCGCCGGAATCTGTGACTCGCCAACCGTAGAAGGCCGTCGAATCACTTGACAAAACGATGGCCAGGACATCGCCTGAGTCGACCGAGATCCCAAGCGATGTGACATCAATGCTAACGAACGGGGCAGGGGTGGTTGTGCCGAAATTGGCCTGAGGAACATCCAGACTTCCTAGGACCGCGCCCGCACCCATATCGGGCACGCCACCGGTCGTCGTGACGATCTCCAGCATAAGGTCGTCGTCCACGCCGCTTTCCCGATATACCGGAACATCGACCTGTGCCAGAAGGCCAGTCAGCCCCACGGTGAATACCTGGGCGCGCTCGACGAGCCGCCCCACGCGGCGAGAGAAACCTCGACCGTAACCGCCGGGGCCGCGCCCCACAATCCCCCGTTCAGGTGGCGGGACGTAGCGGAAGGGGAGGAGTCACCCGTTTAACAGCTTGAAGGGGGCATGCCCGCAATGCATGGCGGCCCCGACAATGGCCAGCGACGAACCAAGACATCTCATGCACAATCTGTGCAGTGCCGACTCGAATCGCGTTGACACAAGCCCTTATTCAAACAGGATTTGCCATACTTGAGCGTTGTCTTGGTGCGCACATCAATGACTGATCGTCCCCCCGTGAACCTACGTCACACGGTTTGGCTGGCCCGACACGATGAGGTGTCTGGCCTGCCACCAACACACCGAGATTCGGCGCTTTAACTGACATGCTTAAACCTATTGCATTTAACAATTTGCATGGCATGGCCCGGCCGGCAGATCAGCCCATGTCGGCTGACAGGGTGACGACAAGTGAACACGATGTAAATCCAATATATACGATTACTTATATTGAATGTCGATTGACAAGGGGAAAGGGCGTCCCCATCCCGCCAGCCACGACCGATACCACTGGGGTCAAACAGCCAACCGTTCGCACAGGGGTGCATCCTGAACCGCGCCCTACCGCCCGGTGTATCATGCGGGATTGGATTGCAATTCACACGACGCGAACGCACGGAGACCTGCGATGACGACGCCCTCAACGCCGAACCGGACGCAACCCTCAATGACCCATCGGCCGACGCGGCGGCAGTTTGTCGCTTCCGCTGCTGCGGCCGTCGCCGCGCCCACGATCGTGCCGTCGTCCGTCTTCGGGGTGGATAAGCCGAACGACCGGGTGAACATCGGGCTGATCGGGTGTGGCAAGCAGATGGCTCACCACATCGGTCGGCTAACCGGCTCGCCGGGCAACATGGTCGTGGCGGTGTGCGACGTGGACAAGACGCGTCGCGAGCACCGGGCGAACATGGTGACCGAGCGGTACAAGAAGTTCAGCAGAGCGGGGTTCAAGGGCGTGGACATCTATGAAGACTTCCGCGAGGTGATCGGGCGGAAGGACATCGACGCGGTGCTGATCTGCACGCCCGACCACTGGCACGCGATCCCGATTCTGGAAGCGTGTGCAGCCAAGAAGGACATCTACTGCGAGAAACCGCTGACGCTGACGATCCACGAGGCCAAACTGGTGCTCGACGCGGTGCGGAAGCACAAGATCGTGTTCCAGACGGGCAGCCAGCAGCGCAGCGAAGGGCCGTTCCACAAGGCGGTCGAGTACATCCGCAACGGTCGGCTGGGCAAGATCAAGGAGGTCATCGTCGACGTCGGCGGGCCGAGCAAGTGGTGCGACCTGAAAGAAGAGAAGGTGGAGCCGGGGCTGAACTGGGACCGTTGGCTAGGCCCCGCACCGATGCGACCTTACAGCAGTGTGCTCGCCCCGCGCGGCGTGCACAACCACTACCCGTCGTGGCGGAATTACCGCGAGTACTCCGGCGGCATGATGACCGACTGGGGCGCCCACCACTTCGACATCACGCAATGGGGCTTGGGGATGGACGAGGCCGGCCCGAGCGAGATCATCCCGCCGGAAGACCCCAAGAAGGGTCGCGGCGTGAAGTTCATCTACCCCAAGACGCCGGTTGGCGACAATGTGACAGTGATCCACGGCAAGGCCGGTGGCGTCGAGTTCCGCGGCGAGCTGGGGACGATCAACGTCAACCGCGGGCACATCCGCTCGAACCCCGATTCGATCCTGAAAGAGCCGCTGGGGGACGACAAGGTGAAGGTATTCAAGTCGCCGGGCCACCACAAGAACTGGCTGGACTGCATCAAGAGCCGGCAGAAGCCGATCTGTGACGTAGAGGTCGGGGCACGGAGCGTGACCGTCTGCCACCTGGGCAACCTGGCTTACTGGAATGGTCAGCCGATCAAGTGGGACCCAAAGAAGTGGGCGTTCGCGGACGACACCGACCCGAAGTGGCTGGACCGGGAACGGCGTGGGCCGTGGCAGTTGACGAAGGTTTGAGGGGTGAGCGACATAGCCCGCCCGTGCCGGGCGGGAAGCGCTAAGCCGCAAGCGGCCGTAAGCCGCGGGCGGCCCAGAACGGGGGGGAGGAACCGCGTTTGGGGGGCGGAATGGGGTCGGGCGCAATGCCTGACCGACACGACCGGCGCAGACGGACCCGGGTCCGCAACGCGCCGACGTTGCCGGGGTAGTAACGGATTCTCGATCGGCCGATGAGCTGTTCAGGGCGGTCGGCTGACGTTCATGGAGGACGCGCGTTGCTGGTGATGCTCATTACAAGAGGTCCGCAAAAGGGCCGAGTCGTCCGCTGGTCGTCCGCCAACGACCTGCGGATCGGGTCGGGCGACGACGCGGACGTGACCCTGGCCGACCCCAAGGCCGACGCCCTGCACGCGCAGGTCGTTCGGAAGGCGGGGCAGTGGTTCATCCGCGACCTGGACTCGCGAGCGGGGACGTTCGTTAACCTCATGCGCGTCAAGGGTTTCGTACGCATATCGGATGGCGACCAGGTCATCATCGGCGACAGCATGTTGGCCTGCTGCACGGAAACATCGGTCGAGGTCGAAGAGCCGACTGACCCAGGTTCGACCCATGAGCCGGCTGACAATTGCGCGGCGGAGCGACTCGCTGATACGCCTGTGAGCAGCGAGCCGGAGACCAGCGACACTGGTTGGCTTTCGGCTGTGAATGATGCTGAGGCCTGGCCGGTTGATGACGACGCGGCGTCACGACGGGTCGAGGATATTGAGCCTCGGACTACGGGCATCGTTTCCGACGTTTCGGACGACACGCCGGCTGAAGACGAAGACGTGTTCGGCGGATGGGCGGACGCGCTGGACTCGGCGATGGTGCACTCGCCGCGCGACACCGACGCAGACGCGAAGGACCGCGCCGGGTGAGTTGGCGTCGATTGAGCGTCGCGCACGCCGCGCGGGCAACGGCGTGCAGAGCGTCGCGGCGGCGACGCAGCAAGCCGTGAGCAAGTCACGGATTGGGCTGGGACCGAGACGCATGAAAAGGCCTTACGGCATCCGGGAAGCGCGTGTCACGTGTGTGAGGCGTTCGCCTACGATGTGCCCGCTCCGCCCCACGAGCTCCCCCACCATCGAGGCGAGGTGCTATGCCGGTCCCCACCGAAACCTTCCGCAGGATGAGCACCCTCAATAAGGTGTTCGCGATTTCATCGGTCGTGCTCGCTCTTTCGACCGTCTGGATGGTGATGGTCGACTGGGGGCGCGAGTGGCGCAGGTACCAACGCGACGCGGCGGCGTGGCAGGTCGCGATGACCGAGGAGGCTTTGGAGCAGGCCAATTCGGATGAAGCGAAACGGCAGATCGCCGAGTTGAACCGGCGCAAGGACGACTTGCTGACGCGGATCAAACCGCGGCTGGACGAGATCGCGGAGGAACTGAAGCAGTACGAGGAAGAGCTTGGCCGACTCAAACTGCCCCTAGCCAAAGAGAAGGGTGAAATCGGGCCGGCTGAGCAGGCATTGCGACGCGCCATTCTGAAGCACGGCGAAGACTCCGACGACGCGGCCGAGGCGCGCCTGGCGTTGGAGCAGGAGCAACGCGAATACGAGCTTTTGGCCAAACGCGGCGCGAACCTCGACCGCAACATCGCTGAAGCCACGGCTGAACGGCGTGCGCTGCGCACCGAAATGGCTGAGGCCGAAAAGCAGATCGCCGCACTCGAGCGTGCCGTTCAATCTAATCGCGACAAGATCGCCGAACTGAATCCGACCGGCTTCATCGCGTGGACGGTCAACAAGGTTCGCAACGCCCCACTGCTCGACTGGACGAACCCGTCCGAGGGCGTGAAGCAGCAGGTCGTTCCCGATGTGCTGACGGACCTGAATGTGACGCGGACGGAGACGATCGACCGTTGCATGACGTGTCACGTCAACATCACCGACCCGAAGTTCGAGGTCAACGCGATGGTTCACTTCGTCGAGCGGCAGGTCGCGCGCGGCGAGAATCAGCAGATCGACAAGGTCAATCATCCGCCGGTCGTGTTACTCGACTTCTGGCAGCACGCACTGGCGGCCGACCCAGCCATGAGACGCTCGCTTCGTGAAACGCAGGTCAAGGCTTACGCGGGGATTTCCAAGTCACTTGCGACGAACAAGACGACCGAATCACTCAAGACCGACCCTGCTTTGGCGGCCGCGTGGGTGACAGCAATCGACGGCCACGACTGGCCGAACCAGGAAGCCGCCGACCAGGCCAAGGCCGTCGCCGACTTGCTGCGGGCCCCGATCGGAGTGGTTGAATCCCTGCAAAGCGACTTAGAGGACGCGACGGACAAACAGGCCCGAGCTTCGGCCGAGTCTGGCGAGGGCAGTGACGAGGCCAAGGCCGCGAACGCGCGGATCGTTGAGTTGAAGCGTGAGTTGCGTCAGGCCCGCGAGGCGTTGGCAGTCGCTTTGGCCGACGCCGTTCTGGAACCGAAGAACGAATCGGTGTTGCGCGCCTTGGTGCTGGCGATGAGTCGGCGGCACATCTCCGCAGAGAGTTCCGACTTGAATGAGCAAGCCGCGAAACTGCGCAAACAGGCCGAGGACGAGTCTGACGAGGACAAGGCCGAGTCGTTGAACGCGAAGGCCGACCAACTTCAGATCGAATCGGCCACGGTCGCGATCTCGAAGCAACTGCTTGAGGAACTCGGGTCGATCGTCCTGGGCACGAGCGGCTACGAGGTCGCGGCGTACTACCGCGACGACCTGCGTCAGATCGCCAGCGGCCAGCTAGACAAGGCCTCGTACGACAAGCTGTTTGAGTTGTATCGCCGCCGACTCGTCGGCCGGTTCAACGAGCAGCGCAGCGCGGCCGGCAAGAAGACGCTTAGCGACAACCCCGTGCTGCTCGGCCATCCGCAGATCGAACGGTTCGCGTCGGCTGAATCGACGCACCCAATCACGACGATGGGCTGCACGGTTTGCCATGAAGGCTCGGGTCAGGAGACCCAGTTCGAGCACACGGCCCACACGCCGGACGACACGTGGGTGGACCGCGTGACCGGCGCGCCGATCCCCGAGTTCCTGATCGTCGCAACGGGTGAGCCGCACGAGCTTGAAGACAGGCAACGCAACGGCGGCGGCGAAGACGTTGAGCCGGCCGCGCCTCAGCCCAGCCCGACGCACGTCGCCTCGCGCGGCGAGGCCGGCGCGCACGGCGCGGCGGGCGGCGACCACGTCACCTTCAGCCACCACGACCTGAACTTGAACGACCCGTCCAATCCGGCACCGTTCGCCCCCCACCGCGGGCACGGCTCGGCAGCGCTCTACTTCGACCCTGCCAATCCCGATTCGACGCAGTTGGCTGTGCAGCAGAAGCAGGTCTGGAAGAAGAAATACGGGTGGCACAAGATCAAGTTCATGTACTGGGAAAAGCCGATGCACGCCAAGCAGTATGTGCAGTCGGCCTGTGCCAAGTGTCACACCGAGTACTTCGACCTGCGCGACAGCGCGCCGAAGCTGCAGGAGGGCCGGCAGTTGTTCGCGCAGCTCGGCTGCGCCAATTGCCACACGGTCACCGCATTACAAGACGACTTGGACGTCAAGCGTGTCGGGCCGGACCTGACGCACGTCAAACACAAGCTCAGCCCGCAGATGATCGCGAGTTGGACGTGGTCGCCCAAGGCGTTCCGGCCGACGTCGAAGATGCCCCACTTCTTCATGCTCGAAAACAACTCGTCGCCCGTCGACCTGTTGCGGACACGGACGGAAGTGACGGCGTTGACGTATTACCTGGTGAACGCCAAGTCGTCGGCCGGCGGTGAGATCGACACGCTGGTCACCGAGGAACTGGCGCTCAAGCAGGAGTTGGCGGCCGACCCCGCACCGAGTCCGACGCGCAAGACGGCGATCGACCAGCGGCTGGACGTGATCAACGAGACGATCATTGGGCTGGAAAATCAGGTACCCAAGTATCAGCCGCAGTTGCCGCCCGTGCCTCACGGCGTGGAGACGATCAACGCGCAGGTCGAGCTGATCAAGAAGCAGCTTGAGGAGATGAACAAGCAACCGGACGACGCGAAGCCGGACGACGACAAACCCGCCGAGGGCGCGGACGCCAAGCCGGCGGACGGCGACGCGAAGCCCGATGACAAGAAGGACGAGGGCGAGGACGAGAAGGCCAAGCTGGCTGAACTCATCACGACGCTGCAGGCCCGTGCCAAGACACTGGGCGAAACGTTCAAGCCGGGCGACCCCAAGGCCGGCTACGAGGTGTTCAACACGGTGGGTTGCCGGGCGTGCCACGCGGTCTTCAGCGAAGACATCGAGCCACTGGTCATCCGCGACCTGAAGATGCGCGAGGGGATGACCGAGCGAGAAGCCAAGGCGAAGTTCGCCGGCAAGACGTACAACCAGCGCCACTGGTATGTGCTGGAGCACCTGCGCGACAAGGTCAATCTGCACGGGCCGGAGTTGTCGGGCGTCGGCTCGAAGCTGAAGGCTGGGCGGACGGACAAGGACGCGATGGCCTGGCTGTACGACTGGCTGCGCAACCCGCGGCACTACCACAGCTACACCATCATGCCCAGCTTCCGGCTGTCCGAGCAGGAGGCGGCTGACCTGGCCGCATACCTGCTCACACTCGAACGGCCTGGCGCCGACGGCAGCGCCAAGTATGAACCGGAGCCGTTTGGATTCAACGACAAGAACGAGGTCGAGCTGCCTCCGTCGCAGCAGCAGATGCTCGACGAATTGCTGGTCATTCTGCTCTCCGCACAGGCCCACCCCGACTTCGTGCGCGAAGAGTTGAAGAGCACGGTCAACGGCCGACCGGCCTGGCCGCAGCAACGCAAGCTCATGTACCTCGGCCAAAAGATGGTCACGCACTACGGCTGCGCGAGCTGCCACAAGATCAATGGCTTTGAAGAGCCGGTTGCGACGTGCGCGAAGCTGGACGAGTGGGGTTTGAAGGACCCGCACAAGCTCGACTACGGCTTCTACGAGCATTCGATTGAGGGCAAGCGTGCGCCGACGTACAAGGTTTGGAAGGTCGCGCACGAAGGCTTAGAGGCCGACGCGGTGAAGATCAACGCCGGCGACGCGAAGCAACTTGAGTTGGAGTGGGAACACATGGCCGGCACCCGCCGCCCGTGGCTGTACCACAAGCTGCACAACCCGCGCATCTACGACCGCGGCAAGCACGCACAGGAAGGTGAGTTGAAAGCGGGCGCGACGAAAGACAAGCTCGCGTTCGACCTCGGCCGGCCTTACGACAAGCTCAAGATGCCGAAGTTCTTCCTGAGCGACGAGCAGGCGCGGTCGATTGTGACATTCGTCACGTCGGTGCGCAGGCCGTTGGTTCGGCCTTCACTGCAGGACACGGGCGGTGACGTAGCGCACCGCATCGCCAAGGGTCGCCAGGTATCGACGCTCTATAACTGCTACGCGTGCCACGCGATTGACGGGAATGACATCCCGATCCAGGCGTACTTCGACCTGTGGGGACCGGACGGGCCTCACGGCGGTGAAAGGGACTACGCGAAGTTAGCCAACATGGCCAACGCGCCGCCGTCGTTGCGTTACCAGGGCATGCGGACGCAGCCGGATTGGCTGATGGGCTTCCTGCAAGAGGTCGAGATGCTTCGGCCCTGGATCAAAGACGGCATCCGTATGCCCTCGTTCTTCACCGACGCCCGCACGGCGACGGAGACGCAGGCGCATACGCAGGCGTTGGCCGACTACTTCGCGGGCAACAGTCAACAGCTTGCGCAGGTGATCGCCAAGAAACTTGAGCCGATCAACGAAGAGAAGGTCCGCCTGGCTGAGTTGCGCGCCGGTGTGGAGGCGGAGGTCGCCCGACTCACCGCGCAGCAAGCCGAGTTGGAAGCGCAACAAAGGGCCATCCAGGAGAAGATCGACTCGGCCGACACCAAGCCGAACGACCGCAACGCGCTGGGCGAGGAGTTGGCCGTGGTGCAATCCGACAGCAAGCGGCTGGCGGCGCGGATCAAATCGACGCAGGCGCGCGTGGACGGCATCCCGCCGTGGTTCGAGCGTCAGAACGCGGCCGTGCAATCGGCGCGTGACTGGCTGGCTCGGTACGCGATCGAGTCGGATATGGTGCCGGCATCGGCGCTCGATCCGCGTACGTCAACGCAAAGCGACCGCGAGAAGGCGTGGGACAAGCTAACTTACGAGTTCGACTTCCTGGCGCGTGTGAACGACATCGAGTACCCCTATCCGCCGCCGGCCGTGCCCGAGGACGACAAGATTCGTTACGCGCGCGGCGAGAAGCTGTTCATGGGGACGGGCGGCCTGCAGTGCAACAAGTGTCACGCGCTGGGCGAGTATGACAAGCTTTGGGCGCTTTGGGAGTTGCAGAAGCCGGCCGTCGCGCCAGCGACGGACGACAAGGACCCGTTCGCCGACGACGATCCGTTTGCCGATCCCGACGACAACAAGCCCGCGGCCGATGATGCGAACAAGCCGAAAGCGGACGACGACGGATTCGGTGACGATGACGGTTTCGGCGACGACCCCGACGATGCGCCCCCGCAGCCTGAGCAACCGACGGGCCCGCCATGGCTGCAGGCACCAAACCTCGGGCGAGCCGTTTACCGACTCCAGCGCGGGTGGTTGGACGCGATCGTGCAGGAACCGGCCGCGCTGATCCCCGGCACGAAGATGCCGCAGTGGTTCAAGGAAGGCGGCAAGTCGTATTACCAGACGGCCGGCCTGCCGCCAGAGATCCTGGCGCAGATGCACGGGCAGTTCGGCCACACCGGCCAGGCGCAGCGTGACATCCTGATCGACTTCATCCTGCTGTCGGGCCGAATGAACTACACGCCCGGCGCTGAGCAGTTGCTCATCCAGAAGGCCAAAGACCAGGCCAAGGGCGAGTTGACCGCCGAGCAGTTGGCGTTGCTCACCAAGCTGACCGAGCGCCAGGAAATCGAGCTGCCGCCGCTGCCCGCGCCGCCGAAGCCGACGCGCGTCGCCAAGGGCGCCGCCGCGGAAGACGCGGGCAACAACGTTGTGGTCGAGAAGGTTGAGCAGTCCGACAAGTCGACCATCGTGTTGCACGACGAACCGACGAAGACGATCGAGCCGGCCAAGGCCGGCACCGGTCAGGTCGTTGGCATCGTCAAGTGGGGTTCGGACCGCATCCCGCAGCGGAAGGTTGAACGGCAGATCCTGGGCAACGCGGATTGCCGCAATTCGCTGCCGGCCGGTTTCAAGCCGTTGCAGGATGCGCTGATCGTCACCGACAACAAGGAGTTGGTCAACGCCCTGGTGTTTGTGAAGAGCGGCTTGCCGGACGGCCCATTTGAAGTGCCGAAGAAGCCGACCGTTATCGACCAGAAGTACTGCATCTACCTGCCGCACGTCAGCGCGACAATGGTCGGGCAGACTGTTGCCATCCTGAACAGCGACCCGTTTGTCCACAACGTCAACTCGGGTCAGTTCAGCGAGAGTATGCCGGGCGGCGGCCGGTTGATCAAGACCTTCAGCAAGGTCGAAGAGGTGTCACTCAAGTGCGACGTCCACCCGTGGATGGCGGGCAAACTGCACGTAATGCCACACCCGTTCTTCGCCGTGTCGGACGTCGAGGGTCGGTTTGAAATCAAGGGCTTGCCGCCGGGCAAATACGTGCTTGAAGTGAAGCACGAAGACCCGCGGCTCTCCGGCCAAACGTTTGAGGTCGAGATCACTGCCGACACGTCGCACCGGGCCGACGTGACGGTGACGCCGTGATGTGAGGACGCCCCGATCGACCTGCTGCCAACCCGCGGGATTCAGGGATTCCCGTAGCAATTCGGTGGGCAATGGATGCCGCCTCACCCGTATCGTCCCGCTCATTCAACGGGTCGGGCCACGACGCGAGTGCAGCATTTGCGGCCCCGGTTTTCGGCCCGTTCGTATGAGTAGAGACGCGGCGTATGCGTCTGCGAGCGAGCCCTGGCACGGTGGCCGGTTTGTCGGCCGGGTCTACAATGTCCGCCACTGATTTGAGCCCCGCTTGCGACGCCGAAAACCACTGATTCTGACCCGGCGAGACAAGGAGCACGAGCTATGAAACGATTCAATTGGACCCAACTGGCAACCGTCGTCGCCATGCTGATCGCCCTGCCTGCGGTCGCGGACGACCTGGATAAGCCCAACATCGGCGGGCTGGACCGGGCGGGCGGCGTGATCAAGGGCAAAGTGCTGTGGATGAACAGCAGGACGCCTGCGCCGAAGCAGATCAAGGTCGCCGCCGACCCGTTCTGCATCAAGGCCGCGCAGAAGAAGCCGATCTTCGAAGAGCGTTACCTGTTCGGCAAGAACGGCGATAAGGCGACGCTGATCAACACGCTTGTCTACGTGTCGAAGGGGCATGAGGGTGAGAAGTTTGACACGCCGAAGAAGCCGACGGTGATCGACCAGGTTGACTGCAAGTACATTCCGCACGTCAACATCGCGATGGTGAATCAACCCATCAAGATCAAGAACAGCGACGCGACACTGCACAACGTGTTCTGCGTCCCCGCCAACAACCCCGGCTTTAACGACGGTATGCCGATCAAGGGCCAAGTGCTGGACAAGAAGTTCGGCAGCGCCGAATTGGGCATCCGCCTGTCGTGCTCCGTGCACGCGTGGATGCAGTCGATCGTCCACGTCGTGGACAACCCGTTTGCGGCGATCACCGGCGAAGACGGCACGTTCGAGCTGCGCGGCCTGAAAGACGGGACGTACACGGTCAGCGTGTGGCACGAGTTCAAGCGCTTTGCGCCGAAGTCGGCCACCGCGACAGTGACGATCAAGGACGGCAAGGCCGACAAGCCGATCGTCTTCGAATACGATCTGAAGCGCTGACACGGTGCGGCCGGGGCTGACGGCGCGCCGCGGCGCGTCGTCGGCCGGTCGCGGTTGATCGATGCAATCCCCCCAACGTGACGAGTGCGGCCAGTGCGAATCGGACGGCAACGACGGAGCCTTGGCTGGCTGGCTGGCGTGACGGGCGCGGTTGCGGCCGCGCTGCTCGTAACCAATCACGCCGCGGCGCAGACCTTTGAAAAGACAACACCGTGGGTACCGCGTGGGTTCTCGACCTTCTCGGGCGATATCGACGCGCTGTTCAATTGGATCCTGTTAATCACCTGCGCGACGGGGATCGGTGTCTTTGCGTTCCTGATCTACTTCCTGATCAAGTACCGCTACCGCCCCGGCAGGCAGGCCAAGTTCACGCACGGCAGTTCCAAGCTCGAACTCGTGTGGACGATCATCCCGACGCTCATCCTCGCGATCACCGCGGCGGTCAGCCAGGCGACGTGGGGGAAGATCAAGTCGATCGACGCCATGCCCGACCCGGCGACCGACCCGAACGTAATCGAAGTGCGGGTCGTTGCGCGTCAGTTCGGCTGGATCTTCTGGTACCCGGGTAAGGATGGGAAATTCGGCCACCGAAGCAAGTCGCTCGTGCCCGATGGCGCGCAGCAACCGGACGACCTGATCGGCCTCGACCGCGAGGGCGACCCGGCCGCCAAAGACGACGTGCTGCTCAACCAGTTGTTCGTCCCTGTCAAACGAAAAATCCTGCTCCACGTGACGAGCGTGGACGTGATCCACAGCTTCTACATTCCGAGCATGCGGGTGAAGCAGGATACGATGCCCGGTCTCTGGACACCGGTCTGGTTCGAGGCGACCAAGCAGAGTCGCGAGGTGGTGGGCGTCACGACACAGCAGTTCCTCTTCGGCGATCGGCCGGACCCGCGTCCGTTTGACGTGGTCTGCGCCGAATTGTGTGGCCTGGGGCATTACGGCATGCGGGCCGACCTGTACGTCGTGACCGAGGAGGAGTACAACACCTACATCGGCACGCTGATGGAGGAGCAGGCGGCGGCGGACGACGGGTTCTGAATTGACCGGCGGCGGATTTAAGCCGCGCCAGGTGTAACGACGGATACAGCCATGAGCAGCGACCACGGTCACGGCCACGGGATCCACCCCGCGCCCACGAGTTTCTGGACCAAGTACGTTTTCTCGATCGACCACAAGGTCATCGCGATTCAGTTCCTGTTTGGCGCGCTGCTGTTCCTAGTGCTCGGCGGCGCACTGGCGCTGGGCGTGCGCTACCAGCTCGCCTGGCCGGCGCAGAATGTGCCCTACCACGCCGTGCTGCCGGGCCTGACCGACAAGGAAGGCGCGACCGACGCGCCGTCAATGGTCGACAAGGGCGCCGAACGGAATCTCGCCCTGTGGAAGAAAGGCGGCGATGTCGAGTTGGCGGTGGCCGTCACCGCCGTCGTGGGCGAGGGTGAGAACCGCCAGAAGATCGAGTTGCCCAAGGGCACGAAGGGTCGATTCGTCGAATACCCCAAGGGCATCGCCGTCACGCTCAACACGGGCGTGATGTACCAGAGCGACGGTGGCAGCATCCTGACCGTCACCGGCGAGGAAGACCAGGTCGAAGCGTGGGTCGAGCCGAAGTATGTGATGGCCGACTACAAGCACGAAACAGACCTGAAGGTCATTACGGTTCCGGGCAAACCGGTCACACCGCGCGGCGTGGACGCGGCACGCCGCGGCGAAGACGCGTCGTTTGAACTGGTCGGCATGACGCGCCAGGTCGTCAACCCCACGACCGGCCAGCCCGCGGCAGAGAACAATCACGACCGCGTCCTGCTCCCGCAGGTCTCCGCCGCCACGCCGGTCGTGTTGCGGATCGACGAACAGCAGGTCACCTTTCAGGATGCCGAAGGCAACTCCAAGACGGTCGATGTGCCGGCGATCGCGGCCGTGTCGATGATGGTCGATCCGGCCAGTGAAGCCGACGTGCCGCTGACAGCTGAGAAGGTTCAGTATCAGAAGATCATGTTGAAGCCGGAGGCGTACCTGTCGCTGTTCACGATGCACGCGACGCTGATGGTGTTCTTCGTGCTCATGCCGATGCTGCTGGGCACGTTCGCCAACTTCACGATCCCGCTGATGATCGGCGCCCGCGACATGGCGTTCCCGAAGCTGAACATGCTCAGCTTCTGGATCAACGTGCCCGCGTCGCTGATCATCCTGCTGAGCTTCTGGGTCACGGGCGGGTCGGCCGGCGGCGGCTGGACGATGTACCCGACGCTGTCCGGCCCCGAGTTTGCGACCGGTTTGGGTACGACGGTGTGGTGCCTGGCGATTTTCGTCGTCGGTTTCTCGACGATCGTCGGCACGCTGAACTACATCACGACGATCGTAAACATGCGCGCGCCGGGCATGACCATGTTCCGCATGCCGCTGACGATCTGGTCGTTGTTCATCACGGCGATCCTCGGCCTGTTCGCGACGCCGGTGCTGGCCGGCGCGGGCGCGATGCTGTTGTTCGACCGCACGATCGGCACGCACTTTTTCAACCCGGACACCGGCGGCCAACCCATTCTCTGGCAGCACCTGTTCTGGTTCTTCGGCCACCCCGAGGTCTACATCCTGATCCTGCCGGCGATGGGCATCGCCAGCGACTGCCTATCGACCTACGCGCGCAAGCCAATCTTTGGCTATCGGCCGATGGCCTACGCAATGGCGGCGATCGCCGGGCTCGGTTTCATCGTGTGGGGCCACCACATGTTCCAATCGGGCATGAACCCCGTGCTGGGCACGACGTTCATGGCCACGACGATCATGATCGCCGTGCCGTCCGCGATCAAGACGTTCAACTGGCTTGGCACGCTCTGGGGCGGCAACATCAAGTTCACGCCCGCGATGCTCTTTGCGTGCGGCTTTGTCTCGATGTTCGTCATCGGCGGCCTCTCGGGCATTTTCATGGCCGCCGCGCCGGTCGATATCCACATCCACGACACCTATTTCATTGTCGCGCACATCCACTACGTCCTGTTCGGCGGGACGATCTTTGGGGTGTTCGCCGGCATCTACCACTGGTTCCCCAAGATGTTCGGCACGCAACTCAACCAGCGCTGGGGCGTGTGGCACTTCATCCTGTCGATGATCGGCTTCAACGGCACGTTCTTCATCATGCACGTGCTGGGCCTCGGCGGCCACCCGCGGCGTTACTACGAGATCCTCAAGTACCCGCAGCTTGAACACCTGCAGGACATGAACGTCTTCATGACGATCTTCGCGATCATGATGGGCGCGGCGCAGTTGCCGTTCATCTACAACGTGTTCGCCAGCCTGCCGCGCAAGCTCGCCCGGTCGGTCACGGCGGTCATGATCATCATGCTCGGGCTGTTCTTTGTGCTCGGCCGGTTCTACTGGTCGGCGGACAACTTCGAGGCGCGGCAGTTCCTCGAACTGCCCGGCATGGCGGAGATCGCCGCAAACGTTGGCAACTTCGTCGCCTTCGACGACGCGAACTTGACGCAGATGGACGGTCACGGCATCGCCTCCATCCTCGGGTTCAACGCATGGTGGGCGCTGATCTGGGGCACGGTCTTCACGCTCGTATTCGGCGCACTTTGGCGGATGGGCGGCGGCGTCGACATCGGCGTCATCCGTCGCTACGTCATCAGGGTCGTCTGGCCGTCGATGCTCGTCGGCATGTTCGTGATGTTCATGTTCGGCACGCTTTACGCCGGCCACAACCTCTGGCTGCCCAGTTCGACGAACACCAAGCCGTACGTTGCACAGGCCGACATCGACGAAGGCCACTATGACACGGCGCTCGCCTCGCTCAATGCGTCGCGGACCAATGCGATCGAGAAACTCGAGAAAGCCAACGCCGAAGCGGAAGAGGCCGGTAATGAGGTCGTGCCGATCACCGAGCAGGCGATCCTGACCGAAGCGTTGGCGCTGTCGATCACCGACCTGCGCGGCGACGCACCTGAACCGGCGCCCGCCGCGGCCCCGGCCGGCGATCCGGCTGCCGCGGCCGCGGCCGTCGAACTGCCGCGCGCCGCCCAGGTCGCGCAGGTCATTACCGCCATGGAACTGCGCGCGGCCGACTGGCACGACTACCGCGCACTGTTCGCCAAGTTGCTGCTGCTGGCCGTCGCGTTCAGCCTCGCGGTCGTCGCGGTGACTTGGGGCATCTGGTGGCTCGGCGGCTTGCTGCACTTGAAGCAAGTGTGCAACTTCCTGCTGTACGTCCTGGTGCTGCCGATCTTCATGTCGCCCCTGGTGCTCAAGAAAGACCCGTACATCTGGATCGGCTACCCGGAGTGGTTCCCGGAAACGACGTTCGGCGTGCTGGTGATCATGGGCCTGTTCGCGCTGCCGGGCATCGTGTACTTCGTTTTGGTGCGACCGAAAGATCGTTTCGGCTACACCGTGTCGAACAACCCGGTCGACGGCAACACGCTCGAATGGTGCACGACCAACCCGCCGCCCCACTACAACTTCGAAGAGATCCCGGTCGTCTACCGCGGCCCGTATGAGTACGCCTCGCCCGTGGTCGAGAAGGACTACCTGCCTCAGACCGAAGAACTGCCGGCCGGCGTTGTGGAACCCACCGGACACTAAGCGCTTTTTGAAAGGTAGGGTGGGCCAAGGCTCGGCGCGGCCCACCACTTAGTGTCCCTATGAAGCCTTAGCGCAGACGTCTTAAAGGAATGCCCGTTGGTGGGCCGCGCAAACCCTTGGCTCACCTACGGCTAAACCGTATGTCCAACGCTGTTGAACAACCCGACCTGCAATGCCCAAGCTGCCGGTACGACCTGACCGGTTTGGCTGATGGCGACGCATGTCCCGAGTGCGGGTTGCCCGCGGTGCATGCCGCGGCGCTGCGGCATCCACCGTACCGGCGTTGGCTGCATCGTTTCGCGATCGCGTTGGTGCTGACCACTTTCGTCTTGCTCGTGTTCGGCGGCACGGTCACCAGCAAGGGCGTCGGCCTGGCCGTGCCTGATTGGCCGAACAGCTACGGCTACAACATGTTCCTATTCCCGCCGTCGATGTGGGTCGGCGGCATCTTCTGGGAACACGTGCACCGACTGCTGGGCAGCCTGGTCGGCTTCATGACGATTATCGCGGCCGTTTGGCTATGGATCACGAACTCACCCCGGCGTGATGGCCGAACGTGGCTGCGGTGGCTCGGCGCGGCGACGTTGGCGCTGGTCATCGTGCAAGGCGTCATGGGCGGCCTGCGGGTGACCGAGTTGTCGATGTCGCTGGCCGTCTTGCACGGCATCACCGGCCAACTGTTTTTCTGCATGACCGTGCTGATCGCCGCGGCGACGGGGCGGTGGTGGTTGAACGCACGGAAGCAGCCCAAGCCGAACGACCAAGAGGCGTCACTCTTAAAAGCGCCGCGCCGCTGGGCCGTCGCCGCCCTGTTCATCCTCGTGACACAACTCGCCGTTGGGGCAGTCATGCGCCACACCGGCGCCGGCTTGGCGATCCCGGACTTCCCCACGTCTTACGGACAGGTCGTGCCGCCGATGACGGAAGCGGGCATCAACGCCAAAATCAACGAAACCATCCCGTTCGACGAATCGCCCTTCGCCGACGCGGCTGAATACGTCACGCCCGCCCAGGTCGGTGTGCATTACGCCCACCGTGTGTGGGCGATCGTCGTCACGGCGGCGTTGGTCGCTTGGCTGGTCTGCGTCGCGCGACGTGTCGGGACGACGCCCGGCTTCCGCGGGCCCGCGGCTGGCCTGGTGGCGTTGCTCCTGGTGCAGGTCGCGCTGGGCGCGTCAGTCATCTGGAGCGGGCGTCACCCCGAAGTCGCCACCGCGCACCAGGCGACGGGCGCCGTCCTGCTCGCTACGGCCGCGCTATTGACCATGCGGCTGTTCGCCCTGCGCGCCCCACAAGCAGAAGCTCTCGCCCGTCCCGAGCAAGACGTTCGTGAGACACGCGGTACGGCGACAACCGCGCATGTTCAGGGGGTGGGCGCATGACGCAGATGACCGGACAGACCGACGCCGTACAGGCGATCGACTCGGCCGCTGTTGCCGCTTCGAGCAAAAGCGACGCTCAAGTCAGCCTCGCGTACGACCTGTCGCAACTGACCAAGCCGCGCATCGCGCTGATGGTCGCGCTGACCGTCCTGCTCGGCTGGGCGATGACGCCGGCGGCCATGGCGTTTTCCGCCACGCTCTTAGCCGCGCTGATCGGCACGGCGCTGGCCAGCATGGGCGCGGCCTGTCTGAATCAGGTCATTGAACGCGACGCCGACGCGCGCATGCAGCGCACGGCCACCCGCCCCATCTCCGCCGGCCGACTCAGCGCCACGGCCGGCTCGTTGCTGGGCTTGACGTCCGCGTCGATCGGCGTCGGCCTGATGGCCTGGTTCACGACGCCCGTTGCCACCGGGCTGACGCTGCTCACGCTCGCCAGCTACGTTCTGCTCTACACGCCGTTGAAGCGGGTGACCAGCCTGTCGACGATTGTCGGGGCCGTGCCCGGCGCGCTGCCGCCAGTCATCGGCTACGCCGCGGCGACGGGCCACGTCGGCCTGGCCGCGTGGGCGATGTTCGCCATCATGTTCGTCTGGCAACTGCCCCACTTCCTGGCGATCGCCTGGCTCTACCGAGACGACTACGCCGCGGCCGGCATGCCTATGCTGCCCGTCGTCGACCCGACCGGCGCGAGCACCTACCGCCAGATGCTGGTCAGTTGCGTGACGCTTATCCCCTTGAGCCTGCTGCCTACCGCCGCGGGCATCACCGGCCAGGTCTACTTCACCGTGGCCTCCGTCGCCGGCGTCGCGTTCGCCGTGTCGGCCGTCATGCTCGTGATCAGACCCTCGCGCGCGGCCGCACGCCGCGTGTTCTTTGTCTCACTCGTGTACCTGCCCGCCGTCCTGATGACGATGGCACTGGACCAATTACCATAAACGTTGCCGATTTGCGATTGAAGTTTCGCAACCGAACGACAGCAACGCATCACACACCGCACTAATAACTCGGCCAAGACCAATCGGCGATCGGAAATCGCCAATCGGAAATGAACACTATGTCCGACGCACCCGCCATCCCGCACGACGAACCGCACGGCCACGACGCCGGGCACGACGATCGGCCGACCGCTCACGGTACCGTCCTGAACCTGGGCATCCACAACGGCAAGATCGGCATGTGGCTGTTCCTCGGTTCGGAGGTCATGTTCTTCACCGCGCTGATCGGCGCGTACATCGTCCTGCGATTCGGGCAGACGGCTTGGCCCGAGCCGGCCGAAACGCTGGATGTACCGTTGACAGCCGCCAACACCTTCCTGCTGATCTGCTCGAGTGTGACGCTGGTCTGGGGTCTGCAGTCCATTCAGGCGGGCGACCGGACGCGCGGCAATCTCGGGCTGCTCCTGACCACCATCTTCGGCGCGCTGTTCGTCGGCGTGCAGGTCTACGAGTACTACGGGCTTTGGTTCGGGCTACATCACCCGCCGCTGCGCCCGCACTCCAGCCTGTTCGGCTCCTGCTTCTACGTCATGACCGGCTTCCACGGCTTCCACGTCTTCTGCGGCGTGGTCGCCATGGCCGTCCTGACCGTCATGGGCTACAAAGGCAAGTTCGGCCCGAAGTACGAGCAGCACGCGGCCGTCGAGCTGACCGGCCTCTACTGGCACTTCGTCGACCTCGTCTGGATCATCCTGTTCGCAATCGTGTACCTCATGTAAACCGGCCGCTTGCGGCTTAGCGCTCTTCCTAATACGGCACAAAAGACCGACTCCCCGAGCCTCACCATGGCCGACAAACACGACGATCACAAAGTCCCCCTCTGGGGCATGTTCCTGGCGCTGCTTGTCCTCACCGTCGCGGAGGTCGGGCTGTACGAGACGTGGTCCGCCGTGCCCGCCCTCAAGGAAGCGATCCCCAAGTACGCGCTGGTCCTGACCATCCTGATCTTCACGCTGCCCAAGGCGATGATCGTGCTCGTCTGGTTCATGCACCTCAAGTTCGAGAAGTTGTTCGTCGTCATCCTCGCGCTGTGCCCATTCGTCTTCGCGGCGATCGCCGTGCTACCGACACTGACCGACGTGATCGCCGTGAAAGACCGTTCGATGGGGCGCGACATCATCAAGCAGGAAATAGAAGCCCAACGCGCACTTCACGACCAAGACGACGAACACGGCGACGATAAACCCGACCCCGACCCCGGAAGTGGCGACGGCGCCACACCCGATGACACCCCGGCTGACGACGACGGGGCACAGACCTCACTGCCGACAGCGCCGTGGCTGACCGTCACACGTCCCGCATGACCAGCCCTTCGACCACGCAAACCCCGTCCGCTCCGGCGGCTCCAGACGCCCCGAGCGACGCTCGTCCCGCGCTGCGTGTCGAGGGTTTGACACATCGTTACCCCGTCGGCCGACGATCCCGCCAAGACTCCCTCAACAGCGCCACGACCAAGCCCGCGCTCGACGGTATCGACCTGATCGTTCGCGCGGGCGAGGTGTTCGGCCTGCTCGGCCCCAACGGCAGCGGCAAATCGACGCTCTTCCGCATCATCGCCACACTGCTGCGACCCTCGGCCGGCAAGGTCACCGTCTTCGACACCGACGCGACAACCGACCCGCGCGCAGTGCGCGAGCACCTGGGCGTCGTCTTTCAGTCGCCCAGCCTCGACGTCCAACTAACCGCGCGGGAAAATCTCACACACCAGGGCAAACTGCACGGTCTCAGTGGCAGCGAACTCAACCAACGCATCGATGCGCTGCTCGAACAGTTCGACCTGCGGAACCGGGCCGACGACCGCGTCGAGCAATTCAGCGGCGGCATGCGCCGGCGCGTGGAGTTAGCTAAGGCGCTGCTGCACGAACCCAGCCTGTTGCTCATGGACGAACCGGCCACCGGGCTCGATCCCGGCGCTCGTCGTGACATGTGGGACCACATCCTCGACCTACGCGCTCGGCTGGGCGTGACCGTCGTCCTCACGACACACCTGATGGACGAGGCCGACCGCTGCGACCGCATCGCGATCGTCTCGCAAGGCAAGATCGCCGCGATCGATACCCCCGCCGCGCTCAAAGCGACCATCGGCGGCGACGTCGTCACCATCGAGCCGACGCCGGGTCAAGACGCGGACGAACTGGTTGCTGCGCTCAGCGAACAACAAGGCCAATGCCCGCGCGTGATCGAGGGCGTCATCCGCTGCGAAACGACCGACGCGCCGGCCGTGGTCACGAAACTGACCGGCAGCGTCAGCGACAAGATCGCACGGATCAGCGTCGCGCAACCGACGCTCGAAGACGTGTTTCTCAACGTCACCGGCCACCGTCTCGACGTCGATTGAATACGCAATACACTCAACCCCGAAGCCGTGTCTCTCCGAAGACCCGGATCCCGGCTTGCATCACCAGACGCTCCATCCGGGTCTTTGGACACCTCTGAATGACTCACCCGATATCCCGGCAGAAGGCCCCAAAGCGGGCCAACTGCCGGCTTTGATGCAAGTTGTTCAACCAAACACCGACGGCAAGCCGACCGCACGCCGCCAGGCGCTGAGTTGACCCAGATGCAGCATCGCGTGGCTGGTCATGATGAACGTCACCAGCTCGCCGACCGTCGGGAACATCGGGCGCAGCCCCTCGATTGGATTCTCGGCTGCGAGCGCCGCGTCGCCCGCCGCAGCAAACGCTTGGCTGACGCGGGCGTGGGCCTCTTCAAACGTGTTAAGCAGCGACGCCTTATCTGGATAACTCGACGCGTCTGTCACCGGTGTCGAGCCGTTGCCGAACGGTCCGTTCCAATCGTCGGGAACGACCGGTTCACCACCGAGCATCTTCGCGCCGTTGCTGAACGCATACGCGACGTGACCGAGCACCCACGCCGGGTGGTTCGGCACGACGTGCCCGTCGACGCTCGGCTGCAAGGTCATCTGCTCGTCCGAGACATCCTCGACCAGTTTGCGTGCATAGACAAGATTGAAGTTTGAAACGGTCTGCGTCGGTTCGCTCATGGCGGCACTCGCGGGGAAAGAGTCAGATGTCTACCTTGGATGCAATCCAGCCGACCGCGTTATCCGCCCACGTACTTCGCGTAGATGTTTTTCGCGGTGGTCGCTTCCTTCGTCCCCTTCACGATCGCTCTGCCGTCCTTAAAGAGCGTCAGCTCGTATGGCTCGCCGTTGTCGTGAATGTCCGCCCGTAGCATGAACGGATTGACCTTCACCGTCCCGTGCGGACGGAGCCGATCGGCGATGGCCTCGAAGTCCAGCCGATCGCCGTCGGCCGACTTCTGCGTCAACTGCACGGCGTTTCGGCCACAGAGGGTCGTCGTCGAGCTGCCGAACTTGCCGTCGAGGAACTCGAACTCGCGCTTTTTGCAACACACACACTCGCCCGCGTCGTAGGCACGCGCAACCTTGAATTGCTTGAGGTGATTCTGCCACAGGTCGACGTGCACCATCGCCGGGTTGACCGCGTCGAGGTTACCGGTGAGCACCTTCAACGTCTCGGCAACCTGGTAGTTGGCGATGATGCTGACCACCGGGCCGATGACGCCGGCCGTGTCACACGTCGGATTCATGCCCGGAGGCGGCGCCTGCTCGAAGATGCAGCGGATGCACGGCGTCGCCCGGCCGGCACGTTCCCACGACGGTTGATTGGCGTCGTCAGTGCCGGGGGCGGCGTGGGGCAGGATCGCATACGTCATCCCGACCGTCCCGACCGCGCCGCCGTAGATGTACGGGATGCCGTGTTTCACCGCCACGTCGTTGACCACGAACCGCGTCTCGAAGTTGTCGACGCCGTCGACGATGATGTCGGCCTTCGAGCCGTCTTCGCACGTGATCAGTCGCTCGATATTCGTGTGGTTGATGTCGTCGACGATGGCCGTCACTTTGACCTGCGAGTTGATCCGCGCGATCTTCCGCTTGGCGGCCTCGGCCTTGGGGATGCCGTCGGCCACGTCGCCCTCATCGAACAACACCTGACGCTGAAGGTTGGTCACTTCGATGAAGTCGCGGTCGGCGATGATCAGGTGGCCGACGCCGGCGCGGGCGAGCATGTTGGCGATGACCGTGCCCAGCGCGCCGCAGCCAACGATGAACGCGGTCGATTCGCGCAGCTTCTGTTGGCCTTCCTCGCCGAAACCGGGCAAGAGCATCTGACGGTGATAGCGGTCGAGGCCAGTAGTATCGGTGCTGGACGGGATGTCAGTCGTTGTCGTGTTCAAGGCGTTTACCCATATTGACGTTCTGTTCGACCGTGTAGCCGATCGATTCATAGAACGCGATGACTTCGGTGTTCGTCGCTCGGACCTGCAGGTTGATCTTCGGGCAACCCTGGGCTTTGAGAAGTTGCTCCGCCTCATCCATCATGCGTCTCCCGAGGCCGCCGCGCTGACGGCCCGGTGCGACAGCGAGGTAATTGATCACTCCGCGGTGCCCTTCGTAACCCGCCATGACCGTCGCGACGACCTGTTCTCCTTCGACGCCGACCAGGAAAAGCTCCGGGTTAACCTGAAGTTTGCGGGCGATATCCTTGTTCGGGTCATTCCAGGCGACGGTCAGGCCGCACTGTTGCCAGAGGTCGATGACGGCCTGTACGTCGTGCGGTTCGTAGGGGCGGATGATTAGTGGCATACTGGCACAATCACGCTATGCCGCAAGCGGTGGAGGTCAGCCCGCGACGAGGCTGCCGCCTTCAACGGGGTCGACCTTGACGCCCAGGTCGATCAGCGTTTGCAAGGCCGCATCGACCTCGTCCTCTTCGCCGTCGAACAGCACGGCCATGATGCCGATGTCCTTCTGGACGCTCGCCTGCCGGATGTCGAACTGCACATCCGGGTGGGCGCGGGTCATTTTCCAGAGACAGGGCTCGTTCTGATGACCGCCCTCGAATGTGAGCCAGCATTTTCGTGTGACCTGGGGCATCGAATCGACTCCGTAACTTTGCCGACCGGGACGGTCGGCCTAATTAGCCTAACCGTCCCGGTTCGGACACGCTCGGATGACCGGCGCGCTATGCCGCAAGCGGCGTCAACCGCCGGCGATGGCGGGGACGATCGACAATTCGTCGCCGCCCTTCAACGGCGTGTCGAGATTTTCGAGGAACCGGATGTCTTCGTCGTTCACGTAAAAGTTGATGAACCGGTTGACCTCGTTGCCGCCCTCTTTGAACAACCGGCCACCGAGTTCGGGGAACTGCTGCGTCAATGCGCCCAGCGCCTCGCCGACCGTCGAACCGGTGACGTCAACGGTGGCGTTGTCGCCGGCCTGCGGTCGCAACGGCGTGGGGATCTGGATGGTGATGGTGTCGGACATGTATTACTCCAATGCGTGCTGACGCGCGGGGCGGCAGGTGCGTGGTTAGACAGTCTGCGGTGTTGACTCGGTTGTTTGCTCTTCGATCTGCTTCACCAAGGTGTCGAACTCGCCCATCTTGGCGTTGATCACGGGCGTCTCGGTGAACCGCCCCTGCATGACCTCGAGCGTCTTCAGGCCGTTACCTGTGATGCAGACGCAGATCGGTTCGTCACGCGGGATCCTGCCCTGCTGGATCAACTTGATCGCGCAGGCGAGGGTCGTGCCGCCGGCCGGCTCTGTGAAAATGCCCTCGGTGCGGGCCAGCAGTTGGATCGCTTCGATGATCTCGCTGTCCTCGGCACTGGCGCCCCAACCGCCGGAATCACGTATGACCTTGATCACGTAGTAACCGTCGGCCGGGTTGCCGATCGCGATGCTCTTGGCGATGGTGTTCGGCTTCTGCGGGTGGAACAGGTCAACGCCTTCCTCGATCGCTTTGACGACGGGGCTGCACCCCTCCGCCTGCGCGGCGTACATCGCGGGTTTGTTGTCCTCGACGAGGCCGAGTTGAATGAACTCCTGGTAGGCCTTCCACACCTTGGGCAAGATGGTCCCGCCGGCCACGGGCACGACGGTGTGACGCGGCAGCCGCCAACCCATCTGCTCGGCGATCTCGAAACCGTGCGTCTTGGCGCCCTCGGTATAGAAAGGCCGGAGGTTGACGTTGACGATCGCCCAGTTGTACTTGTCGGCGATCTGCGAGCACAGACGGTTCACGTCGTCGTAGTTGCCCTTGATCCGCACGACGCGCGGGCCGAACACCGACATGCCGACCATCTTCCCCTCTTCCAGGTCGTGCGGGATCATGACAAACGTGCGCAGGCCGGACGCGGCCGCATGGGCTGCGACGCTATGCGCGAGGTTGCCGGTCGACGCGCAGCCGACGGTGTCGAAGCCGAACTCGATCGCCTTGGTGATCGCGATCGACACGACGCGGTCTTTATAGCTGAACGTCGGGTGGTTGGCTGAGTCGTCCTTGATGTAGAGTTCTTTAACGCCAAGCTCCGCGGCGAGTCGGTCGGCCTTGACCAGCGGGGTGAGGCCGGAGTTGAAGCCGGTGCGCGGCTCGCCCTCGATGGGCAGCAGGTCTTTGTAACGCCAGAGCGACGCGGGCCCCGCCTCGATCGACTCGCGTGTGACTGTGCCTTGCATGGCGTCGTAGTCGTACGCGACTTCGACGGGGCCGAAGTCGTTGTCACAGACCGTCCGCGGCTCGATGCCGTACTCGGCGCCGCACTCTTTACAGGTCAGGGCGTGGACGAAGCTCATGGGATGCTCCAATTCCCGGCGGACACACCGGTGCTCGCAAAAAACAAAACCCTTCATGTCATCGCAGACAAGAAGGGTTCGTGGTCGTCGGGGTGTGACGCACACGCTTCTTATCTGCCCCCGAATCGACGGGGCGGAAGGTCGCACCATTTCCTCCCGCCAGAGAGTCGTGTTGACCCTTCCGGGGGGGCGGTTGCGGTGGCGTCAGCGGGTCCGGTCCCTCAGCCACTCTGGATAAGACGCGAGGTCTATTCGGTTGTCGAGAGCATTATACCGGTCAGCGTCTGGCTAACAGCTAATAGCTGACAGCCATCCGCTTTGCTCTACCACGCAAAGTGAGCGAACGCCTTGTTCGCCTCGGCCATGCGGTGGGTCTGGTCGCGCTTGTTCATCGCCTTGCCTTCGCCGTTGGCTGCGTCGGTCAACTCGCGCGCCAAACGGAGGTGGATCGGCTTGCCCGACTCGGCGCGGACGGCCTCGAGGATCCAGCGGAACGCCAAACTCTGCTTCCGCTTTGGCTTGACGCTCATCGGCACCTGATAGTTGGCGCCGCCGACGCGCTTGGAACGCACCTCGACGTTCGGCTTGACATTGTCGATCGCCTTGTTGAACACATCGATGGCCGAGGGCTCACCCTTGGTGCGCTTCTCGATCTCGTCAAAGGCGTTGTAAACGACCCGTTGCGCGACCGACTTCTTGCCGTCGTACATGAGGCAGTTGATGAATCGCGACAGCACCTTGCTGTTGTACTTCGGGTCGCCGCGGAGTTGGTCGTCGGCTGCGGTGATACGTCCAGCCATGGAATGCTAAACCTTGTGTCAGGCGGCTCGTCCGACCCGGCTTCAGGTCACTCGTTCACCGTCCCGCAACGTGCGGGGCGATTACTTGCCGCGTTCAGTTTCAAATAGCCGAACCGTCTCGGTTCGGATGTCTTCGTTTGACCTTGTGTGACCGGGTTGGCGCGGGTGTCTGTTGGTCGCGCTGGCTCGGTATCCCGTCGGTTCAGGTGGCGGTTTTGTTCTAAGTATTCCGGAAAGCCGGCCGCTGCTCGGCGGCTTGCGGGGGCAAGCCCCGCGGTTAAACGCAAGTGACGCGGAGCGTCACTTGGCCCGCTTCACGCCATACTTCGATCGGGCCTGGCCACGGCCGTCCACGCCGAGGCAGTCCAACGCCCCGCGGACCACGTGGTAACGCACGCCCGGCAGGTCACGGACTCGGCCGCCGCGCACGAGCACGATCGAGTGCTCTTGCAGGTTGTGGCCTTCACCGCCGATGTAGGCTGTCACTTCCTTGCCGTTGGACAGTCGCACACGCGCGACCTTCCGGAGCGCGGAGTTCGGCTTCTTGGGCGTGACGGTCTTGACCTGTAGGCAGACGCCGCGCTTCTGCGGGCTCGCCTCAAGGTCCTTGACCTTACTCTTGGCCTTGGGCGTGCGGCGCGGTTTGCGGATCAATTGGTTGATCGTGGGCATAGGGACACCTGGGGTGCGAAAAATCGAGCCAGGCATTATACCGGGGTCCGCCGGGCGAGCAAGTCCGCGACAACGTCAAAACCGCGTCGAGAGCCGATGGAGCGTCGGGCGGCAGCCCGCCGCCACGTTCGGCCAAGATTGGCACCCCGGTCGCACTCGCGCGGCCGTCTGACCCTGCTCGACACGGGACGCAGCACGGGGCTTCCGCCCTGTGCTCGCAGTTAGCGGGATGCAGGGGTGTCGGCCGCGACCTCCTCGAACACCGCCTCCAGCCGCTCAACGTGCCTCGCCATCGACAGGTCGTCCGCCAGCCCCTCCGTCGCCGCAGAACAACGCTCGCGGCTGCCCGCGTCCGCCAAGTCGAGCATCGCCCCCGTCAACACCTCGATGTCCCATGGATCATCGATCACCCGCCCGCGCGGCTCGGTGACGCCCGGCCCGTCGATCATGTCGCTCGCACCGTTGTACCGCGTGCTGATGGCCGGCACGCCCATCATCAGCGACTCGATGACCACTTTGCTGGACGGGTCGTAGAAACTGGGCAGCACCGTCACGTCAACCGCCGCGAACAGGTCGGCCATGACGTCCGTCGGACCGACCACCCGGACACAAGCCGTCAGGCCGAGTCGATCCACGAGACCTGTCACCAGCGGCGCACGCGACCCGGCCACGACCAGCACGGCCTCCGGCTTTGATGCGTGGACGCGCTGCATGGCGTGCATCAACGGCTCGATCCCTTTGAGTCGTGGGTTCAACGCGGCGAATACATAAACCAGCGCATCATCGCCGATGTCGTACTGTCGACGCACAGCCGACCGCCGCGGGGCGCGGTCCGCCTCGTCGATCAACGGCGCCTCCGCCGCGTTGGGCAGCACATCGATCCGCTCGTCGCTGACGCCGTAGTGCTTCCGAAACTGTTCCGCCACGTAGCGACTGACCGCAACGAAGCGTCGAACGCGCGCGTCGTCGATCGTCGCACGCTCCAGCGCGAGCAACGCCCGCTGTTTGGCGGACACCGCAAACTGCAACCGCTTGCCAAGTCGCGCCAATATCGACCTGCGCATCGCGACATTGCGCAATTGTGTCTCGCGCACCGTTCCGCCACGCGGCTGCACGACCATCGCGGGGACGGCCATCGTGCCCGAAAGCGTGACATCCGCCCCGCTGCTGTCGAGCGCGGAAGTCGCCCAGCCGGCAAAACGCCGCAACGACCCCGACTGCTTCAACCGGCGCGAGCCAAACGCTTCGACAGCAACACCGCTCCGTTCGACCGCCTCGCCCGCATCGCTCGGAACACAACCCGCGAACACCGTCACGTCATGCCCGCGCCGCGCCAGGTGCGTCGCGATCTGCACAACAGATCGCTCGGCCCCGCCGCCGGTCGGGCTGTAGGTTTCGGTTGCGATTGCGATCCGCATAGGGCAAGTTTAGATCACGGGCGCGAGTCGGCCGACAACAACTCGACACACCGGTCCACCACCATGTCCACGCTCACGCCTGTCATGCACTGGTGAAAGTCAGCCGTGCCTGACAAGGGACACTTCTTCTGCTGACATGGTCCACACTCGACGTCGACCATGACTTGCCGTTCGTCGGCAAAGTCGATCACCGTCCAGGCCGGGTCGGTCGGGCCAAACACGGTCACGACGGGGACGCCCATCGCCGCCGCTAAGTGTCGTGGGCCGGTGTCGTTGGTGACGACCAAATGGCATTGTTTAACGACGCTCTTGAGCAGTTTGAGGTCGATCCCGCGCGCGGCCAAGTCGATGATCGGCGACTTGGCGGCAGCCAGCACCTCATCCAGGATCGCGCGTTCGCCCGGCGCGCCGCTGATTGCGACGGTCACCCCGCACTCATCGTGCAATCGGTCCGCCACAGCCGCAAACCGATCCGTCAGCCAAAGCTTCGCGTCGCCGAAGTTCGCGCCGGGCGTCAGCAGGACGATCGGCCGACGTTCGTCCAACCCGCTGCCCGGGGTGTCGCCCGTCAACAGACGCGCCGCGCGTTCGTCGTCATCAGCCTGCGTGAATAGCTCCATCGACGGCGACGGATCGGTCGCGCCAAGGTGGCGGGCGATGTCGAGGTAGTACTGCAATGTCGACACGGGCACATGCTTGCCGTCCTTCCGCAACGGCTGTAGACGATCGGCGAGCAGCCAACCGCGCCCGTCTCGTGCGTAGCCGATGCGACTCGGGATGCCAGCCAATCGAACGATCGCGGCTGAGCGCAGGCTGTTGGGCAACAGCACAGCCGCGTCGAATCCGTACCGCTTCAACTCACGCGCCTTCCGCCACAGTCCGGCCAGGCTGCGCGTGGCCTTTCGGTCCCACGGGATCAGTTCGTTCAGCCAGGGGCACGCGTCGAGCGCGGGCAGCATGACATCCGACACTAGCGCGGCGATATGGGCCTGCGGGTAAAGCCCACGCAACGCCCGCAGCGTCGGCGTCGCCATCACGCAATCGCCCAGCCAGGTCGGCATGACGACCAGCAGGCGGCTCACCGGCCTGCCGCTCGGCGCTGGCCCAACACCTGGCTCGGTCGGTTCGGACATGGATTGACTATACGATGCGTCAGGACTGAACGCCGCGCGAACTACCGTCTGAACAACAACATGGCGATCGTCGCCAACTGCGCGACGACGGCCACCGCCACCAACCGCTGGAACATGGCGTCCCCGCCCGGCATGAGCAACGCCGCGGCGAGGCAGACCGCGGCCACCAATTGCAGGATAATCGCGAGCATATGCACGAACGAGAAGTCACCCACCGCCGTGCTGCGTTGTCCACGGATTTCGTGCAGGATCTGGCGAAGCGTCCGCTCGATGTTGTCAGCCGACCGGTCAGGCTTCTCCGGTGCTGCGTTGACCACGGCTGAATGATCGACACGCGCTTCGGCTTCTGCCGTTTCGATTGCTTCAAGTTCAGGCGATGCGGCAGCGTCGGTCGCCGCGTCCGTCGACGACTCGTTCGGTCGGGCGTCCGACGCGACCGGCTTGGACGATTCCTTGTCCGCTGGCACTTCTGTGTCGGTCTTCGACTTGGCCGCCGATCGCTGCTTGCCGCTCTTACGCTTCTTCTTGGGCGACTTGCTCGGTTTGTCAGCACCGGCTTTCACAGACGGCTCGCTTGGCTGATCAGCGACCTCTGCCTCGACTTGCGAGTCTGCGGCGCCCTCGCTCCGAACCGCCGCCGTTTCCGTGGCCGGTGTCGGCTCTGGCGACTCGACCGCCGATGGCGTCTCAACAGCGGGCTCGATGTCTGGTTCAGCCGTAGCGTCAACTTTGATCGCCGCCGCCTTGGCCCGCTGCTTCTTCTCGACTCGTTTGTTCTGCTTCCGGGCCTTCTTGCGCGTGGTAGTGGATACCGCCGCAGCCTGATCTTCCGCCCCGGACGATTGCCCATGCGATGCGACCTTTTTCTCTTCCGGCTTGCGCTGTTGACCGACCAGCCGAACGGCCTCGATCAGTGTCGGTGCGAAGAACACCGGGGCTTTGGCCTCGACCGAACGCGCGTCCTCGCTGTTCTGATCCTGCAACAGGATGCAGCGCGTCCCCGCCGCCAAGCCCGCCTGCACGTCGCGCAACTGGTCGCCAATTGTCCACGACTGCTTCAGGTCGATGTCCATGTCTTTGGCGGCCTGCAACAACATCCCGGGCTGCGGCTTGCGCCAGGGGTGCTCACGTCGATACCGCCGGACCGTTCCATCGGGGTGGTACGGGCAGAAATAGAACCGATCAATCCGCGCGCCTGATGTCGCGGCGATCATCTCATTCAGTCGGTAGTGCATCGCGTCGACGGCGTCTTCGTCGTACCGCCCGCGAGCAACGCCGCCTTGATTCGTGATCACAATCAGCTTGTAGCCCAGGCCGGACAACGACGCCACCGCCGACGCGACGCCCTTGATCAGTTCGATCCGTTCCGGGTCGCCCAGATCGCCGTCGTTGTGGATCAGCGTGTTGTCGCGGTCGAGAAAGACCGCCTTGTTGCTGGGCATGTCCGGCAAACTCCGACTACCCCGCGACGTTCGGCGGCGGCAGGTCTCGCCCCAGCCGACGTGCGACCAGTGTAACCGCCTCGTCCACCGCGCGTTGCAGGTCGTCGTTCACGATAAACGCGTCGTACGCACCGCACGCCCGGGCGCGTTCGATCTCAGCCTGCGCTTTCTGGAAACGGCGTTGGATCACCGACTCATCTTCGCGCGCCCGTCGCCGCAACCGGTTGAGCAATTCTTCCTCGCTCGGCGGGTCAACGAACACGGCAAACGCACCCGGCTTATTCGTCTTGACCTGTATGGCGCCCGCCACGTCGATTTCCAGCAGCACGGTCTTGCCCTGAGCGCTGGCGGCCTCAACCGGGTGGCGCGGTGTCCCGTACCAATTGCCGTGGACCTCAGCCCACTCCAGTAGATCGCCCGCGTCTCTGCGACGCTCAAACTCGGTACGGTCAATGAAGTGATAGTCTCGGCCCTCGACGTCGTCGTCGGTCTTGGGACGCGTCGTGACGGACACACTGAATACCGCGTCGATGGCTCGCTCGACGTGGTGCGCAATCGTCGTTTTGCCCACGCCGGACGGGCCGGAGATGATCAGCAGCAAACCGGGTTTTGTCGTGGCTGCGTCGTCCATGACGTTACACCGCCGCGGGCTCCTTCACACTCGTGACCAGGAACAGCACGGCCATCCGCACTGCAAGCCCGTTCGTGACCTGCTGCAGGATCGCGCTGCGCGGGCCGTCGGCGATGACGGACTCGATCTCCAGCCCGCGATTCACCGGGCCGGGGTGCATCACAATCGTTTCAGGCTTGGCGTTTTCGAGTCGCTTTTCAGTCAGGCCGAACATGTGTGCGTACTCACGCACGGAAGGAAACGCCTGGCCTTCAATGCGTTCGAATTGAACGCGAAGCATGTTGAACACGTTCACCCGCGGCAGCACGTCGTCCAGGCAGTAGCTCAACTCGCAACCCATGTCCTCGAACCCACGCGGCAGGAGCGTCGGCGGGCCGACCAGGATGACGTGCGCCCCGAGCTTGCGCAGGCCGTGAATGTTCGACCGCGCCACCCGGCTGTGCGCGATGTCGCCCACGATGGCGACCGTCAAACCCGACAGGTCGAAATCGTCACGACCCAACCGCTGACATATCGTGAAGATGTCAAGTAAGCCCTGCGTCGGGTGTTCGTGCTGCCCATCGCCCGCGTTGACGACCGAGCAGGACACCGCTTCGGACAACTGGTGGGCTGCGCCGGACAGGTGATGCCGAACCACCAGCACGTCGACGCCCATCGCCTCGATGTTCCTGCCCGTGTCAGCCAGCGTCTCGCCCTTGGAGATACTCGACCCCTTGCCCGCCAACTCCAGCACATCGGCTGAAAGCCGGCTCGCGGCGAGCGTGAAGCTCGACCGCGTCCGCGTCGAGTCTTCGAAAAACAGGTTGACGACAACCTTGCCCCGCAGCGTCGGCGTCTTTTTGATACTCCGCGTGCTGACCGCCTCGAACCCCTTGGCGGTCTGCAACAGGAATCGAACATCGTCGGCTGAGAGCTGCTCGATGCCGAGCAGGTGCCGGTGCGGCCAGCGGTAGTCGGCGGCGGTGATGCTCACGCGGCGGCTTCCCCCTCGGCCTGCCGCGGGCCGACCACGATCTGATCGCTTTCGTCCGTCGGTGTCAGGTTCACCTCCACCACGTCGCCCGGCGCGACCGGCTCCGCCCGCAGGTCGAGCGCGGCGTGGTCGGCTGAGATCGGCAATTCCCGCCCGCCGCGATCGACCAACACCGCCAGCCAAACCCGCTTGGCCCTTCCCAGATCGAGTAGCGAGGTCAACGCCGCCCGGATCGAACGCCCTGTCATGAGTACGTCATCGATCAGCACGACGTTCAAACCGGTGATCGCAAACGGAATCTCCGTCGTCCGCACGATCGGCTGCGCGTTGGCCTCCGACAGGTCGTCGCGGTAGAGCGTGATGTCGAGCGTGCCGACGCGTTCAATACCCAGGTGATCAGCCAACCGCTGCGCGAGCACGTCGCCCCGGCTGCGGATACCGACCAGCGCCCAGCCGCCCGGACCGGAAATGGCGTTGCCGCTGGCGTCGATGTCGTGACGCACCGCCACCGCCAACTCTTCGACCAGGTTGCGGACGCGTTGTTCGTCAGCCAGGACTCGCATTGGCGACATGGTAGCCCCGCCTGCACCGATGCGAAAGAACGACCGGCGACTCACTCGCCAATCGTCGTTAGTGGGGTCTTGTGGGTCATGACGTAGACGTAGCCAATCCCCACCGCCAGCAGGCCGAGCGCGATCGCCACGCGGGCCTGCAACCGCTGCGCCGCGACCGTCTCCGACGGTGTTTCGTACCCGCGGTAAATCCAGAGCACGAGCACGCCCAGCGCGATCGACGCCGGGTCGAGGATAAGAAAGTTCAGCGTGACCCAATAGTCCGGCTGCGGCAGCACCCAGTGCAGGATCGACAAGACCAACGCCCCCAGCCCCAGCCACGTCCCCAGCAACGCCATCGGCGGCGCCCACCCGAACAACGACTCGCCCCGCCGCGGCACGCGGAACATCGCCCACAGCACGGCGATCACCAACGCCGCCGAGGCCAGAACCTGTAACGTGAGTCGCATGACTAAATGTTAAGCGCTGGGAGGCAGAAGGCGCGCAACGTTGTTACGCCGCACCGCCAGCGGTTTCGTCACCCCGATACCGCGCCTCCGTCGTACACGTCTCATGCACACGCACCTCAGCCAGCAGCGGCAGGTTCGGCTTGAGTCGGTCGTAAACCCATTTGGCCAACATCTCAGCCGTCGGATTCTCGAGCCCATCGATCTCATTGAGCACGTAGTGATCCAGTCGCGTCCGCACCGGCTCGATGGCGGCCTTCATGTCGCCGTAGTCCATGAGATAACCCTTGTCCGGATCAACCTCACCCTCCACAACGACATCCACATGAAACGAGTGACCGTGCATGCGACGGCACTTGTGCCCTTCCGGAAAAGTGGGCAGCCAATGGGCAGCCTCGAAACGGAACGACTTGGTCAGTGCGATTCTCATAACCTCAGTCAGCCTCAAACGCCGCGCTCCATCGGATCCCAGATCAGCTTGTGCAACTGCGTCTGCACAACAACGTTCAACCCATCCTCCAGCACCCACTCGGCCAAGTCGCGCAACGACAGCCCCGGCGACCCCGGCAATTCGTCGCCCGGCGGCACGTCGTGGACGGCGCTCATCAGGACCGCTTGGACCTTCGTTGTCAAACCGTGCTTCCGAATCACGTCACGCGACCACTCGTAATCACCGCGCGTGCAGACGACAAACTTCACCTCGTCACGCTCCGTCAGCGCGTCAACATTCGACCAATCGTTGCGTTCGACCTCGCCCGAATCGGGCGTTTTGAAATCGACAATCCGGTGCACGCGCTCGTCGCAGGTCGTGATATCACAAGCGCCGCTCGTTTCGAGTAGCACGGTCTTGCCCGCGTCGCACAGCCTGCGCATCAGGTTGTGTACGCCCGGCTGAAGCAACGGCTCGCCACCGGTCACCTCGACCAGGTCGCAGCCGAACGCCTTCACCTGCGCGACAACATCGTCGATCGCCCTTCGCTCGCCCTCATAAAAGGCGTACTCCGTGTCGCAATACCCGCAGCGCAGGTGACAACCCGTCAGCCGAACGAAGACGCAAGGCCGACCGCTCCAGGTGCTCTCGCCCTGAATCGAATGAAACACCTCGTTGATCACCAATGAGTCAGGCATGGTCGCAACCCAAAGGTTAGCCGTCATGCCCCGCCTTGCCGATGTGCCGCCCGTTCTCGACGTGGGCCAGCAACTCGCCCACCGTCATCTCCAGCACGGGGTGAACGACCCCCGCGTCCAGGTCGCACAGCGGCTTGAGGACGAACCACCGCTCGTGCATCATCGGGTGCGGCACGACCAGTTCGTCGCTGCTGAGCACGCGGTCGCCGAACAGCAGGATGTCCAGGTCGAGCGTCCGCGGCCCCCACTTTTGTCGCCGCTCGACCGGCGTTCGACCGGCCTCCTGCTCGATCGACGCTAACCCGTCCAGCAGGTCGAAGGGATCCAGCCCGGTCGTCACCTCGGCCACGGCGTTCAGAAACGGCCCTTGCGGTACCGGACCGACCGGCTCGGTCTCGTAAACATCGCTGATTCGGACGACCTGCGTCTGTGCCAGACCTGCCAACCCCTGTCGGGCCCGCTCGATGTGAGCCTGCCGATCTCCCACGTTGGACCCGATGCCGACAAAAACACGCGTCATTCCCGGATTGTCGTGTCACCAGGCTACCTGAGCAAGCATCCTATTTGTCATACCAATTTGAGCAGACGGCCATATTCGTCATACTAAAACGTTGCCCTCAGCCAGCACGAGACTTACCATGCCCATCATGAACCCCCAACTCGCCAACGACCTGACCGAAGCACGCGACGACGTCGCCCGGCGCGGCCGACCGTCCGACGTGTCGGACCCTGTCCGCGTGACCGTCAGCCTGACGCCCGAGCAACTGGATTGGCTCGACGCCCAACCCGCCGACTCCCGCAGCCAAGCCGTCCGCCACGCCATCGATCAATCGCGCGGCACGGACGACTCAACCCCCGCTATTGACCTGGAGAAAACCAACGCCGACCTGGTAGGCAAACCCGCCAACCAAGTCATCCAATGGGCGGCAGACACTTTCGGCGACGGCCTCCTGCTCTCGACCAGTTTCGGCGTGCAATCGGCCGTCATGCTTCACTTGGTCACGCAGGTCAAGCCGGACATCCCGGTCGTTTTCATCGACACGGGCTTCCACTTCCTCGACACCTACCGCTTCGCCGACCGGTTGGCCGAGCGACTCAACCTGAATCTGAAGGTCTACCAAGCGCCGCACAGCAGCGCGTGGACTTTGGCCCGCCACGGCAAGCTGTGGGAGCAGGGCGAAGAAGGGATGACCAAACTTGACCGCATCCACAAGGTCGGGCCGATGCAGCGCGCCCTGCGCGAACTGAAGGCCACCGCCACGTTGGCCGGCCTGCGACGCGGCCAAACCGAGCACCGCCAGAACCTGCCGCACGTCGTCCGCCAAGGCGAGCGTTACAAGGTGCACCCCATCCTGACGTGGACGACCAAAGACATCCACGACTATCTGACCGAACACGATCTGCCCTTCCACCCCTTGCACGACCAGGGATACGCGTCGGTCGGCGACTGGTACAACACGCTGCCCGTCACAGCCGACCAGCACGAACGCGAAGGCCGATTCGGCGGCCTGAAACAGGAGTGCGGCCTGCACGTCCCCGAATCCCAAGAAGAAGACGAAAGCCGCTTCTCCAGCGGCCTTTGAGCCGCTTGCGGCTTGGCGCTCCGATTGGTTGACGCACGGTCCCAGCAGCAACCAAGCAAGTCACGCCAACACCTTGTGAATCACCTCACCACCCACATCGGTCAACCGGAACCGCCGCCCGTTGTAGAGATATGTCAACCGCAAATGATCCAACCCCAGCAGGTGCAGGATCGTCGCGTGAAAGTCGTTCAGATGCACCTTGTCGACCGCGGCCTTGAAGCCGACCTCGTCCGACTCGCCGTATGACACACCGCCTTTGATCCCACCTCCCGCCATCCAGGCTGTGAAGCAGTGTGGGTTGTGATCACGCCCCGGCTTCTTGGCCTTCTGCGCAACAGGCAGTCGGCCGAACTCCCCGCCCCAGATGACCAACGTTTCGTCGAGCAGGCCGCGTTGCTCAAGGTCAGCCAGCAACCCGGCAATTGGCTGGTCTGTTTCACCGGCAAAACCCGAGTGGTTGCCCACGATGTCGTTGTGGCCGTCCCACGACCGCTGGTTCTCCATGCCGCCTGAGTAGATCTGCACGAAGCGCGTCCCGCGTTCGACCATGCGGCGGGCGATCAGGCATTGCCGCGCGAAGTGCGAACACCTCTTGTTTTCCAGGCCGTACAACGCCTTGATGTGCGCCGGCTCCGCGTCGACGTCGAGCGCTTCGGGCGCAGCCATCTGCATGCGGTACGCCAACTCAAACGACTCGATCCGCGCCGCCAACTCGACCTCACCGGGGTTCTGCTCCAGGTGACGCTTGTTCTTGCGGCGCATCATGTCGATCAGTCGACGCTGCTGCGCCCTTGTCATGTTCGGGTCACGCTTGAGGTTGGCAATCGGCTCGCCCTTGGGCGCCAGGTACGTCCCTTGATACACGCTGGGCAGGAACGCCGCGCCCCAGTTCTGCGAGTAGCCCTTCGGCTGACCGCGCCCCAACGGGTCGCTCATCACGACAAAGGCGGGCAGGTTCTGACTCTCACTGCCCAGTCCGTACGTCACCCACGACCCGACACAAGGGAACCCCATGCGCGGCAGACCCGAGTTCATCGCGAACAAGGCCGGGCTGTGGTTGTTCGACTCGGTGTGACCCGAGTGAATGAACGCCATCTTGTCGACGTGCTCCCCGAGATGCGGAAAAAGGTCGGACACCATCTTGCCGCTCTGGCCGCGCGGCCGAAAGTTGAACGGCGACTTCATCAGCCCGCCGACGGCATTCGAGAAGAATCCGGTGAACTTGTCCATCCCCTCAAGCGTTTGCCCGTCACGCTTGGCCAACTGCGGCTTGTAATCCCACGTATCGACGTGACTCGGCCCGCCGTTGATGAACAGCCAAATCACCGACTTGGCCTTCGCGGGGAAATGCGGCCGACGCGGTTCCAGCGGGTTGACCGACGCGGCCTGCGCAGAAGCCAATAAGCCGTGATCGTCCAGCAGTCCAGCCAACCCGAGCATGCCGAAGCCGCATCCCGCTCGCGCGAGCATCTGACGTCGGCTGACGGGCAAACTTGATGGTTCATTTGTCATGACAGCACCTTGAGTCCAACCCGTTCAGCGCAAATACACAAACTCGTTCAACGCAAACAAACCCTGGCACAAGTCACGCAGCGCTAATGCCCTTGCGTTACCCTTGTTCTCAGTTTGATAAGAAGACATCTGTTCTTTTACAAAAATGATGTCCTCACTTTGTTCGATTTGTGTCGGCGGCCGACCCAGCACGGTCTCATACGCAACCGCCAAAATGTCGCTCAGCGGCCGGTTCGCCGGCTGATCGAGTTGTTGCGCGAGCGCCGCCGCGTAGCCACGTACGTGCGGGTTGTTGAGGAAGTGCAACGCTTGCGGCGCGATCGTCGTGCTCGGCCGATCACCCTGACTGACCAACGGCTCGGGCATGTCGAACAGTGCGAGCGTCGGCACGAGTCGGCTGCGCTTGATGAAGAAGTAGATGCTGCGGCGGGTCATCCCCTCGTTCAACGTGCCCTTGCCGAACATCGTCCGGTCAAGTTTACCGCTGGCCGCCAGCATCGCGTCACGGATGACCTCGCCTTCAAGCCGTCGCGGCGACCACCGCCACAGCAGCTTGTTTTGCGGGTCTTTTTGTGCATCCGCCGAATCAAATTGGCTCGACTGCGTGTAGACAGCGCTGCTCAACATCAGCTTGTGCATCGCCTTCAATCGCCAGCCGTTGCGGATCAATTCGTTGGCCAACCAGTCCAGCAATTCAGGATGCGTCGGGCGCTGTCCCTGGAAGCCGAAGTCGTTCGGCGTCGCCACGATGCCCTGCCCAAAGTGATGCTGCCAAAGCCGATTCACAATCACCCGTGCCAGCAGGTGACCCGCTCCGTGCTCGGTATCCGTGATCCAGTTGGCCAACGAACGCCGCCGATACGACGTGCGGACCGAGCTGTCTGCCGGGGGCGCGACTTGCCAGTGCGGCGTGTCCTTGCCGCCGCGCATCATGACTTGCAGGAAACCTTGCTTGGCAATCGGCCCTTTCTGATTCGGGTCACCGCGTTTGAGGTGGTAGGTATTCTTATAAAAATGTGGGAAACCACGCCCATCGGCGTGGTGCTTCATCGGCTTGACACCCTCGCTGGTGACCATCGCCTTGACCGTCTTGAACACCGGCTTCGACCTCTGGTGATCAACGACCGCTGCGTTGAACTTCAGCCATTGCGCGTCGCGCTGTCGGTACCACGTCAGCAGTTTTTGCTGGTCTTTGGCTGACAGCTTCGCCCGTCCGCCCGTCTTCGCCTTGGCCAGCAGCGCCGCAATATCAGCCGGTTGACCCGTGCCCTCAATGGCCACCGGCCGCGGCCGGGTCGTTACGGACAGACGCGGCCGACCGATGCTGTGGTGCACGTTGTTGTTGAATTCAAAGTGGAATATCAACTTGGTTCCACCTTGCCAACCGGTCGGTTGAGCAAACTCAAAGACTGCGGCTTGGTTCTTGCCGATCCCCCCGAAATCGACCGCCCAGCCCGAAACGCGGTCGGCATCTATCGCGCTGGCGACCGAAAGACTGCCCGTGTTCTGCTGGTGCGTCGCCTTGGCCGTGACGAGTTTGACATCGACCGGCTTCGCCGTCCCGTCGGCCTTCTGGGCTGTGATGCGGAAGATGCTTAGCGCAAAGTTGCCATTGCTTGCACGCCCGGGCCCGTTCCGCTTCAGGGTCGGGTGGGTCAGGACTTCGAGTTTGACGGCGGTGATACCGACGGCCTGAGTCGTCGCCTGAATCGTCCACTTGTCGTTCGGCGGGCTCTTATCAGTAGCCAACAGTGAACCGTCGCCCAGATCCTTGAACGACGCCCCGCCGTGCGACTTGGCATTCAACTTGAGCACTTCCCAAGCGGGTTTTGACTTGTCTTCCTTGTGATCCTGCGCCAACCACTGGTCAAGTCGCTTTGGCAACGTCTCTTTCTCGAAACGGGCGCGAGCGGCAAGGATCGGCTTGTGCTCAGCCTGCCACTTCTGGTAAGCGGCTTCGGTCTCCGGGCCGCTGATTGGCAGGTCGATATCGGAACGGATCGTGGTCGTGAAGGTTGAGACGAGGCTGTAGTAATCGTGGGCTGGGATCGGGTCGAACTTGTGGTCATGGCAACGGGCGCAGCCGATCGACAGGCCGAGCATTGCGTTGCCCATCGTGTTGACCATGTCGTCCAGTTCGTCGTAACGCGCCGACTCGAACTCTTTCTCCGTCAACTGGGTCGGGAAGACGCCCGCACCGAGGAAGCCCGTCGCCGTCATGGCCAGCGGGTTGTCCGGCGCGAATTCGTCGCCAGCCAACTGCCACCGCACGAACTGGTCGTACGGCATGTCCATGTTGAGGGCCTTGATGACAAAATCGCGGTAGTGATAAGCGTGCGGGCGGTCGTAATCCTGCTCGAACCCGTGACTTTCGCCGAACCGCGCGACGTCGAGCCAATGCCGCCCCCATCGCTCGCCGTAGTGCGGGCTGGCAAGCAACTCATCCAGTACATTCTGCCATGCGTCGGGTGACCGGTCTTCAACGAACGCGCGCACCTGCGCAGGCGTGGGCGGCAACCCGATCAAGTCGAAGTAGGCACGCCGAATCAAGGTGCGCCGGTCGGCAGGCGCATTCGGCACGATCCCCTTTGCCTCCAGGGCAGCAAGAATGAATCGGTCGATTGGTGTGCGTGCCCAATTCGCAGTTTTGACAGAAGGTGGTGAAACTGCTCGAAGTGGTTGATATGACCAAAACTGGCGATCTTCTTCTGTAATCAGCGTTCGACCCGAAGCATCCTTTTGCGACCTGCCGGCCGCTAACGGTCTGTCGTAAGGGGCGCCCAGCGAGAGCCACCGAACCAGCTCTTCGATCTGCCGGTCGGTCAGCTTGGCCGCCTTCTGAGGCATGATCGGCTCGCGCTGATGGGTGATGGCCTGGTATAGCTTGCTGCTAAGGACCTTCGCGCGGTCGCCCACCTGTACCACCGGCCCGTTCGCCCCACCTTTCAAGAGCCCCTCCCGGCTGGTCAGGTCGAAGCCTGACTTGGTCATCTCGCCGCCGTGACAGTGCACGCACTTGGCCTGCAGGAGCGTCCGAACCCGCTCACGGAACAGCTTCAAGCCTTGGGCCATCCGCTGGGCGTGCTCAGCATTGACTGATTGCGCGGCCTTCTCAGCCCCGTGCGCGTGCTGGGCGATCGTTAGGCACGCCGTCGTCAGGAGAAACACGAGAATCCAACATCCGCTGCGCATAATCCGACCTCGTGGGCTTGACCGTCGCCAGAACAGTTCACTGGGCGAGATTATACGTGGCGGGTGGATAGGGATCGCATGACGTCCTTCGACTCGACTTCATGGTAACCGGCCAGACAATCCATCCGATGCTCTTAAACCGCGCAAGTGTTGACTTTATTGATACTTACATTCACACGACACTGCAATGACTTTGCCGCAATCCATGTAATCTCTCGGCATGAATCAGACAGGCGAGGGCGACCCCCTCATTCGTGGGGCTCGAACATGAATGTATCCCCTTGTCGGCCAAATAGGTTACCGACTCTTCGTTGACCCATCGGCGGCGGTCTGGTAGCATCCTTGAAGTAGTGGCGGCATTAATATGTCCGTCGAAGCTGAAGGAAGCACCACCCGGACCGGTGGCACGGTGTCTGTCCGGTCCGGCGTGACATGTATCAAGTCCGACTTGGCCAATCGGCAGTGGACTGGGGAGCGCTGACCATGATCGACGTGGATCGAGGCGTAGGGGCATTGGGGTCGCCGTATCGACCGCATTCGAGACGATCTGGCAGACGAAAGGGGCTGAATCATCGCGGCCCTGCATCTTTCGAGACGCTCGAACAGCGCGTGCTGTTAGCGAGCATGTTCGACGTGGTTGACCTGCGTTTCGGTTCGACCGACGACAGCCAGGCGGTCGACATCAATCAGTCCGGCACGGTGTTACTCAACGAGGATGTCGATCTCGGCGGGCCGACCGAGATTCGGCCTTATGTCGCCGATGAGCTGGCCCGGTCGCCTGTCAAGACACCGATTGCAGAAGGTACGGGTGAAACACGTCGCGGAACGGGGCTCAACGACTCCGACCAGGTCATCGGAACGTACTTCCCTTCAACCGGCAGTTCCCCGCTCGGCTTCCTGACGGATCTGGTGGGCGACACGTCGAGTCCGATCAACTTCAGCGGCCCGACCGAGGCGGCGGACATCAACGACTCCGGACAGTTTGTCGGTGCGCTGGTGGCCGACGGGAGTGTGTCTTACGTCGCGTTCGACGGCTCGAACGCCACTCAGATCGGCTCGCTCCCGGGCGCGTCGGAGGGCTACACGAATGCAATCAGCGACGTGGGCTTTGTCGTCGGGCTGGCGCTGATCGACGGTGGCAGCCACGGATTCCTGTTCCGTGACGTTAACGGCAACGAGGCGCGCGACACGTTGCCGACGGACGAAATGATCGACCTGATTCCACTGCCCGGCGGGTCTTTCAGTGAGGCGTTCGATGTGAACGACTCCGGCCTGGCGGTCGGATACGCCGAATGGGACACCGGGTCCGTCACGCCGTTCGCGACGACCTGGCAGGACTTCACCGACGACGGGGTAATCCAGAGCTTCGAGGTCACTTCACTGGGGCAACTGCCGGGCGACGACTTCTCGATGGCCAGCGGCGTCAACGAGAACAACGTCGTTGTCGGGATGGGCGACAACACGATCCCGACCAGCGGCGACCACCGGCGCGGCTTCATCGCGCGCAGCCTGTTCGGCTTCAACGTCGTCGACCTCAACACGCTGATCGACCCAAGCGAGAACGTCACCATCGTCGACGCCGTGGCGGTGAATAACCGCTATCAGATCGCGGCGACAGCCGTGGACAACACCACGTCACAGGAATTTGCCGTCAGGCTCGACCCGCGGGAGATGGCCTTTATCGATGGCAACACATTGGTCGTCATCGGGTCAGACGGCGACGACGACATCCAGATCGATCCGGACGGATCGGAAGGCAACATCCTCGTGACGATCAACGGGATGGCCTTCCAATTCGGCAGCAATGTCGAAGACGTCGAGGTGTACGGTCTGGACGGCGACGACGACATCACCGTCCATTCGAGCCAGTTCGGCTCAGGCGGCAGCGGCGGGACGCAGATCCAGGTCGACGGCGGCGCGGGCGGCGACGATACGCTGTTCATGCACAGCCGAGGGGACGAAGCGTTCAACGTCGCCAACGACACTGTTCAGAACAACTGGGCGGACGTGTCGTTCGCCAATGCCGAGACGCTCGCGTTTGAAGTCGGTTCGACGCAGGGTGCCGACCAGATCACGATCGACAAGAACGCGGCGATCAACAGCATCGTGATCCAGAACGACCAGGACAACCCTGTCCACACGATCGTCATGGGGTCGTCCACGAACGACCAGTTCGACGTCACGAGTAACGCGTTGTCCATGCCGCGCGTCGGCAACCCGCTCGTCACGTCGTGGAACGAGATCGACTCGCTTACCCTGTTCGGTCAGGACGGCGACGACGACTTCAATCTCGACGGCTTCCAACAACCCACAACGCTCTTCGGCGGCCCGCCAAGCATGTCGGACACCGTCACGGTCTTCGACTCGCCGATCGATGACGAGTTCGACCTCGTCGGCCGGGAGATCATCCACAACGAAAACGTCGCCACACTGATCGAGATCGAACACGTCACGATCGACATGAGCGACGACGGGCTCGACGGCACCTTGATCGAAGCCAACTTTCTTGCGGCGCCCGAGGGTGTGACCGTCACGGGCGGCGGCGTCGGCAGCGACAGCCTGGCTGTGATCGGCAGCGATGATGGCGAGACGCTGACGATCGACGACAGCACGCTGACCCTGACCTCGAAAACCCCCGACGGGCCGGACACGTTCACCGACTCCTTTGCCGTACCCACTTCGCAGTTCGGCGCGCAGATCGACGGCAGCATCATCCAGACTGAAGTGGTTGGCGCGCTCCAGGTCTACAACCCGTCACTCGTTTCAGACGTCATACGCGGTTCGGATTCGGCCAACGTGCCATTGCCGGGCAACGCTGTGTTCACCGACCTGCAAATCGGCGTCGTCGTGAACATGCTGACGGGCAGCAACGAACCGACCATCTTCGGCTTCCCGTTCGGCACGGGATTGGTCGCGTTCAACAACCTGAACGACACGCCCGCGATTGGCAACATCAACTTGTATTCCAGCGCGGTACAGGTCGATATCCCCGGCGAAACGTCGCAATTCCTCAACTTCATGCCGACGATGTCGCAGCTCGGCGGTGCGTCGAATCAGACGCTGCCCATTATGAATATCCCGATCCCGCCGTCGAGTTCTGGAGGGCGGGCCGACTTCATCGTCGACTTTACAACCGAATCGACACCCGTTGGCACGCCCGCCGACCTCATGCCGTATCTCGGCACAGAGTCTGCTCATGTGTACATCGAAGACCAAGGCGCCGGCATCAGCGTCCCATTCGTTTCAGGAGTGCAGCGTGCCTTACGACAACCCAGCTACGACGCCGACCTCGACGTGTTCTACACGTGGACGACGCCCGGCCAAACGCCTTTGCTGATCGATCACAGCGACCTGGACCTGATCTCGGTCGAGACGCTGGGCGGAGACGACGACGCCAACATCGAACTGTCCCCCACCGCCACCAACATCGACCTGGACCTGGGCGCGCCCAACAGTGGGTCGGACCATGTCACCGTACAAGGTACGGCCGGTGTTGACGACATCACGCTCCGCGACGACGTCGTCGACGACGGCAACTCGATCGTCACCCTGAAACATGTCGAGCACATCGTGGTCGACATCTCCGACGACGGCCCGGACACCGTCACGGTCGAGCAGACCTTCCGGGGCGCTCCGGGCAGCATCGAAATTCAAGGCGGCGGAACGGGGCAAGACGAGTTGATCGTGAACTCGACACACGTTGATCAGGAAGTCTTCGTGGATGACTCGATCGTAGACGTGTCGGAGAACCCCCCCGGCTTCTTCACCGAGATAGAGATTGAGACAGGCGGGACGGCGAGTTTCGTCAATGGGTTCAGCCCGATCGGCATCAGCCCGGACGGGAAACATGTGTACGGCTTCGACTCGTTCACGGGGACGGGCGACCGCCTGGGCATCTACGAGCGCGATGCGGCGACCGGTGAGCTGACGTTCCTGAACGACCTGGCGGTGAACTCCGACTCGGCGATGACATTCAGCGCCGACGGCGCGTACGTCTACACCAATCAGGGCAACGGCGTCCGCGTCTACGAACGCGACACGGACACGGGTGACCTGACGCAGATTCAGTCGCTGCCCGTCGCCAACCACTTCGGGACGGGCGATATCGACATCTCGCCGGACGGGCGATGGGTGTTTGCCTCGGCCGGCATCGACGAAACCATCCACGTGCACGCGGTCGACCCGGACGACGGCACGCTGACGCCGATGAGTTTCGTCGAAGACGGTGTGAACGGCGTCGTCCTGCAATCGGCCGGCGACATCGAAGTCAGCCCGGACGGCGGCTATTTGTACGCGGCCGACTCGATCGGCGATTCGGTCTCCGTCTATTCGATCGACACCGTGACGGGAGCGCTGACCCAGCAGCAGATGCTGACCAATCTCGGCACGGGTGGGAACGACCTGGACAACCCGTTGGCGTTGGTTGTCGCGCCCGACGGTCGAGATGTCTACGTTGTCTCCAACCTCAGCGACGCGCTCACGCACTTCACGCGCGACGGCGGCACGGGCCTGCTCACATTTGCGGATTCCTACGTCGACGGCGATGTCGGTGTGGACGGCCTGGACTTCGTCCGCGATGTCACGGTCGCGCCCAACGGCAACACGGTGTATACCGGCTCGTTGTTGGACTCTGCCGTCGCGGCGTTCCTGCGCGACCCGGTCGATGGCTCGTTGACGCAGATCGGACTGGGCCAGGATCCGGACGACACGGGCGCGATCCCCGGCGCGACGCCGATCGACGGGCTGGAGAACAACCTGTTTATCGACATGCCGCCCGGCGGCAGGCACCTGTATGCCAATCAGCGCGACATCCCCGGCGTGACCGTCATCGGCTTGCCGCTCGAACTTGTCATCGACCACAGCGGGCTTGATCTGGTCAGCGTCAACACGGGCGACGGCGACGACAACGCCTTCGTGAAGCTGTCGGCAACCGGCCCCGATGTCCAACTGAATCTCGAAGCCCCGTTGCTCGGATCGGACACACTGACCATTGAGGCAACCGAGGGCAGCGACAACATCGACATCGTCAGCACGACGATCACAGGCATCGGGCTGAACTCGGTCGACTACACCGATATTGAGGAAGTCACGATCAACACGTTGGGCGGCAACGACCTTGTCAGTATCGACATGGACACCATGCCCGTGCCGACTGACGGCCTGACGATCAACGGCGGCGGACAGTTCACCGGCGGCGACACCGTGCAACTGTTTGGCGGCACTTTCACGAACATCGACCACACGCTCAGCATGCCGTTCGAAGGCGTTGCCGATCTTGACGGCGAGATCATCAACTACAACGACGTTGAGTTCTTGCAGGACACCAACTCGGCCGACTCGAGGTTGTTCAGCACGTTCGTTGTCGGCTTCCCGGCCAGCACCTACCGGCTGGCGGATACGGGGGCTACGAATGACGGCCTTGCCCTGTTCGACAACGACCCGATCGCCCCGCTCGACATTCAGTTTGTGAATTACACGTTTGAAGTGCCGACCACCAGCCTCGACATCGAAACGTCGCTCGGCAGCGACACAATCACCGTGGAGCCGCTCGACACAAACTGGGCAGGTGACTTGACGGTGATGTCGTTCGACGGCGACGACCTGATCGACGCGTCGACTTATGACTTGGACATCAACATCGGCACAGACTTGGGCAATGACACCGTCATGGGCGGGCTCGGCGACGACACGATCGACGGTGGAGAAGACGATGACGAACTGCACGGCGGGCCGGGCAACGACACGATCACCGGCGGCCTGGGCAACGACATGATCTTCGGCGACGAAGACGACGACGACCTTCGCGGAGGCCAAGATGACGACACGTACTTCCTGCTCGATGGCTGGGGGACGGACCTCATCACGAACGAGACTTCCGGAGACGACACGCTCGACGCCTCAGGTGTCGCCGTCCCGTTGGACGTGACAACGGGCAGCGTCATTCTGGATGACGGTGTCAATTCACTGACGCACGCGGCCAACGACGTCGAAAACGTTCTGCTTGGCAGTGCTAACGACACGGTCCTGGTCGGCGACGGTACGTCGCTAACGCTGATCGACGGCGGACCCGGGATCGACCGACTTGATTACAGCACTTACACCTCGCCGGTCGTCATCGACCTGAACAACGACATTGCCACCGGCTTCGGCACGGCCAGCAACTTTGAGTCGCTCACCGTGGCCAGCGATGCGATTACGGTGAGTGTCAATACCCCCCTGCTGGTCGTCAGCGGGTCGAACGCGAACGATCGATTCATCCTCACGGAATCGACGCCGAACGCAATCCGACTGCGTGAAACGAACTCCGGTTTCGATCAGACGTTCGCGGGTATCGAGGGCGTGATTATCAACGCGCAGGACGGCGACGACCGGCTGACGGTTGACTATGCGGCGGGCGAGTTCAGCCTGACCAGCGGGATCACCTACAACGGCGGCTCGAACGCGACCGCCAACGGGGACGACCTGATCATCGACGAGTCGTCGGGCGACGACCTGACGACGTTCGGCTTCGCCGATTACACCTTTACGACGCAGACCCCTGACGGCAACGACGGCACGATCGATCTGCAATCGATCAACGGTCTGACGATCAACTACACCGGTCTGGAGCCGATCTTCCACAAGGTGGACACGGCCAACTTCACGTTCAACCTGCCCGACCTGGGGGAAGGGAGTAACGACGCGCAACTTCGGGCCGGCTTCGACGCAGGCACGAACGAGTTGCTCGGCGATTCGTTCGAGACGGTCGTATTTCCCAACCCGCTCACGTCGATGGTGTTTAACCTGAGCGAACAGGGCGACCTTTTCGAGGTGCGCAGCCTGGACGACGGCTTCGACTCCGGTGCGTTCTTCCAGATCAACGGCGGCACGGACAACGACTTCCTGACCGGCCCGCTGATGGAAGAGGTCGACTGGCAATTGACCGGCACGGGCGATGGTTCCGGCGAGGTCAACGACGGCGAAGACTACACGATCGACTTCACGGGCATCGAACGGATCACCGGCGGGCAGGAAGACGACCTGTTCATCTTCGACGACGGCGTCGACTTCGGCGGGTTCCTGGACGGCGGGCCGCACTCGACGGGCGACGTTCTGGACTACACGAACTACACCACTGCGGCCGACGCCGACTTGCCGGGCGGGACGGCGACGGGCACGACGGGTATTGCAAACATCGAAGGCGTGATTGGCGTGCCGATCCGCTGGATCGGCGACGGTGCGCCGGGCGGCGACGACTCCGGCATGTTCGGCGACCCGACCAAGTGGTCGACCGGCGTTGTCCCGGGACCGGGTGATGATGTGTTTATCGATCTGGACGGGACGTACACGGTGACCGTGGAGTTCGGCCCACCGGTGCAGATCGAGACGCTGAGGGTGGGCGCGGCCAACGGCGTGCCGACCTTGCTGATCGAAGAGGCTGCGGCCCTGACGGTTGACGGCCTGACACAGATCACGCGGACGGATGCGACCAACTTCGGGCGAGTCCATGTGCTGGGCGGCACTTTGACGCTGGACGGCAACGCGACCGTTGACGGTGAGCTCGACGTGGAAGCCGCGCCCGAGACGCTTGACGGCTTAGGGCTGGTCACCGTGCAAACCGAAGGCGTGTTGACGGTGACCGACAGCAACGTCGACAGCGACGTGACTAACCTGGGCACGATCATCGCCAAGGGTTTGTCCAACTTCAGCGGCCTGATTGCCAATCAGCTCAACGCCATGATCATGATCGACGGCAACGGCGGAGACGCCAACGAGGCCGACGTGACATTCGACCAGGGATTCGTGAACGACGGCACGATCGAACTTACCGACACCAGCGCAACCAGCCAGGACGTGATCCTGACCATCGATTCGGGCACGCTGGTCAATACCGCCAACGGCGTGATCACGGCGACCGACCCGGTCAACATCGGCGGTTTTGCCGAGCGTCAACTACATGGCCAACTGACGCACCAGGGGCTGATCGCCGACACCGACACCAACGTCAGTCTGACCATCCTCAACGCGGGCACGACCTTCGACGCCACGACCGGCGCATTCAACGACACCGGCCCAATCGTGACGGTCGAGGACGGCGACGTGGAATTGGGCACGGGCACGCAGTTCTTAGGCGATGCCGCGCCGGTCTTCACGGCTGTCACTGAAAGCCAAAACGTCCAATTGGTCAGCGACGTCACCGTCGATGTGCCGGCGGGCATCACCTTCCGCGGTACCGGTGGCAACCAGGTCGGTGTTGTTGGGCCGGGCCAACTGTTCGTCGATGCGTTTGCGACGTTGGACGGCGGTACGTTCATCGACGCGCTCATTGATGTGACCGGCCGGCTAGCGGTCACCGGCACTGACAACACGATCAACAGCACGTACGTCAGCCAGGTGGGCTCGATCCTACAGGTCGGACCTAACAGCGGCACGTTGGCGGCGGACATCGAGTTCGCCAACGACATGACCAACAACGGACTCATCGATCTGCGTTCGACGACCAGCGGCGCACCGCGTGTGCTCACGGTCAACGGCATCCTGACCAATTCCACGACTGGCGACATCGAGACCAACAACTCGGGAGTGACGATTCCGCAACTCGTGGCCGAGGTCATCAACAATGGCACTGTCACGCCGGACGACGCGGACCTGCGTGTCATCGGTGACTTCACCCAGACGTCGACCGGGTCACTCAACATGTCGATCGACGATCCCGCCGACTTCGACAATCTGCACGTGACCGGCCAATTCACGCCCGGCGGCGCGTTGAATGTCAGCTACAACGACCCGGCGCCGGCACCGCCCGAGTCGTTCAGCATCATTCAGTTCCTCACGTTCGGCGGCGGCGACTTCGACACCACCACCGGGCTGAACCCCGCTCCGGGGCTGGAGTTGACCAAACGCTACGAGCCGACGGCGTTGTTCCTCGACCTCGCGATCATCCCAACCGTGACGCAGACTGACGACCTGTTGACCATTGTCGGCACGGATGAGAACGACAGCATCATCCTGTCGAGCCCGTCGGCCAATGCGATCCGCATTCAGATCACGTCGCACGGAATCGACCAGACGTTCAGCGGTATCAACCAGGTCGACCTCGACACCGGTCTGGGCGACGACTCGCTCACGGTCAACTTCGGCGAAGGCGACATTGTGCTGCCCGGTGGGATCAACTACGACGCCGGCGGCGAGGCGACGCCGTCCGTGCTGGGCGACGTGCTGACCGTCTCGAACAACCTGGTCACGTTCGACACCGCGACCTTCAACTATTTCGAGGCCGGTCCCGACGGCAATGAAGGCGAGGTCGTGCTTGGCGATGGCAGCGAGAACCTGACGATCAGTTACACCGGGCTGGAGCCACTGTTCACCGGGCTGGACGTTGACCACGTCGTGTTCAACTTGCCGGACGTCAGCGAGGACCCCAACTTCGATGTCGAATTGCGCAACGCGGGCAGCCCGGGGATCAGCGAGCTTTCGGGTTCCACATTCGAAGACACACAGTTCGCGAACCCGAACGAGTCGCTGACGATCAACCTCGGCGGCGAGGGCGACACGATCAGCATCGTCGATGCCGATCCGGGCCTTGGCGTGCCGGTTGATATCTTCGGCGGTAGCGGGTCAGACACGGTGATCGGTCAGGCGATGGACACTGACTGGTTCCTGCTTGGCCTGGGCTCGGGCGATGCGTTTGGCCAATCGACCGGTGCGGTGTTCTTCACCTTCGAAAACATCGAGACGTTGGTCGGCAACAACAACGACGACAACTTCACTTTCGACACCGACGCCAACTTCGGGGGCGACCTCAAAGGCGACCCCGGACCGACGAACACCGGCTTTGACACGCTGGACTACACGAACTATTCGGATACGCCGTCGGTCGACCTGATCGGCGGCACGGCTGACGGCACGACGGGGATCATGTTCTTTGACGACGTGGTCCTGCCCGAGCCGGACGACACTGATCCGCCTGACGTTTCGGCGATGGTCGATGACCGGGCGACGACCGGGACGGACGCGCAGCCCATCACGGTCGACGTGACAGACGACATAGACCTGGACGAGTCGTCGCTAGACGACAACGACCTGCTGGTGTTCGGGCCGGGCAGCACGGTCTTCTCGGTCGACTTCGACGACTTCGACAGCGAGGCCGACGAGGCGGCGTATCTGTTCGATCCGCCCGGCGGCTCATGGGGATTTGAGGACAACGGCGTCTATACCGTCGAATTGGTCGACGGCGAGATCTGCGACGAAGCGGGCAATTGTACGCCGAATCAGGTTCTGACAACATTCACAGTCAACATCCCTAACCCGCTGGTTGTGACGAACACGAACAACTCAGGTCTTGGCTCGTTGCGCGACGCGATCCTCGCGGCGAACGCGATGCCGGGGCTGGACACGATCACGTTTAATATCCCGGGTGCCGGTCCGCATACGATCGCACCGACCAGTGCGTTGCCTCAGATCACCGATGCTGTGTTCATCGACGGCTATTCGCAACCGGGCGCCGACCCGAACACGAACGACACTTCGCAGGGGCTGAACAGCGATATCCGCATTGTGCTGGACGGGACGAGTGCGGGCTTCACTGAGGGCCTGACGATCAATGCGGACAACAGCACGATTCACGGCCTGTCGATCGGCAACTTTGCGACGATCGGCGTGCAGGTGCTGGGTGACGGCAATTCGATCGGCGGCAGTTTCATCGGCGTCGCGCCGGACGGTGTCACGGCAATGCCCAACGGGGCGCAGGGTATCGTGGTGTTCGGTGGCTTTGGAAACATGATCGGCGGCGACGGCATGAGTGCGCCGGAAGAAGGTCGCAACTTGATCTCGGGCAACAATGGCGCCGGCGTTTTACTCATCAACTCGCAGATCACGCTGATCTACGGCAACCTCATTGGCACGACGGCCGACGGTTTGGGCGACTTGGGCAACGGGGCTGAGGGTGTGTTGATCGACGGCGGGTCGAATAACACGATTGGCGGTACGCAGGCGATGCACCGCAACGTGATCAGCGGCAACACGCTCGATGGCGTGAATCACTTCAACGGAGCGACGGGCAACTTTGTGTCGGGTAACTACATCGGGCTGAACGTTTCGGGCACGGTCGCGATCGCCAACGACCGCGACGGCGTGCGTTTCGACGGCGCTCCGGGTAACACAGTGGGCGGCATGACACCGACCCCGGGTACGGCGGCCGGGAACGTTATCAGTGGCAACGACCGATTCGGCATTTTCGCCGTGAACAGCTCCGACAATACGACCGTGCAGGGCAACATCATCGGCCTGAACGCGGCCGGCAACGGCGCGGCGGGCAACGCCAGCCACGCGGTCTTCATACTGCGGTCAGACTCGGCGCAGATCGGCGGCGACGCATCGACCGGCGCGCGGAATGTGATCTCCGCCAACGCGTTTGACGCCGTCCAGCTCGAGGACGCCCAAAGCAACATCATCCAGGGCAACTTCATCGGCACGGACATCGGCGGCACGCTCGACTTTGGCAATGGCGACGAGGGCGTGGCGATCACCGACGGCTCGAATAACAATACCGTCGGCGGCCTGAACCACAACCTGAGTAATGTCATCGGCTTCAACCTTGGCGACGGAGTGCAGGTCGAGGACTCCGATAGTAATCAGGTGCTGCACAACCTCATCGGGACAGACTTAAACGGCACGCTCGACCTGGGCAACGCGCGCGGCGTTCGGATCGAGAACGGCCTGAGCAACACGGTGGACGGCAACGTCATTTCCGGCAACCAGGGCGACGGCGCTGTCATCCTTGGCCCCGTTGCGCAGGGCAATACGCTAACGAACAACTTCATCGGCACCAACGCGGCTGGTGACATGGCCTTGCCGAACGGCGGCTCGGGCGTGGTCCTGGCGGACGGTGCTTCGGGCAACCACGTCGGCCAGGCTGAGAATGGCAACGTTTTTTCCGGCAACGGCCAAAATGGTGTGCTGGTGACGGACTTCGGCACGGACGGCAACACGGTCGAGTCGAACCTGATCGGGACGGACGCGTCGGGCACGCAGCCGCTTGGCAATGCGCTTGACGGCGTACTCATCGTCAATGATGCCGCGCAGACGACAGTGGTCGACAACGTGATCGCGGACAGCGGTCAGGAGGCCGTGGAGGTTCACGGCGTGGACGGCGGCGAGGGAGGCATGGGTCTCGGCGCAGGGCAGGGCGATATCGGCGGGGCTGTCGGCGGCGGATTGGGCGGCGGGCTCGGCGGCGGGGCTGCGTCATCGACCGGTGGCGGATTTGGTGGCAGCGCTTCTTCATCGACGGGCGGCGGGCTTGGCTCGCTTACGATCAACGGCTTCGGGAACGACATCTCCAACAACTACATCGGCACCGACCGCACGGGCACACTCGACCTGGGCAACGCGAGCCACGGCGTGCTGCTGCTCAATGGCGCAGCCGACAACAACATCGCTGACAACGTCATCGCGTTCAACGGGGGTGATGCCGTGTCGTTGCTGAGCACGGCCGGCCAAAGCAACTCGATCCTGTTGGGCGCCACCTTCAGCAACGTCGGCCAACCGATCGACCTGAACAACGACGGCGTCACGGCCAACGACGGCGACGACTCAGACGTCGGGCCGAACCTGTTGCAGAACTTCCCCAACGTAAGCTCCGCCTTCCCCGGTTCGACCATCGTCAGCGGGACACTGAACAGCGCGATCACGACCGCGTACACGCTCGACTTCTACGCGAGCAGCGGCGCGAACAACGCCGAGCGGTTGCTCGGATCGACCGTGGTTGTAACTGACGGCACCGGCCTGGCCACATTTACCGACGTCGTGCTGGCAGGTAACGTAGTGCCCGGTGAGTTTGTCCGCGCAACCGCGACCGACCCGAATGGGAATACGTCGGAGTTGTCGACGGCGGTCACTGTTGTCGAACCGGAACCTGAGGAGCAGGACGAAGAAGGCCCGACAGTGGACTCAGCCTCGCTGCCGGCCGCGATCACGGCCGAGTCGGTCGCGTCGCAACAGATCGAGGTTGTTTTCGTGGACGCGACGGCCGTCGATCCTTCATCGATCGACACGGGCGACATCATGGTCAGTGGGCCGAACGGGCCTGTCAACGTGAGCAGCGTGTTCGTGGCCGAAGGATTGACCCCGGGCTCGCCGCGGACGGCGGTGTTTACCATCACGCCGACCGGAGGGGCGTGGGACATGGCTGACAACGGCACCTACTCGGTCAGCCTTGTGGCCGGCGCGGTGTCGGACACGCTTGGCAACGTGTCGGATTCGGCCTCGCTCGGTTCGTTCGTTGTGAACATCGCCGCGGCGCCCGACCCCAACGCGCCGTCCGCGACTGCGCAAACGAACGACATCAACACGCCCGGCGGCGCGTTCGTCGACTTCATGGTCTCGTATTCAGACGACGTCGCGGTCGATGTCGCCACACTGGGCAGCGGCGACGTAGCCGTGCGCGACCCCAGCGGCGAGCTGCATGCCGTGTCGTTCCTCGGCGTTGACCTCGCCACCAACGGCTCGCCGCGGACAGCGACTTACCGACTTGCCGCGCCGGGCGGTCTGTTCGACGCGGCGGACAACGGCCTCTACACCGTCGTACTCAACTTCCGCCAAGTCTTTGACACGTCGGACAACCCGGCCGCGCCGGGCGACTTGGAGACTTTCCAAGTCAACATCGCGGACACGACCTCGCCGGTGGCCTCGGGCAGTGCCGACGACATCAACATTGGCGGCGCGTTGACGCACACACTGACGGTCGTCTTTACGGACGACGTCGCGGTCGACGTATCCAGCCTCGATAACATCGACGTTTCGGTTTCGGGCCCCGGCGGCGTCAACCTGCCGGCGCGGTTCGTTGGTATCGACTTTGCCAACAACGGCTCGCCACGAACGGTGACATATGAGATCGACGCGCCACGTGCGCCGACCAACGGGTTCGGCCCGCCGGACGATGGCGTTTATCAGATCAACATGAACGCCGGGCAGGTCGTTGACACGTCCGGCAACGCGATCGCGACCGGCGCGATCGGGACGTTCACAGTCGCGACGACCAACCAGGAATTGATCGAGGTCGTCAACGGCGTGCTGACCATCATCGGCAGCCCGGGCAACGACACGATCGCCCTGCTGCCGCCGCCGCCGGGCAGCAACCCGGGCACGGTGCGCGTCGTGATTCAACCATTGGGCTTCGACCAACTGTTCGGCGGCGTCACTTCCTACGACATCAACGCGATCGGCGGCGACGACGTGGTCACGGTTGACCCGAATCTGATCGACTCGGGTAGCGGGCCGCTGGGCGGGGTGATCAACGCCAGCGAGGGTGACGACACGATGACCGGCGGGCCCGGCCCGGACCTGTTCATCATCGGCCCGTCGGCCGGCGCCGACGTGATTAACGGCGGACTCGGTCTGAACGCAGTGCAGGTCAACGGCGACGGCGGTGACGACGACGTGTTGCTGACCGGCCCGAGCACGCTCATCTTCAACGGCAATGCGACAACGCTCAACAACATTGACGAGGTCGATGTGGATTTGAGCGGCGACGGGACGGACTCAGCCCAGGTCGACGCGTCGTTCAACATTGGCGACGTCGAGGTCACGGGCGGCGGCACGGGCACTGACACGTTGATCGTAAATGACGACGCCGGCGCGAGTCAGAACATCGACGTGCTCGGTGGCTTGATCAATGTCACCGGCGGGCCGAACGCGCAGTCGATCGCACACACCGGCTTCGATGTGTTGAACATCAACACCGATGGCGGTGACGACTCGGTCTTGATTACCACGAACGACGTGCCCGACAACGTCAACGTGGACAGCGGCGGTGACGACGACCTCGTTCGCATCGAGGGCACACCGGGCGACGACACGTTCGACGTGGATACCGACAACGTCGTTATCGGCTCGACGACCGTTGGCTTAGGCCCGGGCCTCCAGTTGACGCTGGCGGGCCTCGACGGGGACGACGTGTACCGGCTGCACGACGGCTGGTACAGCCACGCGATCGACGAGCAGCCGGGCGAAGGCAACGACACACTCGAAGGGTCGAACGTGACGACGGACATTCAGTTCGACATCGCCAGTCTGACGGCGACCAGCGGATTCAGCGTCGCGACCGACGCCCCCGGCACGGTTGAAAACGCGATCGGCGGCAGCGGCGACGACACGGTTGTGTTCGCTGACGGCGCGTCGGTCGCGGGGACGCTCGACGGCGGGCCGGGCGTCGATACGCTCGACTACTCCGCATACACCACGCCGCTGTTCGTCAACCTCGCGACCGGCGTGGCGACGGGCACGGCCGGTGTCAGCAACTTCGAAGACCTGGTCGGCGTCGGGCCAACGCCGACCCTGCAGGCGGATGATGTCACGCAGTTCGGTACGGATGTCGTCCTGTTGACGGTGACGTACACCGGCGCGGGCAGCCCGATCGATGTGAGTACGATCGGCGCGGGTGATATCGCCGTGCAGACGCCCGGCGGCGCGACGTTCGCGCCGAGTCTTATCGGTGTCAACCTGTTAAGCGACGGCGATGTACGCGTCGCCACCTACGCCTTTAACGCGCCCGGCGGCAGCGGCGAGTTCGAGGATTCCGACAACGGCACCTACACCGTGCTGATGAACCCCGGCCAGGTGCTCGACCAACTGGGCAACGCCGCGCGCGACGGCGCGTTCGGGACGTTCGACGTGGCGGTCAACGGGCAACGCCCCACTTCCACGCCTGACAGCGACGACGTGACCGCGCCGGGCACGACGCACACCTTCAACGTCATCTACCACGACGAGGACGGGGCGGTCGATGTGACCAGCTTCGGCGACGACGACATCGTGGTCACCTCGCCCGGCTTGGCGTACGCGCAGTTCGCGACCTTTGTCGGCATCGAAGACGCCTCGGACGACGGGCGGACGGTCACGGCCCAGTACCGCATCGTCGCACGCGGCGGCATCTGGACGGCCGACGACAACGGCGTGTACCGCATCAACGTCGTCGGCGACGTTGCGGACGACGAGGGGAACACGGCCGCGAAGACGTTGATCGGCCTGTTCCGCGTCAAGGTCGCGCCGGCCGACTCGCCCGCCACGACCAATCTGCAGGGCTCGTTCGACGGTCTGCCGCCGGACGCCGTGCTTCGGCCGGGCGATCGCGGCAGCGTTGACCTGAAGATCACGAACGACGGACCGCAGGTGCTGAACGACTCGCTGCGCATTGAATTGTTCGCCTCGGCGGACGGCGTGATCGGCGAGGGCGACGTGCCGGTCGGCCTGGTGATCCGACGGTTCAACCTCGGCGTCGGTCAGATGCAGACCGTGCGGGTTAACTTCCAGATCCCCAACGACCTGATCGGCGAGGTGCAGTTGCTGGCCTTGATCGACACGACCGACGCGGCGGTCGAGACCGACGAGGACGACAACGTCGTCGTCGACGACGACATGTTCATGGTCGACAACCGGTTCGGCGAGGTCGACGGTTCGCGGGCGCGACTGACGCTTGTGGACGCGGACGGCACGCTCATCACCTTCAACCTGAACAAGGGTACTGGGCACGTCGTGGAGACCCCCGAAGGCTTTAACGTGATCGTTGACGACACGACGGACACGTCGGCGTTGACCATCCAGGCCCGGGGCGGCGACGGCAAGGCTGACATCCACGACATCACCGTGAACGGCCCGTTGCGGACGCTCAACGCGAGGCGGTCACGCATTCACGGCGACGTGCTGATCGCCGGTACGACCAACCTGCTCATTCTGGACGACGTGGCAGACGTTCACACGGTGGCCATCGGCCCCGGCGATCCCAACGACACGGTGGCGATCATCGGCGGAAACTGGTCGGACACCGACCTGAACTCGCAAACACCCGTCCGCTCGCTGCGCCTGGTTGAAGCTGACAACGTGGACGTGACAGTCGATGGTGAGATCCGATCAGCACTCGTCAAGAACTGGAATACCGGCTCGATCAACGCCGAGCGTGTTGACCGACTGATCAGCAACGGCAACCCGACGCAGGGGCTGGGCGGGCTGAACCTCAACGTGAATCTGACCGGCCCGGCGGCGACGAACGGGCGGACGCTCGGCCTGGTCAACGCGCGCGGGCCGATCGACGGGACGTGGGTCGTGCAGAACGGGGACGTGGGTCCGTTCTCGTCCGGCTCGGTCGCGCCGACGTTCAGCGGTAGTTTCGAGGGCGACGTGCTCAACGTGACGATCCGCGGCGACTTGGCCGGCGCATTGGCCGCCGCGGCGTTCCGCAATGTCAACATCCGTGGGAACGCGATTGGGGCCTTGATCCACGCGGGCGCGTTCTTTGGCCCGGACGGCGTGTTGGGTGGCGGGGACGATGTCTTCAGCCCGGGCAGCATCCAGTCGCTGCGGGTGACGGGCGGCGTGATCGACACGATCATCGGCGCGGGTGTCGATCCCGTGGACAGTGTGCTGAATAACGGCAACGACGTCCTGCTCTCGCCGAGTGAGATCAAGTCGATCTCGGTTGGCGGGCTGACCAATAGCCTGATCGCCGCATCGACGCTGCCCGACGTCGCGCGTGTCAATAATGTGAACATCGCCACGGACGGCGACCCGCGCTTCCTGAGTTCGTAGGTCAAAGAAGTTGCGACAGGTCGCCCGCGAGGCGCGGGCGACTCCAAGATGGGTGAATCGATATGACCAAAATGCGATACATCGGCGTCCTGATCGTTGCGCTGGCTGTTGCCGTTCAAGCGGAGGCGGCCGTGTTTGCATTCCTGCAAGACAAAGCCGACGAAGCGGCCGACGACAAGCCGGCCCCCAAGGCCAACGACGAGGCAACTCCCAAAGCCGACGACAACAACGCCGCACAACCCAAGCCCGACACGGATGCCAACGCGGACAAGGCCGCACAGCCGAACAACGGACAGGCCCCGCCGGCCGACGCACCGGCTGAGCAACTTCGCATTCAGGTCATGGCGGTCCGCGGAATGGTCCGTGTTCGGCAGGACGTGGACAAGCCTTGGGTGAAAGCCAAGGCCGGCATGGAATTGAGTCAGACGGCCGAGGTTCGAACCGGCCTCCGCTCGGCGGTGCAGATCAAGATCTACCCGCACCAGTTATTGACGCTCGACCGGCTGGGCACGATCAAGGTGCTGCGTGCGATCCGCAAAGAGGGTGAGTTGAAGACCGACGTCGGCATGCCGTACGGCCGAGCGCGCTACAAGATTCAGGCGGGCGGGGCTGAGCACGAGTCGACGATCCGTTCGCCCTCAGCCACGCTCGCGGTGCGCGGGTCGGACGGCCTGGCGGAAGATTACGCCGACCGCCCCGCGCGCTACGTCGTGTTCAACAGCCCGAGCACGTCGCTGTATGGCCGAAGCGGTTACGAGTTCCCGCTGGTGCGCGGGCAGATCCGCGTCGATCGACGCAGCGTGCCCGACACCGCATTGGCGGACGGAACGGTCACGCCGGGTGACGAAGACGCCCTGACCGACGTCGAAGTCGCTCTGCTGGAGGATCGACCGGTCTTTGGAACGAACCTGCGGATCGACCTGACCAGACAGTTGGTTCTAGCCGGGACCGACACGAACGCCGGAGCGCCGCTCGGGTCGCCCATCGTCACCGGGCCGTTCGATTTTCAATCAGGTGACCTGAAGTTCACACTGAACTTCACGGGCATCGCGGACGTCGACCTCGACGTGCTCGACCCAGAAGGGTTCAACACGAGCGTGTTCCCGGGCGTGCCGCCGGGCAGCCTGCGTTTTACGCCGACCGGCGGCGTGGCCAGCGCCGACGCGCTGGGCCCCAACGGCATGGAAATGATCACCTTCGCCGGGCAACACCTGGCCGGCCCGCACGACGTGACCACGCGGCTGTTCGAGTTCGAGGGCAGCGGCGCCGCGACGTTCAACATCACGGTTACCCGCACACTGCCCGGCGGCATCCCGCAAGTGCTGGACGGTTTCGACGGCATGCTCGACGCGGACATGCCGGTGTTTACTCGCACAGTGAACGTGCCAGTCTCGCCGTAATCGAAGCAGTGCCGGACTTGATGGCGTGACCAACCAACTCAGCCGCGCAGGTATCCCCAGTATTGCGCGGCCTCAACCATCGACTTGTAGTACGCCTCTGTCGGCCAAGGTCGCCATCGTACGATCGCGCGTACGGCGCGGCGGATCATCTCCCGCCAAGCCCACCAAGCCACGCCGAACCGTCCCGGCTCAGGCCGCCCGCGCGATCGCCGCCAATTCCGCCCGATCGCGACCTGCCACATGCGGACAAACCGCGCGCGAATGCGCCCCGCGGGGATGTAGTGTCTGACTTTCGCATCAGCCAACATCCAACCTCCGCCGCCGGCCTTGAGCATCTCCCGCACGATCTCTACGTCTTCACCATTGAGTCGTTCCTTCCCAACCAGCCCCAACTCCGTGTCGTATCCACCGTCGGGTATCGCTGAACGCAACAACGCCATGTTCGCACCGCCCACGTGCGGCTTCTCCGCGTCCATGGGCTGGTCCTGTTCGAATCGATTGACGCCAAACACCTCTGGAAACAGGTCTAACAACATGCGCTGACGCCGTGTCGGCTCCGACTCCAGCCACGGGTCGACAACGCCCGAGAGACACCCTGCATCGGCGTACTGCTTCGCACCGTCGACATAACCCTCAAGCCAACCGGGGTCCAGCAGCACGTCATCGTCCACAAAGAGCAGCCAATCGCCGTTTGCTTCCGTGACCAGCAGATTCAGTGCGTGACTCTTGCCCTGTTCCCGTTCCAGCAAGTACCGAACTTTCACTTGACTATGTAGCTGCTTGTTCGCATCCACACCGTCTGCAAACTGCTGCACAACGGCAGCGGTCTCGTCGGTTGAGTTGTTATCGCAGACAAGCACTTCGAGTTCGACGTCGCCAGGAATGCGCAACGCCGTGATGGAGTCCAGCATTTGACGCAACAAGCCCGCCCGGTTCCAGGTCGCGATGGCAATGGACAGCTTCATGGAGTCAGACCGATCGCCAAGCCCGCGGCGGCCGTGCGTGTCGAACCGAGACACTAATCCGTCGCTTCACCGCCGACGTATGAAACCCGCGAGCCGCCCACGTCGAATCGGAAGCGCACCTCTCGCAGGCCAAGCACCTCGCGCAGCCGTTGCTGTCGGGCTTGCTCGCAGTAAAACAGGAGGAAACCCGACCCGCCCGCCCCGAGCAGTTTTCCGCCAAGTGCGCCGTTTTGCACGGCCATGTTGTAGTACTCGTCAATCTGAGAACTGGAAATCCTGTCCGACAGCTCGCGTTTCAGCCGCCAGCCCTCGTCGAGGATTCGGCCGAAGTCGTCCAGGTTCTGTCGTGTCAGACTGTCACGCAGTTGACGTGCCAGGCTGGTCATCCGCCGCAGATTGGCCATGCCCTCGCCGTCGATCATGCGGTCGCGCTGGTGGCGGAGGATGTCACCGGCCTGACGTGTCTGCCCCAGGTAAAACATCATCAGGTTGCCTTCGAGCGTGCGAAACGTGTCCGGCGGAAGCCGGATCAATTCCACATCGACTCGGCCGGATGGGTCAAACTGAATGAAGTTCAACCCGCCGTACGCCGCGGCGTACTGGTCCTGCTTGCCGATCGGCTCGTGAAGCCGATCGATTTCGAGTTGGCACGCTTCTGAGGCGAGTTGATCCTTGGTCGGGTACTGGTAGGCGCTGGCGTACAACGCGTGAAGCAGCCCAACAGTAAACGCGCTTGACGAACCCAACCCCGTGCCGGCTGGGATGTCGGCGATGGAATTGATGTCCAGACCCGTCACGCCAAACTGCTGCAACGCCTCGCGCACGATCGGGTGCTGAATGTCCTCAACCCGATCGACCAATTCCGTCTTCGAGTACTTGACGAGCACCTTGTCCGGATCGAAAAACGGGTGGACAAAGACGTACATGTACTTGTCGATGGTCGTCGACAGCACGCAACCCGGCTCGCGTTGGTAAAACGCGGCAAGATCGCTGCCGCCGCCGGCGAAGCTGATGCGAAATGGCGTTTGCGTCCCGATCATGCCTTGAAAGCCGCTCACGGCTTGGCGCGCTCCCTCTCACGCATCGTTGAGAACCCAATCGACCGCCGCGCTCACGTCGTCGGCCACGTGGTCGGGCGTCACGTCGACCTTGCCGTCCGCGCCGGCCGCGCCGGTACGCACCAAGATCGTCCGCAGGTCGGCCCGCCGCCCGCATTCGATATCGGTCGTCCGGTCGCCGATGATGAACGACCCAGCAGGATCGACGCCCAACTCAGCCACGCCGCGGTCGATCATGCCCGTGCCGGGCTTGCGGCACGCACAGTCGATCTTGTACTCCGATCGCTCGCCCTCGAACCCACGTTCGGGGTGGTGCGGGCAGAAGTAGATGCGATCCACGTACGCTCCCTGCTCGCCCAATAACGTTTCCATACGGGCGTGGATCGCGGCCAGGTCGTCGAAAGACGCGAACCCCTTGGCGATGATGGGCTGATTCGTCACGACGACGGCCAGGTAATCGGACCGATTGACCCGCCGTATGGATTCGGCGGCGCCCGACAGCAACTCAAACTGGTCCGGCCGACAGACCATCCCCTCCGCGTCTTTGTTCAGCACGCCGTCGCGATCGAAGAACACAGCCGGACGTCGATGCCGCCGGTTGAACCGCTCGACGCGTCCGGTTTCGATGTCTTTGGCGACTTCCGCTAAGCGCTGCGGCGTGCCGACATCTTTGATGTACTGCGGCGTGTTGTAGGCGTGCAGCCGCTTGCCACCCTCGACCAATTTCGGAAACACGTCACGCCCGAAGTCGGCAAACGCGCCCGGCTCGACGTGCTGCAACAGGTCGCGTGACATGACGTACATCGCCGCGCTGACCAGGTTGGGCAGGTACAGCCCGTCTTTCATTTCGCGTGGCTTGCGGTGAAACGCAGTCACAAGCCCCGAGTCTTCCGCCTCCAACAGGTCGCTGTCATGCGGGTGATCGTTTGGATGAACGACCAGCGTCGCCAAAGCGCCCGACGACGCATGGGCGTCGGTCAGGTGCGCCAGGTCCAGGTCGAGAACCGTGTCGCCGTACAACACCAGAAACGACTCATCGAGCCTATCCGCCACCTCGCGGACCGCCCCGGCCGTCCCCAACGGCTCCGTCTCCTGGTGATAGTCGATCGCCAACCCGTAAGCCGAACCATCTCCAAAGTGCTGTCGGATCACGTCGCCCTTGTGACCGATGAGCAGCAGAACCCGCTCGACCCCCTCGCGTCGCGCCCAAGCGATCAGGTGTTCGAGGATCGGCCGACCGGCAATGGGCACCATCGGCTTGGGAACGTCGCGCGCCAACTCGCCCATGCGCTTGCCCGCTCCGCCTGCGAGGATGACCGCTTGCATTTTCGTCGTATCCGAGGTCGTGGAGATCGAAGGGCCGCATTGTAGACCGCAATCGCGTGCTGAACCCCATGGCGGGCGGGCACGTAACATTGGCTACTATCGCTGCAATCCCGGAACGCCCAAGCCGTTCTGGAGTGGTCGGCCGCACCAGCCGATCTACCACAAAGCAGTCGAAGGAAGCCCGTCCCGAAGGTCCAGCCATGCCTCTAGCTCTCGAAGCAATCGATGCCTACTTGAACCGTCTGTGTGACACGATCGATCGACTCGACCGCGAGCAGATCGACGACGTCGTCACGCTCTTCCGCGACGCGGCCGACGCCGGGCAGACCGTTTTCACGATGGGCAACGGCGGCAGCGGGTCGACCGCATCGCACATCGTTTGCGATCTGAACAAGGGGGCGTCGTACGACGCGGGTCGCGACAAGCGATTCAAGCTCGTCTGCCTGAACGACAACGTCGCTACAACGTTGGCCTACGGCAACGACGTCGGCTACGAGTCCATATTCGTCGAGCCGCTCAAGAATTTCATGAGCGCCGGTGACCTGGTGATCGGCATTTCCGGTAGTGGCAACTCGCCCAACGTCCTGCGCGCCGTCGAGTGGGCGAACGATCACGGCGGCGTGACGGTCGGCCTGACGGGCTACGGCGGCGGCAAACTCGGGCAGATCGCGCAGCACCACCTGAACGTGCCGATCGACGACATGCAGATCGCCGAAGACCTGCACCTCGTGTTCGGCCACATCTTGCTGCGTGTGTTCTGCGACGAGGCGTCGGCGTCGCCCAGCGCCAAGCCGCAAGCGGCTTTATAATCGCCGCACCATGCACGACATCCCCACGCCCGCGCTGGTCATTGATTGGGAGATCGTTGACCGCAATATCAAACGGCTGGCTGAGTACGCCGCACAACACGGCATCGGCGTTCGGCCGCACACCAAGACGCACAAGTCCGTCCTCATCGCCCAGATGCAGACGCAAGCCGGCGCGGTCGGTTTGACCGTCGCGAAGGTCGGCGAGGCGGAAGTCATGGCCGACGTGCACAGCGACCTGCTGTTGGCTTATCCGTGTGTCGACGCGGCGCGGTGCGAACGCGTCGCCGAACTTGCACACCGCACCATCCCGCACGTCGCCATCGATTCTGCACATGCCGCCGAGGCGTTGTCCACGGCGGCGCAGCGCGCCGACTCGACTATTGGAATTCTCGTCGATCTTGATGTCGGGAATGGACGGACCGGCGTGCAGACACCGCTGGCCGCGCGTGACCTGGCGTTGCATGTCGAAACTTGCCCCGGCCTGCGCCTCGACGGCCTGATGGTCTATCCCGGCCACATCGGCAAGGCCATCGCCGATCAGGACGCCGCGTTGGCCGAGGTCGAATCAACCATCGCTCACACGCTCAAGATTTGGAAGCGAAAGAAGCTGGCCGCGTCGATCGTCTCCGGCGGCTCGACGCCGACGGCGTTCACCTCGCACCTCGTCCCATCATTGACCGAGTACCGCCCCGGCACGTACGTCTACAACGACATGAACTGCGTCCGGGGGGGTTTCGCGACGCTCGATGACTGCGCCGCACGCATCGTCTGCACGGTCGTCAGCAACGCCGTGCCGGGGCAGGTCATCATCGACGCGGGCGGCAAGACGCTGACCTACGACAAGTGCGGCCCCGCGCCCGATAGCGGGCACGGCCACGTCGTCGAGTACTCCGAAGCGAAGATCACGAAACTGAGCGAAGAGCACGGGCAGGTCGATGTGACGAACTGCGAGCGAGCGCCCGAAATCGGCGAACGCGTGACGATCATCCCGAATCACATCTGCCCCTGTGTCAACCTGCAAGACCACATCTGGATCAAGGTGGACGAGACGCTCAAGCAAATGCCCGTCGACGCCCGAGGTATGCTCGTGTAACACCGCGAGATGTTGCGGCGCCGCACTTCAACACCTCACGGCGTCGGCACGCTCACGATCGCCGTGTCTTTGATCGAGGCCGCCGGCACCGGTCGCTGCCGAACGCGTAGTTTGAGCGCGATACCTTTACCCTTGAGCTTGTACCCCTCGACGGTCGCCTTGTGCGCGTCGTCGATCTTGAAGAGCGGCCGAAACTCCAGGTCCTTCAACTTCTCCAACCAGTCAGCCGCCTTGGCCACGTCCGGGTTGTCCGGCGCGGCCCGCCGGAGCGTCGAACCGATCGCGTCCGTCGGGATCGGCAGTTCGCCCGCGAATACCTCGTGCAGCGCAAGCCGGGCTTTGCCGTTCTTCTGGAAGCGTAAGCCGAAACGCAACGAGAAAACCTGCTCGACACCGCCGTGGCGATACGCGAACGCCATCAGCATGCCGTCCGATTCGAGCTTGACCATGGGGTCGCCGACGCCGTTGGGCACGACGTAGCCGCGTTGCTTCATCCACTCCTTATAACGCTGAATCATCAGCGCGTTCGCCTCGCGCTCGGTCAGGCTCATTTCGCGCACCCACTCGACCGTGCCGTCCGGCAGCGTCCGCTTTTTCACCCTAGCGTCGTCCGCATCGACGCCCCCACTGCCATTTGGCCGAAACCCATCAGGCGTCCCCGTGTTCACCTTGGCAGACGCATCCAGCAGGTCCAGCAATCGCTGCTCAGCCCTTTGCGCGATTGCCTCACGCTCTTGCGGTGTCGTACTTTCGAGGAAGGCCTGATGCTCCTGCCAATGCTGCGGTGTGGAGCGACTCAGCCAAATGACCACCCCCACCATCCCGACCCCGAGCAGCGCAACGACTAGCACGACGCGGACACACCACTTGCGCAACCTCCGCCTCGGCCGCTTGTCCGCCCGTAGCCCCTCTTTTGATTGTGCAGGCACCTGGTCTGCGGACGGATAGTGCGCTGAATCGTGACGATTGGGCATGGTTTGCCTCCGGATTGGACCCATGCAAGTGTGTCAATCGGTCGACCCCGATGCGAACTTCGATTGGCCGATCCGCACCAGCCAATGCGAATCTGTGCCGGTTACGCAATCTCGGCAACAACCGCGCAGTGGCCCATAACCAGCCCAAGCAAGACGGTCCAGTCTGGGGAATCACTGGCTGAGTTGATAGACCGCCCCGTCCGTACACGCGGCGTAGAGTCGGCCGAACGCCACGATGAGTCCGTCGCGTACCGGCCGGGCGGGCAGCGCGTGTGTGCCGAGATGCGAACCGTCGCGGGTTGAGTAGACGAGCAACTGCGAGCCGTCAGCCCCGCTGCTGCTTCGCGCAATGTAGAGCCTTTCACCGGCGACGACGAACGCGTCGGTTACCCGGCCGCCAGCGATCTTGCCTACCCAATCCGGTTGCTCGGGCAGCGTTCCGTCGGCCTTCAAGGTCACGCGGATCAGGCCGCCACGCAGCGTCTTCGACTTATTCGCCGACGCTTCAATCGCATAAAGGGTCTTGCCGCCATCGGCCAGGCAGATCTTCGCGGCGTTGAGCTGCGCATAGTTCACACCGCCGGCGTCGTGTCGGCCGACGCCCGACTGACGCCGACTGAGCAGGCCGGCCGAACTGGCCGACCATATCCACGTCGCCGCATTAATGTCGCGCAACTCGTCCTTCGACGGGACGGAATGCCGCAACGCCCGGGCGCTGATCACGGCCGTCTCGATGTCGACGGTTTCGTCCGACTCGTACGTGGCCTTGAACGGCGTCACCCAAAGGCAGACGTTCTCGCCGTTGTGTACCAGCAGGTCGTTCACACGCCGGTTGCGCGTGCGGGCGCGGTACAGGTCTTTGTCTTCCAGCTTCCGCGTCGCGTCCGGGTCGGTCCACAGGCGTGTCTGCCAGACGATCCGCCCTTCTGCCGGGTCGAGTTTGTAGATTGAAATGCCGCCGTCGGTCGCGCTCTGACGACCGGCCGACACCACGACGCCGTCGCCATCGACCATCACCGAGCCGAACACCGGCCACGGCGATTCGAGTTGACTCTGCACGGTGATGCGTGTGTCGTTTCGGCCGGCCAGGAACTGCCAGACCAACTCGCCGTCCGACGCACGCAGGCAGTAGACCCAGCCGTCACGACTCCCAAACAGACAAAGCGCGTCGCCCTCGCCATGCAACACCGTCGGCGGCGAGTCGATGCGCGCCCAGGCTGTAAACGACCAAGCGACCTCACCGGACGACGGGTTAATCGCGTGAACCGCGTGCGCATCGGGAGCCGCGACAAACAGCTTGCCCGCCGCGGCTGTCGGGGCGCTGAGCAGGCCGACGATCTTCTCGTTGTCCTGCCAGTCCTGCGCAATCGGGCCGGTCGGCCAAGTCGCCAACACACGCCGCCAAGAGACCTTGAGGTCGCCCTTCACCGCCGTCCTGCTCGACGCCGAACGCCGCGCGTCGGCCAGGTGCATCGGCCAGTCATCAACTCGCGAAGCACCGGCCTTGACACCCTTCACCGTCCCGAACGCCGGCCCCTTCACCAACCGCTGGTCGTCCGACACAGGCTCGTCATGCGGTGTCGGTGACATCGCCAGGTAACCGTTGATGTATTCCGAACAGAGGCAGCCCAGCGGCGAGCCGTACAGCATGCCGTACGCGGGGAACAGCCCGACATCGCAGATCGTGCGCGTTTGGCCGCGCGTGATGTGGTCGCCCTTGTCGTTGATGAACGCGAGGCCGTACAGCGTGTATCCCGGCACACCCTTCAGGTCGGCGCACGACGCGTCAGCCTGACCCCAGCCGTACTTGCGCGTGAACTTACCGGTCTTGAAATCAAGCCCGAAGCCGCTCTGTTGGCCGACGATCACCTCGTCACCCTGCGCCATGACGATGCTGTAATGCCCACGTGCGTCGGCTCTCGGCGACGCCTCCCAAACCTTTGACCCATCCTTAGCGTCGAACCGAACGACCAGCGGCTCCTTGCCAAAGTTCGGCTTGTACCCCTTCATCCCGAACGTCGCCGTGACGACACTATCGCGATGGTAGATCATGCGAAACAGCATCCGACCCTTCAGGGCCGTGTACTGCCATACCGGCTTGCCCGTCGCCGCGTCGAGCGCGACGATCCGGTCGGCCGGCGTCGCGTGCGATGCGCGGTTCTTGACCAGGTCGCGCTCCGCCGCCGCCACGTAAACCTTGCCACCGCCGACCACCGCCCAGCCGATCGCCACCGCGCCGTCGATCGGCGTCTTCCAGAGCAGTTCGCCCGTGGCCGCGTCCGACAGGTAGGCCGTGTTGCCGTACGTCTGCAGCACCTTGCCGTCGAACACACGCACGACGAAGTGAATCTTGCGGACCGGGTCGTTCCACTTGTTCCAATCGTTCAACGGCGGCTGCTTCGGCCCATGCTCGAATCGCACCAGCGTCTTGCCCGTCTGCGCGTCGAGTGCCTGAAGATAGCCGCCCTCCTTCGGGTAGCAGTAAACCCGACCGTCCGATGCCGTCAGCGCGAAGCGCGGCGGCGTGTCGCCCCCGCCCGGCACGCCGTCGATCGTCCGCTTCCAACTCAGCAGGCCGTTGAACGCGTCGCGTGCGAACAGGTCGTTGCGGCGTTGTCGATTGAAACGCGACTCGGCGTCGTAGTTGATCGCCGTGTAGTAGACCCGACCGTCCGCCACGCGCAGGCCGACCTTCGACCCCGCGCCGTCCACACTCGTCGTCCCGGCGAGCCAACGCAGCGAGTGCGTCGGCGCGACTCGCTTGTCACTCGATGAAGGATTGCCGTCCGCCCCGTGGTCCCAATGCCGCCACTCGTCCACATCACTTGGCAACGGCTCGACGTGCTTCTTCCACTGCCCGCCCTGTTTGAGCCACGCGACACCCGTCGGCGCGACGACGCGACGGATCTCGTCCATCTTCGGGGCACGGTCGCCCAGTGCGTCGAGGTCGGCCACCAGCAGGTTGACCAGGTCGTTCGCATAAGGCAGTCGATCGTACGAGCGGACGAGTTGTAAGGACGCCATGCCGTAACGCCCCGCGGCGCGGATCGCCGATCGACTTGCCTTCAACCGCGCCGCGTCGTGCGTCAGGCCATGCACCAGCATCGACCCGCTCGCCGCAAGGTCGGCCTCCAACCGCCCGTCCGTTGTACCCACATGCACAACCAGGCCGGCATGAACGCCGGTCGCCTCGACCACGTCTTGCGCCGATTGGCCCAACCCGACCGACGACAGCCAGAGCGACAAGGCGACAGCGCACACGAGCCTATTGATAACCACGACGAACTCCAATTCATGAGTGGGACAGCGGCAGGACTCAAGAGATCCCGCACCCGATCGCTCAACTTGTTGTCCGATGCACGCGGTCAGTTACAGTCGCTCATTGCACAACCGCGGATCACAGCCAACGACTCAAGCGATCAATTCATTGATCACTTCGCCCCCCACCTGCGACAACTGCTTGAACCGACCCGCGTGGAAGTAGGTCAGCTTGTTGTCGTCCAGCCCGAGCAAGCGCAGCAGCGTTACATGTAAATCGCGGATCGGGTGGACGACCTCGACGGCCTTGTCGCCGATCTCATCGGTCGCGCCGACGACCTGTCCCGCATTGACGCCGCCGCCGGCGAGCCAGATCGCCATCGCTTTGGCGTTGTGGTCACGGCCTTGTTTCACGCCGCCGCGCATGCCGTTGTCCGGGCTGCGCCCGAACTCGCCGCACCAGACGATCAGCGTTTGGTTGAGCATGCCGCGCTGTTTCAGGTCACGGATCAAGGCGGCGATCGGCTGATCCACCGCGCCGATGCGACGCCGGTGCGCGCGCTCGATGTAGTCGTGGCTGTCCCAGCCGGCCGCGTAGATCTGCACGAAACGCACCCCACGTTCAACCAGCCGACGCGCGAGCAAACATTGGCGTCCGAACCCATCGGTCAGTTCACCGCCGATGCCGTACGCGTCGCGCGTCGCCTGCTTTTCACGGTTCAGGTCGATCAGGTCGGGCACCTGCATCTGCATGCGGAACGCCAGTTCGTAGTTGGCCATGCGCGCGGCCAACTCGTCGTGTTGCGGGTGGCGCTTCATGTGTTCGCGGTTGAGCGTGGCTAACAGGTCGAGGTTGGCGCGCTGGTGCTCACGCGTCACACCCTTGGGCGGGTGCAGGTCGAGGACGGGCGAGCCCTGGGCCCGAAACGGCGTGCCCTGGTAATACGGCGGCAGAAAACCGTTCGACCAGTTGGCCGCGCCGCCCTGCGGGTACGCGACCTCGGGCAGCACGACGAAACCGGGCAGGTCCTGGTTGATGCTGCCCAAGCCATAGGTCACCCACGCACCGATCGCCGGGTCGCCCCCGAAGCGGTTACCCGTGTTCATGTGGTAATTGGCCGTCGGGTGGTTGATCGACTCGCCGACACAACCGCGGTAAACACACAACTCGTCCGCGACGCCGGCCAGGTGCTTCCAATGCTCGCACATGTCGATGCCGGCCTTGCCCGCCTTGACGAACTTGTACGGGCTTTGCACGAAGTACCGCTTGCCCGACGCCATGGCCGACGCGAACTTGTCCTGCCGCTTGAACTCTTTGAGGTGGATGTCCCTCAGTTTCGGCTTCGGGTCGAACGTATCGATATGGCTCGGGCCGCCGGACATCATCAGGAAGATGCACCGCTTGGCCTTGGCAGCGACGTGCTGCGGCTTTACCGCCAACGGCCCTGCCGCTTGCGGCTTAGCGCTCTTGCCGCGCGACTCCCCCGTAACCAACCCATTGAACGCGACCGTCCCCAACGTCGCGCCCAACCCGTACATGACCTGCCTGCGTGTCGCATCCAGCATCGCTGAATCTCCTTGGGTCACCCCTATTCTACCCTCGCCGCCGAGCACAGGTCAGGCGGATCAAGGCCCCACGCCAAACGTCGCAACGACCGGCGCATGGTCCGACCCGCCGAGCAACGCCTCATCCGTCACGACCTTCGCGCTGCCCGGCACGACCCGCTCGGCCAATTCCGGTGACGCCAGGATGAAGTCGATCGTGCTGCGGTACGGCTTTCGCAGGTAGGTCACGCGCTGGTCGGCCGACACACCCTTGTGCAGGTCGACGAGCGTCGCCGGCCGGTCAGCGGGCGCCTCAAGCAGGTGACGGATCGGCGCGCTGTCCGGCGTGTCGTTGAAGTCGCCAACCATCATGGTCCAATTCGTCGGCTTGTCGCGCCGCCGCTTTTCGATGATCCGGCGTGCGGCCGTCGCCTCGGCCAACCGCCACTTGCCCGACTGCGGGTCGTTCGCCGAGTCGCGTTTGCTCTTGAAATGCACGACATACAGATCCAACGACTGCGACTCGCCAACACGCAGCTCGAACCGGGTCAGGTCGCGCGCGAATCGCCACGTTCGGCTGTCGTCCGGCAGACGCAACTCGGTGAATCGATGACTCGTCTGGCTGACGATCGGCAACCGGCTGATCAACCCCAGCCGAATCCCGCGCGTGCTGTTTGTCAAACTGGCCGAGACGTATCGGTAGCCCATGTCGCCCAGGTGCTCTCGCACCAGCGCCGCGAGCACGCCCTCATTCTCCAACTCCTGAAATGCCACGACGTCCGCATCGAGGTGCCGCAACACCCTCGCCACTTCCGCCAACTCGTCGGCCGGCTTGACCCGCGTCGACTCATCCTGCGTGTACGGGTCGTCGAACACGTCGAACAGGTTGAGCAGGTTGTAGGTCGCCACCGTAACTTGTTTGCGCGCAGGTGTGTCCTGCGCTGACGCTTCGCCGACCCACGCGACCGACCAAACCAACGCCACCATCAACCACACCGTTCGAAGCTTCATCTTTGAGTCTCTCGCTTGTTGAACGTCACCGCCGCCATCGTACCATCCCAACGCCGCCTACGGCTTAGCGCGTGTGCGAATCCCGCAACCACTCCACCCACAACGCAAGCATCAGCAACGCAAACAACCGATGCGTGTGGTCCGCGCCCCCGGAAGTGTGGTCCTCGATCATCTGCTCGACCGCGAACCGGTCGAACCCCAGGTCGCGCATCCGGCCGCCGATGACGCAGTCGCGCAGCGCCCCTTGCAACGGCCCGCGGAACCACCGCCCGATCGGGATCGCGAACCCGCGTTTCGGTCGCCGGGCGATCGCCGCCGGCAGCAAGTCTGCCGCCAGGTCACGCAGCACGGCCTTCGGCCGACCGCGCGGCATCAGCACGCTCAACGGCAGGTGCGCCGCCAAATCCACGACCTGATGATCCAACATCGGGCAACGCACCTCCAACCCAACCGCCATCGACGCCCGATCGACCTTGCGCAACAGGTCGAACGGCAGGTAATGATTCAGGTCCCACCGCGCCGCGGCCTGCGCCGGTTCCAAGTCGTTCGTCCAACCGTCATGGGGCGGCAGCATCGCGTCGCGCACATCGGCCGCGGGCAGGTCAACGCCCATCGCTTCGATCTGCGCGTCGGTGAACAGGTGAATCATGCTCAGATACTGGTCGGCCGCGCGACGCTGCCCCGATGCAGCCAACAGACGCCGCGCCCGAGCGGTGAGTGAGCGCGGATTCGCGTCATCCAGCCAGTCGGCCGGCGCCTTGCTCAACCACCAGCCGTGCCGGCCGAGAACCCGCATCGCGCGGTATCGGTCGTAGCCGGCGAACAGTTCGTCGCCGCCGTCACCCGACAGCGCCACCTTGACGTGCTCCCGCGTGACCTGGCTCAGCCAGTAGGTCGGCAGGATCGAGCTGTCAGCCGTCGGCTCACCGGACTCCGCCAGAAGAAGTCGCAGATCGTTCACCACATCGTCACTCGGTTCGGCTTTCAATTCCGTGTGTCGTGATCCGATGTGCCGCGCGACCTGCGTAGCGAACGGGCTTTCGTCGTAGTCGCTGTCGCCCATCCGCACGCTGAACGTGCGAAGCGGCGACGCGCCTTGTTCGCGGAGTCGCTCCTGAGCCAACGCCGCCAACAGGGACGAGTCGATCCCGCCCGACAGGAACGCGCCAAGTTCTACGTCTGCTTCCAGGCGTGTCGCGACCGCGTCTTCCAATAGCTCGCGCACCGCCTCGCGCACACCGCGCGACGTGCCCGTGCGCGAGACTGGCGGCGACCGCCAGTACGGCTCGCAGTGCGGCCGACCCGCGTCGTCCACCGTCAGCCAATGACCGGCCGGCAATTCCTCGACGCCCGTGATCATCGACCCGCGCTGTGCATATCCGACACGCAGAAAGGCCTGCATCGCACCCGCGTCAATCCCCGGGCTCGCTTTGTCCGGCCAACCGGTGACCAGCGTCCCGACCAGGCTGGCGAACATCAGCTCGGCCGGCCGACCGTGCTCCCATCCCCAGCGCAGGTAGAGCGGCTTCTGCCCTAAGCGATCGCGGCACAAGAAAGTCGAACGCGCCGCGTGATCATGAATCGCAAACGCGAACATGCCGTTGAGGTGTTTGGGCAACTGCTCGCCCCACTGCCGGTAGCCGTGAAGCAGCACCTCGGTATCGCAATGGTCGGTTTTGAAGGTATGGCCAAACCGTTCGAGTCGGCGGCGCAGGTCGCGATGGTTGTAGATCTCGCCGTTGAAGACGACGGTCAGAGCGCCGGCGTCGTCAGCCGATCCGACGGCCGGCGCGGTCATCGGCTGCGCCCCGTGTTTGTGGTCGATGATGCTCAACCGCGTGTGCGCCAGCGAGCAACGCGGCAGGTGAACGATGCCCTCGCCGTCCGGGCCGCGGTTTCGCATGTGTCTGAGCATCCGTTCGACGCGGCCGGTGTCAATCGGCCGATCGTCGAAGCTGAGGATGCCCGCGATGCCGCACATGATTCAGGTCTCGCTGCGCACCGCGACGCCGCTGGCAATTCACACCGCCTTGTCCGGCTGATGGTGCGTCTGCACGCGCAGGTTCAGCTCAGCCAACTGCGCCTCGTCCACCGGAGACGGCGCATCGACCATGAGGTCCGCGCCGATCTGCGTCTTCGGGAACGCGATCACGTCGCGGATGTTGTCGGTCCCGACCAAATGCATGATGATCCGGTCGAAGCCGAATGCGAGTCCGCCGTGCGGCGGGCAGCCGAACTTCAGCGCGTCGAGCAGGAATCCGAACTTCGCCCGGGCTTCTTCTTCATCGATGCCCAGCAGGTTGAAGACAAGTTGCTGCGTCTGCGGCCGATGGATACGGATCGACCCGCCGCCCAACTCGCTGCCGTTGAGCACCAGGTCGTATGCCTTGCTCATGACCGCCCCGGGGTCGCCGCCGCTTGACGGGTCGAGCTTGTCGATGTCGGTGTCGGTCGGTGCCGTGAACGGGTGGTGCAGGCTGTCCCAACGCTTCTGCTCGTCGTTGTACTCGACCAGCGGGAAGTCGACGATCCAGACCCACTTCCACTGCCCTTGCGGGATCATGTCCATGTCGGCCGCGACCTTGAGACGCAACTCGCCCAGCACGCGGTCGACCACGCTCTTCTTGGCACTGACACCGAACGCCAGCAGGTCGCCGTCGACCGCGCCGGTGCGCTCCTGCAACGCCGCGCGGAATGGCTCGACGAACTTGGCCACGCCCGTCGCGAACGCGCCGTTGTCGAGTTTGGTGACCGGCAATCCACCTGCGCCGAACTGCTTGACCCACTCGGCGTAGCCGTCCGTCTGCTTACGCGTGAGCGACGCGCCGCCCGGCACGCGGATGCACTTGACGCACCCACCCTCGGCCAGCGCGCCACTAAACACCTTGAAGTCGCTGTCCGCGACGATGTCGCTGATGTCCACAAGCTCCAGCCCGAACCGCAGGTCGGGGCGGTCCGACCCGAACCGGCTCATCGCCTCGGTATAACTCATCCGCTGGATCGGCGGCACGTCGACATCCAGAATCTCTTTCCAGATGCGACGCACCATGCCCTCCGACACGCGGATGACGTCGTCGACCTCGGCGAAGCTCATCTCGAGGTCGATCTGCGTAAACTCGGCCACACGGTCGGCACGCGGGTCTTCGTCGCGGAAGCAACGCACGATCTGAATGTACTTGTCGAACCCCGACGCCATCAGCACCTGCTTGTACAACTGCGGGCTTTGCGGGAGCGCGTAAAAGTTGCCCGCGTTGACGCGCGACGGCACGAGAAAGTCCCGCGCACCCTCGGGCGTCGAGCGACACAGGAACGGCGTTTCGATTTCGAGGAAGCCTTCCTCGTCGTAGTAGTCGCGGATGATCTTGGCGACCTTGTGGCGGATGCGCAGCGTGTTCTGCAAACGCTCTGAGCGCAGGTCGATGTAGCGGTACTTCAGCCGCTTCTCTTCATTGACCATGCCCGCCTCGATGGGGTTGAACGGCGGCGTCTCGCTCTTGTTGAGCACAGCCACGGCGGTCGCCTCGATCTCGACCGCGCCGGTCGCCAATTTTGGGTTGGCCAACGACTCGCCCTTCTCATTCTCGCCCCGGCTAACGACCTTGCCGGTGACCGACACCACGTCTTCGTGGCGCAACTTGTCCGCGGCGGCGTGCGCGTCGGGCGCGATGTCGGGGTCGAACTTGAGTTGGGTGACGCCGTCGCGGTCGCGCAGGTCGATGAAGATCAGCCCGCCGTGGTCGCGGTAATTATTGACCCAGCCCGCCAGGGTCACTTCCTGGTCGATGTGGTCGATCCGCAACTGGCCGCAACTGTGCGTGCGTGAGGGCATGGCTAGGCAACCTTTCGTGTAGCCGGGCGTATCCGGGGGTATCCGGGGGAAAACGAGCAGGATGATAGTCGGCTCACACCACGGCGACCGGACATACCTCCAGGGGCCGGGCGAGGCTAAACTGCGACCATGTTCACAGGCATCGTCGAAACCACCGGCCGAGTCGTGTCCCTGACCCGCAACGACTTCGGCGTTCGGCTCGTCATCAAGGCGGATGATTGGTCGCGAAAGGTCAACCCGGGTGACAGCGTGAGTGTCAACGGCTGCTGTCTGACACAAGCGCCCGGAAAAGGTGACGCACCCGATGCGTTGTGTTTTGACGTCGTGAAACAGACGCTCGATGTCACCTCACTGGGCGGCCTGGAGGTGGGCGACCGGGTCAATCTCGAAGCCGCGGTGACACCCACGACCGCGATGGGCGGGCACTTCGTTCAAGGTCACGTCGACGACCTGGCAACGGTGGTTGACTTGCACGCCGGCGAGGACGAGTGGCGGGTCACGTTCGAGGTCGCCCGCGACCTGCTGCCGACGGTCGTGCCCAAGGGGTCGGTCTGCCTGGACGGCGTAAGCCTGACCATCGCTGACGTCGAGATCGATTCGTCGCGATTTCAAGTCGTCTTGATTCCGACGACGCTGCGCGTCACGACCTTCGGCGACTTGCAAGTCGGGCAGAAGGTCAACGTCGAAACCGACATGGTGGCGCGGACGGTCGTACACACGTTGGCGTGTCAACGGGCGGCGCACTCCGGCGGAGGCGTGAGCGTCGACACGCTTCTCGACGCGGGATTTGTTTAGTTGTTGACCGGGTGAGGCAGACATTCCTGTCTGCCGACTGGGAAGGCAGACAGGAATGTCTGCCCCACTACGTCATCTTGAAGCGCGTCGCAAGCGACGCGGCTAAATGACGCGGCTTAATAAAACGAAGCCCGCGGGTGGCGCGCCGCGAGCTTCGGTCGTTTACTGCCCCCCAGCGGGGAACAGATCACTTGCTTTCGTTTGTCGGTCAAAGTTGCAGGGCACTGCCGGTCAGTCGTTCGTACGCTTCGAGGTACTTGGCCAACGTGTTTCGCACGACCTCGTCGGGCAGCTCCGGCCCGGGCGGGTTCTTATCCCATTGCCCCGCGTTGACCAGCTTCTGCAGATAGTTCCGCACGTACTGCTTGTCGTAACTGTCCTGGTCACGCCCGGGTTCGTACTCGTCGGCCGGCCAGAACCGGGAACTGTCCGGCGTCAACACTTCGTCAATGAGAATCGGTACAACCGCGTTATTATTGTCACCCGTATCGGCCTTTGGCAAGCCAAACTCAAATTTTGTGTCGGCGATGATGATACCGCGCTGCGCGGCGTAGTCGCGCGCCATGTTGTAAATCGTCAGACTCAGGTCGCGCAGCGTCGTCATTAACTCGGTACCGACCACTTCACACGCGCGTTCGAACGAGATGTTTTCGTCGTGCCCTTCGTCTTCCTTCGTCGAGGGCGTGAAGATCGGCTCGGGCAGTTGGTCGCACTGCTTCAGCCCTTCGGGAAGCTTGATACCGCACACGCTCTGTGTTTTCTGGTATTCCTTCCAGCCCGAGCCGGCCAGGTAGCCGCGAACGATGCACTCCACCGGCACGACGTTGCAACGGCGCCCCACGATCACCCGTCCACGCAACGACGCCTTCTGCGCGTCGTCCAGATCGGGCACGCGGTCGGCGTCGGTCGCGATCAGGTGGTGTTGCAGTCGATCGCCGAGTTTCTCGGCGATCATGTCGAACCAAAAGTTGCTGATCTGCGTGAGCACGACGCCCTTGCCGCCGATGCCGTTGGGCATCACGACGTCGAACGCGCTGATGCGGTCGGACGCGATGATCAGCAACGCCTCAGTGCCGTCGTCGAGCGTGGCCTGGTAGATGTCGCGCACCTTGCCCTGGCGTCGGCCGGGCAGAGGCAGGTCGGTTTTCATGAGCGGTTCGGGCATCGTCGTCATCATGGTCGCATCTTCCTTGGGTTGTCAAACGGGAACACGCCTTCGTCATCCTAATCGCGCCGCACCTTGCTCGGTAACGCGGGGATTGATTGTGGATTAGTTGTCCGGTTACGTCGCGCGGCGACCCGGGGCGATTGCTCAGAACTGCCGCAGGAATCGCACGTCGTTTTCGTACAGCCAGCGGATGTCGCCAATGCCGTATTTGCGCATCGCGAGGCGTTCAATGCCCAGCCCGAACGCGAAACCGGTCCATTCTTCCGGATCGTAGCCCACGGCCTCGAACACGGCCGGGTCGACCATGCCGCAGCCGCCAATCTCCATCCACTGCCAATCGCCAGTGCCGTGCAGGTCGATCTTGACCTCCAATTCAGCAGACGGCTCGGTGAACGGGAAGAAGCTCGGTCGCAAGCGCACGTCGGCTTCGGGACCGAACATCGCGTGAGCGAACTGGATGAGTGTCGTCTTCAGATCGGCCATGCTCACATTGCGATCGACATACAGCCCCTCGACCTGGTGGAACATGGGCATGTGCGTCGCGTCGATTTCGTCCGGCCGATAGACACGACCCATCGCGACGACACGCACAGGCGGCTTGGTCTTCTCCATGACCCGGATCTGGATCGTGCTCGTCTGCGAGCGCAGCAGGTGCAGGTCGCCTTGCTTGCCGCCTTTCACATAGAAGTTGTCGTGCGGGTCGCGGGCGGGGTGATCGCTGGGGATGTTCAGCGCAACAAAGTTGTGATGCTCGTCCTCGACCTCGGGACCGGTGGCGACGTCGAAGCCCATTCGGCCGAACACGTCGATGAGTTCGTCGATGGTTTGCGTGATGATGTGCGTGCGGCCGAGGCGCGGGGGGAGGCCGGGCTCGGTGATGTCGAGGTTCGTAGTGCCTTTGGATTGGGGCGATGTTCCGCTGGCCGCTGAAGCGGCCGCTCCTCCGCCGTCGAGAGAGGCTCTCTTGTCGTCGAACGCCTGTTGGATTGATTGCTTCAGGGCGTTGGCACCCTGCCCGAACGCGGCCTTTTGCTCTTTGGGGACTTCCTTAAGCGCGGCCATGAGCGTTTTGAGCGCGCCCTTGCTGCCCAGGTACTTGATGCGGAATTGCTCAAGCGACCCGGCGTCGGTCACGGCGGCAAGGTCGGCTTCGGCCTCGGTGCGGAGTTGGTCGATGCGTTCGGGCATGGGGCACAAGGATAGGTCGGCAGCGCGCTAAGCCGCAAGCGGCTACGTCATGGGACGCACGCGGTCGATCATGCCGAGGTCGTGCGCCATTGCCCAAAACCGCTGCATCGCCTCGACCTGTCGCGGCCCGACGTCGAATTTGAGCCATCGGCCGAGGTATTGCTTGGCCAGGTCGCGCGGCCAACCGTGCGTGTCGGCGTGGCGATCGACGATCTGGTCGATGCGTGTCTGGTTGCGCTGTCGCGTGTCAGCCAACACCTGCGGCAGGTCACCCAGGTCGTCGCCGGCCCGGGCCATCCAGACGGCGAAGACGAACGGCAGGCCGGTCAGCTCTTTCCACGCGTGGCCGAGGTCGAGTTGGTGCGGGTAGCGCACGGCCGGCGGCGAGTCGGTGACGACCTTGTCGCCGATGAGCAACATCGCCTGCGGCCAGGCGACGGGTCGGCCGTCGGCGACGTGCTCGCGGGCGTGATAGTCGATGATCTTGGGGTGGACGTCGAACCGTTCAGCCAACAGGATGCGCAGCAGCGCGACGCTCGTGTGACTGTCGGTGTCGGCGTGGACTTCGACGATGTCGGCCAACGGCACGCGGCTGTAAAGACGCACCGTCAGCGTCGTTCCGTCGCAACCGATACCGCCGGATGGGATAATCTGCAACGGTGTCGCGCTGGTCTGATAGTCGATCACCGGGCACAGTGCCACGTCGACCGTACCCGCTTCAAGGTCTGGCAACAGTTGACTAGGCACGTCGAACTTAACGACGGGGTCGGGGCCGTCTTCGAGGCCCTCGATGAGTGGTTTGGCGTTGAGAAAACTGACGCAGCCGACGCGTCGCACAGCGGCGTCCTGGGAAGGGACCGACCGGGATGGTATGTGTCCGGTCATGGCGCGACATGGTAGGCGTCGTTCCGCGTCCTGATACACTGCCGCGCATGAGTCACCCGACAGATATCCGTGTGCGCGGTGCTGCGTTGTACTTCATCCCCGTCCAGACGCGCGTGCCGTTGAAGTTCGGCACGGAAACGCTCACACACGTGACATGTGCGCGGGTGCGGGTGACGGTGGAAGACCGTCAGGGCAACACGGCCGAAGGGTGGGGCGAGACGCCGTTGAGTGTGCAGTGGGTTTGGCCGAGCGGCACGCCATACGACAAGCGACTTGAGGCACTGAAAGTTGCAACGGCGTCGTTTGCGCACGCGTGGACTGATATGCCCGCAGGTCACCCGATTGAGTTTGCCGATTGTGTGCTTGACTGCCTGCCCGGTTTCGAGCCCATCCCGTCCGTCGAAGACGAGCCCATGCCGCTTCTGGCGAAGCTTGTGTGCTTGTCGGCCTTCGACATCGCGATCCACGACGCCTTCGGCAAGCTAGTTGGTCTGCCGGTCTACGACACGTACAACGCCCAGTTCATGAGTGATGATCTGTCGAGGATGCTCAAGCCCGCGAAGGGATCGGACGTCTCCTTTCGCGGCAAGTACCCGCAAGACTTCCTGATCAACGAACCCCCCGACAAGCTCACCGGCTGGCACCTCGTTGGCGGACTCGACGCGCTGGACGATGCCGACCTGACCGGCGACGAGCCGGACGACGGCTACCCCGTGACGCTGCGACAGTGGATCGACCGCGACGGGCTGACGTGCCTGAAAATCAAGCTGCGCGGGAACGACGCAGAGTGGGACTACGATCGGCTCGTGCGCGTCGGGCGGATCGGGATCGAACTCGGTGTCCTGTGGCTCACCACCGACTTCAACTGCACGGTCACCGACCCCGCGTACGTCAACGACATCCTCGACCGCCTGATGCGTGACGAGCCGCGCATTTACGGCATGATTCTCTACGTCGAACAACCGTTCCCTTACGACCTGAAGGCGAACCATATCGACGTGCACAGCGTGTCGGCCCGCAAGCCGTTGTTCATGGACGAGAGTGCGCACGACTGGCGGCTGGTCCGACTCGGGCGTGAGTTGGGCTGGACGGGTGTGGCGCTCAAGACGTGCAAGACGCAGACGGGGGCGCTGTTGAGTCTCTGCTGGGCCAAGGCGCACGGCATGACGCTGATGGTGCAGGACCTGACCAACCCGATGCTCGCGCAGGTGCCGCACGTTCTGCTGGCGGCGCACGCGGGCACGATCATGGGCGTCGAGACGAACGCGATGCAGTTTTACCCCGAGGCGAGTGCGGCCGAGGCGCGCGTGCATCCGGGGCTTTATCAACGTCGCAACGGATGTGTCGATCTGTCGACGCTGGGCGGGGCGGGGTTTGGGTATCGGGTTGACGAGATCGAGCGGGAGTTGCCGGCGCCGGTGTGTGAGGTGTGATGCCCGCGGACGGCGGTCCGCGGGCTTTGGTGCAGTGCCACGGCTGAAATCATCAACCGCTGGTGCCCGTTGTTGCCCGTTGTTTCTCTCCAATTCTCCCCCTCTCCCTTTCTCCCGTGCTTGCTCAAACACTCACCCCTTCACAACCGACCCCCAGAAGATTCGCCAACAACCGCGGCCCCTCCACAGTCAGAAAACTCTCGGGGTGGAACTGCACGCCCTCCAGCGGCGCGTCGCCGTTGGGCAGCGCGCCGGGCTTGGCGCGCAGACCCATGATCTCGCCTTCGTCGGTCCACGCGCTGACCTCGAAGCGGTCGTCGTCAAACGTTTCTTTGAGAATGACGAGGCTGTGGTAGCGCGTCGCGACGAACGGGATCGACAGGCCGGAAAAGATCGACTTGCCGTCGTGGTGGATCGGCGAGGTCTTGCCGTGCATCAGGCGGTCGTTGCGGTCGATGGTCATGCCGTGGACGTGGCCGATGCACTGGTGGCCGAGGCAGACGCCCAGCAACGGTGTGCGCCCGGCGAAGTGTTCGATGATCTGGTTCGACACACCGCCTTCGTTCGGCGTGCAAGGCCCCGGCGAAATGATCACGTGGTCCGGGTCGATCGCCACCGCCTCGTCGACCGTGATCTTGTCGTTCCGCACGACCTTGATCGGCAGGTCGTCGGGCGAGTGGCCGGCGTCGATCATCAACTCGCCGATGCGCTGCACGAGGTTGTAGGTGAAACTGTCGTAGTTATCGATGAGCAGGATCATGGCGGCGTCCCGCGTGCGTTGCGCGTTTGGCTTTCGGATGGATGACAGCGTTTTAGTTTTGCCGGCTCGGCGTCGCGCCGTTCGGGTTCGGCGGCGGGAAGAGCGTTTCGTCGGCGTTGTCGGGCTTGGCTCTACGCGGCTGACCGTCCGGCTGCGGGCCGGTGTAGCCGTCGTCGGCCGGAGCGAACAATCTGCCCACGCCGCGGAACGCGTCGCCGATCGGATTGAGTACGGCGTCAACGGGGCTTTGCTTCGGCGTCAGGTCGGGCATGTTCGGCGCCTGCGCCCGCGGCGCGGCCGTGGCGTTGGACTGGACGGAAAAACCCGGCCAAGCCCGGCGGCGCACCTCTTTGCGGTAACAGCCCGTCGTAAAGAGCAGCGTCAGCGTGAGGAGCAGAGAGAGGCAGATCGACTTTTTGAGCATGCGTTCACGTCATAGGTTGCGGCGATCCGTCGCCCGGTGCGTGCGTGCAACCCGTAAGGATAGCGTGCGATGGGCACAGCATCCACGCCAAAGTTACAGGATCGTTTTACCTGCAACGCCATAAAACCGAGTCGTCCGCAGACCTGGATCGGTCCGCGACGGGACCGATCCACCGCGCGGAGATACGGGTCTGCGAACAGACCCGGCTTGGGGCCGCCTTGAAATGTTGGTAACGATCGCCGATTGGTACGATATCGCCATGTCTAAAACCCACCACACCGTGCCAACACTGGCCTTGCTGCTCATCGTGATTGTTGCGCCGGCCGCGAACGCGGACCTGCGCATCGCGTGGTCAAAGAACTATCTGACCATCAGCAGTGCTCCTGGGACGCCTGAGGCTGACACGCTGCCCGGCGGGCCGATCCGCATCCACTACCTCGAAGCATATTGCCGCCCCGGCTCGACCGACCGCGTGTGGGGGCAGACCGTGATCGGCCACACGACGGAACTGGTCAGTGCGAGCAAGGACGGCAAACGCATCGAACTGAAGTGCACGTTGAAGGACGGCGTCGTCGTGACACACACGATCACAGCGGGCAAGGACGACGTCGATTTCAAACTGACCGCGCACAACCCGACGGACGCCATGTCGTTAGCACACTGGGCGCAGCCTTGCATCCGTGTCGACCGGTTCGTCGGCGTGCCGAAGAAGCCGTCCGGCGAGGACTACCTGCCCAAGTCGTTCATCTTTGTCGATGGCAAACTCACACGACTGCCAAGCCAACCGTGGGCGACGAAGGCGCGCTACACGCCCGGCCAGGTCTGGTGCCCAAAGCACGTCCCACGCACCGACGTGAACCCGCGCCCGCTGAGCAGCATCGTCCCGAGCAACGGCCTGATCGGCTGTTTCAGCAAAGACGAAAAGTGGCTGTTCGCCACCGCGTTCGAGCCGTACCAGGAACTGTTCCAGGGCGTGATCGTCTGCCTGCACAGCGACTTCCGCATCGGCGGGTTGAAACCCGGCGAGACGAAGAAGATCCGCGGCAAGGTCTACCTAATGAAGAACGACGTCAAGGGACTGCTTGCGCGGTATGCGAAGGACTTTCCCGAACAGGTCAAAACAAGCGCGGAATGATCTACAGCAGCGACACCGGGTCGACATCGACGGCCGTGCGCGCATCGCTCTTGAGCAGGCGGGCGTTGCGCAGGGCGGTCATCAGTTTCTGTAACCGGCCCGCGTCGGGCGCGATCAATTCGATCTGTTGACGATGAAACTCGGCGATGCGCGCGATGGGGCACGGCGACGGGCCGCGCATTCGGACACCCGTGCTCAGTTCGTCATTCGCGACCGACAACGCCTCTGCCAACAGCTTGGCCTGTTCGACACAGGCGACCAGGTCTTTGTCGCGGCAGACGACCCGGGCCATGCGTGTGATCGGCGGCAGGCCGACCTGTTCGCGGAAGGTCAGCTCGCGTTCGGCAAAGCCGCGGTAATCGTGGTCGGCCGCGAGGCGGATCGTCGGGTCGTCCGGGCAGAAGGTCTGCACGATGACCTGCCCCGAGTCGGCCCCTCGGCCGGCTCGGCCGGACACTTGGGCGATCAGTTGAAACGAACGCTCGGCCGCGCGGAAGTCGGGCATGTGCAAGGCTGTGTCGGCGCTGATCACACCGACCAACCGAACGTTTGGAAAGTCCAGCCCCTTGGCGATCATCTGCGTACCGATCAGGATGTCCAGCGCGCCGCGACGGAACCGAGCCAGTGTCGCGTGGTAATCGTGACCGGTGCGCATCGTGTCGGAATCCATGCGTGCCCAAGTCGCGTCGGGGAACTTGCGTTCGATCTCTTCTTCGACGCGCTGCGTGCCCAGGCCGAACGTCGTGACCTTCTTCGTGCACTGCGGGCACTGCTTGGGCAGCAGTTGTTCCGTCCCACAGTGGTGACACATGACGTAGCCGCCGGTCGGCAGCGACCTGTCTTTGTGATAGACCATTGTCGTGTCGCAATGGTCGCAGTGCATGAGCCAGCCGCAGTTGTGGTCGGGGCAGGCGATGTAGTTGGCGTAGCCCCGGCGGTTGAGCAGCAGCATCGCCTGCCCGCCGGCCTTGAGCGTCTGTTGCAACGACGCCTCGAGCGCAAGGCTCAACAGGTGGACGCCCGCTTTGCCCGTCATCTGGTAACGCTTGCGCCGCTCACCGTTCAGGTCAACAATGCGCACGCGCGGCAGGGTCAAACCCGGGGCGCGGGTCGTCAGTGTGTGCATCTGGTAGGGCTGACCTGCGCGACGGGTGTTGAAGTAGCTTTCCAGGCTTGGCGTGGCGGAGCCGAGCACGACCGGTGCGTCGAGCATCTGTGCGCGTTTGATCGCCACATCGCGTGCGTGGTAGCGCGGCAACTGGTCCTGCTTGTAACTCGACTCGTGTTCCTCGTCGACGATAATCAGCCCGACGCACGGCAGGGGCGCGAACACGGCCGAGCGCGCGCCCACGACGATGCGCGCTTCGCCCCGGCGGATGCGCTGCCACTGCTCGTGTCGCTGCGACGCCGTCAAGCCCGAGTGCAATACGGCCACGTCGCTGCCGTGCGCCGACGTGAAACGGTGCTTGAACCGCGCCGCCGTCTGCGGCGTCAACGCGATCTCGGGCACGAGCACGATCGCCCCCGGCACTCCCGGCGAGGCCGATTCATCGGCCGCGTCCGAGCGCGCGATCAGGTGTTCGATCACGCGCAGATACACTTCCGTCTTGCCGCTACCGGTCACGCCGTGCAAAAGATGAACACCAAACCCGCGGTCGATCGCGTCGGCCAACCGCTCGACGGCCCGGTCCTGCTCCGGGTTCAGGATCAGGCGGGTCGTCGGGGGCGCGTTGTCGTCGCCGTCATCGTCTTCCGACCGGGCCAGGTCGGCGCGCATCGCCCAGCGCGTCTCGCTGACGAGCAGGCCCTTGTCGACCAGTTGCTTGACCGGCGAAGTCGTGCGCGCCCCGCCGGCGTCGGCAAGCTCTTTCATCGCAACCCACGGCTCGCCTTCTCGCGAGAGGCGTACCGCCTCGTCGAAGACGCGGTGTTGGAGTTTGGTCAGTTTCGGCAAGTCGAGTTTGTCACTCGTGTCTTCGTCGTTTTCCCCGTGTTGCTGCGCGTCCGTCGCTTCGCGGTCGCCCGAAGTGCGGGCCTGCGGCCGCGCCGCTAAACGGACGGAGGTTGCATCCGATGCGTCGTCGGTTTCCGTATCGCGTGGATCGTGATCGTCACTCGGAACAAACCGATCACTCACGCGCACCATGACACGCTGCACCGACCCCGTCCCGTGCTTGACCGCCGCGGGGAGCATCGTGACCAGCACCATGCCCAGCGGGCAGCAGTAGTAGGCAGACATCCACCGCGCCAGGTCGATCAGGTCGGGTGTCAGGCTCACCGCGTGCGCGTCGAGCGACTTGATCGGTTTGACCTTCGCGAGTTTCGCGGGCGGCAGGTCGCAGGACTCCGACAGCGACACGACGTACCCGGTCACGTCCTTGTTGCCCCGCCCCAGCGGCACGGTCACGCGTTGCCCGACACGCACGTCGCGCAACCGGGCGGGCACGGCGTACGTCAAGCCGTCCGGCCCCGCGTCGATCCCCTGCTCGGGCGCGACGTGCGCGAACGCCACCGCGTCGATGGGCGTGTCGGTCTCGAAGAGTTGAGCCACGGCGCGAGTATAGAGGGGAAAGGGACCGAGGGATCGAGCGATCGAGCCACCAAGCGTGAGGCATCCGATTCACAATCCCTCAATGGCTCGGTGGCTTGATCCCTTGATCCCTCAATCCTGGACGTCCCGCTCCCCCTTCCCTTGTACCATCTCTCCGTGCCGCAGAAGAAGTCACACAACCCGAGCAAACTCACGCCCGCGATGCGGCAGTACCAGCGGTTCAAGCAGCAGCACCCCGACTGCGTGCTGTTCTTCCGCATGGGCGATTTTTACGAGATGTTTTACGAGGACGCGGAGTTGGCCCACCGCGTGCTCGGCGTGACGCTTACGCAGCGCACCGAGGGCGTGCCGATGGCGGGCGTGCCCTACCACGCGGTCGAGGGCTACCTGCGTCGCATGATCCAGGCCGGCTACCGCGTGGCGATCTGCGACCAGGTGCAGGACCCGGCCGAGGCCAAGGGCGTCGTCGACCGCGACGTCACGCGTGTGATCACACCGGGCACGCTGACCGACGAGTCGATGCTCGACGACGGCGCGACCCGGCCGTTGGCGGCGATCGTGTGGTCTTCAGAGGACAACGCCTCGATCGCGTGGGCCGACCTGAGCACGGGTGAGTTTCAGGTGATGACGCTGCCGGCCGAGCAGGTCACGGACGAGCTGTCGCGCATCGGGGCCAGCGAGCTGCTCGCGGCGGACGACGACGACACCGGCGACCTGCCACCGCGCGTCAAGGCGATCACCGATCGGCTCAGTTGCGTCGCGTCGCTGCGGCCCGGCTGGCAGTTCGAGTCGCACGAGGCGGGCGACGTGTTGCGCAAGCAGTTCGGTGTCGCGACGCTCGAGGGGTTCGGCTTCGCCGACGACGACCCGGCGCTGCCCGCGTGCGGCGCGATCGTGCACTACCTGCTCGAAACGCAACGCGTGTCGGGCGAGGACAACCGCCTGACCCACCTGCGTCCGCCCCGCCGCTTCCGGCGTGAGTCGCACCTGGTCATCGACGACACGTCGCTACGCAGCCTCGAAGTCGAACGCACGGTGCGGTCGCAATCGACCGAGGGCAGCCTGCTGGGCGTGTTGCAGGGCTGCCGCACGGCCATGGGCAAGCGGACGCTGCGGCACTGGCTGTGTTACCCGCTTTCCCAACGCGAGCCGATCCAACAGCGTCAGGGCGTTGTCGCGACGCTCGTGGCTGACGCGCGGCTGCTGGACGAACTGCGCGACCTGCTCGACGGCGTGCAGGACGTGCAACGGATCGTCGGGCGCATCAGCGTCAACCGCGCAACGCCGCGCGACCTGGTCGGGCTGGGCGGCAGTGTGAAGCAGGCCGAGGCGCTGGCCGCGCTGCTCGACGCCGGTGACGCGCTTCGCCCCTACCACGACCTGTTGCGCACTGTGGCCGAACCGATGGCCGCGCTGGCGGGTCGCGTGCTCGACACGTGTGTCGAATCGCCGCCCGCGCACCTGCGTGAGGGCGGGCTGATCCGCGACGGCGTGGACGCGCAGCTCGACGAATACCGCGGCCTGCAACGCGACTCCAACACATGGCTAGCCCAATACCAGAAAGACCTGATCGACGAGACCGGCATCCCGTCGCTGAAAGTCGGCTACAACAAGGTGTTCGGCTACTACATCGAGGTCACCGCCGCGCACCGGCACAAGGTCGACGACAACGCCGAGCAATTCCGGGCCTGGACGCGCAAGCAGACGCTCAAGAACGCCGAGCGTTTTATCACGCCGCCGTTGAAAGAGTACGAGTCAAAGGTGCTCAACGCGACGACGCGCGCCGTCGCGCGCGAACAAGCGCTATTTACTGAGCTGTGCGCAGCCGCGCAGTCCAACCTCGACGCGCTCCAGACCTTCGCCCAAACCGTCGCGGAACTCGACGTGTTGGCTTGCTTCGCCCGCCGAGCGGTGCGTCACCGCTACGTACGACCCACGATCGTGGACGAGCCGGTCTTGCACATCAAGGCCGGCCGACACCCCGTGCTGGACGAGTTGCTGGGGGATCGGTTTGTGCCGAACGATGTTGAGTTAGGGACCGAGGGGGAAGAGTCGGACACAAAAGCCCTCGATGGCTCGGTGGCTCGGTCGCTCGGTCCCTCCTTAGCTCTCATCACCGGCCCGAACATGGCGGGTAAGTCGACCTACATCCGGCAGACGGCTTTGATCGCACTGCTCGCGCACACCGGGTCGTTCGTGCCGGCCGACGAGGCAAACATTGGCCTGTGCGACCGCATCTTTACGCGCATCGGCGCCAGCGACGAGTTACACGCGGGGCAGTCGACCTTCATGGTCGAGATGACCGAGACGGCCAACATCTGTCACCACGCCACCCCCGCAAGTTTGGTGATCCTCGACGAGATCGGTCGCGGCACAAGCACGCTCGACGGCCTGTCGCTAGCGTGGGCGATCGCTGAGCACTTGGCGCAGCGCCGCTGCCGGTCGCTGTTCGCGACGCACTACCACGAGTTGACCGACCTGGCGTCGCGGTACGACAACGTGATCAACCTGAACGTGACCGTGCGCGAGTGGAAAGACCAAGTTGTGTTCCTGCACCGGATCGCGCAGGGCAAGACCGACCGCAGCTACGGCATCCACGTCGCGCGGATCGCGGGGTTGCCCGACTCGGTCGTGAAACGGGCCGACGCGTTGCTGGCCGAGTTGGAGGTCAAGCACCGGGCCGGGAGTGCTCGGGGGGGCGCAGGCAACGGCCAAGCGGCGGACGAATCGACACGCAAGCCGCAGACCGCCCCGGCTGACGACATGCCACTGTTCAGCGATCTCAGCCACCCAGTCGTCGATGCGCTGCGTGAAGCCGATCTGAATCGACTTTCGCCGCTGGAAGCGTTCGACCTGCTTCGTGATCTCGCGGGGCAGTTGGATAAGCCGGAATCCGGGGATGCCTGACCGTTCGGTCATCGCACATCGGTTTGATCTAAGAAAGTTGGATGGCCGGAATAACTGACGGGCCTGCGCGGTTGATACGGTCGGACACTCGCCGCTCCGCCGCCACGCGACCGGGGGCCGAGTCCTGGGGCCGAGTCGGTCTGTGTCCTTTCAATCGCCCCACTCCCCCTGACAGCCCGCCTGGCGTTGCCCTCCTCGCCGGCGGGCTTTTTGCGCCATCAGGGTGAGTTCAATTCGCTCGATTTGCTCCAAGACCATATGGCTCGCTCAGGAGTCCCAAAGGTCACTGACTGGGAATCGCTCGACCAGTAGATACGGCCCGAGCCTTCGCGAAAGCGGATCACACCAATGGCTGGTTGAAGAAGCTCTTGCTCTGCGATGATTTGATCGGACTGATCACGAATCTCGAACCGGTAATACTGCCGTGTTCTGGAGGGACTCAACTGTTGCCCGAGATTCATCGCGTGCGCTTCAAACCGTCCATCGGGCGACTTCTCGGAGCGACCACCGCCGCCGGGCGGCAAGGGGTATTGAGTTCGTGGACTAGGAGTCCACAAACCGCTGAACGACACACTGGTCACGATCGCTGCGGCGACGACCACAACACCAATGATTGAAATGATTGCACGTCTGGGCATGCACGACTGATTGTCATTCGACCATCGAGTCAACGAGTCGGAGTTACGGCTGCATCGCCGCCGCTTCGCGCTGGACCATCGCCCAGATCTGCTGCTGGGCGTCGGCGTCGCCTGATGCCGCTTTGAGGGCCAAGTCCGGGTTCGCCAACATGACCTGTTGCGTCAGGTCGGCGATCTGCTCGCGGGTCAGTTCGGGCTTGGGCGCGGGCCGGTGCTGCTGCTGGGCGAAGGCCTCGCGCTGTTGCAGCAGCCGCTCGACGTTCGCCGCGACCTGCTGGCGCAGGCCGCGCAGTTCGTTCAACTCATGCTGTAACTGGTCGATGCGTTGCTCGGTGCGACGCAGCAGGGCCAGGTTCTGCTGCAGGATGTCGTTGTTGGGGAACGGCTTCGCCTGCGGCACGTTGGCCTGCGGCTGCGCGGGTACGGCGGCGAGGCCGGGGTTCAAGCCTTGAGCTACCTGATTGCGTTCGGCTTCGCGGGCTGCCATGGCCGCCTCGTATCGAGCACGTCGTTCAGCGACCACGTCGCTAAAGGTCAGTTCCTCACCCTCTGCACGTCGGCTGTTCAACTCACGCAACACGTCGAGGCGGGAATGGTGGGCCATGACTTTCTGCTGCTCGGTCGGGTCGAGCACGCTGATGTCACCGGTCTCATCGACTTCGCGACGCTGTTTGGGCGTCATGCGGATCGTGCCGCGCGGCACCTCGCCACGGACGACGTAATACGTGGACGTCATGACATTCGCACGGATAGCCGGGCCGCCGTAACTCAGATTCTGACCGCCCATGCCGGTCAGATAGGCCTTGTCGCGGGTCCAGACCGACGCGTACCGACCGCCCAGCGACCTGAGCATGCGCGGCGAGACGTGCTGCCCTCCCAGCGAAGGCGCAGCCGGGTCGATCACCGGGCCGGCACCCATATGCATGTGACGCACGACGCCGAGCCGCGTGTACGTCGCGTTCGCGTCGAGCATCGGCCCTTTGACGTCCATGTTCGGCTCGGTGCGCGCGGCCTCGCGCTGCATCTCGGCCAACGCTGCCCTGGATGGGGTCACGACGCGGTGCATGTTGGTCATGCCGCGCGCCTGGTAGAGCGCTTTCTTGTAACGGTCGACCTCCTGGAACGGGACAATCCAGCCGTAGCCGGCCGCGCGTTTGAACATCGCGCGCGGGTCGTCTTTCGACGCGTCGGGCGCAGCAACAACGGCCTGCGTGAGCGTCAGGGCAACACACATGGCGCACCATAACGGAGGGGTTCTCTTTCCAAGCATCGGCATCACTCCAGCGGCTTGGGCGGGTTGTCGAGTCGGGGCGTCGCCGCATGAGGGCATCAACCCTGTCGCGCGACTGTTCCCCAAGTTAACAAATGTGACATCCGTGTCAATGGTATTCGATGAAATGATTAGAAAAAGTATGGTTGTTTGCGGGGGATCGGGGGACAGGCCGGTTTCACCGGCCTGTCCCCCAAATGACCCCGACGATCCGCCCGGTCGGGCTCGCAGGCTCCGACACGTCAATTCTGGGGTGCAACGCCCCATTCTTCCGCCAACTCAATGATGAAACCCTGGATTTCGGGGGCGCTCAGTTGGCCGTCACCGTCCTTGTCATGCCGGTCGTAACGGGCACGGGCATCCTCATCGATTCCCTTGATCAAGGCATCGCGCTCGCCGACATCCAGCCGACCGTCGCCGTTGGCGTCGAACCGGTTGGTCCACTTAGCAATGTTGACTTCGGCCTGCTTGGCCACACGTTCAGCCACTTCACGTCGTTCGTCGGCTGAAACCGTGCCGTCGCCATTGGAATCGGCCCACTTGATGGCGCGGGGCAACAGGCCGATGCCCGCCGCTTGCACCTTGGCCTGGAAGGCTTGCCGCTCGCCCTGACTGACTTCGCCGTCCCCATCGGTATCGAGCACGTCGCGTTCCCAGCCCTTGCCCACGGCCTGCAACTTCTCGCCAAACGCCACGATGGCGTCACTTTCGGCCTGGCTGAGTTTGCCGTCGCCGTCGGCGTCGAAGTGCTTCATGCCCAGGTCGTCGACTTTGAGCCACCACTTGCCCTGCTCGTCCGCTTCGGCGGTTGCCCTCTCGCTGGCGTCCAGGAGGCCGTCGCCGTTGCTGTCGAACCGGCTGACCATGCGGTCTCGGCCACGCATGATCTCGCCGGAGGCCATCGCTCGGCGTTCGTCCGGCGAAAGCTCGCCGTCGCCGTCCTTGTCGTATTGCGCGCGGCGTTCCCCGAATGCGCCGCGGCGTCGCGGGCGATCGGGCGCCGGTGCGGGTGCGGCGTCGGGTACGGTGCGTGTGACCTCAATCTTGGGCAGTTTGCCCTCAGCCAAGGCCTTGTTCAACGCCTCGCGCTCAGGGCCGGTCAGCTTCTTATCTTCATTGATGTCGTACTTGTTGAGGACGGCTTGACGGACCGCGCGGCGGTACGCGTCGGCCTCGAACCAATCCAGCGAGCCGTTGCGGTTGCGATCGAACAGCTTCATCGTCGCCCACTTGTCGTAGCTGCGGACGAACGCCTCTTTCTTGCCGCTGTCAGCCTCGTGCTCGGCCTCGTTCATCTCGCTATCAACACCGGCGGCGCGGAGGAATGCAGCCCGCTGAGTACCGGGCACGTAGGGGTCGATAGCGCCCCGCGCCATTTCGGCCGGCTCGTCCTGTGCCGAGGTGACCGGAGCGACAGCGAAAACCAAGGCTAGAGCGAGGCTGGTCAGGATCATGCGTTTCATCGAAAGCTCCAATGCGACGGGTCGGCACCCCATTGGCCGACCTTGGGAAGTTGAATCGGGGCCGCGTCTCCACGACGACCACTGCCGGCCTGCAAACGCAGGACAGACCAACCGCCAGTGGCCCGATTCACTGTCGCCTACCGGAGTTTTTGTGGGTCGGATGCGATTTCTTTGCCTGCTGATGAAAAAAACATGGCCACCACGGCGTTCAGCGTTCATAGTTTCGGCATCCGGGCCGCGCGCAGTGTATGCGCCGCCCGAGCCGAAACGTCTGTAACAACGGCGTCAAAAGGCGCGATTCAGCCGAGGGCGACTGGCCGGCCACCTAGAATGGCGCTCGCCCCGGACTCATAACCCGAACAGGATGACCATCGCATGGACGTGGTTGACGCCCTGCTCGCCCAGGGCCAGATTACCGAAGCACAACTGACCGAGGCTCGTGAAGCCGCGCAGGAGAACGGCCACGCCGGCCGCGTTGATCGCGCGCTGATCGAGCTCGGCCACGTTGAAGAGGACGACCTGCTCCGCGTGGCCGGCGAGCAGTTGCACATCCCGGTCGTCGACCTGACCAAGGCGGAGGTCGATCGTGAGACGCTGGCAGCTATGCCGTCGCGACTCGTTCACCAGAAAACGCTGTTCCCCGTCGACCGAAGCAACGGCACGCTGCGCGTCGCGACTTGCGATCCTTACAACCTCTACGCGTTGGACGAAGTTCGACTCGCAACCGGGCTGCACGTCGAGCCGGTGCTCGCGCCCGAGTACCAGTTGCGCGCGTTGATCAAGACGCACTACGGCGTCGGCGGCGACACGCTCGACAAACTCATCGGCGACGAAGACGACGGGATCGAAACACTCGACGAGGGCACAGGCGGCGAAGGCGCTTCCGACGACCTGCTGAAGATGGCGCAAGAGGCGAGCGTTATCAAGCTGGTCAACGAGATTTTTCTCGAAGCGTTCAACGAACGCGCCAGCGACATCCACATCGAGCCATACGAAAACGACCTGCGTGTGCGTTACCGCATCGACGGCGTGCTGCAGGACGCGAAGGTACCGCCGACGATCCGCCGGTTCCAAGCCGCGATCATCAGCCGCATCAAGATCATGTCGCACCTGAACATCGCGGAGAAACGGCTTCCGCAGGACGGGCGGATCAAGCTGCGCGTCGGCGGGCGGCAAGTCGATATCCGCGTCAGCGTCATCCCGATGCTGTTCGGCGAAGGCGTCGTGATGCGTGTGCTCGACAAGTCGACCGTGCTCTACACGCTGACCGACCTGGGCATGGCCGACGACACCTTCGCCATCTTTGAAGACCAGATCAAACGGCCGCACGGCATTATCCTGGTCACCGGCCCGACCGGCAGCGGCAAGACGACAACGCTCTACGCCGCGCTTTCGGCGATCGTCAGTGACACGATCAAAGTGCTCACTGTTGAAGACCCTGTCGAGTATCACTTGGACGGCATCAATCAGATCCAGGTCAACTCGAAGATCGACTTCAGCTTTGCACGCGGCTTGCGCGCGATCCTGCGTCACGACCCGGACGTGGTGATGATCGGTGAAATCCGCGACCGCGAGACGGCTGAGGCGGCGATCCAGGCCGCGATGACCGGCCACCTCGTGCTTTCAACACTGCACACGAACGACGCATCGTCGTCGGCCACGCGCCTTGTGGACATGGGCGTTGAACCTTTCCTGGTCACGAGCACGCTGAACGCGGCGATGGCGCAGCGGCTGGTGCGGACAATCTGCTCGGACTGCAAAGAGGCTTACGAGCCGAGCGAGGCCGACCGCGTCACTATGCCGGCCGACTTCGCGTTGGAGCCGGGCGAACAGCTTTACCGCGGCGTGGGCTGCCGCAAGTGCAACCAGACGGGCTACCGCGGACGAACGGGCTTGTTCGAATTGATGGCCTGCACGGATGAGATCCGTGAAAAGGTCATGGCCCACGCCCCGGCGCACGAGGTGCAAAACGTCGCGCGTTCGCAGGGGTTGCGTTTGTTACGTGAAGACGGTTGGCGACGTGTCCGCGCGGGCGAGACGACGCCGGAAGAGGTGACGCGGAGCACGAAGGTCTAATCAATCGTCATGGCTCACTTTCAGTACATCGCGCGCACGACTTCCGGCGAAAGGGTCACGGGAGTGATCGAGGCCGGCAACATGTCGGCCGCAAGCCAGATCCTCGGCGAGCAGTCGTTGTTCCCCGTGCGTGTCACGGAGCAGGCAGCGCCCGGCGGCGCGCCCCAAGCGGGCGACGGCCTGCGTCTGAAAGTGCGCGACCTTTCGGCGATGTTTGAACAGTTGGCCGACCTGCTGCGCGCGGGTGTGCCAATGCTGCGCGCTTTGGAAACGCTCATCAAGACGAGCAGCAACGCCCGGCTCGAAGCGGTGGTCAAACATTTGCGCGACCGCGTCGCGGAAGGCAAAGGCCTGCACGAAGCGATGGGCGAGTTGCCCAAAGTCTTCAACACACTCACGGTCGCGATGGTGCGTGCCGGTGAACGTGGCGGCTTCCTTGAGCAGGTCATGACCGACCTGTCCGGCTACCTCGAACGGCAGGACGAGTTGCGCTCGCGCGTGCGCGGCGCGATGATCTACCCCGCCGTGCTGGTCACCGTCGGCATCGGTGTCGTCGGGCTGTGCCTTGTTTGGCTGGTTCCCAAGTTCAAGCCGCTGTTCGCCGGCATCGACCTGCCGCTGCCGACGCGTGTGTTGTTCGCCGCCAGCGACATGATCTCCGTCTATTGGCCGACGACGCTCGGCCTGCTTGGCATCATCGCGATCATCGCTCTGCTCTGGCTGCGGTCCGAGGCGGGCAAGACGCTTGGGTCCCGCATCCTCCTGCGTGTGCCCGTGATGGGCAGGACCATGCTCATGGTCAGCCTGACGCGGTTCTGCCGAATCCTGGGCACGATGCTGGCCAGCGGCGTGCCGATCATCCAGGCGTTGTCGATCAGCCGCGACGCGGCCGGCCTGCCGGCGCTGGCGGAAACGACGGAAGAGGCCATCGAGTCGGTTCGCGGCGGTCAGGGCTTAAGCCCGCCGCTGCGGGCGTCGGGCCTGATCCCGCCTCAGATCATCGAAATGATCGCCGTGGCTGAGGAGTCGAATCAGCTCGAAAAAACGCTCCTGAAGATCGCTGACACGGTGGAAAGACGCACAAATCGCCAGGTTGACCAGGCGGTACGCATGCTGGAGCCGGTCATCCTCGTTGTGCTGGCAGGGACAATCCTGTTCGTCGCCCTTGGGCTGTTGTTCCCGATCTTTACCATGGCGAGGTCGATTAGCTGAGTCATGGAAACCGGATTTCGAGCCCTCTCCGCCCTTTTGGGGGCCTGGAGACGGGCTTTAACTTTGTTTGAAACCCCCACCTGCCCTGGTGGGTATGCAAACTCAGACGCCCGCCGCGAACCTGCGCGGTCGGTACACCCTTAACGACTCGAAGGAGTATCGAGACATGAATCGCAACCGAATCGCTCGCAATGACTTCAAAGGCGGCTTCACCCTCGTCGAGGTGTTGCTGGTCATTGCGATCATCGGCATCCTCGCCACCGTCCTCGTCGTGACGATCGGCGGCACGCCCGACGCGGCGAAGAAAGACACCACGGAGATCCAGATCAAGCAGATTGCCGGCGCGCTGGAGAAGTTCGCCGCGCGAATTGGCCGGTACCCGACCGACAGCGAAGGCCTGCAGGCCCTGCTGACCGCCCCACAATTCGAAGACGAATCGCTCGCGGAGAAGTGGTCCGGCCCGTACTTGCAGCCGGAGCAGTTAAAAGACCCCTGGAACAACGACATCAACTACGAAGTCGCCGACGCCGGTTCTGACTTCGCTGGCGGCAAGAAATACAAGCTGACTTCCAACGGCCCGGACGGCACGGCCAACAGCGAAGACGACATCAGCAACATCACGGAAAACCAGGACGGCTAAGGGGTTTCATGACAGGTGAGTCGCCGACCCAATCCGAGTCGGTCAGGGGCCGTAGTGCGGGGCCGTGTCGATCTCAGACGCGTGAGGCATCGCCGCGCCCCAATCGTGCCGCGACCGCCTTTACGCTGATCGAGGTCCTGCTGGCGATCGCCGTGTTGTCCGTCTTGGTCGCTGTTCTGGCCATCGCCTCGAGCACCGGCCCGGATTCGATCAAATTCGACGAAGGCGTGCTGCGATTCGAAACCATGTTGCACGTCATGCGGGCCGAGGCCGCCAACAAGGGCCGGCGCTTCCGCATCGCGTTCGACGAAGACGACCAGTCCATCAAGATTGAATACGAGCCGCAGCCGCTGGCGCAGCCCGGCCAGTACATCACGTGGGAGGACACAAGTTGGACGGAACTTGTCCCGCGAGAGTCGCTGATGGTCGACCGCTGCGTGCTCACCGGCGACAGCGCGTATCGCACGCTCACGTTCGCCTCGGGTGACACCCGCGACGCCACCGGCGCTGAGGTCGAAACGGTGGTATTCGAGCCAGACGGCACCAGCGACTCGGCACGGATCGAGCTTCTCCCGACCGACCAGCGTGACAAACGCCGCGCATTGATCGAACTGGACGGCCGAACCGGTCTGTTCACCACCAGCGTCATGACACCCAGCGAATGGGACACCTACGAGCAGGAGCAGTCGGATCTCTCCCCGTGAAGCTACGCGGGCAAGCCGACAATGACCGATAAGCCAGTATGCAAGTCGTTGCCCCTAATCAACTTCGCCCGATCGCGCGTGGCCGCCGCCGCGGCGCGATCCTGCTCGAGGTCGTCGTGGGGCTGTCGCTCGTCGTGGTGGCGGCGGTGTTCATCCTCGACGGGTTGAACACCTCGCTGCGATCGACCCGCCGGGCGTCGCTGGAAGCCACCGCCGCCGACCTGCAGGTGACAATCACGTCGTTTCTGCAAATGGGCGTCGTCGAAATGGTCAACGACGGCCCTCGTGCTTTCGAAGATCCGCTGCCGATCGATCACGTCATCGACCCGAACTGGACATGGGAATTGGTCGTCAGCGAGTTGTCGACCGAGTCGGCCGTGCCGCCGGAGATGGCGCCCGACCTGCGGCAGGTGCAGGTCGTTATTCGGCATGAAGAAGAGGACTACGTCCTGCGTTCGACGCGGCTCATGCGCGTCCCGCCTTTGGAAGAAGAGGAAGAAGGTGCCGACGACGACCTCGGTCTGCCGGACGGCTTGCCCGCCGGGGTGGGGGTGACGCCATGACGATGCACAGACCACGCATCGCGCATGCGCGACGCGCTTTCACACTGACCGAGGTCGTGCTGAGCATCGGCCTGGCGCTTGGGCTGATGGGCACGTTGCTGTGGTTCTATCAACACGCGGCCGACACGCGCGACACCATCGGCCAGGACCTCGACCGTTTGCAACAACGCAGGCTGGTCATGGACCGCGTCACCGAGCAACTGCGCGGCGCGATGTCGCATCGGTTTCTCAACATCGGCCTCGAAGGCCAGACCGACCGTGTGACGTTCATCGCCGCCCGCCTGCCCGGCAACGCCGCGTGGGCGGTGCGCGACGGGACGGACGACTTTGTCCCGCCCGAGCAGGACGTGGTGTTGACCTCGTTCGCGTTGCGCATCGAAGAAGACGAGGACGGCTACGGCGTGATCCGCGGCGTCGAGATGCAAACGCAGAAACTGATCGCGACCGAAACCGCGGAAGAAGGTGAAGGCATCGAGTCGGCGCTGTTGTCGTCTGACTTCCTGTTCGTCCGCTTCCGCTACTGGGACGACGAAGGACAGGCCTGGCTGGATACGTGGGAAGAGGGCGGCATCCCCAAGGCGATCGAGGTCGCCTTCGGTTATGAGCCGCTGGAAGAAGACGCCGAGCCGATCGACTACCCGCATGAACTGGTCAGCCGGGTGATCTACCTGCCCGGCGCGGCCGAACCTCAGGACGGGCTGGAAGAATTGCTTCGTTCACTGGGCGCGCCCTGACTCGGCCTCACACAACGCTTGATTAGACGAGTTCAACAAGACACGAACGACCTGACCGCACGATGAACACGCCGCACGACAACACGACGAGCACGAGCCGGCACGAACGGCGTGCGCTGTCGATTCGCCCGCGCGGCGTTGTGCTGTTGGCCGTGTTGATCGTGATCACGATGTCGGCGATGGTCGCGGCCAGCCTGCTGTTCCGTATGCGGGCTGAGACGGCCACGTCCGCCGCCACGCTTTCCGGTGACCAGGCCCACGACGCGGCGATGAGCGGCATTGACACGGTCATCGCCATGCTCACCGCCCCGCCGCTCGAAGGCGCGCTGCCGCCGCTTAGCGACACGTCGCTCTGGCTGGACAACCCCGACATGCTCAAGAACCAGCTCGTCGTCGACGACGGCGCCAACCGCTGGTACTTCACGATCTACGCACCCAGTTCGGTCGACCCGGACAGCCCGCGATTCGGCGTCATCGACGAGACCGGCAAGGTCAATATCAACATCGCGCCCGACGAAGTCTTGCTGAGCCTGCCGGGCATGACGCCTGAACTGCTCGACACGCTGCGCGACTACCTGGACAACAACGATGAGACGCGGCCCGACGGCGCGGAGCAAGACTACTACGACCAACTGCCCACCCCCTACCTCATCCGCAACGGCCCGCTGACGACGCTCGAAGAGTTGCTGCTCGTTAAAGGCTTCAATGCGTCGATTCTTTATGGAGAAGACGCGAACTTCAACGGCCTGCTGGAACCGAACGAAGACGACGGCGACGAGAGTTTCCCGCCGGACGACAACGACGGCCAATTGAATCGCGGCCTGCTCGGCGCGGCGACTGTTGATACCACCGGTCCCGACACCGACGCAGAGGGCAATCAGCGCATCAACCTGAACGGCCGAAACAGCAACCTGCGCGACACCGGCCTTTCCGACGCGACAATTTCGTTCATCGAAAGTGTCCGGGCGGACGGCGTGCAGTTCACGCACCCCAGCCAACTGCTGGGTATGACACACCGCGTCCAGCGAAACGACCGACGATCGGGGCTGACGCAGGGGCAGACGCTTCGTTCACCCGTCGACGCCACCGACTTGCCGATCGTCATGGACAAACTGACGACCAACCCCGGCGGTCGACGCGTGCCGATCTTCGGCCTGCTCAATGTAAATACCGCGTCGGTCGCCGCGCTGGCGGCGCTGCCGCAGATCGATGCGACGCTGGCACAGCAGATCGCCGAGACGCGTGTCACGCTCGACCCGCAACAACTGACTTCGACGGCCTGGCTGTACACAGAGGGGTTGCTTGACGAAGAAGCGTATAAGGCAGTCGCCCCACTGCTCACGCCACGCGGCTATCAGTTCCGCATCCGATCCATCGGGTTCGGCGTGCCCAGCGGGCGGTTCCGTATCATGGAAGTGATCGTTGACTTTGCGCAGGACCCGCCACGCATTGTTTACCAACGTGACCTGACCCGGCTCGGCCTGCCATTTCCACTCGACGCTGAACAGGAGGAACTCGGGACGTAATCGCGTAACGGCGTAATCAACAACGACCCGTGAAACCATCATCATGCCCTTTGGTCTTTTTGAATCCCGATCCCGTTCGGCCGCGCCGCCGAGTCGATTCGTCGCTCTTGATATCGACGGCGGCGTGTTGCGTGTCGTCGACGCCGAGCCGCGTGGCGACAAACCGAGGTGCCGCAAGCTCGCGACTGTCCCACTGCCCGTCGACCTCGACCGCGAGAACGCGTCCGAAGTCGGGCGGGCCATTGGCGACGCACTCCGCCAGTTGAAGCTCGACGACCTCAAGGCCGTCATGGACGTCCCGCGCGGCAAGGCCGTGCTCAAGACGCTCACGCTCCCAACTGCCGACGCAAGCGAACTGCCCGGCATGGTCCGGTTCCAGGTCGAAAGCGACCTGCCGTTTGCCATCGACGAAGCGGTGATTGACTTCACGCTCGAGTCGCCGCCCGAAAGCGAGCCGTCCGCAAACGGCACGCAACCCGTGCTTGTCGCCGTGGTCAAGCAGGACGTCGTGTCGTGGTACGAGCAGGTCGCCGCGGAAGCGAAGATCAAACTCCACGCCATCGGCCTGCGGCCGTACGCCGACGTCTGCTGCCTCCAGGCATGCGTAACACCCGAGCAGTGGCAACAGACACTTGCCTTGGTTCACCTGCACCAGACCGAAGCCGAGATCAACGTCGTCACACGTGGCGTCATGACGTTCAGCCGATCGGCCACCGTGCCGCGCGGCAACGGCACGGCCATCGACGCGCTGGCGGTCGAGGTCATCCGAACAATCCAGAGCGCCACCGCCGCGCAGGGCAGTTCGAAGGTCGATCGCGTTTTCATCGCCGGTGACACGGGCAACGAAACCAAGGTCGTTGACACGCTCGCGCAGAGGTTGAGCCTGCCCTGTGAAGTACTCGACCCGACGGCTGCGCTCAAGCTCAAGAAGTCCAAAGCCGACCCGCGCGGCCTGGTCACGCCGCTGGGCCTGGCGATCGGGCACGGCGTTGAAGGCCGCGTCCCCTTCGACCTGTTGAACCCGAAGCGGCCGCCTGTCGAACGCGACCTGCGCAAGCTGCGCATGATCGGCGGCGGCGTGGCGGCGGCGCTCCTCATGCTCGTCCTGTTCACGATCGGCATCACGCGCAAGAACGCCGAGGAAACCCGATTAGCCGAGTTGCGCGGTCGGCACACGAAACTGACTAACGATCTCAAGCCCGTTACTCGCTTGAAGAAGCGTTTGGCCGAGATCGAGCAGTGGCAGAAAGAAAGCCGCGCCTGGCTCGACCACTGGGCGAATGTCACCGCCTTGTTCCCTGGGCCGAAAGACGCGTACGTCACCAGCCTGAAAGGGACGGCTGCGGGCACGATTCAGATCTCGTTGCGGGCCAAGTCGCAGACCGTCATCAACGACCTGGCCGACCGGCTGCGCAAGGCGGGCTACTCGGTCAAGCCTCACAACAAACAACCGGCAGTCGACCAGTATGGCTACACGCAAGACACCATGCTGACGTTGACACCGACCGACAACGTCAAGATCGACGTCAAGTCCTTGCGCGCCGAACCGCGTCCGAGCGACGACGGCTCGAAAACAATGATCAGCCAGCGCCGCTCAAGCTATTCGTCGCGCACGTCGAGCTATCGGCCTTCAACATCGTCTTCGTCGCGCAGTGACGACTCCCGGTCGTCCGCGAACAACGAACGTTCGTCGTCTTCAACGCAGGGCAGTTCCGAGCGCGGCTCGTCGAACTCACGGACGGACGAACGCTCGTCTTCGAGCAGTCGATCAAGTGATGAGCGATCGTCATCGTCGTCGCGCGAGAGAAGTTCATCAAGCGGCCGCGACGACGACCGTTCTTCGTCGTCGCGCAGCCGGTCGTCCCGTGACTCCAAAGGAGGTCGTTCACGCTGATGTCCGCACGCGAACGCATCCTCGCTTATGTCACGCTGGGCATGATTGTGCTCGGCCTGCTGTACCTCGGCGTGTTCAAGCTGATCATTCAGCCGACCAAAGAGGCGAACAAGCAGGCACAGCAGATGGCGCTCGACGTGGCTGAACTGGAAAACCAGGTCAACCTCGAACCGGAGTACCGCCTGCGTCTTCGTGACGTCACGAAGAAATCCTTCGGCACGAACAAAGATGTCGCGCTGCAAGCGGTCAGCGCGCACCTGACCGAGATCTTCAAGCAAGCCCGCCTCGGCCAACCGAAGCTGAGCGCCGTCAACTCGGCGCGTCGCGTGGGCACGGCGCTACAAGTGGGTTGGCACGCCAGCGTGCGGGCGTCGCTCGACGAAGTGACGAACCTGCTCTATTTGCTTCAAAATGACCCGCACATCCATCGCATTGACGAAGCGACCTGGCTGCCCCTTCCAAATAGCAACGACGTCGAGTTCAAAGTGCGCGTGATGACGCTCGTGCTCGACCCCAAGACGCTGGGCGGCAAGATCGAGGTCGATCCGAAAGCACTGAAACTTGAAGCACGCCTCGCGGACGCGCAGCGCAAAGCGTACGACCTGATTGACGACCGCGACGTCTTCCGCCCGTACATCAAGAAACCGCCGCCGCCCCGGCCGACACCTCCCCCGCGGCGCAACGACCCGCCGCCGCAACGTAATGACCCACGCCCACCGCCGCCCCGCCCGGCCCCGATCAAATTGGTCGGCCTGCCCACGTGGCAGGGCAAACCGACGGCCGTCGTGCGGAATACGGAGTCCGGTGAAACAACGCGCTACGAGTTAGGCGCCGACCTGCTGGGCGGCGAGATCGTCGCGATCGACTACCGGCCGATGGCGCACCCGTCTAATCCACTGTTGCAGTCGTTCAGCCGTGTGATCGTCCGTACGCGCACGTCGTTTTATGCGGTTGAGGTCGGCCAGTATCTCAGCGAGAAGCGCCGCCTGCGCACCGATCAGTTGCCGCTCGATGTGCGCGAGGCGTTCGTGCCCAAGCCGAATCCGAAACCGGTCGTGACGCCGACAACGTCACCCGGCGACAGCAAGCCGGACACTGACAACAAACCCATCGTCGAACCGGACACGAAGCCGGTCGCCGTGCCGGATGACAACCCCACGCCTGCGGGCGACAACGCCATCTCGGGCCAACCTGATACCGAAGACGAATCCTCATCGAAGGAGACGCGCGATGAGCCGTGATTGTTTTGTGTCGTATGTACTGATGTTCGTGTTGAGCTTGTCCCCGCTTTCGAGCGGCGCGTTGGCGCAGGATGCGCCCGACACCGCGGCGCCCGCCGCGCAGGCCGATGCCGACGCCGCCGAGGCGAAGGCCGCTGACAACCCGGCCGACGCCGCCAAGGCGGACGGCACGGACGCACCGGCTAACACGACCGACGCCGCGCCGGCCACCGCGCAGGCCGATGTCGACGCCGCCGACGCGAAGGCCGCTGACAACCCGGCCGACGCGCCTAAGGCGGACGGCGCGGACGCCCCGGCCAAAACGACCGTCGCAGCGCCCAGGCCCAAGCCCGACCCGAAGCGGAACATCCGCTTTCAGTACGACGGCATCCCGTTCAACGACGTGATCAAGCAGTTCGCGCAGTCGGCCGGCAAGCCGATCCTGGGCGAGTTCGATGTCGAAGGCGAACTGACCTTCTTTGACGCCGAGCCGTACACGCTTGAAGAGGCCAAGGACACGCTGAACATCATGCTCGCGACGCGCGGGTTCATGATCGTGGAAGACGGCCGATTCATCCGCGTGGTCGCCCTGGTCGAGACGGCGCTGCTGCCGGTCAAGATCCTTGACGGGCTGGACAAACTGGAAGAACAGCGCCCCAGCGCCATCGTCACCGTCGTGCTGCCGGTCGAACACATCGACGTCGAGTCGACGGCCAAGGCGCTGGTGCCGATGGTCACGATTGTGGGCAAGATCGCGCCACTGACGCGCGGCAAGGCGATTCTGCTGACCGACCGGGCCGGCAACGTCAAGCGCATCCGATCGCTGCTGGCGTTGATGGACCGCGACCCGGACGACCAGAAGAAGATGGAGATGAAGTCGTATCACATCAAGCTGGCGTCGGCCGACGCGGTGGCTTCGGTGATCAACTCCGTCGTACGCGGGACGAGTTCACGCTCGTCTTCGTCGTCGTCGTCACGTTCGTCGTCACCCAGTTCGAGCTCAACCATCATCGCCATGGCCGACCAGCGGACCAACTCGGTCGTCGTGCGCGGCACGGCCGACATGATTGAGTTGGCCGACCAGGTCGTGCAGATGCTGGACGACCCGAAAGCGACCGGCGGCGAGACGATGAAGGCGTTTGCGCTCAAGACGGCTGAGGCCGACGACGTCGAGGACGCGATCCAGGTGATGTTCGGCGGGTCGCGTTCATCGTCGTCCAGCAGTTCGCGCACGTCGTCTTCGCGACGAGTCTTTGTGTACGGCGACACGTCGATGAACTCCGTCCTGGTTCGCGCCAACGCGGCCGACATGGTCAAGATCGAGGAGCTCATCCAGAAGCTGGACGGCGCTGTCACGAACTTCAACAACGTGCAAGCGTTCACGCTCAAGCACGTCACGGCCGAGGCAATCGGCACCGTGTTGCAAGGCGTGCTCTCACCGCGCGCCGCCAGCAGCCGCGGGACGCCGGCCAAACTCGTGGCCGTCACCGTCGACAAGAACACGAATACGATCTACGTCTCCGGCCCGCCGCACATGCTCGAGAAGGCGGCGCAGATCATCAAAGAGATCGATCAGGACAAGATCACCGCCAACCGCGAGATCCATATCGTCGCGCTCGAGGACGCCGACGCGCCGACGCTGGCCAATTCGCTCACGCAGATGTACAAGCAGCAACTCGGCGAGTCGCCCACCCCGGGCGCCATGCCGGTCATCCAAGGCATCGCGTCGAGCAACAGCCTGTTGATCTCTTCGTCCGCTGAACAGTGGGTCGCGCTTCAGAAGCTGATCGATCAGGTCAAGGAAGCGACGGTGCCGACGGACGTGCCGATCACGCGGATCATCCCGCTCAAGCACGCCCGTGCGACCGAGTTGGCTGTGACACTGCGTACCGTCTACGAAGCCAAGGGCGAAACGAAAGCCAAGGTTGTGACGCCCTCGCAACAGCAGTCTTCGTCTTCGTCACGCAAGGTCCCGCAGGCGCAACCAATCGCCGACCGCGGCAAGCCGTCGATCACGATCGCGGCGGCCGAACACAACAACAGTCTCGTCATCGTTGCGATTGAGAAAGACCAGAAGACGATCGCCGACGCCGTCGCCACGCTCGACGTGCCCGCCGATGCGGCGATCGACCCGATCCAGCTTGTCGAGTTGAAGTCAGCCAACGCCGAGTCCCTGGCCAAGACGCTCATGTCGATGGTGCCGAAGCCGGAGCGCGGCCAGTCGCAGGAGGTCTTCATCGAGGCCGACCCGTCGACGAACGCCGTGCTGATCCGCGCGCCCGAGTCGCAGCGGAAGATGATCGAGGAGATGATTGCGAAGCTCGATAAGAAGACGCAGGGCGCGGCCCGCGAGCTGCGCATGATCGAGGTGAAGCACGTGTCCGCCACGGGGCTCGTGCCGATGTTGCAACAGCTATTCGGCAACCAAACGCAAGGCCGCCCAAACCTGACCGGCGACGACGCGCGGTACTACTGGTATTACATGGCCCGCTACCGCGCGGAGGCGGGCATTCAGGAAGACGAGCAACAGGCGATCGACCCCACCGCCAAGGTCGTCATCGCCGCCGCGCCGGGCGACCGCATGATCGTCGTGGACGCCCCGAGACCGATCGTCGAACAGATCGAGCGCATGATCAAGACGCTCGACCGCGAAGACGGCCCGGCCCAGCAGCAGGTCCGCACCTACACGCTCACGCGGTCAAACGCCGCCGAGTTGGCGCAGTCGCTGGCCCGCTTGTTCTCCAAGGACACGCGTGGTCAACCGCAAACACCCGGCGCGGAGGCGCCCGCGCGTTTCGAGGCCGACACGACCGCCAACCAACTGCTCGTCAGCGCGACGCCCGCGCAGTACGAAGCGATCGAAAAGGTGATCGAGGAAGTCGAAAAATCGACTGTCCAGGCGATGCAGACCAAGACCTTCCCGCTGCGCTTCGCCAATGCCGTCGATGTCGTGCCCGTGCTCGAGACGATGCTCGTCAGCGAGTTCGGCCAACGCACGCCGTCGATGCGCAGTTTCGGCTCTTACAGCGTCTACGCACCGCAATCGGCCAAGAAGACCGACGTGCGTGTCGCCGCCATGCCCGCGACGAATCACATCGTCGTGCAGGGCCCGCCGGATAAACTCGTCCTGGCCGAGGAGTTGATCAAGACGTTCGACACGAAGGAAGCCATAGCCGGCACGGTCGTGCAGGTCGTGTTCCTCAAGAATGCGCAGGCGCCGAGTCTGGCGTCGGCCGTGCAGGCCGTTCTCGCCGCCAAGGCGCAACGCCTGTCGGTCTCGCCGAACAGCCGGGCCTCGACGCAACCCACCGACGAGGTCGTCGTCACGCCCGAGCCGAACTCGAACAGCGTGCTCGTCCGCGGCTCCGCTGCGCAGGTCGAAGCAGCCGTGAAGATGATCGAACGCCTCGACCAGCAAAGCGACTCCGGCACGACGCAGATGCGCATCTTCAAGCTCAAAGAAGGCGACGCGGCCGCGCTGGCGACCAACCTGGACAAGCTGTTCGCCGACATCATTAAGCAACAAGGCTCGCGGGCCGACGGCCTGACGCCGCCGCCGTTCAGCGTCGGCGCGGACGACCGCACGAACAGCCTCGTCGTTTCCACGACGCCCGCCTACTTCCTGCTCGTCGAGCAGTTGCTCGAGCAGCTCGACAAAGCGCCGCAACGGGCCGACCGCAACGTGCAGTATTTCGTCTTGAAGAACGCCGACGCGTGGGACATGGCCGACCAGATCGAGGCGATGTACGAAGACCGCGAAGGCGACGAGAAGCCGGTCGTGCAGGCCGACCTGTTTTCCAACGCGCTGACCGTGGTTGCCAAGGACGCCGACCTCAAAACAATCGAAGAGATCGTCAGCAAGGTCGACGCCGCGGCCGAGGACAACTCGATCCAGGTGCGCGTCTTCCCGGCACGCAGCATGAAGGCGGCCAAACTTGCCCAGGCGCTCAAGAACCTCTACGAGCAGACGGCCGACACCGACGTGATCGTGACCGACCGCATCCCCCGACCGGGCGACGTGGTCATCCCCCTCGACCAGAAGAAACAGGGCGGCACGGATAAGCCCGGCGTGCAACCGGTCAAAGACGGGGCGAATGACAAGGTCCCGGGCGAGCGCGCGCAGGTCGGTGAAGAGGGCAAGGCCGGCCCGGCCGCGCAGGCCAACGCCCAGGCCGCGCCGAAGAAGAAGCCGCAGGTCATCATCGCCGTTGATGAGGCGACAAACTCGCTGATCATCTCGGGCACGGGCGACCAGCTCGACGAGATCGACATGCTCATGTTCAACCTGTCCGGCACGTCGACTACGCCGGAATACGACGTGCGAGTTTTCCCCGTCCGCCACACCGACCCGGCCGTGATCGTCCGCGTGATCAACAGCCTGTTCAACCCCAACGCGGCGCGTCAGCAGCAACAGCAGAACAACAACCAGGCCCAGTTGATGCAGCAGCAGATGCTCAACCTGCAGCAGCAGATGCTGAACCAGCAAGGCCGCGGCGAGCGCCCCGGCGGCGACGACTCGGCCGGCCAGGGTCGCGGCCAGCGCAACCAGCGGAATCAAGGTAACCAGGGCAATCAACGCGGACAGCGCAACAACAACCAGCCGGCCGGACCGACCGTCAGCGCTGTGGCCGATACGCGTTCGAACAAGGTCATCGTGCGCGGCAAGCTGGCCGACCTCGACCTGATCGGCGAGTTGATCCAACAACTCGACACGTCGACGCTCATCGCCTCGGAAGTCCGCGTCTTCACACTCCAGCACACCGACGCGACGCAGGTCGCCACCAACCTGCGCGAACTCGTCACCGGTCAGATCGGCGGCGGGCGGGCATCGAGTGTCAACTCGCAGCGGGCTGTGCTCATCAAGCAGCAGTTGGCCCAGCAGGTCGAGAACGCGGTCGACATGGCGACGGTCGTCAGCATCGCCGCCAACGCGCAGACCAACAGCGTCATCGTCGCCGCGCCCGGTGAGGCGATGGGCGTCATCGCGCACATCGTCGAGGAGATCGACCAGTCGGCCGCGCTGGCGGCGACGCCCAGCGTCCGGCTCTACCCCGTCAAGCACGCGGACATGGCCACGATGGTCGCGAATCTCAACAGCATCTTTCAGCCGATGATCAGCGGCGCCGGTCAACGCAGTGGGCAAGGCCGGGTTGTCATCACCGGCGACGCGTCGTCCGGTGCGATCATCGTCTCGGCCTTCCCCGACCAGCACGAGATGATCGACCAGGTCATCAAGGAGATCGACAAGGCGCAGCCGGGCGAGGCACTGGTCATCAAGGTCTACCCCATTGAAAACGCCGACGCCGCCAGCGTCGCGCAAACGCTGAGCCAGACACTCATCCCCGGCGGCCAGCCGACGCGCGTCAACCAGTCGACGCTGCGTTTTCTGCGTCAACCCGGCGGGCGCGGCGGCAACATCCCCGTTGCGCCAGGTACATCCGCCAACAGCGCGACGCAGGGCTACGCCCCGCTGCGCATCACGGCCGACCAGTCCAGCAACACGCTCGTCGTCCGCGCGACCGAGGAAGAACACGCCCGCATCGCCGAACTGCTGCAACAGATCGACATCGCGCCGGCCTCGACTCAGCCCGTCCAACTGATCGCGTTGCAACACGCTGACCCCGTCAATGTCGCTCAGGTGTTGAACCGCATCTACGTCGATCAGGACCAGTCGCAGCAAGGCCGATTCCTGCGCAACCTGCGACGCGGCGGTGGCAACTCGATCGTGATCGAGGGCGACCCCGACTCCCGCATGCTGATGGTGCGGGCCGACGAGAAGACCTTCGCGAAGATCAAGGAGTTGGCGACGCAACTCGACGTCGCCAGCCCGGCCGGCCAATTGGCGCGCAAGCTGATCAAACTCAAGCACGCACAGGCGTCGAGCGTCGCGCAAGCACTGACGCAGGCGTTCGCGCCCTCGACGACCGGCCGAACCGCAACAGCCATCCAGGCGATCGGCCGCCCCAACGGCGCGGGACGTACGGCACGGGCCGAGGACGAAAACGACCTCGTGACGGTTGTCGCCGAGCCGGTGTCGAACAGCATCATCGTCACCGCCAGCGAGGCGAATCACATCAAGGTCGCCGCGCTGATCGATCAGATCGACACGCAGGAACAGTCCGGCGTCGTGACGCAATTCCTCGTGCTCAAAAACGCCAGCGCCCCGGAGTTGTCCGTGGCCTTGTCCCGTGTGGCCGGCAACCTCTCGGCCTCGCCCGCGCAGTTCGTCCGTGGTCAGCGGGCCGGCAACACCGGAGTCAGCGCCACACAGACCGTCGTCTCCGCCGACTCGGCCAGCAACGCGTTGATCTTCTCCGGCCCGTCGACCGACGTCGAACGCCTCAAGACGATGGCATCGCAACTGGACGTGACCGCGGCGGACGTCGAAACAGGCGCGTACATCATCCCAATCAAGAATGGCGACGCGACGCAGATGGCGCAGATCGTCCGCGACCTGTACCTGCAGACGATGCTGGGCGGCAAGTCGTTGGGTAACTCGACGCTGGCGGTTTCGGCCGAACCGATCTCCAACTCGCTGGTCGTGGTGTGCGACCAGAAGATGCTCATGCAATTGAAGTTCCTGACGGCCCAACTCGACTTCATCGCGCCCAAGCGCGGCGAGGTTCGGGTCGTGACGCTCAAGCACGCCGACCCGGTCGAGCTGCAGAAGGCGATCCAGGAGATCTACGGCGGCGACGCCGTCATCGCCCAGCCTAACCAGGTGCAAGGCCAGGGCACGGCCCCTGCAAACAACGCCGGTCAGCCGCGTACCGCCCCGGCGGGCAACCGCCAAGGCGCGCAGCCGCGCCGCGGTGGGCAGCGGGGGTCGATCGGCACGCCGGGCACACTCGGCTCGGCCGCCGCCGCGGCCGGTGTCCTGCCCGCGCAGGTCGCGCCCGGCACGGGCAACCCGCAAGGACGCGTCAGCACAACTGTTCTTCCGCAACAGCGCTCGATCCTGATCACAGCCAACGACGACGATTTTGCGGCGATCAAGAAACTCGCCGAGGCGATGGACGCCGCCGCCGCCGGCTCGGCACGGAAGACCAAAGTCGTCGTCCTCAAGAACACGTCGAACACGCGCATCGCCACGGCGTTGAATCAGATGTACGCCGCGGCCGCCCGCTCCAATGTTGACGACGACAAAGTCAGCGTCACCGCGCTGCAAGGGACCGACGCGATCGTGATCGCGGCCGTGCAGTCCAAGCTGCCCGAGGTCGAGGAACTGGTCAAGCAACTCGACGCCAAAGAAGTCGCGCCGCAGCTTGAGTTCCGGATCTACACGCTCCAACACGTCACGCCGAGCAAGGTCGTGCCGATGGTCAAGCAGATGCTCGACCGCGCCCAGCAGGCGACCGGCGGCGACGCGATCGACATCCAGGCCGATGACCGCACCAAGTCGATCATCGTGTCGGCCAAGGGCAACGTGTTTGACCAGGTCGGCAAGGTGATTGAAGTGCTCGACCGCGAGCCCGTGCACGCGGCGACCGAGGTCACCATTGTCCAACTGCAACGCGCTGACGCGACACGTCTCGCGGCCGTGTTGAACGAGACGCTCAAGCCCGCGGCCGACGGCCAGGTGACGGCCGAGGCCCGCGCCCTGCAGGAACAGGTCAAGAAGCTGAGCATCAAGGACGAACTCGGCAGGTTGGTCACGCTCGACCTGACCAAGCCGATCCGCATCATCGCCGACCCGATCAACAACGACGATCAGGGCGCCAACGCATTGGTCGTTGCTTCGACGAAGGAAAACATCTCAGCGCTGAAGGCGTTGGTCGCGTTGATGGACCGCGTGCCGCTGGCCGAGGAATTGCGCGTCCGCATCGTCAAGCTCGACAACGCCGACGCGACGAGCGTGGCCCAGATGCTGACCCAGTTGTTCGCCGAGGGGCAAAAGCTGCTGGCCGGCCGTGTCGGATCGTCAACCGAAGGCAAGGCCGAGCCGCAAGACGCAACGGGCAAGGGTCTGGTCAATCCGCTGAACGTCTCGGTCGATGTCCGCACGAATACGTTGGTCATGAGCGGCCGCAACGAGACGCTGCTTCTGGCCCAACAGGTCGTCGAGCAGGTCGATCAGGAGACGCCGGTCGAGCTACGCGAGATCACGCTCGTGCAACTGAAAAATGCCGAAGCCACGTCGCTGGCGCCGACCTTGCAGACCATGCTTGACGCGCGCGTGACGCGGCAGGCGTCGCTGGGCATCCAGGACGCCGAGCGTTTCCGTGTGATCGTCGCGGCGGACGCCCGCAGTAATAGCCTGCTGGTCGGCGGCTCGCGTGACGGCATCAAACTCGTTGAAGACCTGGCTAAGAAAATGGACGATCAAGGTCCGGCGTTGGCGGGCCAGATCCAATTGTTTGCGCTCAAACACGCCAACTCCGGCACGATGAGCATCACGCTCCAGGCGCTGTTCGATCAGCGGTACGCCGCGGCGACCACGCCCGACGTGCAGCGACAGAAGCCGATCATCCTGCCCGACCTGCGCTCCAACGCCCTGCTCGTCGCGGCGAACGCCGACGACACGAACGTGCTCAAGGGCCTGCTCGAAAAGATGGACAAGGAACTGACCGACCCGGCCGTGTCGATCGAGGTCGTCTCGCTGAAGCACAACGACGCGGGCATCGTCGGCCCTTCCGTCCAACGTCTTTTCCAGGCGCGGCTCACAGCCAACACCGTGCCGGGCACGACGCCCGCGCCGCAGGATCAGGTCAACATCGAGTACGACGCGCTGTCGAACGCGATCATTATCTCAGCCAGCAAAGAGAACCACACGCTGATCAAGCAATTGCTGACCAAGGTCGACATCGAGCCGCCGATCGAAACAAGCGTCGTGCGGATGTACCCGTTGCAGATCGCCGATGCGCAGCGAGTCGGCACGGTCTTGCAAAGCCTGCTTGAACAGGGCCTCTACAAGCCCGGCAGTGTGGTGGCGCAGGACAACGCGGTCGTTCAGGCCCGCGAGAAGATCGCCGTGGAGGTCGACACACGGACGAACGTGCTGATCGTCTCAGCCAGTAAAGAAAACTTCAACGTGATCGAGCAGATCATCAAGCAGCTCGATTCGAGTGAAGATTACGGCGCGCTGGCGGACGTTCGCCTTTACGTCCTCAAGTTTGCCGACGCGACACGATTGGCCCCGACGTTGCAGCAGTTCTTTGACGCCAAGCGCGCAGCCGAGCAACAGACCGGCGGCGGCGCGGGCGAGCGGTCGTTGGCCGTGAGCGTCATCCCCGACGCGCGGACGAACACGCTGCTCGTGGCCGGCAGCCGCGAGCACTTCTCGAAGGTCGAGGCCATGGTCCGCGGGCTTGACCAGCAGCAGATCAAGCCGGCCAGCGAGTTCCGCATCTTCGTGCTCAAGCAGGCCACAGCCGCGGCGATTCAGCCGACCATCCAGCAACTGTTCGCCCAACGCGTCGCGCGCGGCGACACGACCGACCCGGTGACCGTCGTGGCCGACGCGCGGGCCAACGCGTTGGTCGTTGGCGCCAGCTACCAGGACATGCAGATGGTCGAGGGCCTCGTGCGGCAACTCGACATCGAGCCGAAGCGCGAGGGCTCGATGATGCACGTGTTCCCGCTTCGCAAGGCCGACGCCAACCAGGTCGCGACCACGCTGCGCAACCTGTACGCCAGCCAGGGTGGCGCGCGCACGGTCGCCGCGGGCACGGGGAACGCCGGCGGCGACGCGGGCGGTGTGACCATCAGCGTCGATGAACGAGTCAACGCACTGGTGGTGTCGGCGGGCAAGGCCGACCTGCTCCGCATCGGTGAGTTGATCAAGCAACTCGACACCGACACGGTCACGCACGTGACCGAGGTACGCGTGTTCACGCTCGAGTTCGCCGACGCGACGGCGATGTCCGAACTGTTGAACCAAACGCTGACCGCCCCGATGGCGACGCCGAACCCGAACGAGAGCCCGTCGCGACAAACCCTGTTGCAGGTCGTCAGCATCGACAAACAAAGTGGCGAGCAGATCGTCTCGCGGGCGTTGAAGGAAGGCGTGCTGATCACGCCCGATGTGCGGACCAATTCCGTTGTCGTGTCCGCGCCGCTGGACTACATGCCGCTGCTCGAACGCCTGATCCGCGAATTGGACCTGACCAGCCCGCGCGAGGCGCAGATCCGCGTGTTCACTCTGAAGAATGCCGACGCGCAACAGATGGCCGACGTGCTGACCAGCCTCTTCCGCATGGAAGCGGCCGCCAATGCCGGCGAGGAGCGGGCGATCAAGTACACGCTCCGCCTACCCGACGGCAGCACGTCCGCCGCGACGGCGACGATCGGCACGGACCAGAAGTACGCGTTGACCGTGACGGTCGACCCGCGAACGAACAGCCTGCTGGTCGGCGGGACGCAGCACTACGTCGGCCTGTGCAGCGAGATGATCGAGACGCTCGACGCCAGCCCGGCGCAGGAACGCGTCACACGCGTCTACCGCCTGCGTCACGGCCAAGCCGTCGATATCGAGGCGTCGCTCGGGTCGTTCCTCGACCAGGAGCGGCAACGCTTGCAAGCGGCGCTTGGCAACGACCGGCTTGGCGCGGCGCAGCGGCTGCTCGAACGTGAGGTGTCGATCGTGGCCGAGCCCACATCGAACACCTTGCTCGTCTCTGCCAGCCCGCGCTACTTCCCGCAGATCGAGCAGATGGTCATCGAACTCGACGCGCCCAAGCCGCAGGTGCTCATCCAGGCCGTGTTGGCCGAGGTCACGCTCGACGACGGGCTGGACCTGGGCGTCGAGTGGCAGGTCAACAAGGAGGTGGGCAGCACAAACGTCGGCGTCGGGACGGACTTCGGCATCGAAGACGCCTTCAACGCGTTCGGCGGGATGGGCGTGGGTATCGCCGGCAGCGACTTCAGCATCTTCATGCGCGCCTTGCAGACGCAGGGCAAGCTTGAGTTGATCTCGCGTCCGCAGATCCTGGCGTCGGACAACCAGCCCGCGTCGATCAACATCGGACAGCGCGTCCCGTTTGTGACCAACAGCCGGATCACCGAGGACGGCTCGACTGTCAACACCGTTCAGTACGAAAACGTCGGCATCATCCTCGACGTGACCGCACGCCTGACGGACGACGGCTTCGTGACCATGGATATCCACCCAGAAGTCAGCTCGATTTCGGATACTAGCGTGCAGATCAGCGAGGCCGTCAACGCCGTCGTGATCGACACGCGTTCAGCCGACACCCGTGTCACTGTCCAGGACGGTCAGACGGTCGTGATCGGCGGCCTGATCACGGCCAGCGACAGCTTCCGCGTCGCGAAGGTCCCGCTGTTGGGCGACATTCCCATCCTGGGCGAGGCGTTCAAGAGCACCAGCCGCGACCGCCAACGGCGCGAATTGCTCATCATCCTGACGCCGAAGGTCATCCGCACGGTCGAGCAGGCCGACGCGATCTCCCGTCGCCAGCGTGAGCGGCTTGAGAGCATGAAACAGAGCGGCGAAAACATGCGCGACAAGGGGCTGGACGACAAGTCGTTCACGCTTCCACTCAAGGACGTGTACCCCGCGCACAGCGTGCCCAACGGCCACGCCAAGCCCGAAGACGGCGATGACAAGCCGGCCACGAGCAAGAACGGCAAGCCGCGTCAGGGGCCGACAGTCATCGAGATCGACGTTGGCAAGGCGCCCAAGTCGAGCAAGCCACCGCCGGACAAACCGACTGTGGAGGTCGAACAGTGATGTGGCCCGCACCGCGTGTCGTATTGGCGATACTGACTGTGGCCTTGGCGCTGTGCGTCGGCTGTAACGGCACCGGCAAACCGTCCACATCGGGTGGGCCCGGTGGCGACACGCCACCTTCCATTAACGACAAGCCGTTGAACGATGGCGATGTCGCGACTCCTTCACCGCGCATCGATCGTCCTTCGCTCATGGCTCAACAAGGGGCCGGCGATTGGGACGACGACCCGCTGCCCGACGGCGTGCAGGTCAAGCTGTTGCTCTATCAACAGACCGAGGGCGTGATCAGCGCGGTGGCGTTGCGCCGCGGGACGGTCGAGTTCGCGATGTACGACGGGACGCCCAAGGACTCAGCCCTGGACGAAACCGAGCCGCTGCGCACGTGGCGATACACCGCCGCCGCCTTGCGTCCGTTGGGCAGGAAGACGCTGGTCGGCACGCAATACTTGATCGCCCTGGACTGGGGCGACAAGCTTCCCACACAACCGGCTGTCAAGATCGTGGCCCGGCTGCTCAAACCCGGCGGCGCGGCGATTCAGGCAACGCCGGTGACGGTCGTGGTGGGCGGCCAGTAATCGCGCTGCGAGCCGGAGAGTCGTTGTGGATTTGGGGGGAGCGCTAAGCCGCGAGCGGCTTTGGAAAGGGTAATGCGGGCGAGAGGATTCGAACCTCCACGGGGTTTGACCCCCACTAGGACCTGAACCTAGCGCGTCTGCCAATTCCGCCACGCCCGCGGCGGTGAGTTGAGTGCAAAGTTTAGGGCCGGGCCCCGGATAATCAAGCGGGATCGAATGTCGGCTGGGCCAGCCCGTTCAAAGCTCGATCGCCGTGATGTTCGTGTTCGTGTAAACGCAGAGATTGCCCGCGATCGCCATCGCGTTGGCGACGACCTCGGCCGGGGACTGGTCGGTGTGATTGACCAACGCCCGCGCCGCCGCAGTCGCGTACGACCCGCCGCTGCCGATGCCCAGGATCCCGTCGCTCGGCTCGATCACGTCGCCGCCGCCGGACACGATCAGGCTGCACGACTTGTCCGCCACGATCAGCAGGCTCTCCAGCCGCCGCAGCATCCGGTCGGTCCGCCAGAGTTTGGCTAGCTCGACCGCCGCTTTCTTGAGGTTCTGCGGCGACTCCTTCAACCGGGCCTCAAACTTGTCCAGCAGGGCGAACGCGTCGGCCGCCGCCCCGGCGAATCCTGTCAGCACGCCGGCCTCCTCAGCCCCCATCCCGTCGACCTTGCGGACCTTGACGGCGTCGGCCTTGGCGACGACGTCGGCCATCGTCACCTGCCCGTCGCCGGCAATCGCGACGTCGCCGCCGCGTCTCACACAAAGAATCGTCGTGGCGTGATAGGTGGACATGCCGCATGTTAGGGAGCCAGTGATGACAGGGTGAGCCGGTGACAGGGTGACGGCGTGTGTGGAACTACGGTTGACGTCCCACTGTTTAGCGGTAGGCCCGCAGGGCCACCTACTCCGCTCAATCCACGATCGCCGATACAGTTCATGCCATGTCCGACCCGCACGACGCACCCATCGACAACGGCGATCTACACGACGACGAAGGCAACGCCGGGTCCGGCCACGCCCCCGTGCTCGTCGGCCCGATCCTCGTCCTGCTCGCGCCGCAACCCGGTCAGACGATGCTCGATTGCACGGCCGGCCGAGGGGGCCACGCCGTCGCGATCACGCCGCGCCTGGCTCCAAACGGTCGTTATATCGGACTCGACCTCGACCCCGACAACGTCGCGCACGTGCGTGAACGGCTCGAAGCCGCGTCGGCCGAGGTCGCGGTCGACGTGGTCAAAGCCAACTTCGCCGACGCCCGCGTGGCGTTGAACGCGCTCAACATCAACAAAGTCGACCTGCTGCTGGCCGACCTGGGCTTCGCGTCGACGCAGATGGACGACGCATCACGCGGATTCTCGTTCATGCGCGACGGGCCGCTGGACATGCGGTTGGACCCGACGCAACCGACCACCGCGGCCGACCTGGTCAACGGCATGGGACAGGCCGATTTGGCCGACCTGATCTACGAGTTCGGCGAGGAACGACGCAGCCGGCGCATCGCTCAAAAGATTGTCGAAGCGCGGGTTGAATCACCGATTAACACCACGGCTCGGCTTGCGCAGATCGTTCGCGGCGTCTACCACGCGGCCCACGCCCGGCACCGCACCAAAGCCAAGCGCTCCAGTCGGGGGCGGTCCACAGGATCGAGTCGACACGACCCGGCGACCCGCACGTTTCAGGCGTTGCGTATCGCCGTCAACGGGGAACTCGACGCCTTGCGCAATCTACTGGACAACCTGCCCGACCTCTTGGCCAGCCACGGACGCGCAGCCATCGTCAGCTTCCACTCGTTGGAAGACCGCATGGTCAAACGCGCCTTCGCCGAGTTGGACAAGCGCGGCGTGGCGACCCGGCTGAACCGCAAGGTCGTCACGGCCGATGAGGCGGAGTTGGCGACCAACCCGCGCAGCCGGTCAGCCAAACTCCGTGCGATTCGTTTTAACTGATAACCAACCCGCCGCGCCACGGCGGTTTCGATAACAACCAACCTGAAGAAGCGGCCCCTTGTCGGCTCCGGTGGAACACTCAGTATGAAGCGAGAGACCAAGGTCGGATTGCTGGTGGGGTTGCTGATCATCGTGCTGATCGGGATTGTCGTAAGCGACCACCTCTCGGTCGTGCAGCAACAAGACTCTGCCGCATTGGACGGATTCGCAGGCGACGCGCAGCGCGGCATCGATGGCGGCGCACCGCCCGCCAACTCAATCGGAGAACGCGACCCGCGTGTCGAGACCAACGACCACGGCACCCGCCGGAACGAGGGCGAGCCGATCCCGCCGCCCAATCCGCGCCCGGAGGGCAACGCGAACAACAACCGGCGTAACGACAACAACAACCCGCCCCCGCGGCCCGGCCCGCGTGACCGCCGCCCCAACAACGACGTTGAGGAACTCGCCCCGTCTTACCACCGCGTCGAAGCCGGTGACAATCTCTGGAAGCTGGCTCAGAAGTTCTACGGCGACGGCGCGAAGTACTGGAAAGAACTGAAGCGCGCCAACCCCAACGCCGTGGGCGCGAACGACTCGTTGAAACTGGGCACGCGACTGGTCATCCCCAACAAAGCCACGCTCGACGCACGGTTGGGGCGGGCCAACAACAGCGACCCCGTCCGCGACAACCTGACCGACCCGGCCGCCCGCGACCTGTACGACCAACTTCGCCCGCGGCCGAACGGGTCACAGCCGAACACGCCCCGCCCCACCGCGCAGATCGCTGTTGCCAAGCCGGGCGACACGCTTAGCCATCTTGCGGCGCGTCACTTGGGCAGCAGCCGACACTGGCGTGCGTTGTTGCAAGCCAACCGCGACCAGTTGTCGTCCGAGCACGACCTTCGCCCGGGCATGAAGCTCAAGCTTCCCACTATCGCGCAGCCCTCGTCGACCAACACTGCCAACAACAGCAATAACAACACACCAACCCCGCCGGCAACGCCGACGGCCAACCAATACAAGGTCAAACCCGGTGACACGTTCTATGCCATCGCACGCCGCACGCTGGGTGACGGCAACCGTTGGCGTGAGATCTACAACGCCAACCGGTCCCGTATCCGCAACCCCAACGCCCTGCCGGCCGGGTTGACGCTGGTCATCCCACGATGACCTCAATCAAGTTCAACACCCCGGGCCAATCGATTCACTCATTGCATTGCCATGTTCTACAAGGTCCTCCTGCTGATTGTGTGTGCGACCCTGATTGCGGCGACGCTTGTGGTCATCCGTCAGCAACGGCTCGAGCAGGCGCACGCGATGACGCAGATGCACCGTCAGATCGACCGCGATCGCCAGAAACTGTGGGTGCTGCAGGCCGACATTGCCGATCATCTTGATCCGCGCCGCCTGGAGGCGGCCATCACGCGGACCCGACTCCCCCTTGACCCGCTGACCCCGATCGACGTGCCGGTGGACCGGCCGTTCTATCTGGTCAGTCAAACGCTCGAGGGAGACGGTGTCGGACGGTAAGTCCATTTCCCCATCCCGAATAGAGGCGAAAGACGCATACGAGGCCCCGCCCGCGCTGTTGCGGCCGATGCCCCGCGTCGAGCGCGATCAGGTCGAACCCGGCCAGGCTAATCAGTACTTCGGCCGGGCGCTGGTCATCGGCCGGCTCTCAGCCGTCGCGGTCACGATCGTGATGATCGCCCTGCTCGGCCGGGTTGTGCAATTGCAGGTCGCGCCGCCGAAGCAGATCGCCGAGATGATCGGCACGCAGACGAGCAAGGTCGCGCTCAAGGGACGACGCGGCCACCTGATGGACCGCAACAGCCGCATCATCGCGACCAGCGGGCTCGGCCACTCGCTCTTTGTCGACCCGTTCCTGATCGACGACCCCAACACCTTTTCCGAAACGGTCGGCTACACGCTCGACTACGACCCGGCGACCATCGAGCAGCGGCTCTTCCAACGGCGTAACAGCCGTTACGTCGTGATCGACAAGAACATCAGCTCACGACGGATGGGCATGCTCGAAGGCTTTCAGCTTGGCGGGCTTGGCGTTCGGCCGTTCCTGGAACGACACTACCCGCAGGGCGATCTGGCCGGGCAGGTCATCGGCTTTGTGGGCGCCGAAGAACGCGGCGTCGAAGGCCGAGGGCTCGAGGGCATCGAACGGCTGTTCGATGCCTACCTGCGCGGCAAGCCCGGCGCGATGACCTACCTGCGCGACGCCAAGCGTCAACCGCTCTGGGTGCAGCGCGAGGGGTACAAGCAGCCGATGGACGGCCGATCGATTCGGCTCAGCCTTGACATGACGATTCAAGCCATCGCGCAGAACGCGTTGCAGGAAACGTGCGAGCAGTTCTCAGCCGAGTCGGGACAACTGGTCATGCTCGACCCGCACACGGGCGAGATCCTCGCGATGGCCAACTATCCGACCTTCGATCCGAACGACCTGAGCCAACCGGGCATGAGGCCGGCCGCTTGGCGAAACCGCTGCGTGACCGACGTGCTCGAACCCGGATCGACGTTCAAGCCGTTCGTGTGGGCGGCGCTCACCGACGCCGGTATCGGCAAGCCGTCTGAGATGATCGACTGCGGCCCGGGCTATTGGGTCACGCCGTACGGCCGACGCCTGCGCGACGCCAGCGGACACGGGCGGGTCGACTGGATGCACGTGCTGATCGAGTCGAGCAACATCGGCATGGCCAAGGTCGCCGAACGCACAAGCCGGGCCGGGTTGAACCAGATGGTCAGCGCGTTCGGCTTCGGTCGCCCCACCGGCAGCGCGCTGCCCGGCGAGGTCGGGGGGATCCTTAACCCGCTGCGTCGGTGGACCAAGTACTCCATGAGCAGCATCCCGATGGGTCAGGAGATCGGGACGACTCCGTTGCAGATCGCCGCCGCGTTCTGCCCGCTTGCCAATGGCGGCCTGATGGTCACGCCCACGATCGTCGCCGTCCACCCCGACGAGCCGTTGGCCAGCTCGCCGATCTACGAACGCATTCTGACGCCCGAAACGGCTGAGCTAACCAAGAACGTCCTGCGTCGGGTCGTGACGGAGGGCACCGGCCGAAAGATCAAGTCATCGCCCTACGGCATCTTCGGCAAGACGGGCACAGCCCAAGTGCCGAACCCGACCGGCCGCGGCTACCTGCCGGGTCAATACATCGCCGGCTTCGTCGGCGGCGCGCCGCTGGACAGGCCGCGCGTCGTGGTGGCCTGCTTCATCCAGCGACCCGACAAACGCAAGGGCTACTACGGCGGCCTCGTCGCCGCGCCGTGCGTTCGCAAGGTCATCGAACAGACGCTCGTCTACATGGGCGTCGAGCCGGACGCCGCCGAGTTGGAACGCCATCGGCCGATGGTCGTACGGCGGTAGGAGTTGTGCCTCACTCCATCTCTGAGATACGGACTCGCGACCGTGCCCGTATGATCAACGCGATCCTACGTCGCGTCATCAACGGAGCCGCCCCTTGCACCGCACGCCCTTTCATCAGTTCCACGTCGAGCACGGCGCAAAGATGGTCGACTACGCCGGCTGGGAAATGCCCATCCGCTACACCTCGATCATTGCCGAACACAAACAGGTCCGGTCGTCGGGTGGCCTTTTCGACGTTTCGCACATGGGTCGGATCAAGTTTGGTGGTCGGCACGGGCGCAAGCTGCTTGAACGCATCCTGACGCGTCGCGTCAGCGACATGGACGAAGGGCAGTGTCGTTACAGCCTGATCTGCAATGCGCACGGCGGCGTGATCGAAGACGTGCTGGTGTATCGCTACGACGGCCACTGGTTGTTGGTCGTCAACGCTTCGAACCGGCAGAAGGTGCTGGCCCACATCGAGGCGTCGATCGGCGACCTGAAGGCGAAGGTCGAAGACCTCACATTCAAGACGGCGATGGTCGCGATGCAGGGGCCGAACGTGATGGACCAGATCGCGCGGTTCTCGAGTGAGGTGCCGTCGCTCAAGCGGTATCGCTTCTGCGTCAAGAACCTGTTCGTTGTGAAGCTAACGATCAGCCGAACGGGCTACACGGGCGAGGACGGCGTTGAGGTGATCCTGCCGGCCAACATGGCTGAGAAGGCGATCAAGATGATGTACAAGGAGCCGTCGAACGATGAGGAAGCGGCCGCGGTCATGACGCCGGCCGGCCTGGGCGCACGCGACTCGCTGCGCATCGAGGCGGGGATGCCGCTGTACGGACACGAGTTGGCTGAGGACATCGACCCGCTGACGGCCGGGCTGAACTTCGCCGTCGATATGGATAAAGGAGAAGACGGCCCGACCGGCGCGGACGAACGATTCATCGGGCAGGAAGCGTTGTTCGCCGTCGCGAAGGCCGGGCCGGGTCGCAAACTGGTCGGCCTGAAGCTCGACGGCAAACGTACCCCGCGACAGGGCATGGGCGTGTTGAAAGGCGACCAGGCGATCGGCCACCTCACCAGCGGCTGTTTGTCGCCGACGCTGGAGGCGCCGATCGCGATGGCCTACGTCGCGGCACGGTCGTGCGGTGAGGGCGATTCGTTGGTGGTCGATTTCGGCGGCAAGCAGGTCGAGGCGGAAGTTGTGCCGCTACCGTTTTACAAGCGGAAGTGATCTAGGCGCTGCGTCGCTGAGGCGGCAGGTCGTCGGCAACATCGTTGTCCTGCCCGTCCGCGTCGGATTCTGACGTCTTCTGTCTTCGGCGCTTCTTTGAAGTCAGCGGCGGCTGGAACGGCTTGTCCGAGTTCATGCGGTCGTTGAGCTTTTCGAGCGCCTCGATCTCGATCTGACGGACACGCTCGCGGGTCAGGCCGATGTGTCGGCCGATCTCTTTGAGCGTCAACGGCTCGTCGCCTTCAAGGCCGTAGCGCAACCGGAGGATCGTCGCTTCGCGCTCGTCGATCACTTCGAGCAGTTGGCGGATCGTGTCGAGGTCGTCGTCAGCCAACACCTGCTCATCCGGCGGCGCGTTGCGCGTGTCGGTGAGCATCTCCGAAAGCGACGTGCCTTCGCCGGTGTCGTCGCCGCGCATGGGGCGTCGGCTGGCGCGAACGGCCTTGCGGATGATGCGCACCTTACGCAATGGCAACTCCATTGCCTCGGACAGTTCCTTGATATTCGGCGTCCGACCGAGCTTCTCTTCCAGCTCACGTGACGTCTTCTTCCACTTCGAGATCAGCTCGACCATGTACGCGGGGATGTGGATCGGCTGAACGGCGTTGATCAGCGCACGCTTGATCGCCTGCTTGATCCACCACGACGCGTAAGTGCTGAAACGCGCGCCCTGATCCGGGTCGAACGCCTCGACCGCGCGGAGCAATCCCAAATTGCCCTCTTCGATCAGGTCCTGCAGGGGCAGACCGCGGTTGCCGTAACGCTTGGCGATGTTGACGACCAGGCGGAGGTTGGAGCGGATCATTTGGTCGCGCGCGTACGGGCAGTTCTCGCGCAGAATCCGCCAACACAGGTCTTTCTCCTGCTCGGCGGTCAGCAGCGGGGCCTCGTCGATCTGTCGCAGGTAGATCTCGAGGCCGGACTTGACGGCACGTGCTCCCATTCGCTTCAAACTCCCACCACGCGCACGACATGACGCGGGGTTACCTCGGATATCGGCGGATTGGGAGGGAGGCTTGACGTGGAAGAGCTGCTGGCTGACAGCGGTCAGCGATTAGCTGTTAGCGATAAGCGGAGCGTTTCGCCGCTTCGCGGTTCCCAGGAAGGCGAGCCTAACGCAGCCGCCCGTCTTGGTGCGCATCCCACGCGCCGGCGGCGGCCCCGATAATCCCCGCGTCGTTGCCGAGCAACGCCGGTTCGAGCCGCACGCGGCTTTCCAGGATCGTCCAATCGAAATAATCGAACCACTTGCGCACACGCTCGAACAGGTAGTCGCCAGCCAGGATCATGCCGCCGGCGAACACGATCATCTGCGGGTCGAACAATCGGCAGACATTGACGCAGACCATGCCCAGCCAACGGGTCACGTCGTTGACGATCTCCTCGGCCAGGTCGTCGCCCGCCTTGGCCGCATCGAAAACGGCCCGCGCGCCCAAGTCGCCTTCGCGTTTCAGCACTTCGCACAGCAACGACGCTCGGCCGGCGGCGATCATCTCCTCGGCTCGGCGTCCTGCCGACGCGGCGGAGGCGTATTGCTCGAAACAACCCGGCGCGCCACTGGTCCAGCGCTCGCCGTCGGGGTTCACCACGACGTGCCCGACCTCCGCGCCGTAACCGTGCGCGCCGTGCAGCATGCGGCCGTCGATGATGATGCCCGCGCCGATGCCCGTCCCGAGCGTGAACATGACCAGGTGGCGGATGCGCCGATCACGCCCCGCGCCGGCCCAGAACTCCCCCATCGCCGCCGCGTTCGCGTCGTTTTCCAACACAGCCGGCCGACCGGTCAGTTCGGCGATCCGGTCGCGCACGGCAATATTCGTCCAGCCCTGAAGGTTCGGTGCCGCCAGCACGACGCCGTTGTCGAAATCGACCGGCCCCGGCGCGCCGACCCCGATGCCCGCGATGTCTTTCAGCCGCATGTCAGCCTCGGCCGCGACGTTCTTCGCCGCCTCGGCCATGACCTGAATCACACGGTCCGGCCCGTGC
>JANQSF010000017.1 GCA_028284155.1 Phycisphaeraceae bacterium
CGCCCCCCGCCGATCCGTCGGCCCACCCCGGTCGGGTAGCTCAGTTGGTAGAGCAGTGGCCTTTTAAGCCATGGGTCCTGGGTTCGAGTCCCAGCCCGACCATTGCTGTCTTATGACTCGTTTGGCCTATTGCGTTGTGAGACTTTCGGGGAGACCGATCGGAATGAAACGCAGAGACGCAGAGAGCGCGGAGACAGAGATGCAGATTGGTCTTCTCCGTCTTGTCCCCTCTGCGTTTTATTGTCTTGCTCTTCTTCCTTCGCGTCATCGCGTTTGAGTCGGTCACGCGGAGGATGCGGATATCGCATCACCGACATGACATCGGGGCGAGTTGAGGTCAACCGGTCCCCGGGCGAAGCCCGGGGCTGAAGGGACGAGTGCGATGGGGTCACCCATCACTTCAACCCCATCCGCCCCAGAATGACGCTGTACAGGTGCACCATCGCCGCGACGAACAGCAGCAGGCCGGAGTAGCGGTGCGCGTCGAGCATCTGGTGCATCGCGTGCGTGTCGAATAGGGGCAGCATGCTCAGCAGCATCGTGCCGGCCGTGACGACGCCGGCGATGAGCATGATCCAGAACGAGCATTTGGTCAGCGTCGAGAACTTCGCGGGGCTTGGCGTCGCGTCGTCGTCGCCTTGAGACTTGTCGCGACTAGCCCTGCTCGGGGTGAACAGCGACGGCATGCACCACGTCATGGCGACCAGCGCGAGCACGACGACGAAGCCGCCGGCCCCCATCAGGTGCAGGAACAGCGCCCAGCGGTGCATCGCGCCGACGGTGAGCACCGAGTAAAACGCCGTCGCGCCCAGCAGCACGACACTGCCCATCACGGCCAGGTAGACCAGCCGTTCCCACATCGACCAGCGCGGCCGACGCCCGCCGGCCAGTTTGGCCTTACCGCGCGTCGCCAGCACGACGAGCAGGTGCAGGACGAGCACGATGCCCAACGCGATGAGCGCGGCCGACAGCACGTCGTTGTAAACGACGCCCGGCCGTTCGACCAGGTCGATCCAGAACGAGGACGACTCGCCCCCGGATGCCGCGTCCGTCGGCGCAGCCGTTCCTGCGGTCGTGTCGTTAGCCGCCTCGGCGGCGGCGCTGGCGAGTGTCGTAAACGCTTGAGTCATGGTCATGTTCAGAAAGAACGGTGGGTTTCGAGCGAAGCCGGGCCTTTCCAAAGGCCCGGATCGGTTGCCGCTAATTAAACCGGGCCTTCGGGAAGACCCGACTTCAGGGTCTATCAAGTCCTATCGATCTGAGACGCTCTGCCCGTTGGTTCTGACAGAACTCATCTCCTTAACTTTATTCATTCAATTCACGTCTTGGTCGCATCACCCTTCTGCCCGCACATCCGCAGCGCGCCGTTCAGCCCGAGCAACAGCGCAAGCAGGAGCAGCAACACGACCACACCTATCGACACGAAGCCAATCCACTTAAAGACAGGGCGGCCCTTGAACGACTCGTTCCAGGCTTTGAGCACGTCCGGCTCGAAGCCCTGCAACTCACGTTGTGCGACCGCGGGCGGCGTGTCGTCCGGCAGTAGGCCGACCGCGACGACCTGCCCCTCGAACATCGGGGCGTTGTCGCTGTGACACTCGGCGCAGCCCTTGACACCCAGCGACCAGCGGGCCGGCCGAACGTCGTGACCCAGCGGCCAGGAGTAGCCCTCAGCCGATTCGTGCTCGATCGTTTCGACCTTCCCCTCGTTGTCGAGCCGATAAAGCTTGCCGCCGCTGACGTACACGGGCGTCGCGTTCTTACTCGGCACATACTGCTCGTCGATCAGGTGCAGCACGTCGGCGAGGATGCTCAGCACCTTGCCGATGCCGTACCGCGACACCTTGATACGCTCTTCTTCGGTCCACTTCTCGGAGTCAACCTTGGCTCGTTCCTTACCCAGCAGTTTCTCGAATTCTTCGTCTTCGAGTTTGAGATTCTCAGCGAAGCCCTTCGTGAACGACCCGCGGACTCGGAACAGATTGCGGTAATCGGCGTACGCCTGCCGCATGGCGTCGTATTTCTCTTTCTGCGTCTCCTTGTCGAGCGTGCGATACGCGTCGCGGAGTTTATCTTTCAGGCCTTCAATCTCATCCGGCGGGATGATGTGCACCTCTTCGCCGTGCATGACGCCCCAAAACGCCGGCCAGGTCATGCGGTGTGGGTAGATCACATCGTGTTTCTGCCCGTCGTTACCCGTGACCTCTCGCTTAATGAAAACCGGCGCGACGATCCCGGGGGCGGCGTCGGCTTCGTAGTGGTCCGGTTTGTCCAGGCCGTGCGCCAATGAGGTCTGGAATCTTTGCACGGTGTCGGTCGGGATCGGCCCACTGTGGCAGGCGGTACACGACATCTTCTCGATGTGAAGCGGCGGCAGGCCCTTGTGCAACGGCTTGGGCGCGCCCAACCGACCCGAGCCGCCAAAGCCCAGCGTCATGCTGCGGTCCCGCCGATCGTCCATGTGGCAGCCACGGCAGGACAGCGTTTCGACCTTCATCCCCGTCGGGTGTTGCTCACCCTCGAACCCGCGCACGGTGTGGTGCGCGATGCCGTTGCGGTGACAATCGACGCAGGCCATGCCCGCCTTGATGTGCACATCGTCGTCGTGGTTCCAATCGGACTCGACGCCCTTGCCGACCGGCCGGGCGGTGTGACACGCGTAACAGGCGTTGTCGCTCGGCTTGCGGACGACGTCGAAAAAGACTTTGTCTTCGCCGTCGAACCGGTGCAGGTTGTACGCGACCTTCGGCTTGGTCTCCTGCGCGGCCTTGACCGCCTCGTCGTCGGCGTCCGATTTGACCGAATCGACCTTGCCGTCGATCACCGCCAACCCCGCCGCGGCCGTGGGTGCGTACGCGAAGTTGAGCAGCTTCACCTGATCCAGCCAGGCCTCGTTCGAATACGACCGATCGGCTGAGTGACAGGACAGGCAGTCGATCTCGACCGCGCCGGAGACCTGCCACTGCGGGTGCGGCTTCGGGCCGGCGTCCGCGTCGTCTTTCGTTTGATTAGATGCTGCCGCGTCGTCGCCATCAGCCGGTTTCGCGTCAGTCTTTGCTTCCGGCTTCACCGCCCACTGGTCCGGGTCGCCCGGCCCGCCGCCGGGCTGGTGGCTGGGGAAGCGGGTGATGAAGTCGAACGGCGTCAGGCCGATCGATGCGGGCTGATGCGTGCCGGGCCAACCGCGGTATGACAGCGGCAGGACCGTGCCCGTGCCGTGATCGACCAAGATCCAAGGCTCACCGGGCCGATCGGATTTGGGCGTCTTGTCGTCGTCCTTCGATGGATGCATCAGCGCGTTGAAGTGATACCCATGCGAGATCGACTCGTACGCGTGGCATTTGCCGCAGGTCATCTTCGGCGAGTAAGGCGGGGCGTTGGTCGCGCGGGGGTCGATCTGCTGGCCGGTGCTGTCGAGCAGGTGGATGCGGTGGACGTACTGGGCTCGGCTGTGCGTGCGGTGGTGCTTGTCTTCGGCCGCGCGGCTCACGCCAGCCAAGAGGCTGAGTGACAGCGCAACCGTCAGCACGCCGGCCGACCCCCACTGGACCGACCCACCTGCCCACCACCGTCGCACTCGATCACATTGCCCCATGACTGGTCTCTCACAGTGTCGCGGCCTGGCCGCATGAGCCTTGAAGTCGGCCATTGTACCCGGTTGCGGCGTCAACTGAACGACGTGCAGCCGCGAGCCGGCACGAATCTGATCAAGACATCGGCCGAATCGACCGACGCCAGTAAACCACTGACCTCCCCCGCTTTGCAATCTTTGCAACGTCCGTCCCCCCCATGCGTAACACCGGGGACGCCCCGGTCAACCCCATTGACCCGCCCCGGAAGCCACCCATACCATCCTGCCCGCCAAAATGGGCCGCACCGTTCGTGCCGCCCGCGAGAGAGAACAACCCCTAACCCGGAGACCCGTTGATGAACCGCACCGAATCGAACCGCACCCGTTGGACAACCCTGCTGATGACGCTCGCGTTCGCCCTGTCGCTGGGTGCCCTGGCATTGAACCAGTCGGCCACCGCGCAGGAAGAGGACGAGACGCCGATGGTTAAGCACATGACCGGCATTAACGACGGCTACAAACTGCTCCGCCGCGCGGCCCGCTCCGGCGATTTAGGCGAGGAGACGCTCGCCGCGGTCTTGAAGATGCAGAAGCACACACTGGAAGCCAAAGCCCTGACACCGCCGATCGCCGCGAAGCTCTCGGGCGACGCCAAAGAAAAGATGCTCAACGGCTACCGCATGGTCATGGCCAAACTGCTGGGTGAATTGGCCAACCTCGAAGTCGCCATCCGCAAGGCCGACGCCGAAGCCGCCAAGAAGAGCGTCTCCAACCTCGCGCTGATCAAGAAGGAAGGCCACGACGCGTTTATCGAAGACGAGTAATCAGTGCAATCACGTCGCGCGCCCGCGACGCCACAAACGACAAAACGCCGGCGACCTTTGCCGGCGTTTTTTCATGCGCACACGGCGCGCGGCGTTTGGCGGTTTCTATCGCACCGCTTGCGCGCCGCAAACCCCGACGATGCATGACTTAGATCACGTCACGCAACACGAGTTGCAACACCGTGCGCGCGCGGCGCGTCGGCCGCATCCGGGCGATGCGCACGACCCACCCGTCAGCCCAGCTTCTGAAACCGCCACACCGCGCGATACAGGCCGGCCACGCGCTGACGCTCGACCAGCATCGGCGCGAAACTCGGGTTCAAAGGCTGAAGCCGGATCATCGGCGTGCCGTCGTCGCCCTCGAAAAAAACGCGTTTGAACGTCGTTTCGTGGTCGGGCTCGAGCCGAACGAAACAGTCGCTGCCGTCTTCGACCTCGGCGTCGGGGCTGAACACCACGATGTCGCCCTCCTCATACTTGGGCGTCATCGACTCGCCGACGACCCGCGCGGCGAACGCCTGCGGGTGGGCCGGCTGCGGGCAGGCGACGTACTCATCCGCGATGCGCGCGGGGTAATCCAGATCGGTGAAGTCGGTCGGGTAGCCGGCCGAGACACGGTTGATCAACGGCACCTCGAAACGAACGGGCACACGCGCGTCCACGTCGTCCAAACCGCGGGCGCAGGTCGTGCCCGGCCGGCCGGCGGCAGCACCGACCATCTCGTTCAACCGCTTGCCCAACTGCCCGCTGCGGTGCAGTTGGTCGAGGCTGCGCCCGCCGCCGGATCGTTTGCGGGCAGCGCCGCGCAGCCACTCGGCAAACGCCCGCGCCCGCCGCTGGCGGTCAGCCAACCGCGTCAGCTCGTCGCGCACCGGCGGCGGCGTGCGCGACCAATCGGCCGCGCGCGTCAGCTCACCGTCGGCGATGCGCAATGCCCGCTCCAACGACGTCACATGACGCGCCGCCGGCGGGTTGTCCACACGGTCGTTCTCGATCATCGACAGGTAGCTGCGCGTGAGCCCGACCCGCCGCGCGACGTCCGCCAGGGTCAGCCCCATCGCCTCGCGCCGCAGCCGAATGATCTGTCCGACCGTTTCCATGGTTTTTGTCCCCGCGGTGTTCAAAACCTCTTGAACAACCGATAACCAGACGCTACAATACCTAACAAATACCGATCAAACTATACCGGGAACAAACGCGATGTCAACCGCCACCGCCCGAAGACCCGAACGTGTCGCCGCCGCCACCGAACGCGACCAACGCCGCCGAATCAACCTCCGCGAGCGGGTCGAACGCCGCCTTGCCCTGGCTGAACACCTGCCCAAAGCCGACCGGCTGCTGCTCCAGCAGGTTCTTGAAAAAGGCCTGCCCGTCGCCCAATTGGCTCGCCTGATGGGCCGCCGCCCGCAGCAGCTTCGACGACGTATACGCAAGCTGATCCGGCACATGGAGCAGCCCATCTACCGCTTCATGATCCTCCACGCCGACCTGCTCAGCCCCGACACCCGCCGAACCGCCGAGTTGGTCGTGTTCGGCGTGCGCAGCCTCCGGCAGGCGGCCGACGAACTGAACCTCTCCCTGCACCAGGTCCGCGAGCACATGATCACCGTCCGCGCGATCGGCCGACTCTGACCCCCCGGAACTGTCCCCGCATTCGACCGCGGATTGACCCCAAATCGACCGCACGTACGGCCTGTTCAATGCCCATTGAAAACGACCCCATCTCGATCGAGCTTTCATTGACCCGCGCGACGGCTGTCGAGCCATCGCCGCGCGTCCTGCGGATCGCGTCCATGTTCGGCCTCGGCATCGACGAGCAACGGCTGCGCACGATCGTCGAGCCGACGTCACTTCAACTCACACCCGGCGACGTCGTTTTCATCACGGGCCCAAGCGGCGGCGGCAAGAGTTCGATCCTCCACCTGATCGAGTCGGCGCTTGCGTGCAAGCCGAACGTCGTCGTCCACCGATTCGACGCACTACCCGATCCGCCCGATCGTCCGTTGATCGACGCGCTGGCTGCGGATTGGCCCAACGCGACGTTGGCCGACCTGACACGCACGCTCAGCCTCGCCGGCTTGAACGACGCCTTCGTCATGCTGCGCAAACCGAGCGAACTGTCGGACGGTCAGCGCTACCGCTACCGCCTGGCGCAGGTCTTTGCACACGTCGCACGACAACACGACGCGCAAACGCACGCCGTGTTGGCTGACGAGTTTGGCGCGACGCTCGACCGGCTGACCGCGGCCGTCATCGCGCGCAACGTTCGCCGATGGACTCGCCGCGACGACGTGCGCGACCGGCTCATCTTCATCGCCGCGACCACCCACGACGACCTGCTCGAACCGCTCGACCCGGACGTGTTGATCGAGAAACGCCTCGGCTCAACCGTCAGCGTTGCCACGCGCGCCGACCGCGAAGCGGAGGTGCACCAATGATGGACACACGCCGCCTCGACCTGGACCGCCTGTCAATCGCTGCAGGATGCGCCGCCGACTACGCGGCGCTCGGCGAGCATCACTACCTGGCCGACCGACCCGCCACCATGACGCGCGTCCTGGCCCTACGAGACCGTCAGCCGAGCGTCGTCGGGCGATACCTGAAACGACGTGCCGAAACGCAAGTCGTCGGCGTGTTGGTCGAGTCGATGCCGATGCTCAACTGCCGGCAGCGCGACGACGCGCTGAACAACCGTTACGCATCAATGCGCGACCTGCGCGTGCGGGCCGCGGCGTTGCGGCGCGAGTTGCGCTGCATCAGCCGGGTCGTCATCGACCCCCGCTGGCGCGGGCTGGGGTTGGCTGTGCGCCTCGTCCGCGCCGCGCTCGAAGACCCGCAAACGCCGCTGACCGAATCGCTGGCGTCGATGGGCCGTGTCCACCCGTTCTTCGAACGGGCCGGCATGACGCCTTACGACCGACCGCCGCATGACCGCGACCGCCGACTGATCGACGCGCTGGCATCCGCCGGGCTCGACGCGCTCGACCTGGCGACGCTCGACCGAACACTCCAACGGATTAACGACCTGCCGCGCACAGGCCGCGACTGGCTTGCAACCGAAGTTCGTCGCTGGCACGCCCGCCTGCACCGCAAGTCGCCGCCGCCCGACACGCCGTTACGCGACCTGCTCCGCGAGGCTCGCACCCGGCTGTTCAGCACGCCGGTGTACTACCTCAAAGACCACCGCCAAGCCGCCACGCACTGAAAGGCCTGCCGATGCAGATTCAGACGATCCCGCTGACGTCGCTGCGCGCCCACCCGGCCAACAGCAATGCGATGACCGACGCGATGTTGAACAAGCTGACCGCGCACATCGAGCAGACCGACCGCTACCCGCCCGTGATTGTTCGACCGGCTCACCGCGACTCAGGCGACACCAGTGAGGCACGCTTCCAGATTCTCGACGGCCATCACCGCGTCGAAGCGTTACGTCGCCTGTCGTGCGACGCGGCGCGGTGCGTCGTGTGGGACGTCGACGACGATAAAGCGCTGCTGCTGCTTGCGACGCTGAACCGCCTCGAGGGTAAGGACGACCCGACCAAACGGGCCGCGCTCCTGAGCGACCTGCGCGAACGGTTCGGCGTCGAACGCCTCTGCGCGTCGCTACCAGAACAACAAGACGAGTTGGACGCGCTGCTCGCGTTGCGTGACGCGCCGCCGACGCCGAGCCCGCCGCGCCGCACGCACGACCTGCCGGTAGCCGTGCACTTCTTCTTAAACAACGACGACCGCGAGCGGCTCGAAGCCGCCCTTCGCGCCGGCGACGGCTCACGCGAGGCCGTGTTGATGTCGTGGGTCGTCGCACACGCCGAACCGCAATCGCCGCGCGCAAGTTCCCCATGAAGCCCGATCAACCCGAACGAGCACACGCAATGACGGCGACCATCGACCCCACCACCGAAGCCAACCTGTTGGCTGACATCCTCGACGCACGGTACGACACCGCCGCGCTGGCCGCGGCACACGGTTTGGAACCGGACGTGTTGGCGCAGTGGGCGCGCAGCCCGCAGGTGCGTCAACGATTGACCGGCCTCTGCCTTCTGGCCGACCTGCAAACGCAACTGATGGTCAGCCGATACCGCATTGTCGTCACCGGCCGACTCATCCGACTCGCCACCGAAGAGGCCGAGGGCGACCTGGCCCGCCGCGCATGCATGGACCTGCTCAAGCTTGAACTCGAACGGGCGGAAGACGCCGACACCGATGGCACGGTCGCGCCGATGTCGTTGAACGACCTGTACGACACCGACGAGTTGGCGTATGGCCGAATCTCTAACGGCGGCGTCACTCAATCCGACACCGAAGTGTCTTGATTAAGGAAACCGATGCCGACCAAGTCGCGACAACATCGAGTAGTCCACATGCGCCGGGCCGTGCAGCGCATGCGGCAGGTCGAAGCCGTGTGCCCCCGCACCACCGACGACCTGCACCGCCTGGTCACGCGTGCGCTCGGCCTGCGCATGCCTCGCCGCGCGATCGTGCCCGGCCACGACACGCCGTTCGACTACCTCACGCACACATTCTTTGAAGGACGTGATACACCGACGCAAGACGCCGTCGTCTGGGCCAACCGTGGCGGCGGCAAGACCATGCTCGGCGCGGTCGCCACACTGCTGGACATGCTGTTCAAACCGGGCATCCAGGTACGCATCCTCGGCGGCAGCGGGGCGCAGTCGCGTCGCATGTTCACGTATCTGCTCGGGCTGATCGACCGTCCGATCGCGCGCGGCGTGCTGCGCGACGAGCCGACCCGCGACGCGATCACGTTCGTCAACGGCAGCCGGGTCGAGGTGTTGAACCAGTCGCAACGATCGGTCCGCGGTGTGCGCGTCCACAAGATGCGCTGCGACGAGGTCGAGGAGTTCAAGCCTGACGTCTGGGACGCGGCCCAACTCGTGACCCGCTCGCAACGGCTCGGCCCATTCGACGTGCGCGGCGCGGTTGAGGCGGTCTCAACGATGCATCGGCCGTTCGGCCTGATGAGCAAGCTGATCGACCGCGCGCGACGCGCGGACGGCTCGGGCGCGAAGTTGTTCATGTGGAGCGCGCTCGATGTGATGGAACGCTGCCCGCCGGCACGCAA
>JANQSF010000023.1 GCA_028284155.1 Phycisphaeraceae bacterium
GTGCCCCGTTCACCCTTCGACACACTTTGCAAAGCCAAAGTGTGGCACCCGAAAACCGGATGCAGACAGTCCACTACGCGGCGAGTCGGGTGATTTCGGACGACCAGCCAATCGCGTCACGCCAGCGGTGCCGCACTTTCGCGGCGTCGAATCCGGCGTCGGCGCAGGTCGTGTCAGCCGAGTCCCACTCAGCGCGTTCGAGTCTGACAACGGTGTCGAGCATGCCGGCCAACTCGTTTCGGCCGCCCAACAGCCCGACACGGACCTCGGCCGGCAACTCGATGCCGACCAGCAACTCGTCGAGTGGCGCGCTGAACACGGCGTCCAACCCCGAGAGCAAGCCGAACAGGAACAGGTGCATCGGCCCGATGTGCTGCGGGAATTCGTCGGCCATCGATTCGCAGAAGCGTGCACGCGCAATACACGTGCTGACCATGGGGTGATCGCCGCCGGCTTCGCCGGAGCTGAACACCGTCAACGACACCCACTTGCGCACGACGTTTTCACCGAGCATCGCCAGGGCGTGTTTGATCGAATTCAATCGGGCCGGAGCGCCGTGAGCCATGCAGTTGATGTACTTCAGCAGACGATGGGCAACCGCCAGGTCTGTCTTGATCGCATTCTCGATCTCGTCGTAATCCAGTTCAGCCTGATTGACAAGTTTCAACAATCGCAAACGGGCGCTGGCCCCAACGTTCAAAGACTGGCCCTGGATCACCTTCGGTCTCGCGTAGTAGAAACCCTGAAACAGGCTGAATCCAAGCCGTTTGGCCTCGTCGATCTCGTCTTCGGTCTCGACCTTCTCGGCGAGCAGACGCACGCCGTACGGCGTCAGGTATTGGACGATGCTGCGTCGCGTGGATGGCGAGGTCAACAGGAAATCGACCTTGACGTAGTCGGCCAATCCGAGCAACGTTTCGTATCCGCGATCGCCGACATAGTCATCGAGCGCGAACTCGTAGCCGTGCGCCTTGAGTCGGCGCACGCCGTCGGCCACTTCGCTGTCCGGCTCGACGTCTTCCAGCAACTCGAACACCGTTCGGCCGACGGGCATGGCCAAGTAGTCCTCACGGAGCAGCGTATTCCGCGGCAGATTGACGAAGACGCGGTCCTGCGCGCCTTGTGCCATGCATCCCGTGACCTGCAACGCGTTGGCCATGAGGACAGCCGAACTGTGATCCGCGTCTGTCGCCGAACAGCGATTCTCCATGCTCGATCGATAGAGCAACTCATGCGCGTACACACGGTCGCGTGTATCGACGATGGGTTGCTTGGCGACATAGATGTCGGACACGCCCCCTGTAGCCGCGCCGGTGTGATGCATCGAACTATCCCCGTCAGCATTGTCGTTCGACGACAATCCGTTCTACTTGCGGTGCACGTCTATGGCCCGCTGGCATTCACGTCGCAACCCGTCGAGGGCCGCGATCCTCTGGTCGGCCTCGCTGGCTGATAGCGACGAGATCAGATCCTGGGCACGCTCACTGATCGACTCGTAGCCGTAGCCGCCAGCCGAGCCTTTCAGGTCCATAAGCATCCGTGTGACTTCGTCGTCACTGTCTTCCGCCTCGACCAGGTGAAACAGATCGTCCAACTTCTTTTCCAACGACCTGAGGAACTCGAGAATAAGCGGGCGCATCTGTGCGATGTTCCAGCGTGTTGACTCCAGCGGTTGACCGTGTTCATTACCGTCGTTGGCGTGAGGCAGGAACTGGGCCAACAGTTGTGGCAACTCCTCAAAAGCGCCCGGCTTGACCAGCACGTGGTCACACCCGTTGAGCAACGCCTCGTCATGAAAACCCGACGAGTCCCGGCAGGTAATCCCCACGAGGAGCCGACTGAAACCGGCCTCACGGATACCCCGCACGGAGCCGAGGTCTTCGCCCTTATCCATGTCGAGGTTGATGACGATGGCGTCGAACGACATCTTGGAGACATACTCGGCAAGGTCTTCCGGCCGCTCGGTGGCCGTACACTTCAGGCCCGCCTGCGTCAGCATGAATCGCAGCAGGGTGCGGTCGTCGGCGTTACCGTCCACAAACAGGACGTGGCCGACCAATTGCGCCAGTTGGAGTTGTGAGTCGCCTTCGCGCTGAGCGCGATGGCCGATCAATTTGGTCAGCGAGATCGATTCGTCGAACTGAATTCCCACCAGGTGCAGTCGGCCGCGCAGGTGCTGGCAGCGCGCGATCGTGCCCTTGAGCCGGCGGCGGCTGTTGTCCAGCGCGACGACTTCGATGCAGCAGCGCGAGCCTTCGTAGACAAACGTACCCAAGACCACACCGACACCACCTTCGCTGATGTTCAGCGGGACGACGTGGTGTTGGACGCGGGCCGTAATGGCGTCCAGTTCGAGCAAAAGACGCGGTGCCAGGTGGTACGAAAAACGCTCCGTTTGGCGACGGTTCCCGACCGCATCCGCCATGTCGCCCATGTCGAGCAGGTCCTGCAATTGATCAATCTCGCTGTCGCTGAGACGGATGGTATCGATGATCTTCGAACCAGGATTGGTCGGCAGAAGGGCCATAATTCAGTACGTTCCTGAGTCGATACGACAGCGTGCCGGCGACGGCGTCACTCAATCACAGCGCGGTTGAACCGCCACACATCCAGCGACATCGGAAAAAACCACCCTCAAGTTGACTCCGATCCACGAAGACCGATCGCTCCGCGTCAAGGGGCCAGCAGGGATTGACGATACCCCCCCGCAGGAGGGCCCCGAATCGGGTGTGCCCTTGACCGACCGCTTCTTGCAGCGATTGTTTGACTCGGACCGCTTGCTGAGTCCGATACCTCTCGTACGTCAGGTGATCGTGCGCTGCGGTCAACCCAACGTTTCGCTGGTCGATCTGATCGACCTGGCCAACTGCGACCCCTCGCTCAGCGCGGCGTTGCTCCGGACAGGTCGAGAACGACGCGCGGGCCAATCGGAAGGGGCCCTTTCGATCCAGCGTGCCGCCAACTCGCTAGGAATCGAACGCACACGAACCGCGCTGCTCGGTCGATGCGAGGTTGACCGGCTCACCCTGTCCGACGGCCGGGAACTGCCAGCGCAAGCCGTCTGGGGTACGTCGTCGGTCGCCGCGATCGCCGCGCGGTTGGTCTGTTCCGAGCTGGGCATCGACGGCGGGCCGGACCTGGCGTCGGCCGTCTTCATGCAGGACATCGGCCTGATCGCCATGCTCGGCGCGGGTTTCAAAGGCTACCCGGATCTGATCGCGAAACACGCGCACGACCCGGCCGCGCTTTGCTCTGCGGAGCGGCAACGCTACGCCGGACTCGACCACGGCCGGGCCGGCGCGGAGTTGGCACGGCACTGGCGGTTGCCCGGCCTCGTCGCGATCGTCTGCCAGCACCACCATGACATTCGAGGCGTCGCGGCCGAACAGCGCGGCCCAAGCTGTATCGCGAACGTCGCGAACCAGATCGCGCAGTTCATACTGAGCGCGAATGAGCCGCGCCCACCTCGGCAACTGTTTGCCATCGCGGCGGATTGGCTGCGGCTGAGCCACGACGTGGTCCAAAAGATCGTCACCGCAACGGCGCGCGCCAGCGCACGTCGCCTGAACGACCTGGCGAAAAGCGCGCCGGACGCCTCGCCCGCGACGGTCTACCGCGACGCACGCCAGGCATTGCTACAGGTCGCCGACCGCGCCAACGACACGCACGAACAACTGGTCACACGCCATCAACACGTCGAGACCTCGTCGACGCAAGACCCGCTGACCGGCCTGCAAAACCGACGGGCGTTCACGCGCGGGTTGACCAGGGCATTCCGGCAGGCCGAAACCGACGGTCGGCCGATGAGCCTGATCATGGTCGACTGCGACCACTTCAAACGGATCAACGACAGCCACGGCCACGTCACCGGCGACCAGGTGTTGCGGACGCTGGCGTCGCTGCTCGTGCGGGCCTGCCCCGAGCAGGCCACGATCGCCCGGTTCGGCGGCGAGGAGATCGCAATCATCCTGCCCGATTGCGACGCCGCCAACGCGTTCGCCCTGGCCGAAACGCTTCGCCGGGCCGTGGAATCCGGGTCGTTCCACAGCGCCGAAGGCCAACCGATCGCATTCACCATCAGCCTCGGCGTCGCAACCCGATCGCACACGACGCCGTTCAGCGTCGCCCGCGACTTGATCCACGCGGCAGACGCGTGCCTCTACACCGCCAAAGACCGCGGCCGAAACCAGACAGTCGCGACGCCCGACACGACGGCGTCATCCGCGGCCTGATCGGGTCAGGCAACTTGCAGCGCGATCGAGTGTTTACATCAAACCAGACAATTTCCCCGTACTGTCGGCGAACTGTTTCGTCGGCACGCCCATCGCGTTGGCGACGGACACGTAGACGTTCGACAGGGGCGTCTTGACGAATTCCGGGCGACGTTTGCGGAAGTCTTCAGCCCGTTCGTTACCGTCGGTGTTCGCGTCTTCCAGCGGTTGGAAGGCCAGGTGTTGGCCGTGCTTGAAGCCGAACGCCTTGCCGCCCATGAGCACGAACGGCAGGTCGTGGCTGAAGTGCGGGCGTCGGCCGTGGCCACCGCCGTACACGATCGTTGTACGGTCGAGGAACGAGCCGTCGCCTTCCTGCGCGGCTTTGAGTTTCTCGCCCAGGTGCGCGAGGCCGCCGATCCATTTGCGGTCCCACTTGTCCATCTCGGGCAGGCTTTTCTGCGGGTTCTTATTCCAGTGCGACGTGCCGTGATAGAGACCGCCCTCTTCCATCGGGACGAACGTGATCACGCGCGTCGTGTCGCTGACCAGGGCGAGGTAGACCAGTTCGAGCATCAGGTCGAAGTCATACTTGTCGGACGCGAGCATCGCCTTGCCCGTCTTCGGGTCGATCTCGGGGCGCGGCGTGTCGAGCCACTTCTCGTCGCGGTTCATCTGCTGCTCGACACTGCGGACGTTGGTCAGGTACTCGTCGAGCTTGTGTTGGTCACGCTTGCCCAGGCGCGTGTTGAGTCGTTTCGCCTCGCTGCGGACGTTGTCGAGAATGCTCTGGTTGCGCGATTGCAAATGACGGAAGCGGGACTTGGCCTCGGGTGTCGGATTGACGAACAGTTGCTCGAACACGCGACTTGGGCTTGATTCGGTCGGCAGCGGGTTGCCGCGTTTGCCGAACGACATGGTGACGATGCGCTCGTTGAGCGCGCCGACGCCTGTCTTGCATGAGAGGTTCAGGCTGGGGATGCGCGTCGTGTTGCCGATGTGCGGGGCGAGGTATTGGTCGAGCGAGACCGACGTGTGGAACTTGACGCCGCCGCCGTTGCCACAGCCCGTCAATAGATTGGATAGGCCCCAGTGGCCGGCACTCTGCGGCGAGCGGAAGTGGGCGAGGCCGGAGCACACGGTCATGTCGTCGCGCAGGTTCTTGAGCAACGCCAGGTTCTCGGGCATCACGTAATCCCGGCCGGCCGAGGTCGGGTACCACTTATAAGGATTCACGCCGTTGGTGTGGTACATGCCGACAAACCGACGCGCGGGCTTGGCAGCCGCGCCGGGGAGCGCGGCCGACGCGACACTTTCCAGCCAGGGCAGTGCGAGCGCGGCGCCGGCACCACGGAGGATTGTTCGTCGGGAAACGGATCGGTTTGTGCTTTTCATCGTTGACTCACAGGTTGATCGTCGGGCTGACAGTTTACTTCTCCAAAAACGGCCTGCTGAGCACGACCGCCTTGATTAAAGCGCGCGCCTTCATGTCTTTCGACTTAACCTGCCGAATGATCTGCGCGATCGCTTCGTCGTCGCTGATGTCCAGCGGACGACCCAGCGCGTAGATCAGCATGTTCTTCGTGACACTGCGCAGAACGTCGTCCTGATGGTATTCGAGAATCACGCTTTGCACGTCGTGGACCGTTTCGACGCGCTGGCCGGTGGGGAGCGTTCCGTGCAGGTCGGGCTTGAGGTCTTTCTTGTTGCGCTTCTTGTCGTGGAACGACTCCCAATTCGGGCCCCAGCCGTAGTCGCTGTATTCGCCGAGGATGCTGTACCGCTCGAATGGCCAGCCGACGGGGTCAATCTTCTGGTGACACGCGGCGCAGCTTGTATCTTCGCGGTGCTTGGCCAATTGATCGCGTAAGCTGAGCCGCTTGGCGGGCGCGTCGTCGAGCGGCGGGACGTTGGCCGGCGCGGGCGGCGGCGGCAGGTCGAGGATCTTCTCCATCACCCAAACGCCGCGATAGATCGGGCTGGTGATCATCCCGTCGGTCGTGACGACAAGGCTCGCCCCCTGCGTGAGCAGACCGCCCCGCGCGTGCTCCGGCCGAAGCGCGACCTTGCGGAACGCTTGACCGAACACGCCGTCGATGCGGTAGTGCTGCGCCAAGCGTTCGTTGATCACCGCGAAATCGCTGACAATGAAGTTGAGCAGGCTGTGGTCGCCGCGCAACATCTCGGCGAAGAAGTGGGCCGGCTCCTCACGCATGGCGTTGCGCAGCCCCGTGCGGACGACCCAGCGGTCGTCCTCGATCATGACGTCGTCGAGCTTGCGCAAGCCAAGCCATTGCGACATGAACCCGCGGTGGAAGGCGGCCGCGCGCGGGTCGTTCAACATCCGATCGACCTGCGCGCTCAGCACGTCGGGTTGTGTCAGCTTGCCCGACGCCGCGAGGTCGAGCAGCGGCGCATCGGGCATCGTACTCCACATGTAGTACGAAAGACGTGACGCCAACTCGTATCCGGTGAGGTTGCGTCGCTTCGACTCGTCCGCGCCGCTGTCTTCGACCAGGAACAGGAACTGCGGCGAAACGAGCGTGGCGACGAGCGGCTCCTTGATCGCCGTAGCAAAGTCGCTCTCGGCTTTGTAAGCGGCACGGAAAAGGTCCATCTTGCCCGCCAACTCGTTGTGGCGGACCGGGCGGCGGAACGCGGCGGACATGAACCGAGTCAAGACCTGCTTCGCGTAGGCCTCGGCGTCGTTGCGCTGCGGTGACTCGAACAGGATGCGCCGGTGCGGCGCGGGCGGCCAGTCGGCCGTGAAGTTGGCCTGAAACTCGACCGCGTCGATGAACACGCCGGGGATTTCGACGCCGTCCGGCACCGTCCAACCGCGATGCCCCTGGCGTTCGCCCTGATTCTCGTAGCCGTTGTTGAGCACGATGTCGGTGACGGGCGTTTTCGCGAAACGGTTGTCGTCGGAGTGGATCTGCACGTCCGTCAAGTCGCGTTCAGCGAAAACGAACTCGTACCACTGCGGGTCGTCGGCCGAGGCGGTGACCTCGACGTCGGCCAGGTGCTTCTTGAAGACATGGACGGTCAACAGCGGCGTGCCCAGGCCGGGCTTGCGCAAAGCGCCGGCCTTGATGCGCAGCCGATACAGCCCGCCATCGCGTGGGATGTATGGCAGGCGGAAGCCGAGCCGTCCCCAGTCGCCACCCTTGGCGTTGTACGCGCGGCGCGGCGCTTTGAGCCAAATGCCCGTCTTGGTCTTCGCCTCGTCCGGCACGTCGCCGATGCGGATGCCGAAGCGGTACGTGCTGTGCCATTTTTCCGGCTCCATGGCCGACTCACCGCGGCCGCGTCGGTACTTGCTGGTGAACGCCTTGACCGCGTCGATATTCTCTTTGACCCCGTGGCTGGTCACCCGCCACTTCAGGCCCGCCTTGTCCAACTCCGGCTGGGCGTGATACTCGAACATGATCGGCCGAGGCCCGCTCACGATCGCCTTGTCGATCGCGTCGCGCGCGACGTTCAGATAGGTCAACATCTGCGACCGCGAAAGCTCCTGCACCGCCGCGACGTGATCGAACCCGTGGTACGTTGTGTCTGGCGGCAGGTCGCGGCCGATGTCGTAAGGCAACCCCAGCAGGTCGCGCATCGTGTTGCGGTATTCGTTGCGACTCAGTCGTCGAACGACGACTCGACCGGGCACGCCGAGCTGGGCGGTGACGTGCTTCTTCAACTCGTGACGCACCCAGCGGACAACGGCGTCGCGCTCCGCGGGTGTCGGTTGCGTCTTCTTTTTCTTCGGCGGCATCTCGCCCGTTTCGAGCCGACGTAGCGCGTCCTCCCACAGTGAAACGCTCTTGCCCGCGATCAGGTCGCCGTCGATGTTGTCCAGACGGACGTCGCCCTTCTGGATCGAGTCGTCGTGGCAATCCACGCAGTACCTGGACAGGAACGGCTCGATGCGCGACTTGAAGCCGGGCAGATCGGGCTTGATCGGGTCGGGCGCGGCGGTGGCGATGTGGCCGAACGCGAACAGCGCGGCCAGTGTGATGAGTAGCGGGAAGGAGCGATTCAATCTCATGGGTTGCATTGATTGCGATTGGTTATCCCGCGGAATGCCCCCGAGCATGCCATCCGCGGGCTTTTTGCGGGCGGCGGCAAGGGCGATTGTTCCTTGTCGCTCGTTGTGATGTCATTGTAAGGGGCCCCGTGTCGGTTTCATCGGTCGGATCGGGACGGGTGCGGTGTGGTCACTGAGACGTGGGGGCGTTGCCGACCGGGACGGTCGGCCTATGTGGGCAGATCGGCGCATAAAACAACCCCGCAGCCTGTGGGCTGCGGGGTTGATTAAGCCGGCGATGACCTACTTTCCCGCTGTGGCAGTATCATCGGCGCGGCGGGCTTAACTGCTGAGTTCGGGATGGGATCAGGTGTTGCCCCGCCGCTATGGTCACCGGCAAAAGGCGTGGTCGGTTTTCACCGGCCACGGCCTTGGGTTTGGCAGTGGAGGACAGATTGTCGCTTTGGGAGACCCACGGATGGAATCCGTGGGCTTCCGTTATTGATCGCACGGATGGGTTGGGACACCCACGCATTGGAATGCGTGGGCTTCCATGTTGATCGTTCGTGTGAATCGAGGTCTCGAATCGAGCGTGGTTTGGGGAGCTGGATCGACCTTGGCCCGACCGAATGGGTGTCGGTACGGGGTAGGTATGATCAAGCGATCGACCGTTAGTACTGCTCACCTGAGGACGTTTCGGCCCTTACAGCTGCAGCCTATCAACCACATGGTCTATGTGGGGTCTCTCGCGTGCAAGCACGCATGCAAGCCTGATCTTGAGGGGGGCTTCCCGCTTAGATGCTTTCAGCGGTTATCCCTGCCACACTTAGCTACCCGGCGGTGGACTTAGCAGTCCAACCGGCGCACCAGGGGTGTGTCCTTCCTAATCCTCTCGTACTAAAGAAGAATCCTCTCAAGCTTGCTGCGCCCACGACAGATAGGGACCGACCTGGCTCACGCCGGTCTGAACCCAGCTCGCGTGCCTCTTTAATGGGCGAACAGCCCAACCCTTGGGACCGCCTACAGCCCCAGGATGAGACGAGCCGACATCGAGGTGCCAAACCGCTCCGCCGCTATGGACGCTCAGGAGCGATCAGCCTGTTATCCCCGGAGTACCTTTTGTCCGTTGAGCGATAGCCCTTCCACACGGGACTACCGGATCACTAGGGCCCACTTTCGTGACTGCTCGACGAGTATGTCTTGCAGTAAAGCTGGCTTGTGCCCTTACACTCGACACGCAGTTTCCAACTGCGCTGAGCCAACCTTTGCACTCCTCCGTTACCTTTTAGGAGGAGACCGCCCCAGTCAAACTGCCCAGCTAACACGGTCCCACGCCCGGATTCACGGGTCGCGGTTAGGTCACAACTACAACAAGGGTGGTATTTCAAGGATGGCTCCACCTGAGCCGGAACCCAGGTTTCAAAGCCTCCCACCTATCCTACGCATGCAGCAGTCGTGGCCAATATCAGCCTACAGTAAAGGTTCACGGGGTCTTTCCGTCTTGCCGCGGGTACACGGTATCTTCACCGCGTCTTCTATTTCACCGAGTCGGTTGTTGAGACAGTGTGCCAGTGGTTACGCCATTCATGCGCGTCGGAACTTACCCGACAAGGAACTTCGCTACCTTAGGACCGTCATAGTTACGGCCGCCATTGACCGGTGCTTGGGTTGTAAGCTTCGCCGAAGCTAACCTACTTCCGTGACATTCCGGCATTGGGCAGGCGTCAGACTGTATACTTCATCTTGCGAATTCGCACAGTCCTGTGTTTTTGATAAACAGTCCCCAGCACCTTTTCTCTGCGCCCTCGCCTTAACGCGTTAGGGCCCCCTTATTGCGAACGTACGGGGTCAATTTGCCTAGTTCCTTAACAACCGTTCTCTCGAGCCCCTGAGGTTATTCACCACGCCTACCTGTGTCAGTTTTGGTACGGGTCCGTTGGGGATTCACAGACGCTATTTCCAGGAACCTCCTCCACGAGCTTCGGGGTCAAGATGCCCTCGGCCTTGCGGCACGCACACGTCTGATCGTGCGACTCACCTTGGAGGTCCGTCACGCTGCTTCTAACCCAACAGAGTGCAGGAATATTAACCTGCTGTCCATCGTCTACGCTTTTCAGCCTCGACTTAGGGTCCGACTAACCCTGGGCGGATTTACCTTCCCCAGGAAACCTTAGGCTTTCGGGGAGCAGGATTTTCACCTGCTTTATCGTTACTCAAGCCGGCATAGTCACTTGCTGCCGCTCCACGATACGTCGACGTATCGCTTCGCCGCTGACAGCAACGCTCCTCTACCACTCGTCAAAGACGAGTCCGCAGCATCGGTTCGCATCTTATTCCCGATCATTATCGGCGCTAGGATCCTCGACCAGTGAGCTATTACGCACTCTTTAAATGGTGGCTGCTTCTAAGCCAACATCCTGGCTGTCACGGCACCCTAACTTCCTTAAGAACTTAGATGCGATCAGGGACCTTAGCTGGCGGTCTGGGTTGTTTCCCTTTTGACTACGGAGATTATCCCCCGCAGTCTGACTCCCACGACAGAGTCCTGCAGTATTCGGAGTTTGGTTGAGGTGGGTAGGCATGGTGACCCCCCAGCCCCAATCAGTCGCTCTACCCCTGCAGGGTGTAACGTGAGGCTAGCCCAAAAACTATTTCGAGGAGAACGAGATATCTCCCGGTTTGATTAGACTTTAACTCCTCCCCACAGCTCATCCCATAACTTTTCAACGTTAACGGGTTCGGTCCTCCAGGAGGTTTTACCCTCCCTTCAACCTGGCCATGGGTAGATCACCGGGTTTCGCGTGTAACCCCTGCGACTCAGCGCCCGTTTAAGACTCGGTTTCCCTTCGCCTACGTCTGGTTAAGACTTAAGCTTGCCACAGAGGTTAACTCGCCGGCTCATTATGCAAGAGGCACGCCGTTACAGGCCCGAAGGCCCGCTCCGACCGCTTGTAAGCGCACGGTTTCAGGTTCTTTGAACTTCCCTTGTCGGGGTCCTTTTCATCGTTCAGTCACCCTACTGATTCACTATCGGTCGTCCAGGAGTATTTAGCCTTGGAAGGTGGACCTCCCATGTTCACGCCGGGTTCCACGAGCCCGACGCTACTCGAGGGCTACCCCACTATGCTGCTACAGGACTATCACCTTCTACGGTTCGGTATTCGAGCCGATTCACAACACTATGGGTTTGTCCGCTTTCGCTCGCCGCTACTAACGGAATCTCGGTTGATTTCTTTTCCTGCGGTTACTTAGATGTTTCAGTTCACCGCGTTCGCCTCACAGCCCTATGCATTCAGACTGTGATGACCCCGAAGGGCCGGGTTTCCCCATTCAGAAATCCCAGGATCGAAGCTTGTTTGCCAGCTCCCCTGGGCTTATCGCAGGCTACCACGTCTTTCATCGCCTCTGGACGCCAAGACATCCACCGTACGCTCTTAATAGCTTGATCACACCAACCTCGGACCGACGTTCAACCACAACGCCTCAAACAAAAGCATTGCGTCATCCAGTCAATCAAGATCAGCATCGACCCGCTGTGTGAACGATAAACACACAGCACCCGATGTCTTGCCGCCGGCAAAGCGACAAGTACCGGGCAGCTCCTCAAATGAGCTCGATTCAAAAAAATTGCCTCGGTTTTATCACGCTAATTGATCAATTGATCGCGCGACAATCTGTATCCACTTGTCAAAGAACGACCCGGCCTGCTCACTGCGTCCGGCCAAGCCGGTCGAGCCTTCCGGGTGGCTGACACGTTGCCGCGTCAACCGCCCGCTCATCGCGGGTGGGGTCACCTGATCGACGGTTTCATCACCAGGCAAGCCCACTCGGGGTGAGCCGTCATTATTGAACGCCATCCATGGCTGGTCAAGGGCTTTGGGCCCGCTTCCTCATCGATTTCAGCCGCCTCACGCCGCTGACAAGGCGTTGTCGGCCTCAAGCGAGCCGCTTAGTTTAGCGGGGTCCATCCCCCTGTCAAACGACTTGAGCCGATTTCGTGAGAATCGTGATATCGGGCCCAACGCCGCAAGGGGCATCAGCCGCAAATCGATGGTCCATAGCCGTCCATTCATCTCCGAAAGTCCGTGAAGCCGGGCCTTACCGAAGGCCCGAATCGCACTGACAAGCCTGATCCGGGCCTTCGGAAAGGCCCGGCTTCACTCGCAAGTCGTCGCCATTGCAAACCCCGCACAACCTCGACCTGTTCAATCACGGCCGCGTGCGTTATCGTCAGTTACTCCACCGACTTTCCACCAAGAGCGTGCCACACATGTCGCTGATTCAACCTCCCAACGCCATCGCCTTCATCGGCACCGGCGTGATGGGCGCGTCGATGGCTGGTCACCTGCTCAAGGCCGGCTACCCACTTCGCGTCTTCAACCGCACCCGTGCCAAAGCCCAACCGCTGCTCGACGCCGGCGCGACGTGGTGCGACACGCCCGGCCAGGCCGCGGCCGAGGCCGACGCGACCATCACCATCGTCGGCTTTCCGAACGACGTCGAGTCCGTCTACCTGGACGCGGGCGGCATCCTCGAACACGCCAAACCCGGCAGCGTCGTCATCGACATGACCACGTCCCGCCCGCAACTCGCCCAGCGCATCGCTCAGCAGGCTCGGGCCAAACAGGTCAGCGCGATCGACGCGCCCGTGTCTGGCGGCGATGTCGGCGCACGCGAAGCACGTCTCTCCATCATGGTCGGGGCCGAACAAGACGCCTTTGACCGCGCCAAGTCGTTGTTTGACCTGATGGGCAAGAACGTCGTCCTGCAAGGTCCGCCCGGTGCGGGTCAGCACACCAAGATGTGCAACCAGATCGCGATCGCGTCGAACATGCTCGGCGTTTGCGAAGCCATGGCCTACGCGTGCAAGTCAGGCCTCGACCCCAGGACCGTGCTCAAGAGCATCGAAAGCGGCGCGGCCGGCAGTTGGTCGCTGAGCAACCTCGCCCCGCGCATGCTCGACTGCGACTTCGCGCCCGGCTTCTACGTCAAGCACTTCATCAAGGATATGAAGATCGCCATCGAGTCCGCTGAGTCGATGGGCCTGGACCTGCCCGGCCTGACACTGGCTAAGCAACTGTATAACAACCTCGCGGCCGAGGGCGGCGGGGACGACGGGACGCAGGCGTTGTTTCGGTTGTATGCCGCAGACTGAGCAAGCCCATCATCAATCAGGAGTGTTACTCATGTTCGGCCGAAAGAGCAGGATTCAGAAGGGAATCGAAAGTGGCTTCAAGATCGGCGATCTGGACGAGGCGTTGTCCGACTTGATCGATGAGCCGCTCGAGACACCCGCGGACGCCGAAGCTATCGCCGATGCCCTGACTCACGTGAACGACCTACCACTGGCCAATCGGGTGGCCGCAGTTCAATACCTGTGCTACCTCATGCAGAACGTGGCCACTCAGGAAGCGTTCGATGTGATCCGGTCTCAAGCGCTGCCGATGCTCGCCCAGAGGTTCGATGAGCTACGGGCTGAACCCGTCGAGGACAAGGACGATCTGCTCGGCGCGCTCAAGGTGCTGGCCGCCTACTACTTTGAGCCCGGAGTCGCCGTCATCGCCAACGCCTTCACTGAGGGCTTTGAGGCTGACAGCTACCTCTGGACGACTGTCTTCAACTCAATGGACGAAGATGACCCGCGGCGGGTTGCGCTGTGCGAAGCGATTGGCGACGGCTGGCACGACGGGTTTGGCACAGTTGCCTATCTCGACTTCGCCACCGCAACGTCGATCAACGATCACGAAGACGCGAGACTGGACCGCCACCCCTTCGACACCGCCAAAGGCCATGCGCAACTCGAAAGTTGGTTGACCAATTCTGATCCAGACGAGTTCAGCTACGCGCACAGCGCCACTGCGACCTTGCCGTTTCTGAGTGACGATGCACGTTCACGACTGATGGCCATCGCGATGGATCACCCCAGCCAGGACGTACAGATGGAGTCCGCGTGGGCTTCGGCGAAGTCAGGCAGTGAGAGCGGGCTCAAGATGCTGGCTCGCTTCTGCGAAGACCTGCACACCGCGCTCCGGGCCGCGGAGTACCTTGAAGAGCTCGGCCATGCGGACCGGATCCCGCCCACGTTGGCCGATCCAGACTTCGCTGCGCTCGCCGCGATGTCGCAGTGGCTGCAACACCCCAGTGAATTGGGGGCTCCACCGACGACGATGGACATTGTCGACAAGCAAGAACTCTATTGGCCACCGGCTGAGGAACGTCGCCACGTTTGGATGATTCGATTCACATCCGACACCGAGGATGAAACACAAGTTTATGTCGGCACGCACGGCGGCCTGACCACTTGGTGCTTCTTCGATCAGGAGGCCGACAAACTTTCAATGCGCGACCTGTACGCAAGACAATGCAGTTGGGAGTTCTACTTCAAAGCCCAAAGCGAAGGGCGCGGCGATGCTGACCTCGACTATTCCATCGAGGACGGTCACCAACGGCTATCGCGCGCGAATCCCGATTGGTGACTGAAGGGTGCGAGTGCTCACTCCGCCCCCGGATACGCCACCACCGACGGGCCGCCCTGGCGCGCGTCAAACGGCACGAAGACCCGTAGGGTGCGCTTTAGCGCACCAAGATCGCTGGCAAACCGTCCGTTCATTGTGGTGCGCTGAAGCGCACCCTACTTTTCGGTCGAAACCGCTTTGCACGCGGCGGATCACTCGGCTGTCGGTCACGATCGAAAAGAATCCCATTATCGATCCCGATTCTCCGCCATTCCGCGTGCAATTCACCAGTCTTCGAATCAGGCTCAATTTGCTCGTACAACGCCCGGTAGTCACACCGTAGCTCGGGATCAACTCTACTTGCGGCCCCATTGGCGACAACGTCATACCCACCGATCAGGAGATACTCGATGGAACGACGACGCTCTATCGCGTCGAGCACTTCCGTCCGCGCAGTGGTACCCGTGCCGTATAGCGGTTCGCCACCCCAGTCATTCTCAAGCTTGTGACAGGCATCTTGAAACAGAAGCAGAGCTTCAGCCCTGTCTTCCGGGTATCGACTTGCCCAAAGTTCGGTCGCTCTCAATCCGTACCATATTCTCCGTTCCTCACTTTGCGGCAATAGCCATTCGCGCAAGTCCTGCACGGTTCGGACGCCGCTGATGGAATACGGGTGATTCTTGGCCGAGACGGCCATGCTATAAAGCAACCATCCGCACCCCGTTGAACAAAAGAGGACGGCGCCGACGATGACTGCGGAGATCACCGACGCAATCGGCCGCATGCTCACCTACTCCGCCCCCGCCCCCGGGTACGCCACCGCCGCCGGGCCGCCCTGGCGCGCGTCGAAGGGCACGAAGTCGCGGTTCGTGTAGTACGGGAACATCCACAGGTCGCCCGACCAGTCGCGTACGTCGCCCGGCTTCAAGCCTCGCGCGTAGATGTTCGTCAGGTAGTAGCGGTTGCCCGGGTGCAGCTTCTGGAACAGCTTCGTCACGGTCGGGAACGAAGGCGCGTAGTGCTTCAGGTACGGGTCGTTGCCGGGGTCGGACCAGGTCTTGCCGGCGTTTGGCTTGCACGCGCGCGAGTCGTAGTCACGCCAGCGCAGTGTGAATCCGCGGTGCGTGTAGCCGAACTTCGACAGGCGATCGTTGACCCACTTGTCGTAGAAGATGTATAGATTCACGTCGAACGGTTTGTCCTGTAAGCCGGTGAGCCGCATCGGGAAGAAGATGCCGTCCCGGCCGCCCGTCTTGAACGAGAACCGCAACGGGTGCAGGTCAACCGCTTCGCCGTTCTTGATCTGCGCATTGTCCACTTTGACACACGCGAAGACGAAGCCCTGCTGACGATAGAATTCGACAACGTCCTGCCCGTTCTCGATCGGCTGATACCCGTTGTCCTTGAGCCAACCGTTGAGCGCACCCGACTTGTTCTCCTTGACCACCGCCACGTCGTAGCTGCCGACGACGCGACGCGAAATGACCTTGACCGCCGCGAGCGGCGCCGCCTCGTTGTCGGCACTGCCGACCGCGGCCTGCTTCGTGTCCGACTTCCCACGCGTCCTCGTCCTCGCCTGCACATAGTTGTGCAACTCCTTGAACAGCTTGGCGTCCTCCTTGCCCGTCTTCGGCTCGCTGGGCAGCGGCACGACCCACGCGAACGACTTCACGTCGCCCTCGACGCTGATCTTGAGGATCATGTCCTGTGTGGCCGGCGTCGACCCATCCCCCTTGTGAAAGACGATGATCGCCTCCTGCGCCCGCTCGTTGAACGATCCGTCGTACGCGATTGGCGGCCGAACGAGTCCGTCGGCCAATGCGGTCGAAGCGAGCAGAGTGACGGCGAGTCCGGCGGCGAGGCGGCTGGTCATGGCAGAGGCTCCGGTTCGGGGCGGGTCTATACCATGTAGTACGTGAGACGGGCTGTGGGTTCAAATCGGCGTTCAAGTGTTGCGTTGCTACTTCAGCAGCAATTCCAGGTCTTCCCGCGTCAGCGATTGCAGCAGGTTGTCCTGGCCGCCGACGATTGCGTCGGCCAATTCACGCTTGCGGTCCTGCAACTCGGCGATGCGTTGCTCGACCGTGTCGTGGCAGATCAGGCGGTACGCGAAGACGTGATTCGTCTGACCAATCCGGTGGGCACGGTCGATGGCCTGCTGCTCGACGGCAGGGTTCCACCAAGGGTCGAGGATGAAGACGTAGCTTGCGGCCGTCAGGTTCAAACCCAACCCGCCCGCCTTCAGGCTGATCAGGAATACGGGGCATTCGTCGTCGCCCTGGAAGCGCTCAACGCGTGACCGCCGGTCGCGGGTCTGGCCGTCCAGGTACTCGTACTTGATCCCGGCCTTGTCCAGCCGCGGCTTGACCAGCGAGAGCATCGACGTGAACTGGCTGAACACCAACGCCTTGTGGCCTTCTTCCACCAGTTCCGTCAGTTGCTCCAACAACACGTCAAGTTTGGCAGAGGCGGCGTCCTCGCGCTGCGGGTCAATCAGCGCAGGGTGGCACGCGGCCTGCCGCAGTCGCAGCAACGCTTCGATCACCAGCATGGTCTGTTGACCGCCGCCCGGCGCTGCGCCGCCGCCACTTCCGGGAGTGCCTTTCTTGAGCAGCAAGGCGCGGTAATGCTTGAGAAGCGCGTCGTACGTCTTGCGCTGGTCCTTCTCCATGTGACACACGATCGTCTGCTCGGTCTTGTCGGGCAGTTCGGTGAGCACCTGGTTCTTCGTGCGACGGAGGATGAACGGACGAAGGGCCTTGCCCGCCTGTTCGGCGACCTTCAGGTTCGTCGCGGCCGAGCGCTTGCCCAGCGCCTGGCTCTTGCCAGCCTGCGCAGCCTGTTCAGCGGCGCGTTCAGCCTCGGATTTCGGCGTGACGGCCTGCCGCCCGCGCGGCTTGCGTTCGGCCCCGCGTACCCAGCGTGAAAATCGTGTCGCGCTGCCGAGCATGCCGGGATTCAGGAACTCGAAGATCGACCACAGGTCGCCAAGATGGTTCTCGACCGGCGTGCCCGTCAACGCCACGCGGTGGCGGCACTGGAGTAAACGGGCCGCCTTGGCCGCCTGCGACGACGGGTTCTTGATCGCCTGCGCCTCGTCGAGCACGACGTAATCAAAGGTGTGCTGCGTCAGCTCGGCCGCGTCACGCCGCATCAGGCCATACGACGTCACGATTACGTCGTACTCGCTGAACTTGTCACGCAGACCGTGCCGGTCCGACCCGCTGTAATCCGCCACGCGCAGGTCGTTCGCGAATCGGCCTGCCTCATCGAGCCAGTTGAACACGACGCTCCGCGGCGCGACCACGAGCGTCGGGCCTGTGCGGTCTGTGTCCGGCGATTCGCCGTCGCCGTTGGCCTGGTCCTTGTACCGCGCGACGAGCATGGCCAGGACCTGAACCGTTTTGCCCAGGCCCATGTCATCCGCCAGCACGCCGCCGAGCCCGAACGTGCGCAGAAAGCCCAGCCAACCCAGCCCGTCGCGCTGGTACGCACGCAACTCACCGGCGAACGACGCGGTCTCCCGCAGCGGCTCGACCTTGTCGAAAGTCCGAAGTTGCTGACGCATCTGCGCGAACCGATCGTCGACGTCGACCAGTTCCTGCTCAGCCAGCAGCGCGTCGAGCAACGCCGCCTGCGAGTTGGTGAACCGCACGTGGTCGTCTTCGAGTTCGCCAATCGACGTCAGCAACCCGTGCTGCGTGAGCCACTCGTGCGGCAGCATGCCGTGCGACCCGTCGTCGAGTTCGACCATCGTCTTGCCCTGCCGCGCCGCGGCCAAGACGGCTGGCAGGTCGACGACCTGCTCGCCTTCGTCCGTCTCGAACGTCACGCTGCCGTGCAGCTCGAACCAGTCGATGCCGCTCTTGACGCTGAGTTTCGGCGCGGCCGCGGTGCGCAGCGCGCTTTGATCGGCCGTCACGACCCAACCGCTCGCCGCCAACTCACCCGTGACCTGCGGCAGCAACGGGGCGCGCAATGTCAACGGCTCGTCGCTGTCGACCGGGTTGGCCCGCAGGCCAAGGTCGCCGAGCATCGCCACGCAATCCCGCTCGAACAGCGTGTCGCGTTTGATTACGGCCGAGTCGTCGTCGCCCGACGCGTCGCCGGCCTGCTCGCCGTGCGGCACGATGTAAGCGCCGGGCACGTCGGGCCCAACCGTCTGCCCCGCGTAGTCGAACCACACGCGAGCAGTCAGCGTGTTCTTATTGGGTGAATTCGCGGGCGGGCTGGTCAGCGAAAGGTGCGGCCGAGGATCGACCACGCGCTCTTCACGCCGCACCGCGGACGGCAGGTCGATCGGCGGCAGTTGCGGTACGCGATACAGACGATCCAGAAATGCCTCGACCTCGCCGCTCTTGACGTGAATCGGCTTGCCCTCGCCGTGGAGACGCAACTCGTCGCGGAACAGCCCCGCCCAGCCGAAGGCCTCGCCATCGTCTAGCGGCGCGGCCTGCTCGCCATAACACACCAGGCCGTCCGCGCCGCCCAACAGCAACACCGGCTCGGCGATCGGCATCACGTCGTCGCCACGGCGCAGTTCGACCGTCGCGTTCAGCCCGCCGTCTTCTTCGTCGTGTCGCCCGACCAGCCAGAGATTCCACGCGTCGTCACCCGCCCAATTCAAGAGGGTCGGTTCTTCGCCCTGACCTTGGTCAAGGTAGCAACGCCCCGTCTCGATCAGTCGCTTGAGCATGCCCCGCCGCGCACCGGGCGAGATGCGGTACGCGTCGCGCCCCTTGCCGTCGTTGTACCGCGCGCCGACGCCGAACTCATCGACCCAGGCCGCGCCGAGGATCAGCGCGCACAACTCGCGGTCGTCACCATCGGGCAATCGCGCCGCCGCTTCGCGCGTCAGCGAATATCGTTTGAGGTGGCCCCATCCCCTCCGCTTGGCCTGCCGCTGACGGAACTCGACCACCAGCCCCTGATGCCGCACAGACAACTCGACGCTGATGACGTAACACACCTGCCGATGCTCGACGACCAGATCACGCGGGTCGGTGCGCGTCTCGCTGCCGAGCGGGCGCACCAACGCCAGCCGAGCCATCCACTGCGGGTCTTTGCGTTGCTTGGTTTGCGGTTGATCACGCCGCTTGCGCGCCTTCGGCGGGCCGGGCGGCTTGAGTACGTCGGCCGGGTCAAGCCCCGCCGCGTCGTCAGCCGCACTGTCGTCGGTCGGCCGCGGCACGCCGCGCTGCTGCACCTGAAGCAGCGTCGCCCACACATGCTCGCAGTATCGGCCGGACGCAAAACGCTCGCACGTGCAGTGCGCCTCAGCCGTCGCGCCGTCGCCGTTGATCGTCACCGTGTGCGTCTGCTCGTCCGCGACCTGCGCACGCACGCCGGGGCCGGGCTCGACCGGTTCGGTCGAAACCGCCTCTTCCATGTGTAGCCGTCGGCCGCGCGTCCGCGCGGCACTGTCGAAGTAGGGCGCCCAGGCTTGAATGAACGACATCGGGGGTCCCAGGGTTCGCAAAGCCGAATCTATTACCTTAGGCCGCCCCCGCCGCGGGACAAGACGCGAACGCAAAACATTCGCGAATCTCCTGAACACACCGCGATCGTGGCGCAAACGAGCCGGGCCTTTCCGAATGCCCGGATTGCCGCACCACCCTCAGCACCCCATTGCCGCTATAACCCTGATCATGTTCGACCTGCCGGACGACATCCTGATCATGCTCACGTGGACGACGCCGTTCGCCGTGATCGCGCTCACGATCATTGCCTGGCGCGGCTGGTGGCGACGCGATGTCTTTGTGATCGACGTGCCCGACCGCGTCAAATTCGACGGGATCGACGCGGCGCTCGCACTCGCCTTGTTCCTGATCGGCCAGGTCGCCGCCGTCGCCGTCATCCAAGCCATGGGCGGCATCGAAGCGATGAACGAGGGCGACACGCTCGACACCGCGCTGCGCGTGCTGGCCACACAAGCCGTCGCACAAGGGCCGCTTGTTCTTTTCGCCGTCGTCCGCGTCTGCCTGCGCGACAAGGGTTGGCAGACGTTCGGCCTTGCGCTTTCGCACCCGTTGCGCGACCTCGGCTACGGCTTGGCCGCGCTGGTCATCGGCGTCGCGCTCGTTTGGTGGACGATCACCGTCGCCACGGCTGTTGGCCACATGGTCGGACACGAGCCGCCGCCCGTCGGGCACAAGTTGCTGACCGTCATGCAGGAGTCGGACTCGCAACTTGGACTCATACTGCTACTCGTGAGCGCGACAGTCGTCGCGCCACTTCTTGAGGAGGTCATATTCCGCGGCGTCGTTCAATCAACACTGCTGACGGTTTTCGACAGCGGGAACACCTGGCCATTCTTTGTCAAGGCAGGTCGATGGCCGGTTGTCCTGATGGAAGTTCGCTGGCCGATCATCCTCCTCGCCGCCGCCCTGTTCGCCGTCGTACACGGCTTCGACCCGTGGCAGCCGTTGCCCGGCCTGTTCGTCCTCGGCGTCATCCTTGGTTGGCTCTACGAAAAGACGGGCAGCCTTTGGCCTTGTATCGTCACGCACGTCGGGTTTAACGCCGTCAACAGCGGCGTCGCACTGCTAATCCCGCCAGCGGCCTGACATTGATTGACACAAGCGCAACACCGCCCGTTTAGCGGCGTGCTCGCCCCCGGAGGGGCCGCCTTTCTCCGTGTCACCACACAACTCCAACACAACGACATGCCTGACACACCCAACATCCAACAACTGCTCGGCCTTCAACACATCGAGTGGGTCGGCGACGCAACGACAGGCCACCTGCGACTGCTCGACCAGACCCGGCTGCCCAACGAACAGGTCTTCCTTGAGTGTCGCGACGTGCAGTCGGTGTGGGACGCGATCAAACGACTCAGCGTCCGCGGCGCGCCGGCCATCGGCATCGCCGCGGCGTTCGGCTGCGTCGTCGGTGTGCGAGGCACGACTAGCGAAGCCGACACGCGCGCCGCGCTCAAACGCGCAGCCGACCACCTGGCGACCAGCCGACCCACAGCCGTCAACCTGTTCTGGGCACTCGACCGGATGCAGCAGGTCAAGCCTTGCACGCCCGAAGCGCTGCTGACCGAGGCGAAAGCGATCCACGCGGAGGACGAGGCGATGTGCCTGCAAATCGGCGAGCACACGCTGCCGCTGATCGAACAGGCCATGTCCGGCGCCGACTCGCCCGGCGCGTCGCAGCAACCCGGTCGGGCCGGTCTGCTCACCCACTGCAACGCCGGCGCACTGGCCACGGGCGGCATCGGCACAGCCACGGCCGGCATGTACCTCGCACACCAACGGGCCCTGCCGATCACCGTTTACGCCGACGAGACACGCCCGCTGCTGCAGGGCGCGCGACTCACGGCGTACGAGTTGCAGTCGGCCGGCGTCGACGTGACACTCATCTGCGACGACATGGCTGCGCACGTCATGCGGCAGGGCAAGGTGCAACTGGTCATCACCGGCGCCGACCGCATCGCCGCCAACGGCGACGCCGCGAACAAGATCGGCACCTACAACCTGGCGGTGCTCGCCCACCACCACGCCATCCCGTTCTATGTCGCCGCGCCCAGTTCGACGTTCGACATGGCCATCCCCGACGGCTCACACATCCCGATCGAAGAACGCGCAGCCAGCGAGATCACCGAAGGCTTCGGCCAACGCACCGCGCCAAATAACGTCAAGACCTACAGCCCCGCCTTCGACGTCACCCCCAACGACCTGATCACCGCCATCGTCACCGAACGCGGCGTGATCTCACCCGTCGACACAGACCACGTCGCGCAAGTTCTTGGTTACGTCTAACCTCCCCCGCCGCTTGCGGCTTAGCGCGGGTCACCCAAAGGCCCGCCCTACGGGCGACCGCGAAGCGCGCTCAAACCTCCCACAACCGCACCTCCGCATTTTGCATTTTGCATTTTGCATTTTGCATTGCGACCACCACCGCTCCCACGTACTCACCCCCCAACGGAAGGTCGACAACTGACCAGCGTTGTGCGTCGTCCGCATCGTGACGCGTCTCGATCAACCGCGGCTCATCCCCAGGTCGCAACGACACATCAAATCGACTCAACCCCAACGTGATCCCCCGCCCAATCGCCTTGAGGTACGCCTCTTTACGCGTCCAGCAATTGAAGAAGCCGAGTCGTTGCCGGTCACTCGGCAACGCATTCAATGCCGCCGACTCATTTGGCGAGAAGTATCGCTCCGCCAATCGCAACAGGTCGCTCGTGCGACCGGTATGTTCGACATCGACCCCCACCGCGCGGCCGGTCGCGACGGCAATCAACGCGATGTCGGCCGAATGTGACACGTTGAACCGTGCGTCGTGACCGTCTAGCGGCGCTTCCAAGAACGGCTTGCCGTGCGACCCTGATTTCAACGTGATCCCACGCGCCGCGTCGTCTGAGCCATCCAGAAACCACAGAGACAGGACGCGCCGCAATGCCGCCCGCGTCACCGTGAACTCTCGTCGTTTGTCGTCAAACCGAAACCGCGCAGCTCGCGTGCGTTCGTCGTCCGTCAGCAACGACTCGCACCGCGCGACCTCGCTGTTATCGACATCGAGCCGAACGCGTAAGACGTCCAGACACGCATCGCCGCACTCGACCGCATTGGCGGAAGTGAGGGGATCGGTCGCGGCGGGCACAGGTCGCCAGGTTGGATCGCGGATGTCGGTCATATCACTCGATGTAACTCACCCATTTAGCCGCGTCGCTTGCGACGCGTGTCGGCGTCACGCCTGTTTCCGTAGACAAAACAACGTCCGTAGCGCGTCGCAAGCGACGCGGCTAAATGCGGTCGCGCAACGACCGCGCCAAGCGGTCGAAACCCTCGTCCTGCTTCACGACCGGCTCGTAACCGAAGTCACGCCGCGCGGCCGACAGGTCGAACCAGTGATCGGTCGCCAATTGTCTCGCGACGAACCGCGTCATGATCGGCTCGCGCTTGACCCGAAACAGCTTGTACATCAGTTCAAACGCAGCTCCAGCCGCGTACGCGACCTTCGGCGAGACGGTCTTCTTGACCGGCCCCAACCCGCCCGCATCGAGGATGCGGTCCAACAGGTCGCGCATGGTCAGCGGCTCGTCGTTGCTGATGAAATAGACTTTGCCGTGACACGCCGCGCTCGGCCCGTCGCGCAACAGCGCGTCGCCGGCCAACACGTGCGCGTACGCGGCGTTGTCGATGTACGTCGAGTCAACCTTGTTCGACCCGTCGCCGACCAGTTTGAGCTTGCCGACGCGCGCGCGGTCGAGGATGCGCGGCACCAGGTGCGGGTCGTTCGGCCCCCAGATCAAGTGCGGGCGCAAGCACACTGTTGCCAGGTCGTCACCGCCGCCGTGGCGGACGGTCTGCTCCGCCAGCGCCTTTGTCTCGGGATACGCGGCGAGATACTTGTCGGGGTAGTCCACCGACTCGTCCACGCCCGACTGGTTCTTCCCATCGAACACGACGCTCGGCGAACTGGTCAACACCAGCCGTGACACGCCGTGCGCCAGGCAGGCACCCAGCACGTTGGCTGTGCCCTGGTAGTTGGCCTGCCAGTAATCGTCGCGCGGGCCCCACACGCCGGCCTTGGCGGCGACGTGGTAGACGATGTCCATCCCCTGCACCGCGTCACGCACCGTGTCGCGGTCGGCCACGTCGCCACGACGCACACCGACGCCCAACTTGTCCAGCCACGCGTAGTCGCCGCGCTGCAACGTGCGGACCGTGTCGCCACGCTCGACCAACCGGCGCACGATCGCGCCGCCGAGGAACCCGCCGCCGCCGGTGACGAGCGCTTTCATGGGCGCAGCCCCTTCATCTTGCGGGTCGCCCAGCGTGCAAGTTGCTCGCGGTTGATCTTGGCGTTGTGGCGGATGTCGACGGGGAATAAGCCGTCATAGAAAAGCACGTCGATGATCGAACGCGTGTGGTCGTGCTTCGATGCAAGGTCAAGTAAGTCCTTGCGGATCGTTCCGCGATTGTCAGCCGCGCCGGGATGGACCAGTTCGACACAAACCGTCGGCCTGACACCGCCCTGCGACGAACCGATCTGAATACCGACGAGCGCCGTTCTTGCGACATCGGGATGGGTGTTGAACACGGCCTCACACGGCACGGTGTACAGGTCGCCTTCAGCCGTCTTCACACGCTGACTCTTTCGCCCACACATCCACAATCGCCCTTGCTCGTCGAGATAACCGACGTCACCCATCCGGTGATAGAACGCGCCGTCGCCGTGCTGCGGCGCGGCGATCTTGGCCAGGCGAGTCTGCTCGTCCCGGTTGAAGTACGTGCGAGTCACCTGCGGCCCGCGCACGACGATCTCGCCGATGGTCCCCGTCTGCACCAGCAGGTCGTCCGACCACGTGTCGATCGGGTCGTCGGTGATGCGGATCACACGCGCGTCGATCGACGCAACCGGTCGGCCGACACAGACGCCCTTGCCTTGATCCGTCAGCTTCGCTGTCTCGCCAAGAATCTCGTCGCTGCCGATCGTGGAGACCGGTAGCGACTCGGTCGCGCCGTAGGGCGTATGCACCTGCGCGCCGTCGCTGAGCATGTTGGTCACCATCTCGATCACCGATGCGGGCACGGGCGCGCCGGCGCTGACGATGCGGTTGAGTGATGGCAACTTGAGTTGCCCGGCCTCGGACGTTGCATTCATCGCGTATTCACCCACCCGCTTGAGCAGCGCGGGGGAGCCGAACAGGTTGTTCGCTTCGTACTCCTGCGCCGGCCCGAGCACCTTCCGGGGGTCGACGCTGCCCGGCCGCGTGAAATCCATCTGCGGCACGATCGCCGTCATGCCCAGCGCCGGGGCGAACAGGGCGAACAGCGGGAACGTCGAGAGATCGACCTCACCGCGTTCGATGTTGAATTCGGAACGCAACGCCTCGACCTGCGCCTGGAAGTTGGCGTGCGTGTAGACGACGCCCTTGGGCGGACCGGTCGATCCGCTGGTGAACAGGATGGCCGCGTCGTCGTTCGGGGCGCTGCTGGGCAGCGCGTGATTCGACGACGCGCCGCGTTTGCGCAAACCTTCCAGCGTCTGGTCGCAACCGAGCAGCGGCGCCCAACCGCCGACGCGGATGTTGGTCTTGAGCGTCTGCTTCGCCCAGCCGAACAACCGACGTGCGATGTGAGCCTTGGCCACGCCGATGAACGCGCTCGGCTCCGCCTCGCCCAGACATTGCTTGAGGTACTTCACGCCGATGCCCGGGTCAATGCAGACCATCACCGCGCCGGTCTTGAACAGGGCGAACACCAGCGTGAAGAAGTCGAGGCTTGGCGGCGCCAGCAGCACGGCCCGAATGCCCGGGCCGACGCCGACCTCCATCAGCCCACGTGCCACGTCATCGCTGCGCTGGTCGAGTTCCGCGTACGTGTACGATCGGCCCGACTCCGCCATGACCACAGCGCGCACATCAGGCCGAGAAGCGGCGGCCGCGGAGAGGTGGGACGCGATGTTGGCTGAATCATGAGTCGTCATACATTCATAAACGATTGGACAAGCGCGACGATCGCCTCCGCCTCGTCTTCCAGCACGAGGTGACCCGCGTTGTCAAAACGATGCACGACCGCCCACGGCGCGCGTTCGACCCATTCGTCTAGGAACTTCGGTGTAAACACAAAGTCCTTCATCCCCCAGCAGATCATGGTCGGCTTGTCGCTGAGCTTGTGCAACCCGTCTTCAACCTCGCGCACGATCGGCATCGCGCGGTCGTCGTCGGCCAGCGGGATGTCCTGCACGAACCGCATGACCGCCACCCGGTTGGCCCACGAGTCGTACGGCTTGAGATACGCCGAACGCACGTCGCCAGCCAACGGCATGACCACGCCCTTGCGCACCGTGCCCCTGCAGAACAGATTCAACCCACGCACGAGCATCGGCCCGATCGGCGAACGACACAGCTTCAACTCGACGGGCAACGGCTGCGTGCTGGGCAACCGGAATGCCGCCGTGTTCATCACGACGATCCGCCTGACCCGTTCGACTTCTCGCACCGCCCAGGCGAATCCGATCATGCCGCCCCAGTCGTGAACGACGAGCGTGATGTCGTCGCCGAGTTTCAGGTGATTGATCAGCCGACCGACGTCGAGCACGCGGTGTTCGAGTGTGTAGTCGTAATGCGTCTCGCGCGGCTTGTCGCTCAACCCCATGCCGATATGGTCGGGCACAACGCAGCGGTGCGTGCCGCGCAGGGCGTCGATGAGCCCGCGGTAGTAGAATGACCACGTCGGGTTGCCGTGCAGCATGACGACGGGCGGCGCGTCGCGCGGTCCGGCATCGACGTAGTGCATCCTCAGGCCGGCGTGGTCGTAGAAAAACGATTCGTCGGGATGGGGAAACACGTCGCCGGCCATGGTGAAGTGTTACGGTAGGGGTTGGCCGAGACGTTGGGTTCGATGCGGATGTGTGAGAAACGGTGATCGCAGCCGGTGATAGTCATGAGTCGACGACGCGCCAAGCCGCAAGCGGCCTGCGCTACCACTCGCAACCGATCATCAGGCAGTTCAGGCCGCTGCCGATGCCTAGGAAACCGACGCGGTCGCCCGGGTTGAGGAAGCGACGTTGTTCAGCCAACGCGGCGGACAAGGGCAGCGAGACCGTGCCGATGTTGCCCAGATACGGGTACGTCGGGAATTCCTTCTCGGGCGGGATGCCCAATTCGCGCAGGATCACCTCGCGGTGGCCGGACCCGACCTGGTGGCAGATGACCTTGTCGACCTGATCGCGTGCCCAGCCCATGCCGCCCAGGAACGCACCCCACGTGCGGACGCCAAGCTCGACGCCGTGCTTCAGCACCGCGACCGAGTCGGTCTTCATCACCTGCGTCAGGGCGTTGGGCAATTTCTCGCTGGGCAGCATCTTGGCCAACACGGGCGGCAGGTGCTCGTTGGTCATCAGGTCCTTGACTGCCGCGGGGATGCCGTCGGGCGACAGCGCGTCGCGCACAGCCATGCGCAGCTTGTCGGGCGAGAACAGCATCTTGCCCATCTCAATGGGTGAGAGCGTCACGCCCCATCGGCACAGACGATGGTGCTCCGGCGCGGCCTTGCTCACACCGCCCAGCAGTTTGCGCCGGCGCGAGAGCGTGAACGACTTGTCGGTCAGCAGCACGGCCGCGGCGCCCGACCCGCCGGTCAGCGTCGCCAGCGAAGACGTGAACTCGTCCATCGTCGGGTTGTCGAGCATGCGCTGGATGGTGATCTCGTTGATCTCTCGGGCCGACTCGCAGGACACGACCATGCCGCACTTGATCTGCTTCAGCTCGATCCGGTTGGCGATGTCGATGATGCCGTTGAGCACGCCTAAGCAGGCGTTAGACAGGTCGTACACGAACGTGTCGTCCGAGACGCCCAGCTTCTCAGCCACGGCGCAAGCGGTGGCCGGCTCGAAGTGCTCGCGGCACACGCCGGTGTAGACCAACGCTTCGATGTCCTTCGGCTTGACGTGCGACTGCTCGAGCGCTTTACGCGCAGCCGCGGCTGCGCCGTCGGACAGCGCGTGCCCCTCGTCCCACCAGCGTCGCTCGGCGATGCCCGTGAGCGCCTCAAGCTGACCCGGCGGCACGTGCAGCCGCTCGTACACCGGCGCGATCCGCTGCTCCAACTCGTCCGACGTCACCACGTTGGGCGGCAGCTCGTACCCGATCGACTCGATATGGACGCGGTTGTAGTTCATGGGCAGGCGGGCATTGTAGCGGTGAGGCACGGAGGCACGGAGGCACGGAGGACGCTATCGAGGTCGGTCGCGCGGGGGCATGTTTAGCGGCAGGCCCGCAGGGCCGCCTTCCGGCGGTCAGGGGACAGTTGACACAGTTGTCAACCCACCACCCGCACCGCGAACCCGTCCATCTGATAAATCACCCGCCCGTCGACACTCAAGAACCCGTCGGCCGAGAGCGTCCGCGTCGCGTCGTCCAGACCGGTCACCACCGCCTGCACCGTCACGCGTTCGTCCGTCGGCAGCACTTGCCCGCGGTACGTCCACGCGTGTGGCACGCCCAGCGCAACACACTCGAACCCCCCGGATCGCCCCCCCGATTGC
>JANQSF010000061.1 GCA_028284155.1 Phycisphaeraceae bacterium
CAGCGCGGCGAACTCGTAAAGACGATGTACGCGTGGGGCGCGGTCAACTGCGAACTGCACGTCGCCCAATGCCGCGGCGCTTGGCGTGACCCCGAAGGCGTAATGATGCCGACGTTCATGCCGGAGACGGGGTAGGGGAAGTCGAAGGTCAAAGGTCGAAAGTCGAAGGTCAGACAAGCGCGACGACCCTTGACTTTCGACTTTCACCCCGGCATCGTATCGACCGCTTCCTGGTAGACCTTCACGCAGCGTTCGGCTGCGCCGTCCCATGTGAGGTTGCGGACTTCCAGGTCGGCGTGCTCGCGGAGCGTCGTGGACAGCGGCGGGTGACGCAACACGGCCACGATCTTGTTGGCCATCTCGTCCACGTCCCAGAAATCGACTTTCAGCGCGTGTTCGAGCACCTCGGCCACGCCGCTGGTCTTGGAGATGATCACCGGCACGTCGTGGCTGATCGCCTCGAGCGGGGCGATGCCGAACGGCTCGCTGACCGACGGCATGACGTACACATCGGCCATCTTGAAGACGCGTTCGACGTCGCGGCCGCGCAGGAAGCCGGTGAACAGCACTTTGTGCCCGATGCCTTCTCGGGCGGCCAGGTCGATCACGTCCTTGACCATGTCGCCCGAGCCGGCCATAACGAACTTGACGTTGTCCGTCACGCTCAGCACTTTCTTGGCTGCGCGGACGAAGTACTCCGGGCCTTTCTGCATGGTGATTCGGCCGAGGAACAGCACGACCTTGTCGCCCCGCCGGATGGTCGCGCGCGACGCGGGCGTCGGCTCGTTGCCCATCGGACCGTTCTCGATCCCGTTGTAAACGACCTGCACCTTGCTCGCGTCGATGCCGTAGCGGTGCTCGACGATGCGCTTGGTCAGGTAAGACACGCAGACGACCTTCATCGCGCCCCGCATGCCGCGCCGCTCGATGTCGGACACGGCCGAGTTGCCGTTTTCGCCGGCCCGATCGAACTCGGTCGAGTGGACGTGGACGACCAGCGGCTTGCCGGTCAGCGCCGCGACGGCCAGGCCGGCCGGGTAGGTCAGCCAGTCGTGCGCGTGGATGACGTCGAACGTTTCGCCGCGGGCGAGGTCGACGCAGAGCCTTGCGTATCGCGCCGTCTCAGCGATCAGGTCGCCGCCGTAATGCAGGCCCGCGCCCGGCACCCACTGCGGCCCCTCGCCGCCGGTGCCCCCATCGGCGTGTCCGCCCGACGCGCCCATGCCCAGCACGCCGATCGGCGCGCCGCCTGGTGCAGCGCCGGTCGGCCCCATGTCGATCACCGTGCCGTCGGGCGCGACCTGTTGGTAGGGGTTGATCAATCGCGACGGCACGGCCTTGAACGTCACGTTCTCCAGGTCCGGCGTTTCATCGCGGTCGAGCGCGTACGTACTGGCCACGGCTTCGGGCGAGCGAGGCCCGCCGCTCACCTCGGTCTGCGGCTCGTCGGCTTGCGGCGCGAGCAGGCGGACGTGCGACGACTGGTACTCGCCGCCGATCGCTTTAGGGATGACAAACGTCACATCGACGTCGGCCCTGCTGAGCGCGCGCGTCAGCCCGTGGCAGGCCGTGCCGAGGCCGCCGCTGATAAAGGGCGGGAATTCCCAGCCGAGCATGAAGACGCGCATGACAGGTTCCAGGGTTGCAGGCAGGTTTAGCCAAGTGCAATTCTTGTGCCGTCCGAATCGGGTTCGTCGTCGGCGAGGCCTCGGCGACAGGGTCGCCAGTCGTCGGCCACGACTTGCTTCAGGGCGATATCCGTGACGACGTCGCCGGCCGCAGCACACCCGGCCTGTCATCGCAAGTCGCTTGTTGTTGGGTCTTTACCGGCCAGTCGGCCAGCCGGGCTGCATCCTGATCGATGGTCCGACGCGGGGCGAGACAGACGCCGAACCAAGGGGCCGAGCATACGACGCCGATGCCCGATGCGTCAAGTGTCAGTTGGACATTAGGGGATGCCCCGTCGGGTCGTCGTGTCGTGCCCCGTCAAACGTCGCACTTTGCCTGTAGCAAGACGGTTCTTACCGCGGCTTGGTGACGGCCGATACGATCCTTCGCTGCGCGTTTGACATGGGCAAACTGCCAAGTTTGCCCGTCGCGCACCAACGCCCGCCATCGCGGCGCACTCGGCCGGTCACGCGGCCGGGCCGCCAAACAACGAACGTGATCCGGCGATGCGTGGTTTGATGGACAAACCGATCGACCTCGTTCAGGTCGTCGGTTTGCAGGCCGAGCGCCCCACTCGCCCAGGTCGACACGGCGGCGGAATCGGCACGGGCGTCGAGCGACTCGGCCGTGGGCAACTGCCACATGCCCGCCCAAAGGCCACCGTCCGGTCGTTGCTGAATCAGCCAACGACCGCGTCGCGCGACGGCCAGGACGTGGTGCTCGACCGCGCTGACCTTCACCCGGTTGGACCGTTGGGGAAAGTCCTCAACATTGCCGCGTAATGAGGCAACGCACTGCGCGCGAACTGGGCAGGTGAGGCAGGTCGGCCGCTTCGGTGTGCAAACCAGCGCCCCCAACTCCATCATCGCCTGGTTGAAGTCGCCGCAAGGGTTTACCCGGCCCGAAGTGGGGCAGACAGGCGTGTCTGCCTTCGTAATCCGGCCGACAAGAGCGCCTGCCCCATTGCTTGGAATCGGTGGCTTTGCTTGGGGCGGCAGACGCTTCGCTTTGGGCAGCAATCGCTCGGCCAGCGACCACAGCCGATCGCGCGTGACCGGCTCGTCGATCGAGTCCTCGATCGCGAACCAGCGTGACAGGACGCGTGCGACGTTGCCGTCGAGGATCGGCGCACGTCGCCCGAACACGATCGACGCCACTGCCCCCGCGGTGTACCGTCCCACCCCCGGCAGGGTCAGCAGTTGAGCCACGTCGTTCGGCACGTCGCCGTCGTGGTCGTTGACAACGGCCTTGGCCGCGGCGTGCAGACTCCGCGCACGGCGGTAGTAGCCGAGCCCCTGCCATTGGGTCAAGACATCCTGCTCATCGGCTGACGCCAGGTCGTGTATGGTCGGCCAGCGTTCGACAAATCGCTCGAAGTAAGGCAGCACGGTCGCGACCTGCGTCTGCTGCAACATCGCCTCGCTGACCAGCGCGTGATACGGATTGGGCGCGACGCGCGCGGCGTCGGCGGGGCTGACCCGCCAGGGCATCGGCCGATGGTGCGCGTCGTACCAACGCAACAACGCGCGACGGATCGCCGCGGCCTGACGCTTGTCCGGCTTGTGTTTTTGATCGACCCTGGCCATGTTGCCAGGAGTGTACCGTCGGCTAGGGGTGTGTCTACCTTGTCTCTTCGGGCTCTGGGTGCCACACTTTGGCTTTGCAAAGTGTGCAGAACGAAGTCGCGTGCCCCGTTCACCCTTCGACACACTTTGCAAAGC
>JANQSF010000060.1 GCA_028284155.1 Phycisphaeraceae bacterium
CGACCTGGAGATCACGACGCGCGATGGCAACACCTTTAACGTCGACCTGGCCGGCGCGGTGAGCATCGACGACGTGATCGACGCGATCGAGACGGCCTCGGGCGGCAGCGTCACGGCGATCTCGATCGCGTCGATCACGTCGTCGATGCTCACCGCGCCGGCCAGGTCGACGTTAAAGGTGTTGCCATCGCGCGTCGTGATCTCCAGGTCGTCTTGCGCGGACAGGATGCGCACGCCGTTGCCGTCGTTGAACACGCTGAGCGCCGAGTCGCGGCCGACCGTGTTGATCGAGCTGCCGGTCAGCGTCGCGTCCACTGCCGCGACGTTCAGGCCAAGCGACGCGGCCGTCGAGCCGCCACTGACCTCAGCAACCGCCAGCGCGGTCGTGGTCGAACCGGTGTTGTCGGTCAGGACGAAGCCGTCGCCGTTGACGCTTGCCGAGACGTTGATGTCTTCGGCGTTGTTGATCGCTTCGATGACGTCGTCGACGTTCAGCGCCCGGCTGAGGTCGACGACGGCCGATTCGCCCGTGCGGTCGGTGATGCGAATCTTGCCGCGTGTCACGCCGTCGCCGCCGTTCAGTTGTGATAGATCGGTGTTGGTGTCGAGGCGGGCCGCGGCCGACTCGAACGTGAGCGTGCCGCCGGCCGGGGCGATGGCGGCGTTGTCCGCGTCGGTGAACCCGCGCGTGATTGACTGCTGCGACGACACCAGCCGCGACACGACGAAGTCGTACGCACCGGGGATGGCGGATGACCCGGCCGAGGCCGTCAGCACCGATTCGTTCGACGTGCTGATGCTGGTCGAGTTGAAGACCTGTTCGCTCGTGAATCCTTCGGCGGACAGCTTGAGCGACAGCAGGTTAGCGTTGATCTCCTGCAGCGCGACGCTCTGGCTGTTGAGCACCGTGTTGCGCGAGTCGATCAGCGCGATCGGCCGAGCCTCGACCGCGATCAACTGATCGACCAGCGAGGCGATATCGATCCCGCTGATCAGACCGACACTGGAGGAGAGTTGTCCCATAACGGGTCACTGGGGGGAGGTCGATGTTCGTTTTGCGATTGGCGATCGCCGGTTGGTTTCGGCTGATCGCCTGTGCGGGGTCGGGTCGCGCATGGCAGACCGGCCACCTCTTAGTTAATCGGCGATTCGCGAACGCCAATCGAGAATGTTCGATAACTCAATCGTCGAGAATGTCGCCCGCGTAGAGCTTTCGCCAGTCGCGATCGGTGTGGTCCGCCTCGGCGTCACAATCCGGCCAAACGGCGGCCGGCCGGTGCGCAAGCAGGTCGAACGCCCAGTTGGCGACGGCCCGGCGGTACATCCGCTTCATCGACTCGGTTCGGGGCGAGACGGGTGACGCAATCCGTTTCGTCATTTCACGCATGGCCGACCACTCCTTTGGCAGGCTTATCGGCCCCGGCTATTCAATCATCGACGGGTTGCCACGGTGGGCTTGATTCCGTCGGTGATCTCGCGGGGGACGTTCCGCAAATCAGAAGGCGGCCCTGCGGGCACGCCGCTAAACGGGGACACGTAATCTCATCCGTGAGATCCATGTCATCCGTGGTGGCTTTCCTGGTCACAAACCCAGTTTCTCCATCGCCTTCTGCAGGTCGGACCACACTTTTCGCCGGTTATCGGGTGTGTAGGCCCGCAACAGGTAGGCGGGGTGGAAGGTCGGCATGAGCGGGATCGGCGGCCCGTGCGGCGCTAGGCCGTCATAAGTGTGCCACGTGCCGCGCATGCGGGTAATGCCGTCGCGGGTGTTCAGCAGCATCTTCATCGCCGGCCCACCGAGCGTCACGATGACTTTCGGGCGAATGATCTCGATCTGCCGCCGCAGGTAGTCCCAGCACTGGTCGACCTCGTTGGGCGTGGGCGTGCGGTTGTTCGGCGGGCGGCATTTGACGACGTTCGCGATGAATACCGTTTCGCGCGACAGCCCCATTGCCAAGATCATCTTGTTGAGCAGGTCGCCGGCTCGGCCGACAAAAGGGACGCCCTGTTCGTCTTCGTTCTGACCCGGGCCTTCGCCGATGAACAGCAGGTCGGCGTCCGGGTCGCCGTCACCGAACACGGTCTGCGTTCGGCTCTGGCACAGGTTACACTTCGTGCAACTTTTGACCTCGCCCTCGTCGAGGGCGCGCAGTGCGTCGGCCTTTTCCTGCGGCGACATTTCGTTGAGGCTGGATGGCACGGCGGCGGGCGTCGGCGAGGCGGTCGTTTCGATCAGCGCGGGCTGCGCGGAAGACTTGTCGGCGACGGGCGTCGCCTGCGCGGCGGGTGTGGTCGCTTCTGCCAACACGGCCTGAGGCAGTTCACGTGGCGCGCCTTGCGGCACGGCATCCACGCCGAGCAGGCGGTCGGTTTCGATGTGCTGCCTTGCGATGCGGAGCAGACGATCCGTGTCCATGGGCAAGAGGATACCACAAAGCGTCGGACCTCGAACTATCGGACGCGGTTGTTGAAAACCTGTATCGCGCGCCACCCGTGGGCCGATGCTTCACGATAACCATGGGGGGCCTTTCCTGTATAGGAGGCTCAACGTGGATTCTGCACAGTCACTTAAGACCATTCTCGGGGCGGAATGCGAACTGACCGGCGAGCTGACGCTCGACCACGACGCGGTCATCATGGGCACTTTCGAAGGCCGACTGAACGTGGCCGGAAAGCTCGTGCTCGGGCGGACGTCGCGTATCAAGGGCACGGTCATCGCCGGCTCGCTGCACATGGGCGGCAAGGTCGAGGGCGACGTGGTCGTACGCGAGAAGTTGGAACTGATGGAGGGCGGTCTGCTCGTCGGCCAGGTGTTCAGCCCGAACATGGCGGTGTCGTCCGGCGGCGTGATCAAGGGCAAGGTCTGCATCGGGCCGACCGCCGCCGACGCGGCCAACCGCTGGATGGCTGAGCGGCTGCCCGCCGCGACCTCGCAACCCGCCAAGCCGACGCCAGAGCGCACCGTCGAGCAGAGCGCTGCAACCGCGCCCGCCGAGGAAGCGACGCACCGCGAGCCTGTTTCAACACAGACCGTGCCCGCCGCGATCAAGGCCGTGCTCGAACGACGCCAGGCGGTCAAGCCGCTTAAGACCGCGGCCGAGATCGCCGGCGACGAACAACCCAAGGACGAATCGCTGGAACACGCGGCCTGAACCGGCCCACCTCAATCCTTCGCAACAACGACCGACGCCGCGTGGACCACGGCGTCGGTTGTCATATACGGCCGAATCTTCGCCATCGTCTTCGGGCCGATGCCCTTGACCTGATCGACTTGCTCTGAAGCTGTGAATGGCCCGACCGACTCACGTCGATCGATGATGCGCTGCGCAAGCCCCGGGCCGATGCCGGGTAGCAGGCTCAGGTCGTCGGCGTTGGCGGTGTTGACATCGATGCGGTAGTGCGTCCGCCGCTGCGTGACTTCGTCGCGCGGCACGGCGTTGACCAACGCGACCCAAACGCCCGCGATAAGCATCGCGACGGTCAACACGACGAGGAGTCGATCGAGGCGGGTCACATGTACCCTCAAGCTGACTGTTCCGCCGCGTCCTGCTCGGCGTCGGCCTCGTCTTCGGTGTCGCCGCGCGGCGCGACCGACGTGATCTGGATCGGGTCGGGGCTGGCCAACGATCGGCGGAACGCAAGCAAACGCTTGTAAGCGAGCTTCGGCTGAAGGTCTTCGCGGATCAGGCCTGACAACGGCAGGTCGACTTTCGGGTGGTCGATCACCGACCCCCACGACACCGAGTCGATGAACGGCTTGCTCAGCGCGATGTGATACATCGCCATCAGCCAACGGCTCTGCCACTTGGTCGACCAGCCCTGCCGCCAATGGCCGCAATCGGCGTCGATCGTCTCCTTGTCGTCTTCGACGGCGATCATCATGTCCGTCACCGGCTCGCTCGGCGTGGCAATGGTCAGGTGAACGGGCTTGCCCCAGTTCGAGAACTGGTCGAGCATGTTTGAGAACTGCATCAGGTCGCGTGCGTACTGCCCGCTCTGCGCCTGGCCCATGTACATCTTGATCGCGAAACCGTCGAATTGAATGCCGCCCTGAATCAGCAGGTCGGCGTACATCATCGGCGGGATCGCGCGCTGATTTCGGCCGTAGTACTCACCGAACGGCTCGCGCACCTCGACCAGCGCGCGGGCGTGCGGCTGAATCTTCTTGACGAGCATCACCGCCATCCGCGTCAGGTCGATTAGCTGATCGAAGCTGAACACGAAGTGGCTGTTAATGTGCAGCCCGGATACGACGTTCCACGCGACGATGCGGTTGCGGTAACGTGACACGACCGTCTCGATGTGCTCGTAAACGACATCGCGTACTGTTTCGAAATCGTGTTCCCAGATGTAGATCCAGTCGGGCAATTGCGACGGCTCGAAACTGACGACCGGGCCGCCAACGATCGGCAGTCGCTGCTTGGTCGCCCACTCGACCCAACTGTCGGTCTTGTCCCAGCGGTAGTTGTTTTCTTCGACGGCCAAGTCCCGCCATGGCAGCGGCAGGCTGAGGAAGTCGAAGTTGTTCGCCAACCCGGCGCGGATGCGGTCATTGATCAGGTCGGGCGCTACGCCGCAGCCAACGGGGTGGCGTGGCAGTGTCCCGCCGGCCTTACGTCGGTTGATGAGCAACTCGGCGTGAGCGAGCGCGAGTTCTTCGCTGCCGTCGACCGCGATTGCCAGGCAATCACGCGCCAGTTTGTCGGAACGCGCGGGCTCAGCCTCGGCGTGACACAGCGACTCGATGAACAACCGCTTGGCGAGTTCGACCCGCTTGGTCACCGGGTGGTCGCGGTCGATGTCCATCAACCCCCAGTCTTCGAGCTTGTTGTAGAGCATCATCATGCGATGACGCGCCAACTCCAGGCTCAGCAGGTAAGGCTCGTCGCGCTCGGGCAGCAGGCAGGTCTGTAACGTCACGTCGCCGCAATCGCCGACGTCCTGCTGCAGGGCGAAGGCGGCAGGCCCGTGTTCGCGCTTGTCGACCGTGACCGCGCCGTCGGCAAAGCCGAATTCCGCACGCATCGCGCTGCCGTCCGACCCGATCACGTGCGGGTTGCGCAGGGGCCAGTCGCTGGCGGGTTCACCGTCGTCAAAAACACGAAACTTCAACATGACACTTCCAGCCGATCCGTGGCGAGCCGAAGTGGATCGTAGCATGCGGCGCGATTATCGCGGAAGTCGACGCCGTCGGCAAGGGACGGGGAACGGGGAACGGGGAACGGAGAACAGGGGACCGGGGACAGGGGACAGGGCGCGCATGTTGTGGTGATTTGATTGATCAAGCGTCGCCCGCTTCGCGGAGGCCCGCAGGGCGTGCTGCTTTCGCACATTGCCGTGTCCGGCATTGATCCGTCATGGACGCTGAGCCGCCAATCAACGACGGATACTGGGGCGCGAATCCCAGCCACGCCCTGCGGGCGTCCGCGAAGCGCGACGATCCTCACTTCCACGTGATGCCGACTCATATCCCCTGTCCCCTGTCTCCCGTCCCTTGCCTCCTGTCCCCTGTCACCTGTCCCCCGTCTCCTGCCTCCCCCAACCCGCCTCCATCCCCGGTTGACGAGACTGTCAAATCACGGTAGATTACGGTGCTTACCCGCCTTACCCGAATCAGGGAGCCCCCTGCAATGCTGAAGTTCACGCGTCGTTTTGGGTTGTGCCTCGGCCTCGTCGCCCTGCTGGCCGTCTGCCCCGCCGTCCAGGCGCAGGATGATGCGGCGGGTGACGCCGCCGCCGCAGGTCTCGACCAGCAGTGGGAAGACTACGCCCACTACGTGCAGGTCCGCCAGGTGCCGCTGGCCAACGCTCTGGGGCAAAAGCTGCTCGAAGCCGACGCCGGCCAATTGCTCGACATCGTCGAGTCCAGCCGACACGCCCGCAACCTCGACACCATCTGGGGCATCGCGACCCGCACCGCCGAATTGAAAGAGGCGGCCAACAAGCTGATCGCGCACCTCGAAACGGCCAAGCTCCAGCGCGCCCGCCAAGCGCAGCGCATCATCGACGACCTCGAACGGCTCAGCAAGGGCGAACGTCATTATCAGAATGCGATCCGCCGCCTGCGTGAGGCCGGCCAATGGGTTGCCCCGCACCTGCTCAACGCCCTGACCGACGAACAGAAGAAGTCGCAAGCCAACTCGCTGCTCCGCGCGACCCGCGACATCGGCCTGCCGCTCGTCTACCCGTTCGCCTCCGCGATCAACGAGCTTGAGCCGGTCACACAGGTCCAACTCGCCCAGGTCTTGCAGGAAATCGGCTACGCCCGCGCCCTGCCCTACATCCTCCAAGCGATCGAAAACCCCAAGACCGACGCGCACGCCCGCGAGCAGATGCAATCCGCGTTCGACAAGCTCGCGCAACGACACCGCATCCCCGCCGACGCAAACGCCGCCCAACTCTTCCTCGTCTTGGGTGAAAACCTCTACACCCGCGCGACCGACGACCCGCGCAAGATCCCCGGGTACGACGTGCTCGAAATGAAGGGCGTGGTCTGGCGTTACTCGCGCACAGCCGGGCTCGTGCCCGTCCGCGTGCCGGCCCCGATCTTTGGCGACGTGCTGGCGATGGACGCAGCGCGCGATGCGTTGAAACTCGACAACGACCTCGACGCCGCGCTGAGCCTCTGGCTCGCCGCCAACCTCCGCCGCGAAAATCGCCTGCCCGAGGGCGAAGCCGACCTGACTTACCCCGCCAACAAGTGGCACCCACCCGCCTTCTACGCCCAGACCGCCGGCGCACTGCGCCTGCACGACGTGCTGGACCGCGCCCTCAATTCCAACGACCCCGCCTTGGCACTCGACGCCATCCAGGCGCTCGGCAACATCGCTGGTACGGAAGTCTTGGTCAACCGCGAGGGCACGATTCAGCCCCTGCTGGCCGCCCTGTCCTACCCCGACCGCCGCGTCCGGTTCAACGCAGGCTTCGTCCTGACCAACGCCAAGCCGCAGGACACCTTCCCCGGTGCGCAACGCGTCGTGCCCGTCCTAGCCGAGGCCGTGCGCCAATCAGAGGTCAAGTCGGCCGTCGTCGTTGCACGTGAAGACGCCGGCGGCGGCAAGCTGCATTCCGTCCTCGAAACTGAGTTGCAATTCGGCGTTAGCCGCGGCGACTCACTTGGCGCGTTGGCGGACCGCATCAATGCCAGTGCCGGTGCCGACCTGCTGATCATCCGCGCCGACCTGGACGAGTTGGCCAAGGTGCTGAACCAGGCGAGCACCGACTACAAACTCGCCAGCGTGCCCGTCATCGCCGTCTTGCCCCCCAACCGCCTGAACGCGGCCCGCGTCCGATTCGCCAGGCGGATCGAAGCCAACCGCCTCTTCCCGGTCGAGGCGGCCGACGACACCATCACCAAAGAGCTGCTTGAGCCCATGATCCAGCAGGCCACCGCCGCCTACGTCGGCGCGGCGATCGAGGCGGACGAAGCCGAGCAACTCGCCCTCCGCGCGTTGGCCCTGCTGCGCGAGGTCGCGCTGGCCCGTGGCGACAAGGTATTCCGCGTGACCGACGCGCAGGCCGCGCTCGTCGACGCACTCAAAGACCCGCGTGAGAGCGTCGCCAAAGCGTCCGGCGCCGTCTTGTCGCTGCTCGACAATCAGGCCGCGCAACAAGCCATCGCCACCGCCGCGCTCGATGACACACGTAGCGAAACGCTCCGCATCGCCCTACTCGGCAGCTTGGCTGAGAGCGCAACGTACTACGGCAACCAGATGGACGTGACTCAGACCGACCGTCTGCTCGCACTCGTCAAAGAAGCGACCGGCCCGCTGGCCGTCGCCGCCTCCCGCGCCCACGGCGCCATGACGCTGCCGACCTCAAATGCCGTTCAGTTGATAGTCAAGGACTGACGCGACAGTAGCCATCACGACCAAAGTGCAAGGCCAACGATCTCACGATCGTCGGCCTTTTTTTTGCTGTGTTCGAGACCTCATCACACCGGCGGACGGATGTTAACGCGAAGACGCGAAGATACTGAGATGTGCATAGGCCGAGAAGAGGGGCGTCACGAGACCGGATCAATGTTTACGGCGAATGATCTGAAATTCATCACACATTCATTACGCTTCTTCGTGCCTCTCCCCTCCTTCGCGTCTTCGCGTTAAATCCGAAAAACAAACCGCCCCAACCGCGACGACACGTCGTCGCCCTTAGAATCCACGCATGAGCGACACACACGAATCGACGACCCAAGAGACATCCACTACCGGTGCCACGCCACGCGACCTGCCGCTGACCGCCTACGAAACGTCGGGCCAATTCAACGGCATGCTCGTCCGCCCGCCGCACGCCCGGCCGTGGATGGACCGTACGCGGGCCGGCTTCGCCTACCGCTGCCTCCCGCTGGTCATCGCCAACCAGTTCGGTTGGGAAATCCTCAACCCGTTCGACATCCAGGCGTTCTGGACCGGTAGCCCCGAGAAGGACGGCGTCGTCGTGCAGTACCTCGGCGAGCCGGTCTGCAAACTCGCGGTCGGCCACTTCGGCTACGGCATCCTCACGTTCATGATCCCGTTCCTCTTCCGCACGCCGCCCGAATACAACCTCTGGTGCAAAGGCCCAGCCAACCGACCCAAAGACGGCATCAGCCCGCTCGAGGGTGTGATCGAAACCGACTGGTCCGCCGCGACATTCACGATGAACTGGCAGTTCACGCGCCGCAACCACTTCGTGACCTTCGCCCGCGGCGAGCCGATCGCGCAGATCGTCCCCTACCCGCGCGGCCTCGTCGAACGGTTCGACCCCGTCCAACGCCCGCTCGACGACGACCCACAACTCAAGGCCGACTATCTCCAGTGGAACGAGAACCGCCAGGCCTTCATCAGCGCGCTGAACAACAAGGAAGACGAGGCCGTCGAACGCAAGTGGCAGCGCGAATACTTCCAGGGCCAACTGCCCGACGGCGACCGATTCGCCCAACACCAGACCAAACTGCCGACGGCGGAGTTCCGGCGGGCGACCAGCAACGAAGCGGACGCGGAGTGAAGCAATACGCGAAGAGAGCCCAATACCAAGCCAGGCTGATACTGCCTCCGCCAACACACATTGCGAGCAAGGTCAACTGCCTACACCAGAGGGCCCAATCCGTATCACACCGTTCCTGGTCATTTGGACGGTTGCGTTCAATGCGGCCGGGTTGGCAGTGATTTTCCTAGCCGATAGCAACGAAGCATTATGGTTCGGGATTACCGTGACCTGCGTCGTGTCCAGTTTGCCCTTCTTCATCTCCGCAATCAACGTAAAGTTTGCACACTTCGTCATGGGAGACACTGATCGGTACGTCTCAAGATCGCTCATGGCCGGCGGCGGCATGGTCGTCTTGGGTGCAGTCTTCTTTTGTCTCTCGATGATGTAACGTGTAAAGGGGCCGTCATGGGAAAGACCATTCTTGTTGCGCTGACTGTTTGCGTTGCTCATACCGTCGCTGCCCACGCCGCGCCGCCTAATCCTTGCCGCATCGAGGTCATCGAGAAAGGCTCCGATTGGCCCGTCCCGCTCGTCGAGTTGCGCACGACGGGCAACCAGCGTTTCGTCACCGACAACGCCGGCGTCATCGCGATCGATCAGCCGGAGTTGATGGGTCGCGAGGTGTGGTTCGCCGTGCGCGGACATGGATACGAGGTGCCGGCCGACGGGTTCGGCTACCGTGGCGTTCGGCTCACGCCGAAGCCGGGCAAGACGTTGCGCGTCGAAGTGACGCGCACGACTATCGCCAAACGGCTGGGGCGACTCACCGGCGCGGGCCTGTTTACACACAGCCAACGGCTCGGCGGCGAAAGGACGTGGCGGGAGTCGGGCGTCGTCGGGGCTGACAGCGTGCAGGTCGCTGTGCATAACGGCAAGCGATTCTGGCTGTGGGGCGATACGACGCTGCACCACTACCCGCTGGGCATTTTCCACTCGTCCAGCGCGACGACGGCCCGCAAACCGATTGCCGCGTTCAAACCGCCGATCCGTCTATCCTTTGATTACTTCCGAGACAAAAAGACCGGTCGACCGCGCGGCGTCGCGAAACTCCCAGGAACTGGCCCGACCTGGCTCAGCGCCTACGTCAGCCTGCCGGACAAGTCGGGCAAGCACCGCCTCGTCGCGACCTACATGAAGATCAAGCCGCCGCTTGAAGCGTACGAGTGGGGCTTGTGCGTGTGGGACGACGCGGCCGAGCGTTTCGATCGACACAAGGTGATCTGGACCAAGAGCGACACGTCACGCAACCCGCCCCCACTACCCAAAGGTCACCCCGTGTTGTGGACGGACAAGTCCGGCAAGCGGTGGGTCCTGTTCGGCGACCCGCTGCCGACGCTGCGCTGCCCGGCCACGTTCGAGGCCTGGCAGGACCCGTCGGCTTGGGAAACGATCGAGCCACAGAAAACGTTCCGCGCCGCCAACGACGGCCGAGCCGTCCACCCCCACCGCTCGACGCACAGCGGGTCGGTCGCCTGGCACCCCTGGCGGCAGAAGTGGGTCACCGTGTTCATGGAGAAGTTCGGCCAACCGTCGGCCTTTGGCGAGCTCTGGTACGCCGAGGCCGACGCCCCCACCGGCCCGTGGGGACCGGCCGTCAAGGTGCTCAGCCACGACAACTACACCTTCTACAACCCGCGCATCCACGCCGACTGGTCATCACCCGACTCGCCCGCCCTGATCTTCGAGGGCACCTACACCGCCCAGTTCGCGAACAAGCCCGAGCCAACGCCGGGGTACGATTATAATCAGGTGTTGTACCGGCTTGACCTGGATGACGAGCGGTTGAAGGCGGCGCGATAACCGTTACTCGCATACGCACAGCGGCCGATCAGACTCTTGGCCCACCGGGTCGGTGTTATGATGGCGTGTTCGATCACACCCGATCATCGACATCTACTTGAAGGGCCCGTCATGGAACGCACTCGCATCCCGTTGCGCATCGTCAAGACGTTCTGTGCGCTGGCACTCCTCTGCACCGCATGGTCTGGATCGCTTCAGGCCGCTGCGCCGACACTCGACCGCGCGGGCGGGTTCCGCCTGATGTCGCGCGACGGAGCGGACCGCGCCACGCCGGACGACGTGGTCGTCGCCGTGCCCTGGTCGCAGGTCGACCTGGTTACGCGGCTGGGCGAGAGTGAACCGATCCTGCCCACGGCGCGGCAGCTCGTGCTTGGTGTTGAGCGCGAACTGCGCAAGCGCGTGCCGGCCGACCAGACCGATGCGCAGCGTGAGGCCAGGTTCGACACGATCAAGCAGGAACTTAAGACCGGCCTGGAGAAGATGGTCGGGAACCCCACCCGTTTGCAGTTCCGTGTGATCGACGTGGTCGAAGCGGTCGAGCCCAAGAGGCCGCAGTCGTTCAACTCAGCCGACCAACGGCGACGGTATCAGGCGGCGCTCGAACGCTACCGACGCGGCAAATACCGTGTGATCGGCGAGTTGGCTTGGGAGTCGCCGGTGGCGATGAGCGTCAGCGAACGTCGGGCCGTGTCACGAATCAACCTGAGATACCGCAAGGACGTGGCGGCGATCGCCAAGGCGGGCAAGCCGAATATCTCGCCGCCGCTGACCGACGCGCAGTTCGCCGAGCGCAAGAAGCAGCAGAAGCTCGACGCAACCAAGGTCCGTGACAACTTCCTGAACCAGGTGCGTAACACCGCCGCGCGACGTCGACCGATCCAGATGCTCTACCTGCTGACCAACGACGAAAACGCCGTGAAGTGGAAGCGAGACACGGTCCGCACCGCCGTTGCCGTCATCCAATCGGGCGGCGCGTACGTTTACAATTACGAGAAGAACGAGTACAGCCTTGGCCGTCGGTACAGCCTCAACCCCCATTTCTACACGGTTAAGAACAACGAAGGCGAGGTCACGAACGTCGGGTTGGAATTCATTGCCCGAGCGGTAGCGTCGGACGAATGAGCATCCTGGGGCATTATCAACGGAATTGCCCCGGGCGCTTATGCCGCGTCGAACAGGTGGCCCGCGCACATCTACCGTACGATCGCTCGGTTCTCGTACAAACGAACACCATTGCCCTGCAGGCTCGACACGGCTATGTCGAGGTCGCCATCGTTGTCCCAGTCGAACAGCGTCGCGCTGGAGTACTCGCCGCCTCGTGGTAAGGCCGTCCCTTCCAATCGACCCCAAGCCCCGCGACCGTCGCCGCGTAGCAGGACGACCCCGGACTCCGTGCCGAACACCAGGTCGAGTTTGCCGTCCAAGTCAACGTCACCGGCTGTGCCGTGGATGCACCGCCAACGCAAGCCACCCGCGCCAGCCGACCGCCACCAGTCGCCGTCGTCACCTTTGCAACCGTTGCCACGGAACACCTTCAAGCCGCTCTGCGTGCCGATCACCAGATCGAGGTGTTCGTCGTCATTGACGTGGGCAAACAGCAGGCCGAACCCTATCCCGGGACCAACGCGCAGACCCTGGTTATGCCCGCTGTCGAAAGCGACCGGGTCCTTGCCCGTGCAGAGAAACAGGTGCGGGTTTTCACCCGGGTGGTTCGTCGAGATCACGTCAAGCAAACCGTCACCGTTCGCGTCCCCCATCGCGATGCCCGTGTCTTCATAAACCTTCTTCTCCAGCGCGATCACGCGGAAGGATTGGCCTTCCCCTTCGTTGATCAACACCTTCACTCCGTCACCACGCGTCGAGCAGGCAATGTCCAGGTCGCCGTCGCCTTCGATGTCACCGACCGCCACGTCGCAACTGGCCTTGTCCGCGTAAGGCGAACGTTTCGACTCGACGGCGAGCGTCGCCCCCTTGCCCTTGAACGTAATCAACTCGACGCCATCGCCGCTGCGTTTGCCGTCGGTCTTGACCGCCACGACGTCCGGCCGACCCTCGCCGGTGATGTCGGCGATCACAACCCCGCCGTACTCGCCGCGCGTCGTGAGGTCAAGGCGATGCCAGGCTGAGCCGTCGAATCGGAACAGCGCCAACCCTTGCTGACCGTCGATGTGCCCGGAGACCAGTTCCGCGTACCCGTCGCCGTCGATGTCGCCCGCGGCCACGGCCGCAAAGTTGCCCTGTCGCGCACCGACTTCGATGACCCGGAATGACAGCGCACCGGGCGTCGGCCGAACGGCCGGCGCAGGGCGTGCCGGGTCAACCGGCGCGACAGGCCGGGCGGGGTCAGCCGGCTTCACCGGCTGGACACCACCTGCGTCAACCAACTGTTCTCCCTGATCCGGGCGCGGTGAGGCGGCCTCCCGCTCGTCACAAGCGATCAGGCAACAGGTCAATAACACAACTAACAAGGGCGCAATGCCGGTTCGCGGCGACCGCAAGTCAAAAACTTCCACGACGTGCTCTCACAACATGGGCTAGGTCATAACAGGCGGTCGGAAAAACGACCGACACGAGTCCATGCTAACACATCGTGTACGCATAACGGATGAAGACGCCGGCGAAGAAAAAGGCAGTCAGCACCGTAAGTCGATCTGCATTGCGTAACAACGAACCGTGCCGTCCATCTCGCGGACGGCCATGACCAGTGCGCCGGGATGCTTGAACTGAATCCGGCCCTCCTTCGCGCCGCACTTCCAGTACAGGCCGCCTTTCTTTGTATGAGCGTCGCGGTTGGCGTCGGCTCGGAAGATACCCATCGATCCCCGGCGTATCTCAGCCGGTTTGTTCTTACCGTGCGCGTCGAGCGCCGAGGTAAAGAGCACACTGAATGTGTTCCGGCCGGTGACTGGCGTTTCAAACACAACCTGCTCGGTGAACATGAACATCTGCGGGTTCTTCAGGGCCACCTCCAGTTGACTGTCTGCGACAGGCTTCGCGTTCAACTTCGATGACCCGTCCTGACCCAGGGCTGTGCCGGTCCCCAATGCACCGACGCCAATCGCCATTCCGGCTGTCAGTTTCATCGCGTCCCGTCGGGTTACGTCGCTCATGGTGGTCTCCAGGTTGATGTGAAGCGTGCCGTTGCGGGTCAGTCCTCGCAGCGCGGTTACGCAAGTCGCATGTACCGAAGTAGCTTATCCGTGCGGTGACAGGGCTTGCGTAACAACAGTGCAACAAGTCGTCTTGAGCACACGCGCCGTTCGACGCATCCATTGAGAATTCAGCGCAGACGCTCATTCGTCGCTTGGACTCGGGTCGGCGGGCCGCGACGGCTGACGGATCATTCGCCAGTGCCGCTCGCTGAGCGTCGGCGTCGGGGTGCCGGGCGGCGGCGTCCAATCGTCCAGATCGATCGGCTGCTTCATGGCGCCGAACTCCAAGCGGACGGGCCGACGGTCTTCGATTTCGCACCACCAATACCCGCTTTCCGGCCGACCGCCTTCGGTTTTTTCGAGCGAGACCGTGGCATGGCCAGGGGACCGCACGTCGGTGATGGCGATCGATCGAATACGCAGGCCGCGCACCTCATCCGCGAAACGCGACAGGTCTTCGTTGCGATTCAGTTCGTCGTTCACAAACTCAAAGACGGCCTTCTCGAATGCCGGCCAGTCCTGCGCGATGGCGTGAGCAAAGTCCATGATGGCGGGGTCCGGGGCGACGTCACCATCGACACATAAATCGACCGCCCTGTGTTCGGTCGTGAATGCAGTCCGCCAAAGATCCCACTCCTTGTCGTACTCCATCGTGCCGAAGACCGGGTCCCTCGCCGGGTATTGGCGGCAGCGACAATAAGAATCAAAGTCCAGCAACGGCCCTCCCAGTCGGTATCGCTCGATCAACCAGCGCAAGAAGTCCAACCCATACAACGAGTAACGTTCAAGGATTCGCACCGCCAGAACTTTCCCACTCGTGTCATCGTCGTAGGAAATCAGCAGCGCCACTTCGGCGTCCTTACCCTCGATGGTTGCGACACGGAGCGTCGCGCGCGGGATGCGAACTGTGCGTTTCCGCGGTTCGCACAATGTACATAGATTCCAGATCAAACGACGCAAGCCGCTCCAACGCGGCAGTGGGCCGGCGGGTGGCTCCTCGAACTCGATCACGTCCATGTAGTCATTGTGAAAGGTGATGGGAAGCTTGCGCCCCAAGACAAGCGTCAGGATGGCCCACAAGAAGAACGGTGCTAACAACAATCCCAGAATTGTGAGCGCAATACCCGCCGATTGGCCCGACCCGCCGTGGGCCGGCTTGACGATGCCGAAAAGAAACAACGGGCCGGCGATTAGGCCGAACAGCGTGAAGTGGGCGAGGATGAGAAACATCGCCCAGCCCAAACAGCCTCGCCTGGGTGCCAAGGGTTGCACGGTCGACCCCTTCTTGTTCACCGTCGAAGTGCGGGCGGATGTCTGAAATCACACCAGACCGGACACAATTCATTAGCGACGCTTCGCCGACACCGGAACGTGAATGAAATCGGTCTGACCGGGAGGGCGAGGCTCCGTCCGAGCCGTGATTGAGTCTGTGCGATT
>JANQSF010000085.1 GCA_028284155.1 Phycisphaeraceae bacterium
AAGCGCAGGTGCCATTGGCCGGCGCACGCCAGGCCGGTAAACCGAACGACCCCCAACTCCACTTTGACGTGCTGCGCATCGTCGAGAGCGTGGACGACCCGTGGGTCGGCGGCGTCGGCATCGGCTTCACCATCCCGCTGTCGGGGCGTTTGGCCGTGGCGAAGGACAAAGCGTGGGCGGAATACAACACCGCTTGGCGTGCGATCGCCGTGCGCGAGGCCGAACTCGTCGCGGCCGTGCACGTCGATTGGCTGCGTTGGTCGGCCGGCCAGGCCGTTGCCGACTTGTGGCAACGGCACGCTGAGTCACTGAACAACCTGAAACAGACAGCCGACCGGTTGTGGCAGGCCGGTGAGATCAGCCCGATTGAGGCTCGGCTCGTCGCCATCGAACAGGCGAGCGCCCACGCCGCCGCGTTGCAAGCCCAGTCCGAAGCGGCGGTGATTCGCCGTCAACTGTTGGCCAAGATCGGCCTGTCGCCCGACACACCGATCGTGCTGAATCCGTTGCCGATCGCCCGCACGGACTCCGACACAACGGACGCCGAGATCGCAAAGGCCGTCCTGTCACACCCCGCCATCAAACAAGCCCAGGCCGAATACGAGTTGGCTGAACAGTCGCTGCGTGCCCAGATCGTCAAGCAGTACCCCGATCTCACCATCGGGCCGGTCTATGAGAACGACGAGGGCCAATCGCGCATCGGCCTCAGCGGCGCGATCCCCGTCCCGCTCTTCAACCGCAACCAACGCGCGATCGCCGAAGCCGCCGCCGCACGCGACGCCGCGCGGGCCAAGGCACTCCGCGCCTACGAACGCCTTTCCCATGCGGCAGCCGACGCCCAGGCACGTCACATCGCCGCTAATGCCCGCCACCAATCACTTGCCAACGACATCACGCCGCTGATCGAAGCGCAACTGGCCGACATCCGCAAGCTGATCGACCTGGGCGAACTCGACGCGCTCATGCTCACCGACGCGCTGCGACGCTCGCTGAAGACCCGACTCGACCTGATGGACGTGACGCGCGATGCCGCCGTCGCCTCAGCCCAACTCGAATACCTGATGCGACCGCTCTGGATCGCCGTACCCGTGGAACGACCCGACATGGAGACACAACCATGACACGACAATCCCAAAGCAATCCAATCAGTACTCAAATACGAACACACTGGGGCAACAAGCCGTGTCTTTCCGAAAACCCGGATCAATCCGGACACTCACTGAGACACGATCCGGACCTTCAGAACGCCCCGGCTTCAAGCCATGCCATTCGTTCATTGCAAGTGACATGCATGCTCGTACTAACCATGTCGATCAGCGCATGCGACCGCACCAACGAACCGGAACTCGAGACCCGTGACAAACCGGACGTTTCGCAACAAGACCCCGCCGGCAGCTTTCTGACCGCCGACGGTGAAGAGGCGCTTGAGCTGCCCGAGTCGGTGCGAGAGAACCTGGGCGTGACGTTCCGCAAAGCGGAAAGCCGAGCTGTCCGTCGCACCGTGCGCGTTCCCGGCGCGTTCGAACTGACACCCGAGGCACGCCGAAGCTACCACGCCACCTTGCCCGGCCGAGTCGAACTGCACGTCAAGCAACTGCAACACGTCAATGCCGACGACCTGCTGGCCCGGATCGATTCACCTGACTGGACCCGCCTGCGTCACGCCGGCGTCGAGGCGGAGGGCGAGATCAGGCTGGCCGAGGCGCGCATCGCGTTGGCCGACGCCGCGCGACGTGAAACACAACTGCAGATCGCGTTCAACCAGAAGCGCATCGCCGACCTGGAAGCGGCCGGCACGCGCAAGGTCGAGATCGAGGCGCAGCTTGAGCAGGACAAGAACAAACTGCCAAGGCTCGAAGCCGAACTCAACGCCCGCAAGGTCGAACTCGACGAGGCACGTGAACACTTCGACTCGCAACTCAGCGTGATGGCATCGGTCACCGGCCTGCCGGTTGAGGCCCTGCGGAAATCCACCGATACCGGTTCACCGCTGTGGCGAACAAGCCTGCGGATCGAAGTGCGTGCCACGTCCGACGGCATCGTCGATCAACTGCACGTCACGCAGGGCGGGTGGGCCGCGGCGGGCGGCGCTTTGTTGGTGACGACCGACCCATCGGCATTGCGCTTCCACGCCCACGCGCCGCAAACGGACATCGGCCGATTCCGCTCCGGTCAACCCGGCCGCGTCATCTCGCCGCGCAGCGTGGCGGCCGGCGACGGCGGAGCGGACATCACCGGCCAAATCCACGTCGGCTTCCGCGCCCACCCCGATGAGCGCACGATCCCCCTGCTGCTCGAACCCAACGACCTGCCGGGCTGGGCCAAGCCCGGCGTCAGCACGTTTCTCGAAGTCACGGTCGACGGCGACGAAGAGCCGGTGGCCGCGATTCCGCACGAAGCCGTCGTGCGCGACGGCCTCTCGCGCGTGGTCTTCCGACGACACGGCAAGAACCACATCGTGCGCGTCGAACCCAGGCTGGGCATGAGCGACGGGCAATGGGTCGAGGTGATCGAAGGCGTGAAGGTCGGCGACGAGGTGATGCTCAACGGCGCGTACACACTCAACCTTGCGCAAAGCAATCGACCTCAAGCGCCGCCCGGGTACCACTACCACGCGGACGGGTCGTTGCACAAAGACCACTAGGGCAATGACGAATGTTGAATGTCGAATTCGTAGGGTGGGCACCGCCCACCAACGCTGAGCAATTGGGTGCCTGTGAATGAGCGAAGCGTTTCACGGCAGTCAACTCTCGACCCAGTGCCTGGACACAGCCATTGCCAGCACGTGCATCGTGCTCGACCGCATGTGACAGCATCCTGAAACCGACTCAATCCCGTGGTGGGCAGTGCCCGCCCTACATGAAACCGCCATGCTCAAACGACTCATTGCATTCTCCATTGACAACGCGTCGCTCGTGTTGTTGCTCGCGGCCGGGCTGATCGCGTTTGCCGTGTTCCGCGCCCAGCGCATGCCGGTCGATGTGTTTCCGGAACTGAACGCGCCGACCGTCGTCGTACTGACCGAGGCAGGCGGCTTCTCAGCCGACGAGGTCGAGCAGTACGTCAGCTTCTCCATCGAGTCGGCCATGACCGGCCTGCCCGGTGTCCGACGCGTTCGCAGCAGCAGCGCGATGTCGCTGTCGCTGGTCTACGTCGAATTCGACTGGGGCGTGGACATCTACCGCGCACGGCAGGTCGTGGGCGAGGCGCTGGACACTGTGCGCGAGCAGTTGCCGCAGCAGGCACACACCGAGATCGCGCCGATCACCGGCATCACCGGCGAGATCATGGTCATGTCGCTGTCGTCGCCCAACGGCGAGGCTTCGCCACTCGAGCTGCGCGGCTACGCCGAATTCGAGTTACGCCGCAGGTTGCTGTCCGTCAGCGGCGTGGCGCAGGTCGTCGCGATCGGCGGCGAACTGCCCGAGTACCAGGTACACGTCCGCCCCGACGACCTGCTGCTCTACGACCTGACGGTGGCCGACGTGGTCGCGGCGGCCGAGGCGTCGCACAGCACGGCCGCGGCCGGCTACCTGCCCGACGTGAACGGCATCGAGCTGCCGCTGCGGCAGGACGCGCGCGTGCGAAGCGCGGCCGACATCCGTCAGACGGTCGTGGAGTACCACAACGGTCAGCCGGTCACCATCGGCGAGGTTGCCGACGTGGCGCTCGGTCCGGCCCCGCCGCGCGGGTCGGGTAGCGAAGCCGGGCTGCCGGCCGTCGTCATCTCGATCAAAAAGGCGCCGTCCACCAACACATTGGCCATCACCGACCGGATTGACGCGGTACTCGACCAGGCTGAGGCCGCGCTGCCCCATGGCATGGTGCTGAACCGTCACGTCATGCGGCAGAGCGATTTCATCGACCTGTCGCTGCGCAACGTGACGATCGTGCTGCGCGACGCGGCCATCTTCGTGTCGGTCGTGCTCATCCTGTTCCTGCTCAATGTTCGCGCGACGGCGATCACGCTTACCGCCATCCCACTGTCGATGGCGATGGCCATGCTGTTCATGGACGGGCTGGGCATGACGATCAACGTCATGACGTTGGGTGGCTTGGCGATCGCCATCGGTGAGCTCGTGGACGACGCGATCATCGATGTCGAAAACGTCCTGCGCCGGCTGCGCGAGAACAGCCTGCTGACGAAAGACAAACGCCGACCGGCCGTGCAGGTCATCTACCGCGCGAGCAATGAGATCCGCGGGTCGGTCGTGTTCGCCACGATCATCATCGTGATCGTATTCGCCCCGCTACTGTTCCTTTCCGGCATCGAAGGGCGCTTCTTTCGGCCGATGGGCATCGCGTACATCGTTTCACTGCTCGCGTCGTTGCTGGTGGCATTGACCGTCGTGCCGGCGTTGTGCCGTGTGCTGCTGCGCAAATCGAAGTCGAAGGACGACACGCACCGCGACGGCTTCCTGCTGCGCTTACTCAAGCGTGTTTACGCCTGGCCGTTGCGCGCGGCGATCAAGCTGCGCTGGGCGGTGATGATCTTCGCGCTGGTCGCTACGGTTGCGAGCATCTGGCTCGCGACGACGTTCGGCACCGCGTTCCTGCCCAAGTTCAATGAGGGCACGTTTACGATCTTCATCGACGCGCCGCCCGGCACGTCGATGCATGAGAGCGACCGTCTCGTTGGCAGCCTGGATAAACGGCTGACCGCGATCGAGGGCGTCAGCCACGTCGTCCGCCGCACGGGTCGGGCAGAGCGCGACGAACATGCGCACGGCCCGAACCGCAGCGAGATCGAGGTCAGCTTCGAGCCAGGCTATGGGAAGCGCGACGTGCTGAAGATGATCGACGCCGTGCTGGACGACCTGCCGGGCGTGAAAGTCGAGGTCGGCGCGCCGATCGGGCACCGGTTGTCGCACGTGCTGTCGGGCACGCAGGCCGACATTGCGATCAACGTCTTCGGCGAAGACATCGCGAAGCTGCGTCACATCGCAGCGCAGGTCGAGGCCGAGTTGAGCGCCGTGCCCGGCGTGCGCGACGTGCTGGCCAACCGCGAGGCGGCGGTCGAGTCGCTGCCGATCCGTTACCGTCACGACGACTTGCGCCGCTGGGGCCTGACGCCGGCCGGCGCGGCGGCGCAGGTCGAGGCGGCGTTCAACGGCGTGACCGTGGCTGAGGTGAACGAGGGCGTTCGGCGGTACAGCGTGATCGTTCGCTTGCACCCCGACTTGCGCCGCTCGACAGAGCATGTCGAACAATTGTTGCTGCGTGGCAGCAACAAGAAGCTCGTGCGCTTGCACGAGGTCGCGACGATCGGGCCCGAGCACACGCCGCTGGGCATCCAGCGCGAAAACGGGCGCCGCAAGGCTGTCATCTCATTGAACGTGGCCGACGGCTACAACCTGGGGCACGTCGTCGAGTCCGTGCAGGCCAAGGTCGACCCGATCGCGCACGCGTTCGGCTACGAGGTGACTTACGGCGGGCAGTTCGAGGCGCAGCAGTCGGCCGGCCGAACGCTCTATGTCATGGGCGGGCTGGTCGTGCTGACGATCCTGGTGTTACTCACCATCGCGTTCGGCTCAATCCGCGCGGCCGTACTGGTCATGGTCAACCTGCCGCTGGCGTTGATCGGCGGCATCGTCGCGATCTTCGCGACCGAAGGCGGCGGGTTGTGGGCGAACTTGCAGGCCCTGTTCGGGCGCGGCGTGTACGAAGCGCCGGTCATCTCGATCGCGTCGATGGTCGGTTTCATCACGCTCTTCGGCATCGCCGTGCGCAACGGCCTGCTGCTGGTCAACCACTACAGCCACCTGATGCGCGAAGAACAAGTGCCATTCGACCAGGCGGTGATCGAAGGGTCGATGCAACGGCTGGCGCCGATCCTGATGACGGCATTGACAGCCATCCTCGGCCTGCTGCCGCTGGCCTTGGCCAAGGGCGAGCCGGGCGCGGAACTGCTCGCGCCGCTGGCTATTGTGGTGTTAGGCGGACTGGTGACGTCAACGTTCCTGAACCTGATCGTCGTACCGGCGGGTTATGTGCTTGTGTTCAAGAGGCGGCCGATCGTGTGGAACGACGGGGCCGTGAGCGCAGCGGGTGGGGCAGACTGAATAGGTCGGCCCAAGCAATTCTGCCATTCAGAGCACGCCCTTCGTGCTCGGCACGTCGTCGCCGGTGATGGCGATGGCCTGTCGCAAGGCTCGGCCGAACGCTTTGAAGATCGCCTCGGCGATGTGGTGGTCGTTTTCGCCGACCGGGACTTCGATGTGACAGTTGAACCGCCCGTGATTGACCACGGCATTGAAAAACTCGCGGACGAGTTGCGCGTCGAACGTGCCGATCTTGCCCTCGGGGTTGGTGAAGTTCACGTTGAACACCAGGGCGGGTCGGCCGGACAGGTCGATGGTGACACGGGCGAGCGACTCGTCCATCGGGACGGAGGCGAAACCGTACCGCTCGATGCCGCGCTTGTCGCCGAGCGCTTCGACGAGCGTCTCGCCGATGACGATGCCGACGTCTTCGACGGTGTGGTGGTCGTCGATGTGCGTGTCGCCCTGCGCGGTGATGTTCAGGCCGATTCGGCCGTGCCGCGCGATGTGGTCGAGCATGTGGTCGAAGAAACCGACGCCGGTCGCGTTGGAGTAGTCACCGCCGTCGAGGTTGAGTTCGACGGTGATGTCGGTTTCGTTGGTCTTGCGTGATTGCCTGGCCGTCCGCATGGGGCCGATCCTTATAAAAGAGCCGCTTGCGGCTTAGCGCGATCGCTCGATTTCATCCAGCGCCGCGAGCAACGCGTCGTTTTCGCCGGGCGACCCGACCGTGATCCGCAGTTTGTCGCGCAGCCGGTCCTGATCGAAGTATCGCACGAGGATGCCCCGGCCCTTGAGCGATTCGTAGATGCCGCGGACCAGATCGGCGTTCGCGACGCCCCTGGCCGCACCGGGCGTGGTCAACACGAAATTCGCCTCGCTGGGCAGCACAGACCAACCGCGAGCGGTCAGCTCGTCGGTTAGCCGGGCCCGCTGATCGCGCACAGCCGACCAGGTTCTGGCCGCCTCATCGCGGTGCGTCACGGCCGCCACCGCCGCGGCTTGCGCCAATGCGTCGGTGTTGTAGCTGTCGCGCACCTTGTCGAGCGTCGCGATCAGGTCGGCGTGGCCGATGCCATAGCCAAACCGCAGTCCCGCCAGCGAATAACCCTTGCTGAGTGTTCGCAGCAGCAGGACGTTGTCCAGCCCGCGCGACGGGTCGAGCAACGGCAGCGCGTCGCGTTGCGCGAAATCCACATACGCCTCATCGACGACCAGCACAGCACGGCCCACCACCCGCCGGCCGATCGCCTCCAACTTGTCCAGCGGTTCGAGTCGGCCGGACGGTGCGTGCGGGTTGACCAGCAGGATCACGCGGCAGTCGGCCGCGAGCGCGCGGTCGGCGAAATCGTCCGGTAAGTCGAACGCGTCACCGAGTTCGACGCGTGTGACCGATGTGCCATGGATGTCGGCCAGCACGGGATAGAGCGAGTAGCTCGGCTCGGCCACGGCGACCGACCCGCCCGCGCCGACGGGGCAGAACGCGGTCAGCACGAGCCGCAGCAGTTCGTCGCCGCCGTTGGTCGCGATGATTTGACTCGGCTCGACGCCGTGCAGCCGGGCGGCAGCCTCACGAAAGGCTTGCGCAGCCGGGGCTGGATAGCGTCTAAGTTGTTGCGGGCTGACCGACGCGATGGCGGCCATGACCGCGTCGCACGGTGGGTACGGGTTCTCGTTCGTGTTCAGCTTGATGACATCGCCACCGTTCGGTTGTTCACCGGGGACGTATGCGGCAAGTCGTTGAACATTGGGTCGAGAGTAGGTCATGCAATCAGCCGAAATAATCGGAACCGACGGGTCGAACAGCCCGCTCAATCGAGGTACACTTTACGCATGAGGCATGCATCGTCGGCACGCTTGGGGATCGCCACCACGGCCTTGTGGTTTGTGGCGGTTTTCCCGCAGCCCGCCCCCGCTCAGGGCGAGGCGGACGGGCCGACGGTCGAGTCGGCCACGCTGCTCATGCGCTCGACGATGGCGGTACACCGTAACGGGCAGCACCACCGCCTGCTGCGGGCGCTACGCCACATGCGTGACCCGGCCCTGAAGCCCATCTTCACCCGGCTGGCCAACTCGACCCACCCGGCCTTGCAGGTGCACGGCATTCTTGGCCTGGCGGAGTGCGAACCGAACGGCAAGATCGACCTGCTGCGGCTGGCGTCGATCCGCGACGGCAGCGTGCAGGCACAGGTCGTCACGGCGGCGATCGACGCCGGCCTGCTCGACCACGAGCAATCGCGCGAGTTATTGACCTGGGTCGACCTCGACCCGGCTGTCAAGATGCTCGTGTCGATGCAACTCATCCGCGACAAGCAGCCGGTCGACGTCGAGATGCTGCTCAAGGCGGCGCAATCGGACAACCTGGCACGGTTCGGCCTGGCCTCGGCCTTGCTCGTGGCGATGGGCGACGAGCGCGGGCAGCAGAATCTCAACGCGCTGAATCTTTCCAAAGACCCGCAGCGCGACGCCGTGCGGGCGATGCTGTTGAACACGGCATTGCGGTACGAGTTCGACCGGCTAGCGACGTGGGCGTGGAGCGTGAGCACGGAGGCGCAGACGCCGCGCAAGCTCAACCTGTTGGCCCTGCGGACAGCCATGCGATTCGGCGCAGTCGGCGCCGACCAGATGTGGACGCAGCAGTACCGCACGACGAACGACCCGGTCGAACGCACGCGGCTTGCGTTGACGGCGATGGAACTCTCGCCCTGGCTCAAGCCGCAATTGTTCGACCCGCTCAAGGCCAGCGAAGACGACCTGATCCGCAAGATCGGTGACGCGGGCGCCGCCGTGGCAGGTCATCGTGAAGTGGCTGAGCGCGTCACCGAATTGGTCGGCCAGCACCACACGCTGGCCAACCGTTGGTCGCTGGAGTACGCACGCGACCATGCCAGCGATGACGACGCGGTCAAGATTCTCTGGGCGTTGGTCGTCGCGTTCGAGGCGGAGGGTAGCCCGCGGACGCTCTCACGCCGACTCGACGCGGCCGTCTCCGCGACGCGTGTGCTCGTCGAGCGCAATGAGACGCGCGCCGTCGAGTTGCTCGGCCCCAAGCTCGCTTCGAGCCGAACCGACGGCGCGTTGAAGCAGGGCATCCTGCTCGGCCTGATCCAGGCGGACGGCGAGTCGCCGCACCGCGTGGTCGCGGACGTCATGCCGCTGAACAACGCCAACGCCAACCGTATGGCCGTCTACCTCCTCGCCCGCCACGGCGACCAACCGCTGACCCAACCGCAGTTGGACGACCTGGCCGTGATGGTGCGCGGCGGTGGCCGCATGCCCGATGCCCTGCGCTTACAGGCCGCGTGGACCTATCTCAAGCTGACGAAGCAGAGCGACCGCGTCGTGACGGCGATGCTCGATCGTTGACGACGCAACTCGGGCAAGTCGGCCGATGTTTTCGCGCCGACGACTGCCCGCCGACGGCGGTCGGCGGGCTTTGTCGATCCAACACAGAATCGCGCCCCATTTCCTGCTTTCCTTTTCTGCTGCTTTCCAGCTTTCACCCGTTCCCGTATCATCGCCACCCATGAGCGTGATCCCGCTGAGCAAACCCGACATCGGCGACGCCGAGATCGAAGCCGTCACCGACACACTGCGCAGCGGCCGACTCAGCATCGGCCCGCGGCAGGCGCGGTTTGAGGAACTCGTGGCCGACCGCACCGGCCGACGGCACGGTATCGCCGTCTCCAGCGGCACGGCCGGGCTGCATCTGTCCTTGCTCGCCCTGGGAATCGGGCCGGGTGACGAGGTGATCACGACGCCGTTCTCGTTTATCGCGTCGGCCAACTGCATCCTCTTCGTCGGCGCCAAACCGGTCTTTGTCGACATCGATCCGCGCAGTTTGAACATGGACCCCGCACTGGTCGAGGCGGCGATTACCGACAAAACCAAGGCGATCCTGGCCGTCGAGGTATTCGGCAACGCCGCGCACATGGAGAAGCTCGCACAGATCGCGCAGGCCCATGAGATCCCCCTCATTGAAGACGCTTGCGAAGGGCTGGGTGGGTCGCACAACGGCCGACCCGTCGGCTCGCACGGCCGCGCGGCGGTGTTCGGCTTCTACCCCAACAAGCAGATTACGACCGGCGAGGGCGGCATGATCGTCACCGACGACGGCCGCCTGGCCGAATTCTGCCGATCGACACGCAATCAGGGTCGGGCGACGATGTCCGGTACGGGCTCGAGCGCATACGGCAACGTCTCGGGCAGTTGGCTGGCGCACGAACGACTGGGCTACAACTACCGCCTCAGCGAGATCGCCGCGTCGCTCGGCTGCGCGCAGATGGAGCGGCTGGACCAACTGCTCGACGCCCGTCGACGCATCGCCAACGCGTACATGCAACGCCTGTGCGACGTCGAGGACCTGATCCTCCCGACCATCGATGAACCGAACCACATGAGTTGGTTCGTGTTCGTCGTCCGACTCAATGACCATTACGGCCACACCGAACGCGACCGCATCATCGAAGGCATGCACCGCCACGAAGTCGGCGCGAGCAACTACTTCCCCTGCATCCACCTCCAACCGTTCTACCGCGAGACGTTCGGCCACAACAAGGGCGATTACCCCGTCGCCGAGTCGGTCAGCCAACGCACCATCGCCCTGCCATTCTTCGGGCAAATGGACGACACCACGCAGGAACTGGTCGTGCAGACGCTTAAGGTCATGATCCAGCGTGAGCAGTTGTTGCAGCGGTGATCCATGGTGCCCAAGTGCGAGTCGAGCGGTCGATTCATGCCTGAACTGCACAGCCGCGCACATCGCACGTTATTCCCTTCTGAGATTTCGATTAACCTATCACGATCCACTATATTGGTACCGCACCGGCCGCGCCCGCCGCCGGCTTCCGGGGATGTTGAAAGGACGTTTCGATGAGTGAGCCGCGCAAATGTTTCGTCATCATGCCCATCCGCAAGGAAGGATCGCCGGAATACAAACACTTTCGGGCGTTGTATGACATCACCATCCGCCCCACGCTCGAGCAGGCCGGCTTCCACGTCGAGCGCGGCGACGACGTCGTCAAAGGCGGGTCCATCCAGAAGCAGGTCGTCGAACGATTGGCCGAGGCCGACCTCGTCGTGGCCGACATGACCGACCTGAACCCCAACGTCTTCTGGGAACTGGGCGTCCGACACGCGCTGCGCGGCAGCGGGACGTTCACCCTCATCGACCATGAACGGACGGAGTCCGGCGAGCCATTCGACCTGCAGGTGTACCGGACCATCCGCTACAGCGGCTCGCTTGAAGGCCAGGGCAAGCTGCGCGACGAACTGACCAAGTTCGCGCAGAATCTTGACGACGACCCCGGCGGCAATCTGGACAGCCCCGTGCATGGCTTCCTGCCGTCGCTGCCATACAACGTGATCGCCGTCGCCGCCGGCTCAGCCGAGGCTGAACTGCGGGGCGAGCTGGCCAAACTCAAGGAGAAACTCCAGGAGTACGAACGACGCTTCGGCGCGATCGACGGCGCGAAACACTCGTCCGTCACCGATCGACCGGCCGACATCATCCGCGACGCGTTGCAGGAACTGGAAGACGGCAACGACCCGTCGCACCTCCTGAGCGAGGCGCAGGCCGCGGCCGAAGAGAAAGACAAGAAGAAGTTCCTGACCGTGATTCAGCGCGTTGTCGATCGGCCGGCCACGAATGTCGACCCCGACTTTTTCCTGCGCTTGGCGGCGATTTCCGACCTGTTCGGGCGGGAGGAGGTCACGCACGCGATACTCGACCACGCGTGCAAAGGCCACCCGACACACGTTCGGCTGCGCCGCTCGCGCCTTTCAACGCTCGCCCACTCGCACAGCACGACGCAGCGCGAGATCGCGCGGCAGGAGTTGTGCATCGAGATCGGCATCGACCTGTCGGGCGACGAGATCAAGGTTCCCAAGTCGATGGACGCCGAAAGCGCCAAGCTGCTGGGAATCATGCTCGACGCGAACCTGCGCGACAGCCGGAACGTCGAGGTGCTGCGCATCACCAAGGCCGTCGTCGCCAAGTTCCCCGACATGGCCGTAATCCTGCGCAACCATGCCCGCGCGCTGGAACTGAACGGCCAACGCGACGAGGCCCTGGAGTTCTACCGCCAGGCGTTGTTCGCGCCGGACGCCGACATCGAGGCGGCCAACTGGCTGGGCAACACGCTGCACAACGCCGAACGGCGTGTCGACGCGCTGGAGGTCTACTTGCTCGCCTGCATGCGCGAGCCGGGCTACTCGACCGGCTTCTCGCATGTCGCCGACGAGATCTCACTGATCATGCGCGACCGCGAGATGCCCTACCGCAAAGACACACGCCCCAGCCCCGACTTCCTCAACCAGGACACGCTCGTGCGGGCGCTGGTCGCCACCGCTTCTTGCGACATCATCCGTCAGGACGACATCCAGCGCTGCACCGATGCGGCGCGACGGCATGAGATCGAGTTCGCGCGGATCGCAAGCATGATCCGCGCGGGGCACGCCGTGCCGGCGTCGGACGGTCACAACTACGAACGCATGGGCATCGGCGAGCGTGTGCACATGGCCCGCGAGTGGCACGAGCGCATCAAGGGCGAGCTTACAACACCCCCAACCGATGGCCCCGTCGCCAACGCTGTCGCGGCGAACAACTGACAAACCGCAACGCCGTCGATTCGCGGCCTACACGTTGAACAGGAAGTGGCACACGTCCGCATCCCGCATGACGTACGCCTTACCCTCGACGCGCATCTTGCCCGCCTCCTTGATCGCTTTCTCGCTCTTGTGCGCGTCCAGGTCGTCAACCGAGTAGACCTCGACACGGATGAAGCCGCGCTCGAAGTCGCTGTGAATCACGCCGGCCGACTGTGGTGCCGTCGCGCCTTTGGGGATCGTCCACGCCCGGATCTCTTTCGGGCCGGCCGTGAAGAAACTCTGCAAGCCGAGCAACTCGTAAGCCGCGCGCGCCAGCGTATGCAACGCCGGCTCAGTCAACCCCACGCTTTCAAGCAGCTCCAGCCGATCCGCGTCGTCAAGCTCAGCCAATTCCGCCTCGAACTTGGCGCAGACGGGAACGACCTGCCCGCCCCGCGCCGCCGCGTGTTCGCGCACTTTGGCCACCATCGGCCCTTCGCCGGCCACATCGTCTTCGTCCACATTCGCGACGTACAGAATTGGCTTCGCGCTCAGGAAGCCGAAGCTCTTGAGCTGCTTCGCCTCGTCGGCGTCGAGTTCCAAGTCGCGCACCGGCTTGCCCGTCTTGAGCACCTCAGCCGTGCGCTCGACCAGTGCGAGCCGCGCCTTGGCGTCCTTATCGCCCGTCCGCGCCGCGCGCTGCGCCTTGTCCACCGCGCCCTCGGCCGTCTCCAGGTCGGCCAACATCAACTCCGTCTCGATTACTTCAATGTCACGCAACGCATCAATGGAGCCATCGACGTGCGTGATGTCGTCATCTTCAAAGCAACGCACGACCTGCACGATGGCGTCGACCGAACGGATGTGTGACAAAAACTTGTTGCCCAGCCCCTCACCCTGACTCGCGCCTTTGACCAGGCCGGCGATGTCGACCAGCCGAAGCGTCGCGGGGATGACCTTCTTTGTCTCGATGTGCGCATTGATCTGCGCCAAACGGTCGTCCGGCACGGGCACGATGCCGACGTTCGGCTCGATCGTGCAAAACGGGTAGTTCTCGCTGGCGATGCCCGCCGCGGTCAGGGCGTTGAACAGGGTCGATTTGCCGACGTTGGGCAGTCCGACGATGCCGGCTTCCATGATCTGTTTTCCGTTCTGAGCCGGCCCGGTCGCGACGTGCCCGGCACACCGCATGAGACCAGCCATAAGTCTTGTGAATAACAGGCTTTCCATTCGCACCCGAACGCTGGATGCGACCTATAATAGATGCTTCGCCCATTCCTGTTAAACGAGCGACTTCATCGATGGCTGATCCCTCGGACACAACGCCAGAACCGGACGACGCCGACGCGCCCGACGGCCCGCAAGACCCCCCGTCCAACGCCGGCCGACTCGTCGACACCGCGATCGAGCAGGAGCTTTCCGACAGCTACCTGACCTACGCGATGTCGACCATTGTCGACCGCGCCCTGCCCGACGTGCGCGACGGGCTCAAGCCATCGCAACGCCGCATCCTCGTCGCCATGAACGACCTGAACCTGTCACCGGGCAGGTCGCACTCCAAGTGCGCGGGCATCGTCGGCGAGACGATGAAGAAGTATCACCCGCACGGCGACGGCGCCATCTACCCCACGCTGGTCAACATGGCGCAGGAGTGGAAGACGCGCGCCCTGCTCATCGACAAGCAGGGCAACTTCGGCTCGATCGACCCCGACCCGCCCGCGGCCATGCGTTACACCGAGGCCCGGCTGCACCAGCACGCGATGGAGCTGCTCGAAGACCTCAAGCTCGACACCGTCGATTGGCAACCCAACTTCGACGAGTCGGTCGACGAGCCGCGCGTCCTGCCCGCCAAATTCCCTAACCTGCTCGTCAACGGCTCGACCGGCATCGCCGTGGGCATGGCCTGCTCCATGCCGCCGAACAACCTCGGCGAGGTCTGCGACGCGATTGTTACCACAGTTGACAACCCGGAGATCTCGATCGCCGAATTGTTGCAGATCATCCCCGGCCCGGACTTCCCGACCGGCGCGATCATCTGCGGGCGGCAGGCCGCGGCACACGCCTACGCGACCGGCCGCGGCCGCGTCACCGTCCGCGCGAAGATTCAGCACGAGCAGCGCGGCGGCCGCGACATCCTCGTCGTCACCGAGATCCCCTACCAGGTCTCGAAAAACGACGGCATCATCGAAAAGATCAAGGACGCCAAGCGACGCGACCAGTTGCAGGACGTATCCGGCGTCACCGACGAGTCGTCCGGCCGAGCGGGCATGCGGCTCGTCATCGAGCTGAAGCGCGGCGCCGACCCGAACGTGGTCGAGAACCAGCTCTATCAGCAGACGCCGCTGCAATCGACCTTCAGCATCATCAACATCGCATTGGTCAAAGGCCAACCGCGGACGCTGAACATCAAGGACCTGATCGAGCTCTACATCGAGCACCGCATCGAGGTCATCCGTCGGCGCACCGCTTTCAGGCTCAAGAAAGCGCAACAGGAAGCGCACCGCATCGAAGGCCTGATTTACGCCGTCTGCGACATCGACGAGGTAATCAAACTCATCCGGTCCAGCCGAACGCGCGACGAGGCCATCGAAAAGCTCATGGAGCGCGGCTTCCGCATCCCGCCCGACCACGAGTACGCGCCGCAGATCCCCGAACGGCTCAAGGCCCAGTCGGTTGAAAACGACGTTCGCCTGACGCGCACGCAGGCCGAGGCGATCGGCCGCCTGCAACTGATCCAACTGGTCGGCCTCGAAATCGAAAAGCTGGTCGACGCTTACGCCAAGCTGCTCGCCGAGATCGAGGAGTACGAGTCGATCCTGGGCAGCAAGCAGCGCGTGCTCGACATCATCAAGGAAGAAGTGCTCGAACTGAAGGACAAGTACGCCGACCCGCGGCGGACGCAGTTTACCAATGAGGAAGTTGGCGACTTCGACCTGGGCGCCCTGACACCCGAGCAGCGTGTCGTCGTCACCATCACGCACGCCGGCTACGTCAAACGCCTGCCGGTCGATCAATACCGCACGCAAGGCCGCGGCGGCAAGGGCGTGATCGGTGCGCAGTCGCGCGAGGGCGATTTCACCGAGCAGGTGTTCGTCTCCTCCACCCACGACGACCTGCTGTGTTTCACGAACACCGGACGCGTGTTCAAGATCAAGGTCTACGAGATCCCCGAGGCGTCGCGCACAAGCCGCGGCCGGGCGATCGTCAATGTGATCGGCCTGAAGGAAGGCGAGACCGTCCGTCAGTACATGCCGATCGAAGACTTCGAGCGTGAAGAGGCCTTCCTTGCCTTCGCGACCGCCAACGGCCTGATCAAGCGCACAGCGCTGAAGGACTACCGCAACGTCAACAAGTCGGGCATCATCGCGGTCAACCTCAAAGACGGCGACTCGCTGATTGACGTGACGTGGACCAGTGGCGAAGACCATCTGCTGCTGGGCACAGCCAAGGGCATGGCCATCCGGTTCGACGAGAACGACGCCCGCGTGATGGGCCGAAACGCCTCGGGCGTCAAGGGTATCTCGCTGGGCAAGGACGATCAGGTCGTCAGCCTCGTCCGGATCGTCGGCACGGACGACGCACGCGACTTGCTCACTGTGACAACCAACGGCTACGGCAAGCGTACCCCGCTGAGCGAGTACCTGGTGCACAGCGAAGACGGCTCGGTCCGCACTCAAGGCCGCGGTGGCAAGGGACGAAAAGACATCGTCGCCAACACGCGCAACGGGCTGGTCGTCAGCCACAAGGCTATCGAGACATCAGACGACCTCATGCTGATTTCGACCGGCGGCAAGATCGTCCGCATCGAGGCCGAGACCGTCCGACAAACCGGGCGCGGCACACAGGGCGTGCGTGTGATCACCGTTGATGACGAAGACACGCTCGCCGCGATCGCACGCGTGCCGGAAGAAGACGGTGAAGACGACGCGGTAGATCACCACACGATCAACGACGACGCCCCTCAAGCGTGACGGACGCGGATCGCAAGACACCAACAATGACAAAAACCCGAGGCCGTAGGCCTCGGGCTCTTTTGTCAAATTGTTCACCAGGTTGCAGACGCTTTGTTGTGTTACGGACAATCAAGCCGTGGATATCAAGTATGGCGGTTCGTCACAACGTCGCGTCGCCAATTAATCCAGTCACTCCGCCTCAACCTCTTCCGCCAACACCTCGCCCCGATCGTTCAACCGCGCCTTGAGCCGTGCGAGGATCGACGAGTGCATCTGGCTCACGCGCGACTCGGACAGGTCGAGCGTGACGCCGATTTCCTTCATCGTCATCTGCTCGTAGTAGTAAAGGATCACGATCAAACGCTCGGCCCGTGACAGGCCTTTGGTGATCAGGTCTTTCAGGTCGGTGCGCTGCGCCGTCGAAAACGGGTTCGTCTGTTTCGGGTCGCGGAGCACGTCGATCTCGCGGACATCTTTGTTCGAGTCGGTCTCGAACCACTTGCGCGATAGTGACACGGTCTGCACGGCGCCGGCGTCCTTGTTGATCTTCGCCCACTCGTCGTCGCTGACGCCGAGCTTCTTGCGGATCTCCTCGTCGGTCGGGTCCCGGCCGAGTTCCATCGTCAGGCTCTTCCGCGCACCCTCGACCTGGCTGGTGCGTGAACGGACGAGCCGCGGCACCCAGTCCATCGAGCGCAGCTCGTCGAGGATCGCGCCACGGATACGCGGCGCACAATACGTTTCAAACTTGACGCCACGCTCCAGGTCGAACGCGTCGATCGCGTCCATCAACCCGAAGATCCCCGCGCTCATGAGGTCTTCGACATCGACCTCGTCCGGCAGTTTGGTGTGGATGCGCTCAGCGTTGTACTTGACCAGCGGCAGAAACCGCTCGACAAGCCGATTCCTCAACGCCTCCGTCCCCGTCTTTTTATACTCGATCCATACCTCCCCAATAGGTTGTGTATCCGTCGAGGGTGTCGCGAACGACCTAACTCGTGCCATGGTCTGCTCCTTGACCGGTTGTGACCCGCGCGTTCATCCGTGAACGCGCGGAGCGATGTGCAATCGTAACCTCCTCGACGCGCGCCTAGGCCGGTGATCCAGCGGCCGCGGCGCTCGTCGCCTCTTGAATGGTTTCGACACCGGCCGAGTCGACCTCGACCGTCGTGCCGTCTTCATCTGTTTCCTCACCCGGGATGGGGTGCAGTTTCTTGTGCGCTTCGATGCTCTCCTCACATACCCGCAGAGCGACGCCGCCGATGAACCTGCCGATTGGCCAAGCGACAACCATCACGATCAACGCACGCCAAAGCACGGTGGTCGGTTCGTTGTCAGCCGCCCAGCCGACAACAACCGCGCCGGCAAAGCCGATCAATGCGAAACACGTTGCTATCACCTTCGCGGGAATCGTGAGCACTCCGTTGCTCGATTGGAAGGCGGTCCGTCAAGAGCTGTCGAGCGAATCTTAAACAAGGCGTTGCGCATCAGCAAGTCCGGATAACAAGAAAAGGGAAAAAAAATGCGCACGCCGTTCGCGCGCATGAACGCGCGCGTCATTAATCAAGTGACCGATGCGCAATACGGGTTACACCGCAGCAGCGCGGCGAACTACTCAAACAATTGATTGGTGATGTCGCGCAGGCAGTCGGTCGCCTCGGCGTGGGGCGCTTCGAGCAGCAACGGCCGACGCCTGCGCACCGCACGCCGAACATGGACATCGTTCACGATGTGACCCCAGTAACGCAACCGCGCGCCGAGGAACTGCCGGCAGGCACGATCGATCCGATCGAAGACGGAACGGGCTTCGACAGAGGTCGTCACCATGTTCACGACGACGCGCAACTCCAGGTCATCTCGAACGCGCAGCGACGCCTTGACCAGCGCATAGGCGTCGGTGATGGAAGCCGGGTCTGGCGTCACCACCACAAGCTGTTGTTGCGACCCAGCCATAAACCCCAATACATGGGGCCCGATGCCTGCCCCGGCATCAAGCAGTACCACATCGGCGTCGTGCTCGAACAGGTAGATCTCCTCCAGCAGACGGTCGTGTTCCCGCCGCCCCAGGGCCGCCATGTTCGCCAAACCAGAGGCCCCCGCCGCCAGCCGAAACCCGCCCGGCGCGTCCACGACGACCTCCGTCATCGTCTTCCGGCCCGCCACGACGTGGGCCAGGTTGAAGGGCGGCTGCAGGTCGCACAACACGTCCGCGTTGGCCATGCCCATGTCGGCATCCACGACCACCGCCCGCTTGCCGCGCTGGGCCGAGGCCACCGCCAGGTTCACCGCGATATTCGACTTGCCCACACCGCCCTTGCCGCTGGCGACGGCGATCACCTTCGCCCGACCGCGCGGCGGATGGACCAGCGACAGCGCGGGCGCTTTGGGTTGCGCCGCCGGCGGAGGCGAGCCCTTCGTCCCCACCAAGTCGCGCAAGAATTGCGCTTGGTCGGCTGACATGCTCACACGTCCTCCTTCGTGAGGTCACCCTTGAGCACCAATTCAGCAAGTCGACCGGGGCTGTGCGGCTCGATCTCGTGCGGCACTTCCTGTCCGGTCGTCAGGTAGCTCAACTGCTTCCGCACCTTGCGCATGACATTTAACAGCACGCCGAAACTCACCGCCTCATCCAGTTTGGTAAAGATGATGCGGTCGGCGCGGATTCGACTGAACCGATCCACCGCGTCAAGCATGACCTTCTGCGTACAGGTCGACGAAAGACAGAGGTGAACCTCGTGCGGGTTGGCTGTCCGAATGAACGTCGATAGCTCTTCCAACCGCGGGTCGTCGCGCGGGCTGCGGCCGGCCGTGTCGATCAGCACGGCGTCGCAACCGTTGCATTGTTTCAGCGCGCCGGTCAATTCGTCCGGGCTGACCACGACGTGCAGCGGCACACCGATGATGTTCGCGTACGTCCGCAACTGATCGACCGCCGCGATGCGGTACGTGTCCATCGTGATCAAGCCCACACGCTTGTTGTGTTTGAGTCGGAAGTTCGCGGCGAGTTTGGCGATGGTCGTCGTCTTGCCCACGCCGGTCGGCCCGATGAGCGCCACCGTGCGCGGTCGACCGTCTTTGGGCGCAACCAGTTCGCCCGTACCCGGCTCGGCTGGCACGAGATGTGCGATCGCCTCCGTCATCGCCGCGTGAACGGCCTGCTCGTCCTGATGCTCGGTCGGCCCCAACGACTCGCGGACCTGCTGGATGATCTCCTCAGCCAACTCCTCGGCGACCTCCTGCTCCAACAGCGCGAGGTACCGGTTGAACAGCGTGTCCGACATGTCGCCCTGGCCGTCCTTCGACCCACGGCGGGTCAGGCGCGAGCGTTGCCGTTGCTGCACCATCATCCGACCCACCATCCGCTTGACCTGCTCCATCTCGCGGGCCAACTGCTCGGCGTCGGGCGACGGAGCAGGCGCAAGCATCGGCTCGATTGGCGCGGCCGGTGGCGCAGCGGCCTGCGACTGTTCCAACTCCGCCTTGGCGACCTGATAGGTCCTGCGGATCAGATCACCCGTCGTCATGTTCGACGTGTTGCTGCGCGCGGTGGGCGATTCTTCCTTGGGCTCACTTGGCCGAACGGTCTGAGCGCGACCGGCGGCGCGATTCGGCCGCGATCGTTTAGACGACCTGCCACGCGATTCGTCGAGCCCGGCGGTCACCTCGACGACCTCTTTTGCGCCAAAGCCGAGCACGCCGCCTTGCGCATAGGTGCGCGTGTGAAGGATCACCGCGCCGGTGCCCAGTTCGCGCTTTACCAGCGAGAGCGCTTCAGCCATCGTGTTGGCACGAAAAGTTTTCAGTCGCATGGGCTGCCCCCCCATTCGTCAAGCGCCGGCGCGCGATGCGCGGCCCGGTCGTTCGTCGGCGATGATTCAGTTCGTTGTGGTTGCAATCGATTCAAACCGTGACCCCTTGTAACTCTGGCTCAACCGAGGGCGTCGCTTCACCCCGCGCTTCAAGCGTCGCCATCCCGACGGACTCGACCGACACCCCCTTGCTCACCTCGTTGTACCCAAGCACCGCGACCTGCGGCATGGTCGGCTCAAGCAGACGACGCACCTGGCCGCGCACCTGCGGTGATGCGAGCACGACCGGTTGATGGCCGGCCTGTAGCAGCGATTGCAACTCGGCAACAATCGCCGTCGTGATCCGCGCCGCGACCGAAGGCGGCATCGACATGGTCGTGCCTTCGCCCGTGCGTTCGATGTAACCCAAGATCTGATCTTCCAACGCCGGGTCGAGGCTGACGCAGAACAACCGCGGCGCGGCGCGTTGACCGTCGTCCTGTCCGTCGCCCGTCAACAGCCCGTGCCCCTCCTGCGACGGCGTGACGGCGACGTACTGGTTGCAGATCGTTCGGCGAAGCGCGTTCCGCACATACTCGGTCAGCACTTCGATGTCTTTCGTCCGTGGCGCCCAATCGCCCAGTGTTTCAACGATTGTCTCAAGGTCGCGGACGGGCACCCTCTCGCGCAGCAGGTTCTGCAAGACCTTCTGCAACTCGCTCGGCCGAACCAGCGGCGTGTCGCCGCCGAGTACTTCTTCGACCAGTTTGCCGGCGCGTTGCTTCAACTGCTCGATCAGGTTGTTGGTTTCCTGCCGCGACAGCAGCTCGTGCGCGTGGGCTTTGACGACCTCCGTGATGTGCGTCGCCAGCACGCTCGTGCCGTCCACGACGGTAAAGTTGAGCGACTCAGCCCGCTGCTTCTGACCCGCGTCGATCCAGACCGCGTCCAGCCCGAAGGCCGGCTCTTTGGTGCGCACGCCGGGCAACGCCGTCGCCAACGGCTCGCTGGCCAGGCCGCTATCCATCGCCAGGAATTGGCCCGGATAGATCTGTCCCTCCGCCACCGAGTTGCCGCGGATCTTGACGTGGTAGTCGTTCGGCTGAAGCTGCATGTTGTCGCGGATGCGCAGCGGCGGCATGACGAGCCCCAACTCGCCGGCCAACTGTCGTCGGATCATGCTCACCCGCTCGAGTAACGAACCGCCCTGCCCCTTGTCCACCAGTTTGACCAGGCCGTAGCCGACCTCGAGTTCCATGGTGTCGACGACCAGCATCTGTTCGACGGGCTGCTCAGCCGGCTTGGCCTGCTTCGCCTGCGCGACCTCGGCGGCCTGCTGCGTCTCGCCGCGACGGATTCGCCACGCGGCCAAGCCCACAGCGCCGCCCAGCAACAACATGGGCACCGGCGGCAAACCCGTGAACGCCATGAGGCCGAGGAAGCCCGACGTAATCGCCAATGCCCGCCACTTGCCGGCAAGCTGCTTCGTCAACTCCGAACCCAGATCGCCACGGCCACTCGATCGCGTGACGATCAGGCCGGCCGCCAGCGAAATGACGAAGGCAGGTAACTGCGAGACCAGCCCGTCGCCGATCGTCAACTTGGTGAAGATGCTCAATGACTGCGCAACCGTCCAACCCTTGTCGAACACACCAACAGCAAACCCGCCGACAATATTGACCAATGTGATCAGGATGCCCGCGATTGCGTCGCCACGCACGAACTTGGCCGCACCGTCCATGGCACCATAGAAATCCGCCTCCTGCGATATTTCATCGCGTCGGCGACGTGCTTCGCGTTCGTCGATTAAGCCCGCATTCAGGTCGGCGTCGATCGCCATCTGCTTGCCGGGCATGCCGTCCAACGTGAACCGCGCCGCGACCTCACTGATGCGCGTCGCACCTTTGGTGATGACGACGAACTGAACGAGAATCAGAATGGCGAACAGGATGACACCGACCACCATCGAGTTGCCGGCCACAAACGAGGCGAACGCCTCGATCACCTGGCCCGCGACGGCCGTGGCGGATTCGGCGTCCTCGGCCTCGACGGACAGGATCAGCCTGGTCGACGCGATGTTCAGCACCAGCCGAAGCAGGGTTGTTCCCAGTAAGAGCGATGGAAACACGCTGAAGTCCAGCGGTGTCTCGACGTAGATCGTGGTCAGCAGAATGATCGCCGCTAGCGCGATGTTCGCCGCGATCAGCAGGTCCATCACCACCGGCGACATGGGCACGACGACGACCACCAGCATGCCCACAAACGCCAGCGGGACAAACGCAGAGCGGTATCGCGCCACGGCGTCCAGCCAACGGGGGAGTACGAGTTTGGGCGTCTGTTTGGCCATCCTTAGCCGGTATGAACCTGACCGTCCTTGTTCGGTCGTGTGTCAGTTTTTGAACTATGCACTTTGACGACTACTGACCCGGTAGACGTATGCGAGTATCTCGGCAATCGCATTATAGAATTCGGGCGGCACTTCCTGACCGACTTCAACTGTTCGATACAGAGCCCGAGCCACTTCCTTGCGCTCGACGATGGGGACGCCGTGCAGCGCGGCTAACTGCCGGATGCGCATCGCCATGAGGTCAGCCCCCTTGGCGACGACCTTGGGGGCACGCATTGTGGCGGACTCGTACCGCAACGCTACGGCAAAGTGCGTCGGATTAGTCACAATCACGTCGGCATCGGGAACGGCCTGCCCGATGCGCTGCATCGCCAACTGGCGTGCGACGCGCGCCCGACGCTGCTTGACCAGCGGGTCGCCCTCCATCCGTTTCATCTCCTCTTTCACCTCGTGCTTGCTCATCTTCAGGTCCTGCGTTCGTCGCCACCGTTGGAACGCGTAGTCAAACACGGCCAGCAAGATCAGCAAGACCGCCAACTTGAGCGCCAAACCATAAACCAAATTGGACGACACACCGAACAGCGGCATGACGTCCAACTCGGCCAACGTCACGATCTGCGGTAGGTCCTGGTGCACGACCCACAAGGCAACCAGCGCGATCAACGTGACCTTCGCCATGCTCATCACTAGTCTGACGCCCGCCCGCATGCCGAACATATTCTTCAAGCCCTTGATCGGCGAGAGTTTCATCAGGTCGGGCATGACCGGCTTGCCCGTCACGCGAAAGCCAACCTGACCCACCGTGGCAACCAACGCGACGGCTGCCAACGCGAGCAACAGCGGCGCGAGCGACTCGAGCATGATCCGACCGGCGAACGACATCAAGGTCGTCAGGTCGTCGCCCTGCGTCGGGTTGCGGGTCAACGCGCCTGCTAGAACGGACTCGATCGAAACCTTCATCCCAGCCAGCATTTTCATGCCAAAAACGTTGAGCAACAACACGGCGACGAGCAGCGACAACGCAGCCGTCAGGTCCGCGCTGCGCGCGACGTTACCCTCGTCGCGCGCCTCTTCCAGGCGACGCTGCGTGGGCAGTTCGGTTTTTTCGAGGTCCGACTCTGGCATGGCAAGTCAATCAATACACACGGACAACGGAAGCGCGCCCCGTCGCGCGGTAGTCAACCACCGAAAAACGTAGCGATATCCCCTAACGCCCTTTGAGCGACACCCAGAAACGCGCTGACCTCGCTGCTGAGGGCGGCTGTAATCACCACCATGCCGACGAGGATACGCACGGGAAAACCGATGCTGAGGATATTGATCTGCGGCACGGTCCGAGCGATGAAACCCATTGCGACCGTGCCCAGAAAGACGAGACACAACAACGGTCCCGCAACGCGCAGAGCAAGCTCGAACATCGAAGCCAACAGCCCCACGATCAGGTCGAGCATGTGGCCGTCCGGCCGAAACGCGCCCAGGGGTACGTGGTCGAACGTGTTGATGAGCGTTGAAAGCAGCACACGATGACCACCCAGAATGAGGAATAACGCCAGCGCGACGATGAAGAAGAACTCGCCCACGATGCCCGACTGGTCGTCCAGGTCGGGGTTGAGCACACCGCCCAAGCCCATGCCTAGTTGCTGATCGACGACTCGACCGGCGACCTGCATTGCGATGACCGGCAGGTTCGCGCCAAAGCCGATGATCAGGCCGATCATCATTTCCGCAACCACGACCCCGGCCAACGACCAGAGAGGAGCGTTCAGCGCCGTCACTGGACTGATTCGCATCACCGCGTCTTCGCCCCTCGGCCAATAAAGCGCGGCGAACACATAAAAACTCAGCACAATTGAGAACAATACCTTGATTCGCACGGGAATCGTTCGGCTGCCATACATCGGCGCAAAGATAAAAATTCCCGTCAGCCGGAACAGCACCAGCAACCAGGTCAATGCCAACGGGATCAGGGATGTCAGGTCCACCATTCGACTTCATGTGCTCGACCCGCTTGGCCTTCCGGACGTGCGACGCAAACGCGTCGCCCGAATCGGACCGCTCACGACAACCCACACTACCCACCGGCAAACATGCGTTGGGCGAAGGCGATCATCTGCGTCGCAACCCAAGGCACGACGAGGATCGCCACAATGGCCATGCCAATGATCTTGGGCACGAAACTAAGGGTTTGCTCCTGGACTTGCGTGACGGCCTGCAAAACGCTGACGACCATGCCGATGACCAATCCCGCAACAAGGATGGGGCCGCTGAGTACGAGCATCACTGTCAGCGATTCGCGAACGACTTGAATTGCCTGATCGAGTGTCATGTGACTCCCAGTAGCGTGAACGAGGATTGCATTGCCTGCTGTTAAGGGGTGTACATATCCCCAGCTACGTCATGCCCGAAAGGTTGATCGTGTTCACTAATGCCATTGATTCGGGTATCGAGAAACTATTGAGCAGGTTGCCAGCAACGAGCCGCCAGCCGTCAGCCAATACAAAGAGCAGTAGCTTGAAGGGCAGGCTGATCAGCACGGGCGGCAGCATCAGCATGCCCATGCTGATCAGGACGCTGGAGATGACCATGTCGATGATCAGGAACGGCAGATAAAGCCGAAAGCCCATCAGGAACGCGACCTTCAACTCGCTCAGGACGAAGGCTGGCACCAGCGCGACCATGTCCACGTCGGCCCGGGTCAATCTCTCCGGCTCCTCCGTATTGACACCCTGATACTCCAGCATCATGTACACGTCGTCCCAGTTTTCCGCGTAGTCGATCTGGTCGAACATGAAGTCGCGCACCGGCTGCTTGGCGCGGGGCCACGCTTGCTGCTGCGTGATCTCGCCGTCCTGCATGGGCACAAGCGCCTCGTTGTTAATGCGCTGCATCGTCGGGGCCATGACAAGAAACGTCATGAACATTGCCAGCCCCACAATGACCTGACTTGGCGGCAACGACTGCGTGCCGATGGCCTGTCGCAACAAGGCCAAGACGATGACGATGCGTGTAAAGCTGGTCGTCAAGACCAGCAGTGCGGGTGCAATCGTCAGGACGGTGAGCAACAGCAGGATCGACAACGGGCCGCTCAACGGCCCGGTATCTTCATCCGCTTCTTTAGGGAAGATCCGGTTGACCTGCTCCATCACCTTCGTCGGGTCATTCGGATCGAAACCGGCTAACGCGTTCTTTTTCTCACCTTGCTCTTGTGCAAGCGCGGCCGATCCGACGAAAGGTAAGGGCAGCATCAAGACCGACGCGGCGACAACCGCAAGCCCCACTCGCCGCAAGCGGCGCACACGAATTGCTCGTGGCTCAGGCATTGGCCCCCCTTCCGCCGAGTGCGCGAACCTTGCCGAGCAAGCCCGAGATCTTGTCGCGTGTGCGGTCCGTGTGCTGCTCGCCGCCGTCCGCACCTTCCTCGTCGAGGTCGGCCGGCTGGGTGTAATCACCCCCAAACCGATCGAACAATTGGCGAAATGATTGCGTCACACTGCCGGGCTGCGCGGCGGTGACGGCCGCGAGCACATCGGCGACTTCGTCCGGGTCGTCAACTTCGGCGAGCGTGCGCATGCCGCCTGGGCCGTCGCCGACCACGAGGACCCGCTCGCCAAGCCGCAATAGCACGACACTCGATCGAGGGGCGACCGTGACGCGCGTGAGCACCTCGACCACCGACGCCCCGCCGCCGAGTGATCGGCGTGTCCAACGCGTGGCGACGAACTTGAGCGCGAAGATCAAGACGATCACGATCGCCATCGCGCCCAATGTTTGCATCAGCCAACCTTGCCCCGTTGCGAGCCCCATGCCTTCCGCCGACTCGTCCGCGCCGTCAACGTTTAGATCAACCTTACGACGACGCCCCAACGGCAGCCGCTCGTTCGGACTCATCAAGACCGGCTCAGAGTCCTTAGCTCTATCACCGCCCGCCGGCGCGGCATCATCAACCGATGGCGTGGACGGCACGGCTTGCGAGATGCCTTTTGGGCTTGCGGGCGTCGTTAGTTTCTGGATCAACCGCAACTCGCGGTCGGTCATCGGCCCGGCGTCGCCTGGATTCTTGGGGATCACCGAAACGCGATCTGTGGCACCTGCCGGTGTCGAAGGCTGGCCCAGCCGCAGCTTTTCGTTAGCCGGCGTGACCGGCGCCGGTGTCTCGATCGTCTCGCCCGCGTTCGCGTTGACCTGCGCAGCGACACCGTCGGGCGAAACAAGCACGGCAACCGCAAAGAGTACAACGCGCAACCTGCACGCCGCGTCGCCACCAATCAAAGGATGTGTCGGACGCCCACCCATGCGCCTTCCATGGCTGCGCGCCGCGCGTCGTGCGCGACGCTAACGGGCGCTTCCTGCGCCCGCGTGACTATGCCGATCCGCTTCACTCGTCGGCCGCGGCCTGCTCGTCGGCCGCCGCCTGCGCCTGCTGTTCCAGATCGTCCACGATCTCACTGATCCGAATACAAAAGTTGTCGTTCAGCACGAGTACCTCGCCCCGGGCGATCAGGCGGTTGTTCACGAACACGTCAACATGATCCCCGGCCAACTTGTCCAACTCGACGACACTCCCCTCGGCCAGGCGGAGCACGTCTTCAACCAACATCTCTGTACGACCCAGCTCAACCGAGACGCGCAACTCAACGTCGCCGAGTAGTTCGATCGTGCTGGCCGCCTCCGGCGACAAGGCCGGGCCGCCCGCGGTCAGGTCGGGCATGTCCGGCGCTTCGGCGACAGCCGTCGCTGCGCCACTTGCGGCTGCAACCGGCGCAGCCGACTCACCTGCCGCGACTTCTTCAATATCCGCGCCGCCGCCTTGTAACGGCGCACCGGAATCGGTCGGCCCTTGGGGATCGTTATCGGCCATCATTAGTCTTTCGGCATTGGGAGGCCCCACACTCGAAATTCGATTCCATGCGCTCGCGTTGACCGGCGCGAACACCGTTCACAGGTCGGCGCGGTACTGCTGACACTTGCGGATCAACACTTCCTGCACCATCGAGTTGCCCTCGTCGTCCGTGCCCAGGCGTTCCTCGATCGCCGCGTGGAATTGCCTCGTCAGCGTGGTCAACGTCGGTTCGAGCAGGTGCGCCGGCTCGGCACGCCGAATGATCTTGGCGATGTCGGTCGCGAGTTGGTGTTCCAGCTCTTCAAGCTTCTTCTCGATGACGTCCCTGTCTTTTTGGCGGACCACGACGTAGACCTCGGTGTCATACAGGTACGTTCGGCCGGTCTTCGTGTTCTGGAACCGGTCGGCGACGACCTCCAGCGTGGTCGGCCGGTCGGCCAACTCGGCGGCCATCTGCGCTTCGACATCGGCTTCGACCTTGGCGGGGCCGCCCGCGACGAGGAAGACGGTCGTGATGGCGCCACCTTCGACCAGCATCACCGCCAGGAAGACGAGGATCGTCTTCAAAGGCAGCTTCTTGTTCTCCTCGACGGGCGCGCCTTCTTCTTCGTTCTTTTGGGGGGTCTTGGCCATGGTGGGTCGGTCTCGTGCCAAACGCGGGGCCGTTCAGCGGTCTCCTGTCTCCTGCCTGGGCGAGCGCGATGCGGTCACCGGCTGGCGCTTTGTTCGGGTCGCGTGAAGTCTTCGACGAGCGCTTCACTGACCACGATCTCGACGCGGCGGTTCGGCTCCTGCTGCTGCGTCGTGTAGACGCGCTGGACCAGCGGCTCGCGGTCGGCGTTGGCGATGACCCGCACACGGTCGGCACGGATGCCGAGTTCTCGGCTGGTCAGGAAGTCCTTCACCGCCTTGGCGCGCGCGTAGCTCAGGTCCCATAAGTCCGCGTAGCGCAGGCCGTCCGTCTCTTCCATCGACGACGCGTGCCCGCGCAGTTCCAGCTTGTTGTTGAGGCCTCGCATCCGCTGGGCCACGATCACAAGCTGCCGCTTGACACTATCGGAAAGATCGGCCGATCCCGGCTCGAACGTGATGCGGCCACCGATCACGAACTTCTTGCCCTCCCGTACAACCGTCACAGTCGTTTCTTTCCCATCGATCCCCGGGTCGTCCGCGTTCGACTTCTGCCGCTCGCGGTTCATCTGGATCATCATCGCTTTCAGCCGCTCCATCATCGTCAGCTTCGGGTCGTCAGGAGACGCCGTCCGCCCGCCGCCGCCGGCCATGCCAAAGCTCTGCTTCACCTCTTTGACGATCGCCTTGAACTCGTCTTCCTTCTTCAATTCGCTCAGCGCAGCGAGCAGGATGAAAAAGGTCAGCAACAGCGACATCATGTCGCCGTAGGTCATGACCCACTCGGGCGCGCCAGCCGGAGGACATTTGCATTTCTTGGCCATGATTCCATTTTCGACTTGCGATTTGCGATTGCCGATTGAAAGCTGGTGACCGGTTCATCCCTTTTCAATCGGAAATCGACGATCGGAAATCGTCAATCCCTAAGCGGCTTCCTTCTCTTCCGTCGCACCGCGGTCCGTCGGCGGCAAGTAGGTCTTGAGCTTCTGCTCGACGACGCGCGGGTTGTCGCCCGACTGAATGGCCATGACGCCCTTGATCACGATCGTCTTTTGCAGCACTTCCTCAGCCGATCGTCGCGCCAGGCGGTCGCTGATCGGCATGGCCACCGCGTTGGCGATGATCGCGCCGTACATCGTGGTCAACAACGCGATCGCCATACCGGGGCCGATCTTCGAGGGGTCGTCCATGTTTTGAAGCATGACGACCAGACCGACGAGCGTGCCGATCATGCCGAACGCCGGCGCGTACTTGCCCAGCGTGTCCATCAACCCCCGGCTCGTTTCGTGACGCTCGATCAGGCTGTCCAGTTCGCTCTCCATGACCTGTTCGATCAACTCCGGGTCGGTGCCGTCGACGGCCATCTGAATGCCGCTGACCACGAACGGGTCGTCGATCTCTTTAATCGCGCCCTCGAGGCTGAGGATGCCGTCCCGTCGCGCGATCTCGGCGAACGAGACCAGGTCTTCGATGAGCTTCTCGGGGCTTGACGCCTTGTGGAAGAACGCCTTCAGGATCGTCTTGTGGATCTTGGTGACGTGGCGCAGCGGGAACGCCATCATGAGCACGGTGGCCGACCCGCCAACGACCAGCACGACACTGGGCGGGTCGATGAACCAGCCGATGTCGCCGCCTGAGATCATCGCCCAAAGGATGAGCACCCAGGTGCCGAGAAAACCGAGAAGAAGTCCGAGGTCCATGGTGGGGAGTCGTCTGGTGTGTGGTTCGATCCGCGACGAAACACGTCGGATGCAGCGCTTATCGGTCGGGTCGTTTTGGGACTTTGGCTCGGCCTGATCGCCAGCCGGTTATCGGGTGCGTCGCCTTACGCTGGCACGTTTACGCCGCGTCTAGCCCCGGTCCCAAGCATCGCGACTCAATCGGGAGGCAATAACTTTCTCAACGTTCTGCCATACTCGACCGCCAATGAAACGACGCGTTCCATCGACTCGGACACGATCAGGTGGTCGCCGTTTATCAGTGTGATCGTCGTGTCCGGGTTGGATTCGACCGTGCGGATCAACTCCGCGTTGATCACGAATGGCTTGCCGTTGAGTCGTGTGACGGTGATCATGGCTGAGTCTTTGAAGGTGGTTCACGTCGTCGGGGAAGGCGGCCCTTCTGGCACGCCGCTAAACAATGTCCGTCGCTCGCTGACCGCTGTCGCCTACCTCACAATCGCCAGCAGCTCCTGCAACATTTCGTCGCTCGTGGACAACACACGCGAGCTGGCGCTGAAGCCCGTGCTCGCCGTGATCAGGTTGATGAATTCGTTGCTCAGATCGACGTTGCTCAACTCGAGCGCGCCGCCGATGATCCGCCCCGTTCCCGCGCCGCCGGCCGAAACAACCGTCGGGTCGCCGCTGTTGGCGGACACCTGGAACAGGTTGCCGCCGACGTGCTGCAAGCCGGACGGGTTCGAGAACGTCGCCAACGCCACGCGACCCAGATCGCGGAGCAGGCCGTTCGAGAACACGCCCTTGATCGTGCCGTCCTGCCCGACCGTGAAGTCGCGCAGCGAGCCGATTGGTGAACCGTCCTGGCTCACAGCCGTGACCTGGCTGATCGAATCGGTCAAGGCTGACAGGCCACCGCCCGACTCGCTGACGCTGAAGTCGAGCGCGATCTGCTGCGGCGTCGTCGCGCCCGTACCGAGGCGGTCGATCGCAACCGACGCATCGAGCGCGCTGGTCAGTTGCCCGTTCGTATCGAAAGTTAATGTGCCCGTGCCCAGCGCGCGGTCCAGGTCACTGTCGTCACCGCTCTGAGCGTAAAAGCGCCACTGTGTTCCGGTCGTTCCCTTGTCTTCAAGCACCACCGTCAGGTCGAGCGTCATCGGCGTGCCCAGACTGTCGAAGCCGACGAATGTCGTCCGCACCGATTCACCGTCAGCCGACTGCGCCTTGTCCAGATCGAACGGCTGGGCCGGATTCGTGTCCACATTCAAGAGGACATGGTTCGACTCCAGCGTCAGGTCGTTGGCTGTGCCGGTGTTGCCTTGAATCGTCAAGACGCCTGTCGCGTTATCGACCGTGATGCCCACAGTCGGACCGACCGACTCGTCCAGGCCGAACATCGCGTTGAGGAAGTTGGCGAAGTCACCGAGCGTTGTGCCGAATGCATCCGACCCGGTGGTGTTTGACGCACCAACCTCGAACGTGTGATCCGGCAGTGTCGAGCCGCCCTTCGCCGCGCCGCGGATCGTGATCGTGTCGCCAGCCGAGAACAAGGCCGTGCCTCCCCCGTCTTCCAGATCGGTCAACAACGACGCTACGTCGGCAAACCCGCTGCCTTGATTCGGGTCGAACAACGGCGTGGTGTTGATGAGCGTGCCCTGCATGGCGACGTCGCCGTTGGCGTTGAGATTGCCGTCGAAACGCACGTTTCGCGTCGCCTCCGCGAGCGTCAGCGACCCGACAGGCACGGTGATGTCGCCGACCTGGCCTTCAAGCACGTTGAAGTTGCTGTCAACGCCAAAGCCCTGGACACGCCCGCCGTTGGGCGCGACCAGTTTGAATTCGCTATCGAGCGCGAAGTTGCCCGCGCGCGTGAAGAACGTCGAGTCGCTCTGATTGACCTGGAAGAAGCCGTTGCCCTCGATGGCCATGTCGGTGTTTCGGCCGGTCGGCGATAACGAACCGTTCGTGAAATGCCTCGTGATCGCGCCGACGTTCACACCCAGGCCGATCTGCACGCCGTTGGTCCCGCCCGACTCGCCCAACGGCTCCGACGCCGGCCGAACGGTCTGGCTCAGCGACGTTTCGAAGTCGATTCGGCTGGCCTTATAGCCGGGCGTGTTCGAGTTAGCGATGTTGTCGCCGGACACCTGGATGGCCAGCGAATTGGCGGACAGACCGGTCAGGCTCGTGAACAGGGCGCTGGTTAACGACATAGGCGATCCTCAGGTTGCTTCCAATTCGGTTAACCGCGAGACCATTCAACGGCCCGCGTTCGACTCCCCAACGTCCGACCCGCGTGCGAGCAGCGCACGCAACGAGTCGTTCTCGATCGACTCCACACCAACCAGATCGTTCAACGGTGCCGAGCCTTGACCCGCTCGCTGCGCAGTGTCCTCGCCCGCGGCCGCGTCAGCCTGCTTGGCTTCCGTCAACAGCGCATCGAACGAACGCTGCTCGATCGGCGGCGTGCTTTTCGATAGCGACGGCGCGCCGACACCGGCCGGCCGGACGGCCGGTTCGAGCATGCGTAGAAGTTGTGCGGCGTCGCTCATGATTGATCCGCTTCGCTACTCGTTCGCTTACCCGCCTTCATCCAACGGCGCGATGGCCAACACCTGCTGCATCGGCAACGTGTGGCCGGTGTCGAGTTCGAGCATCACGTTGTCGCCCTCGATCCGCACGGACATAACCAACCCGTCAACCGCGTCGTTCGTGCTGTTCAACCCCGCCACCATCTTGCCGATCAACCCGCCGGCCGAGGCGATCTGGTTCTGAAGCACCAGCGCCCCGAGTTTGTCCTGCAACTCCAGTTGGCTCTCGATGTTGCGCAGACTGCTGAACTGTTCGAGCAACGCCGACGAGTCCTGCGGGTCGAACGGGTCCTGGTTGGACAGTTCCGAGATCATCACACGGATGAACTCCTCGGAAGACAGGTCGCCGAACGCGCTGCCGGTCGAGACCGGTGTGCTTGCGGCGAATCCACCAACGGCGCCTGCGGACATGGTTGGGCCTCCGTGTGTTTGGCCTGCCCCACACGTCGCGCAACCACAGCGCTCGCCGCTTCCTTGCGGCCCCGCCGGCGATTGGATCGCCGCCGGGCGTGGGGGGTCGATTCGGGACTCACGCGTGCATGGGACCGTCCCGTTTCCGGTCCCGCGTTATTCAATCGCGCTCGACAGAGTCTCGTCGAACGCGGGTTCATCATCTGTCGCGGCCTCATCGCCGCGCGTCGCCTGTTCATCCATTCGTCCGCGGCTGCGCCCGTCCTGCGCCGATTGCTGCGACTCCTGCCGCGCGCCGCGGGACGACGACGCGTCGTCCAGCGTCTGCACGTCGAGGCGATCGACACTCAAACCCTGATGGTGCAGCGCGTCGCGCAACTGCGCGACGTCCTGCTGCAACATGGCCCGCGCCGCATCGCTCTGCGTCGTTAACTGCGCGCGGACGACGCCGTCTTTCATCTGCATCTCGATCCGCAGGAAACCCATCTCGGGCGGGTGGAGTCGCAGGGTCACCGCCCCGCCGCGCTGATTGACCGCCGCACGCAACCCGCGCGTCGCTCGGCCGACGTTGACTTCCTGCGTCGTCGATCCGGCCTCGCGGAACAGCGGCGTCTGGTCACCCGACTTGGCCGCGTTACCCGTCCCTTCGGTCGTAGCAGCCTGGCCTGAGTTCGAGTTGACCAATGTCGGAGCCACCTCGCTTGGCGAAACAATCGTCGTGCCGGCGTTCGCCGCACTTCCGGACGCGGCTTGCTGCCCACCGCTGCCGACCTGCAAGCCGGCTCCCCCGCCGCCGACAGTTTGCGTGCCTGCCGAAGTTGTCGCGGGAAGCGTCGTGGCCTTGCCGACCGTTGTGGCGGCATCGCGCTGAGCGGGCGCGGGCGTTTCGGCCTGCTTGTCCTGAACCGACGGCGGCGCCGCGACCTGTTGCTCGCCCGGCGCGTGACCGATCGCTTGCTGCTGCCCGTCCTGCGCCTCGAGGTGCTGTGATTGCTCGGGCGACTCGGCTGACGTCCGCTCGGCGTTCGACTCACTGCGTGACGGTTGAGGTTGCTCCCCGCTGCTCACCTCAGTCGTGTTCTGGTCCTGACCCGCATCACGGGACGCCTCACGTCGGTCGCGTGCCTCAACCGCGTCGGCGCGGCGTTCGGCGTTACGGTCGCTGCGTTGCAACGCGTCTTCAAACGCGGAACGGTCGCCGCGCGATTCATGCCCAGCCTGTGACGGCCCGGTGCGCGCTGTAATTGTGGTAGTCGGATTGATATTCAGCGCCGCGCTCACGTCGCCCCCCCTATTCGGTTCAACGTCGGCCCGCCCGCGGGCGACGCCGACGCGCCGTCGTCCAACTCGGTCAGACCGCGCAAGCGCAACTGCTCGATCAGCTTCGCCGCTTCGGCCGCCTCTTCGTCGGTCTTGAACTCCTTGAGCACGGCCGCGGCCTTGCGCAATTGCATCGCCGCCAGGTAGTCGACCACCTCGTCCTGCTTCCCGCCGGCGATCAAGTCCTGGAACATCAGCTTGGCCTGTTTCGGCTTGAGCTGCTCGTACATCGACACGGCCTGAAGGAAGTTCTCGTCGCCGCGCTGCTTGGTCAGCCGAGCGACCTCGTCCTGGAACGTCTTGCGTTCGGCGTCGAGCTTGGTTTGTTGCTTCGCGACGGTGTCCTGAGCCAACGCGAGCTGGTTCTGCAGGTCGCGGATCTCGCGGTGCAGGCGGGCCAACTTTTGTCGCGTGATCTCGTCGGACTGGCGTTCGACCTCGATCTGATCGCTCAGCGTTGCCGGGCCTGTCGCGACCAGTTGCATCCGCGCGGCGTCCATCGCCATCTTCTCCGCTTCGGCCGCCGCGGCATCGTCCGCTTCCGCCTGCGCCACCTCTTCTTCGATAGTCAAACGAAACGAATCGACCACCGCTCTCAAGCGGTCGCCGCTGATCCGCCCCGACAAGCCAAGCCACGCGACGAACGCCACGAGCGCCAGCAGGTGCAACGCGACGAATACGACCAGGGCTTGTCGGATCGACTTCATACACCCGCCCCCTGCATGACCCGCGTCGCGTGGATGCGGTTGTTCACGTCGTCAAGCTCGGCTTCTTCGCGTCGCCGCTGCTCGGTGAGCCACCGTTCATGATGCTTGTCATAGAGAAGCTCGATGGCTTTGCGGGCACGCGACGCCTCTGCCAAGTCCTGCCTGGCCGACTCGATCTGTTGCTCGACGCCCGCGAGGCGGACGACGATCTGCTGCGCCCGCTGGGTGGCCTGCGACGCGAACCGCGCAAAGGTTCCGATCGACGCCACATCGACACCGCCGACGAGGTTGTCGCGCAAATCTTGCTTCGATCCACGGATCGTCTGCTGGATATTGCGCAGTTGGTCGTGCAGGATCAGCCGCTGACGCAACGTCTTGGCGAACGCGAGCTGCGCATTCTCCTCAGCCAAACGACGCTGCTGAAGCACGGAATCGAATTTGAACTGGAATCCGGGCACGGTTCGAGACCTCCGTGGTCAGGGGAAAACGAGCAATCGGGATGCCACGGGGGGTCGGGGCGCAGGCGAACGTCGGCCGGGGTCAGGTCGTCTGCTGAGCCGCCAGCTCGGCCTGCGCGGCGTCGATGCTCTGCATCAGTGCAAGCAACTGCCGACGGGTGATGTCGAAGTCGGCCTTGCCGGTGACCTCGCCGCGGCCTTGTTGAAGCAGCCGATCGATGGCCGGCTTCACCGCGATCGCCAGGTCGGTTTCGGCGTTGCTGCCGGCCGCATAGGCACCGATGTTGACCAGGTCTTCGACCTGCTTGTAAGCGGCGAGCAAGCGCAACGCGCGGAGCCGCGCACCGCGGTGGTCGCCGTCGATCACGTCGTCGGCCACGCGGCTGATCGACGTGGTGACGTCGATGGCCGGCCAATGCCCGCGCTCCGCCAGGTCGCGTGAAAGCTGGATGTGACCGTCGAGCACGCCGCGCGCGGTATCCGCAATCGGGTCGGTCACCTCGTCACCTTCGACCAGCACGGCGTACAGCCCGGTGATCGACCCCGTGTTCGTTCTGCCGCTGCGTTCGAGCAGCGTGGGCAGCATGGCGAACACGCTCGGCGGGTAACCCTTGGTCGCCGGCGGCTCACCCGCGGCGAGCCCGACCTGCCGCTGCGCCTGACAAAACCGCGTGACCGAGTCCATGATGAACAGCACGTCGTCGCCCTGGTCACGGAAGAACTCGGCGATCGTCGCCGCGACCAACGCCGCGCGGATGCGCATCAGCGCCGGCTCGTCGCCCGTCGCGCACACGACGACGCTGTGTTGCAGACCGTCTTCACCCAGGTGATTGTCGATAAAGTCGCGCACCTCGCGGCCGCGCTCGCCGACCAGCGCGATCACGCTGATGTCGGCCTCCGTGTGGCGCGACATCGTGCCCAGCAACGTGCTCTTACCCAACCCCGGCGACGCGAACACGCCGACGCGCTGCCCCCGCCCCAACGGCACGACCGCATCGACCGCGCGCACACCCGTCGCCAACGGCTCATTGATTAACGGCCGATTCAACGGGTCGATCGGCGGCGGTGACAGCGGCCTTAGCACCGCGTCGTCGAGCGGGCCGCCGTCGTCAATCGGTTGCCCCAAGCCGTTAAGGATTCGGCCGCGCAACGACGGCCCGACGCGCACCAGCGGCTCATGTCGCTTGGCGGTCACACGGTCGCCGCGACTGACGCCGGCCATGACGCCCAGCGGCATGACCACCGTTTGCTCGCGGTCGAAGCCGATCACCTCGCCCGGCAAGGCCGATTCGGATCGCCCGGTGTCGATCGTAACGGTCGCCCCGATTGGCAGCGGCAGGTCGGCCACACGCAACGCGAGGCCGCGCACTTCCGTCACCGTACCGGACAGGCCGATCGGCACGATGTGATCAAGCAGGTCGAGTTGCGGCGCTAACACACTCATGCGGACTCGTCACCTGGCGCCGCCTCGTCGTTCGGCGTGTCGTCTGATAGGTCCGACCCTGGCGCCGCAGTCGCGTTCGACGTCGGCGGGAGGATCTGCGAAACGATGCGATCGAGCTGCGTTGCGATCGATGCATCCACACGTCCCTGCCCGTACGACACCACACAACCGCCACGATCGAGCGACGCGTCGTCCTGCCAATCGACTTCTTCGATCGCGCGGAACGACGCCGCCAGTTCGGGCATCGATTGTTCGATGATCGGCCGATCGTCCGGGTGGATGCGGACGGTGACGTCCATCGGCCGCAGGACGTGCGCCAGCGCATCGGTGACCTGATCAACCACGACGCCGGGGTCGACCTCGATCGCGCGGTGCACGACCTTCTGAGCCAGCTTCAGGGCAAACTCGACCACTGCACGGCGTGCGTCACGGTGCAATGCCGTTCGCGCCGTGCTGAACTCGTCCAGCGCTGCTGACCAGCCGGCCGTCAGGCTTTCGACCTGCGGCTGAAACGTCGCGATGATTTCGTCGCGCGCGGCCTGCGTCCCCTGATCGCGACCTTCCTGTTCGCCCCTCGCCAATCCCTGCTCGTACCCACGCTGATCGGCCTCGGCGACGGCCTGCTCGACGCGTTGCTTCAGGTCTGTTTCCAACTCGCCGGCGCGTTGCTTGGCCTCCTCGACAATTTCCTGCGCGCGGCGTTCGGCCTGTTCGCGGATTCGTTTGGCCTGATGTTCCAGGTCGCCCAGATCCAGCACGATGGCGTCTTTGATTAGCGCCGCGGCGTTTTGTCCTTTGATAACAGGCATGGCTTTTCCCGGTCACTTGAACTCAGACAATGACATCCTTCTCGCCGCCACGACCGGAGATGATGATCTCGCCGGCGTCCTCCAAGCGACGAACGATGTCGACGATGCGCTGCTGCGCATTCTCGACGTCGGAGACACGCACCGGACCCATGTACTGCATGTCTTCCTGGATGATCTGGGCTGCGCGTTCGGACATGTTGCCGAACATCTTGTCTTGCAGGTCCTGGCTGGCGGTCTTGAGTGCCAGCGCCAACTCTTCGTTGTCGATTTCCTTGAGCACGCTCTGAATGCCCTTGTCGTCCACGAGCAGGATGTCCTCGAAGACGAACATCAGTCGGCGAATCTCTTCAACCAGTTCCGGGTCGTCCGATTCCAAGCCTTCCATGATGCCCTTCTCCGTCCCGCGGTCGACCAGGTTGAGCATTTCGGCGACGGTGTCGACACCGCCGATCGACTCGAACGATTGGCCAAGCATGTTCGACAACCGTGCTTCCAAGCCGTGCTCGACCTCGGCGATAACCTCGGGGTTGGTCTGGTCCATGTTCGCGACGCGCTTGACTACCTCAATCTGTTTGGGCACGGGCAGACCGGCGAGGATTTCTGATGCCTTGTGATGCGCCAAATGGCTGACGATCAGTGCGATCGTCTGCGGGTGCTCATCCTGGATAAACGTGAGCAAGTGCTGAGCTTCGGCCTTTTGCAGGAATGAAAACGGGGTCTTGCGAACCTGCGTGCTGATCTGCTGCAAGACGCGTTCGGCCTCTCCAGCGGGCAGGCTTTTCATAAGCAGCGCTTTGGCGTACTGCAAGCCGCCTTCCTTCATCCAGCGGCTGGCCATCGCCATTTCGTAGAATTCATTAATGATCTGCTCACGCAGGTCGTGCGAGATCTCGCCGATACTGGCAAGTTCGCGCGTGACCTCTTCGACGATCTTCGGGTCCATCTGCCGAAGAATGGTCGACGCCGCATCTTCGTCGATACTCAGCAACAAGACAGCCGCTTTCTGAACACCGTTCAGGTCGTCGGCAATTGTCAGAGACTGTCGGTGTTTGACACGTGGCATCGTCTAGAACCGAAGCGGGCTGTTTTCTGCCTGACAATCGATCACCGCGAAGAGTGAGTTCAATCTTCAGGACGCACCCAACGATTGAACAACTGAGCCGACTCTTCCGGGTTCTCGCTAATCAGACTCGTAATCTGGTCGGCCAATTGCTGCAGACGCAGATCGCCGTCGTTGACCTCGACGCCGGTCATCGACGCGTCGTGTTCGGCGACCTCGCCGATCAACTCTTCATCGTCTTCCGGCAGCGCCGGCGGGATGCCGGCCAATTCTTCGGCTGTCGGCAACGCCGGGCTCTTGGTCGCCCGTCGGACCATGCCGAGCATGATGGCCAGACTCAGCAACACCAGCACGCCAAGACTGACATAGGTGGCCGACGAACCGGACAACATGCCGCCGACGCCCTTCGCGTCGAGTTCCGCCTGGTAGGCCGCCAAGGTCACCGCGCTGTCGTGTACAACCGTCGCCTGCACAACGCTTGTCGCCTGATCGGTTTTGACCTGCGGTGCGAGCAGATTCTCGACCTCCTTCACCAGCAGATCGACCATCGGCTGCAAAGCCGCATCGTCGGGCGCGTTCTCCGCCTCGGGGTTGTCCGCTTTGTGTCGATTTACGAGGTAACTGCGCGGGATCGCCACGGAGACGTTGATCTCTTTGGTGTTGTGCCCGGACTCGATCGAATGATCGCTGAGGATGGGCTGCTTCTGGCCGAATTGCTTCTCCGATTCACTGGTCGTCGACTTCGACCCGCGCGCGCTGCCCGCCTCAATATCGGCCTGAGTGTTTGACCGGGCGGCCGGCGCACCGGCCACGGCAGGACTGTCGGTTACCATTTCCTTGTCCCGCTCACTCAGCAACGGCTCGGTCTCCTCCAACTCGATCTTGTGCAGCGTGCGTTTGACGACCGCATCGGTTCGCACGTTGACGGCGACGACCACGCCGGGGATGTAGCTGAGCATGTCGCGCAGTTTGCTGACGTAGTACGACTCCAGCTTCGCCAGGTCGGCAAGTTTGCGGTCGGCGGAGACGTGGTCGGCTGAATCGACCGTGAACGACCTGCCCGCCAGCGCGTCAACGACGGCGACGTCGGTCGGCCGCATCTCGGCCACCGCGCCGGAGACGAGGCCGGCCACCGCTTCGACCAGCGGTCGATCAACACCGCCGGCCCCTTGCATGACGACATTCACCGAAGCGCTCGGTCGAACCATCGTCCGCCCGAAGCTCTTGTGCTCGGGCATTGAAATCATCACGTCGGCGGACTTGACGCCCCTCATCTTGGCGATGATTCGGCTGAGCACCTGCTGCTGCGCGAGCATATAGGCCTGCTGGTTCTGCTGCGGGCTAAGCCAGGGCGACTGACGCAGGATCAGGTCTTTGAACGCCTTCGACGTGTCGTTGGCCATCAACTCGTGCTCGGCGAGCAGCGCGTTGGCCTCATTCAACTGAGTCGGCGACACGCGGAGTTGCTGCTGGCTGTCGTCGACATCGATCCCGTTCGATGTGAGCCTGGTGATCACCTCGTCACGTCGATCGGACGCGTAGGTGCTGATGGGGACCAATTGCGGCTTGGCCGCGTATTGCAACACGAAGAACAACGTGAAGACGAGGATGATCGAGATCGCGCCGATGAGCCACTTCTGGCTCGGCGTCAGTCCATCCATAAAGGCGCGCAACTGGGCCCAGTTGCGTCTGAAGAATTCCATGGGTCGGCCTCCATGCCGCTTGTCTTCTGCCGATCAGTTTTTCCAGGTCGTCAGCAGTTCCTTTGGGTTGTACCGGTGTGATTATCTGAAGCAGCGCCGCGAGGCATCCTCCTCACACGCGCATCTGCTTGACCTCTTCGTAAGCGTCCATCACCTTGTTACGCACCTGCAGGAGCATCTGGAAGGCGAGGTCGGCCTTGTTCTTGGCGATCATGACATTCGCCACGTCGTCACGTCGGCCGGCCGTCAGGTCTTCGATCGCCTTCTCAGCTTCCTGCTGAAGCGCGTTGACCTGTTCGATGTTTTCCATGAGCACGTCTTTGAAGCTCGGCCCGTCGTCCGCACCGGGGCCAGCGACCGGCTTCGGCGCAGCCGGACCGGCGGCGGGTGTCGTGGGCGGGATGAGACCAAGCGGGTCGGTCATGGCGAACTCTTGACGAGCCAATCAACGGGCCTAGGCCAACAGGCGCAGGCTCGTTTGCATCATCGACTTAGTGGCCTCCGCAGCAACAACGTTTGCCTCGTAGGCCCGCAACGCCTCCATGGCGCTGATCTGTTCCATTGCCGGGTCGATGTTGGGCATCTTGACCCAGCCGTCCTCGTCGGCCCGCGGGTGGCCGGGGTCCCGCACCATGCGGAACGGCCGCTGATCCAACTCGATGTCCTGCACGTGCACACCCAACGGGCTGCCGGAAGACGGGTCGCCGGGCGCGAAAACGGGGATTCGACGTCGATAAGGGGCGTAGTTGCCGTCCGCGTCGTCGGTCGAGAACCGGTTGGCCATGTTGGCCGAGTGCACGGTCAGCCGCGTGCGATGGGCGACCAGCGCCGAGGCCGAGATGTCGAGAGAACCGAACATGGATCATTCCAACAAAGTTCAGACCCGTTCGCGGATCGCTGTTCGCAAGGTCTCAATCTGGTTTCGGATCAACTCGACCGCCGTGTTGTGGGCCAGCGTGTTTTCCGCGAGCCGTTGCATGGTGCGATCGAGGTCGCGATTGTTCTGATCGTGAAACAGGATGTTGTCGCCGGTCGCGTCAGGTTGGACTTCCTTGAAGCCACCGGCGCCGAATCGCAGTTGCCGCGTGTCATGCATGGGCAACGGTTTGGCGTTGGGGTTCGGCTGTGAACGTCGTTCATCGATCGCACGCCCGAGTGCAGCCTGGAACGCCTTCGGGTCGAGATCGACTGGCTTGTAGTAAGGCGTGGACAGGTTGGCGATGTTGTGCGTCAACAGCTTGTGCCGTGCGGTGGTGAACTGCACCATCCGCTCGAGGGAAGGCAGAGCGCCGCTGTTGAAGATGCCGGTGATCATGACTCGGTCCGTTCAGACACTTGCGCAACCGTGCAAGCAATCTGGATACCTCAATGGTCGATGCCGGTCGACCTGGAGTGGGCCACGGCAAACGAGTGTTTGGCCCATTTCAATCGCGCAAAGCTTGCGCTGCCGCGCAATGCTTGCGCTACAAAGATTGCGCGACGAGGTTCATTTCCTTCCACTTCTTGAGCTTCAAGCCGAGCGTGCGGACGCCAATCCCCAACGCCTCGGCCGCCCGTCGGCGGTTGCCGTCGAACTGCCCCAACGTCCGGACAATCTGCTCACGCTCGACCTCTTCTAATCGCCGCACACCGCCGGACGAGCCGATCCCAGCCGGCTCACCGACACTCGCCGCGCCCACCGGCACACTCGCGGCCGCGCCCATGGCGACCGGCTCCAACTGAGCCACCGACGGCGACTGCACCACCGCCTGCGGCGAGACGAGCCACGGCTGAATCAGCCCGCCGGTGATGACCTGCGACTTGGACAAGACGCTGGCACGCTCGCAGATGTTCTGCAACTCGCGCACGTTGCCCGGCCAGGGGTAGTCCATCAAGACCTGCATCGCTTCGTCGTCGAAACATTTGGCTTCACGCCCTTCGCGCATCGCGACGAGCGAAAGGAAATGCTCAGCGAGCAATGGGATGTCACTGGCCCGTTCGCGCAGCGGGGGCAGGTGGATCGGCAAAACGTTCAGGCGATAGAACAGGTCTTGGCGGAACGTGCCGGCCGCGACGGACTGCGCCAGGTCGCGGTTGGTCGTCGCAATGACCCGGACATCGACCTGCATGGTGAGGCTTGATCCGACCCGCTCGAACTGTTGCTCCTGAAGGACGCGCAGTAGTTTGGCCTGCAGGGTCGGGCTGATCTCGCTGATCTCGTCCAGGAACAGCGTGCCGCCGTCGGCCAACTCGAATCGGCCTTTACGCAACTGTTCCGCGCCGGTGAACGCGCCCTTCTCGTGACCAAACAACTCGCTCTCCAGCAGACTGCTCGACAGCGCCGCGCAGTTGACGCAGAGCATGACCCGGTCGCGACGAGGGCTGTGCGCATGGATCGTTCTGGCAACGACCTCCTTGCCCGCCCCGCTTTCACCAGCGATCAGCACCGTGCCGTGGCTGTGCGCGATCTGTTGAATCTGCTGCGCCAAGCGCTTCATGACCGGCGAACGACCAATCAGAACCGGCCCCTCGTTTCCAACCGGCGTCGTGATCCGCAACGCCGCATTCTCCTGCACGAGCCGGCGGTGCTCGACCGCGCGCCGCACGGTCAGGACCAGTTCATCACCCTCGAAAGGCTTCTGCACAAAGTCGAATGCGCCCTGTTTCATCGCATCGACGGCGTTGTTCACGCTGCCAAACGCCGTCATGAGCACGACCGGCAACTGGTCGTCCGTCTGGCGTAACGCGGCGAGCAGTTCCAGCCCGTCCATCTCGGGCATTTTCAGGTCGGTCACGACCACGGCCGGCCGATGCTTGCCGACCAAGCGCAACGCCGTCGCGCCGTCCGGTGCGGTGACAATCGTGTACCCGGCGCGTTGCAGCGTCTTGCCGACGCTGTCGCGCATCATTTGCTTGTCGTCGACAATCAGGATTCGCGTGCTCATGTCACATACTCCAGCGACTGCTCGGCCGATTTGACACTCGACTCGGTGGGCTGCGCATCGTCCGTGCCGCTTGGCAGGCTTGCCAGCGGCAGCGACAACTCAAAGACCGCCCCGCCTTCATTGCGGACGCCGATCGTTCCGCCGTGCGCGTCGATGATGCGGTGAACGATCGCCAACCCCAGCCCCGTACCGGTATTGCGTGTCGTGAAAAACGGGTTGAAGATGCGGTCGACATCGTCCGCGGCGATGCCCGGCCCGGCGTCGCGCACGGTCAGCACGGCCAGCGCGCCGTCCTGCCGCGCGTCGAGTGTCAGTTCGCGCGGCCTGCCGCCCTGGCCGCGCATCGCGTCGGCTGCGTTTCGGATCAAGTTAACCAACGCCTGCTGCAACAGGTCGGCGTCACCCTCGATCAACATACGACGGCATCGATCCAAACGGTGCACCAGGACCGAGGCGTTCTCCATAACAGGCCGTTGCGACTCGACCGCGCGGTCGAACAGACTCGACACGTCGACGTTCCTCTTCCGCGGCTTCAATTCGCGCGCGAAGGTCAACACGTCCGTCACGATCCCGTTCAACCCGCGCACGACCGTGCCGATCTTTCGCGCGGTGTCGGCCGCGTCGCCGAGTTGATTCGATTCGCCACCCGCATCCGACAGGTCGTCTTCAAGCATTTGGCTGTAAAGCCGGATCGCCGCCAGCGGGTTGCGGATCTCATGCGCGATGCCCGCCGCCATCTCACCCAACGCCGCGAGCCGTTTGGAACGCTGTAGCTGTGCGTCCGTGCTGGCCAACTCGCGCTGCAGGCGCACGACTTCATTCGCCAACGCCTCGTGGCTGCGCTGGAGGTTCTGGGTCGCGTGGTTGTAAGCCGACATGATGTCGGCAAGCTCACCGAGGCGGACGTCGGGCAACTGCGTCGCGTCGTCGTCGCGGCTCGGCCCGCCCACCACGGTGGCCGACGTTCGAGATGTCGCGGCGCCGGAGGCGCTCATCCGTGTCGTCACCCCGTTTGATCTGTAAACCGCGGTGTGCCCTGCGCAGCCGGCGCACGGTACGCGCCGATCGCCTTGCCGCCCGTAAACGTCTGACGCAATTCCTGATTCACCCGCCCCGCCGCCGACTCGACCGCGGCGGACAACCTTCGGTCGGCCTGGAGCGCCGCGTCGTGCAGCGCGGCCACCGCCTCGACGGCGTCGGCCAGGTCCTTCCTGCGCTCCGCCCCGACCGAGCCGACCGCCCCGTCCAACTGTGCGGTATCCCACTTGGCTTGCGTTTCAATAAGTTGGTCGAGCAGCCGCTGACGCAAAGCCAACGCGCGGTCGATGTCCGTCGCATCGCCACCCTGCTCGACCTGCGCCGCCTGGTCGTTCGAGACCTTGGCCAGCGCTTCGAGACACGCCGCTTGCTTTTGCAAGAGGCCGTGTAGATCACCCAACGGACCGCGCGGGCCGGCATCATTTTGGCCAGCCAAAGCGAGCGCATCGGGGGTATGAACGGTTTTGGTCATCCGTGACCATCCCGGGTCGTGGCAGACCACCTGGCCACGACCAAACCGGGCCGATCCGTCAGCCCGGGCGACACGGGTTGCGCGCAGCATCCCGCCGTCACAGGGTCGTTATCGGCCTGACAATTGCAAATCCTTGAATTCACAACGATAAAGGCCGATATTCACGGACGCGACCGGGCAAAACGTCAACTGCGAGCCATTGTCCGCAATACTATCCCGCTATTAGAATGGTGGGACTCTTTCCGACACCGATCGCGCCTTCGTGGGATGTGCGACGCCTGGACGATTATTCAGTATGAACATCAATCCGATCTCCTACCGCTTTCGAGGGTCGATTCTGCTGGGGCTAGCCGCCCTGTGCCTGCTGCTGCCCGTGCCGTCCGTGCGGGCGGATTACGGCGAGGTCGTCCGATCCGATCAGCCGGTCGCACACTGGCGATTCGAGAAGACCGACCGCGCGGTGCCCAACGCTGTCGGCTCACCAGAGTTGAAAGCCGCTCCGCTCCAGATGGGTAACGCCCGGCAGGGGGCACGCCCCAAACGCTACCCGGCATTCGCGGACAGCAATTCGGCAGGCCACTTCCGCGGCGGCGGCGCGCGGCTGGTCATTCCGGGCAAGGCCGAGTCGCTCAAGTTCCGCAAGGGCGACACGATTACGCTTGAGGCGTGGGTCAATCCGCAGTCGATCACCGAAGGGCAGCAGGTCTACATCATCGGCAAGGGTCGAACCGGCAACGAGGGCTTCGCGGCGGACAATCAGAACTGGGGACTCCGTTTGCGCGGTCAGAACGGCCTGTGCGTGGCCAGCTTCCTTTTCCGATCCGAAGACAACCGCCGCGGAGTACGGGAGGACTGGCACCGCTGGAACTCGAAAGCCGGCTTCTTTCCCAACACGGGCTGGCACCATGTTGTGGTAACGTACACATTCGGCCAACCCGAAAGCATCCGCGGCTACATCGACGGTCAGCCGACCACCGGTACGTGGGATTACGGCGGCGCGACGAAAGAGGCGCCGGTCGTGGACGACGACGAAGTATGGATCGGCTCGTCAATGGGCGGCAGCCCGAACGCCAGCTTTGTCGGCCTGATCGACGAGGTGGCGGTGTACCGCAAGGCGCTGTCGCCGCAACGCGTCGCCGCGCACTTCCTCGTGGATGCAAGCGTCGCTCCCACGACGCCGCCGACCGGCGCGAAGCTCTTGACGGCTAAGAAATTGCCCGCCGACGGGGTGGTCGTACAGATCTTCGAGAACATCGCAGACTCACGCTCCTGGTCTTTCCCCGTTCCGGCTCAACCGGTCGAGGAACACGTGCTCGGTATTTCGGCGTTCGCGTTCGTCGGCTTTCCGAAGAAATACGACGCCAAGGGACTGATCGTTGACCGCAGTTGGCCTCACATGGTCCGCATCAGCGGCAAGGTCACACTGCCGGCCGGCGAGCAACGACTCTTGCTGCGGTCACACAATGCAGCCCGCTTGTTCATCGACAACAAGCTCGTCGCACAAACCCGATTCACCCCGCGCGGCGGAAGCGGTCACGGCAACGTGCCGGACCTACCCGCTGCTGAACACCCCGACCTGCGTCCGTTGCCCGTTGGGCACGCCGAGCAGTCGGCGGCCATCACGATCGCCGGCGGCGAGCACGTCGTTCGCCTTGAAGTGGTCGTCGGCGGCAAGGGCCTGCGGCCGGAGGTCGGTGAACTGCTCGTCGCGATCGCACCGAACGACAAGAAAGCCAACTACCAGATTCTGAGCCCGGTCAGCGGGTCGTCGTTTGCCCTGACCGACGAGAACTGGACACGGTTCGCTTGGGACCAACACCGCCGTCTGCGGCAAATCAATCGCGCCGCGCGTCAGGCGATCGCCGCGAAGGAGGCTGCCTACTGGCAAGAGCGTCACACGTGGGTCGCTGAACAGCTTAGAGGCAAGGCCGTGCCTCAACCGCCGGCCAACGACGGGCGATCGGCCATCGACCGGTTCATTATCAAGCGGCTCGCCGATGCCCAGGTCAACGCCACGCCCATCATCGACGACCACGCCTTCGTCCGCCGCGCCTACCTCGACACCGTCGGCGTAATCCCGACCCCGGCGGAAGTCGCGTCGTTTGTTAAGGACAAGCGCGCCGACAAACGGGCACGCCTGATCGACCGCCTGCTGAACGACCCGCGCTGGGCGGACCACTGGGTCGCCTACTGGCAGGACGTGCTGGCTGAGAACCCGGGCATCCTCAAGCCCAAGCTCAACAACACCGGGCCGTTCCGCTACTACCTCTACGAGGCGTTTCTGGACAATCGACCGATCGACCGCATCGCGACCGAGTTGATCCTCATGGAGGGGTCGAAGTACCAGGGCGGCCCTGCCGGCTTCGCCATGGCCAGTCAGAACGACGTGCCGATGGCGGCCAAGGCGCACGTTATCGGCACGGCCTTCCTGGGCGTCGAGATGAAGTGCGCCCGCTGCCACGACGCGCCGTTCCACCCGTTCAAACAAGAGCAGCTCTTCAGCATGGCCGCGATGCTGCGACGCGCGCCACAGGAAGTGCCCAAGTCGTCGAGCGTGCCGACCCAAGCGCAGGACCGAAGGCTGTCGGTCGAAGTCACGCTCAAGCCGGGGCAAAAGGTCGCGCCGGATTGGCCGTTCGATGACCTCGCCCACGCGACCGTGCCAGGCATCCTCGCACGCAATCCGAAGGACGAACGCCAACGGCTCGCGGCCATCGTCACGTCGCCCCAGAACGACCGCTTCGCGCAGGTCGTTGTGAACCGGCTGTGGAAACGCTACACGGGCATCGGCCTAGTCGAACCGGTGGACGACTGGGACGGCGCGACGCCGTCGCACCCCGAACTGCTGCAGTGGCTGGCCCACGAGTTGGCCACCAACGGGTACGACCTGAAGCACGTCGCCCGTCTGATCCTGACGTCCGACCTGTATCAGCGGCAAACCAGTGGCGACGCGTCGGTCGTGCCCTCGCCCAAGAAACGCCTTTTCGCCGGCCCCGCGCGACGACGCATGTCGGCAGAGCAGTTGATCGACTCGATGTTTGTCGCGTCGGGCAAGCGGTTCCGATCCGAACCTCTAAACATGGACCTTGACGGGCGTCGGCCGATCGACACATTCCTGAACCTTGGCCAGCCACGGCGGGCGTGGGAATTCGCGTCGCTCTCAAACGAACGCGACCGACCGGCGCTGGCCATGCCCATCGCGCAGAGCCTGACCGATGTGCTCAAGACGTTCGGCTGGCGTGAGACGCGACAGGACCCAATTACGGTTCGCGACCAGACGCCGACCGTCCTGCAACCGTTGGCCGTCGCCAACAGCGTTGTGGGGCATCGCGTCGTGACGCTCTCCGACGACCACGCGCTGACCGATGTTGTCACGGACGACCGTCGGCTGGACGAGCTGATCCGCACGGCGTTCCTGCGCTACCTTTCACGTCAGCCAAGCGACCGCGAGATGGCGATGTTCGCGTCGTTGCTGAGCGAGGGGTTCGACAAGCGCGTCGTGAAAGCGGCGAGCGGGTCGACTGCGAAGCGGAAAAACCACGCCGTCTCATGGTCGAATCATCTCAACGCCGAGGCGACGAAAATCATGCTCGAAATGGAGCAGGCGGCTCGGCGCGGCGACCCGCCGACCGAACGGCTCAACGGTGATTGGCGTCAACGGTATGAAGACATGCTGTGGGCGTTGACGAACGGGCCGGAGTTTGTGTTTGTGCCGTGACATTGGACATGGGGCGTTCCCAATTGGAAAGGCGGAATCTCTTGAAGACTGATCAGACGACACGTCGGCAGTTTTTGGCGACCACGGCCGCGGCCGGTGTGGCGGGCGCTTGTGCTGCACCGGCGAGCGCTAAGCCGCAAGCGGCTTTGGGGAAGGCCGAACACTGCATCATGCTGTGGCTTGGCGGCGGCGCTGCGCAGATCGATACGTTCGACCCGAAGCAGATGGGCGACGCCAAGGCCAAGAACAAGAAGCCCGGCTCGTACTACCCGTCGATCGACACGGTCGTGAAGGGCGTGCAGGTCTGCGAGCACCTGCCGCGCACGGCGAAACTGCTCGACCGCGCCACGATCGTGCGGACGGTCAATCACAACGTGATCGATGAGCACGCGGCGGCGGTCAACCGCATGCACACCGGGCGGCCAACCAGCGGGACGATCGTGTACCCGTCGATCGGTTCGATCGTGGCGCACGAGAAGGCCGACCGCGGCGCGAATGTGCCGCCCTACGTGATCATGGGCTATCCGAACCTCACGCGCGGGCCGGGGTTTCTCGGCTCGAAGTGGGGCTACATCTACCTGCTCGAAACCGAGGCCGGCCCGCCCGGACTCAAGCTGCCGCACGGCGTGTCGCGCGACCGGCAGGCGAGGCGTGAAGCGCTCGTCGCGAAACTGCGTGAACAATACTTGGCCAAGAACCCGGACGACGCGGCGGTCAAGGCGTACAGCGCCGTATCGGCCGACGCGTACAAGTTGGCCGGGCCAAAGTTCATGAGCACGTTCAACCTGGGAGAAGAGCCCAAGTCACTGCGGCAGTCGTACGGCGACGAGTTCGGCCAACGCTGCCTGCTGGCCCGTCGGCTCGTGCAGCGCGGCGTGCGGTTTGTCGAGGTCGCGCACAACCTCAACTTCATCAACGGCACGGGCTGGGACACGCACAACCAGGGCCAACTCAATCAGCACGAGTTGATCATCGAGCTCGACAAGGCGTTCAGCACGCTACTGCTCGACCTGGAGAAGCACAAGCTGCTCGACAAGACGCTCGTCGTGATCTCGACGGAGTTCGGCCGACCGCCGGGCTTCGACGGCGGCGGTGGTCGCGGGCACCAGTCGACGGCATTTAGCGCGGTGTTGGCCGGCGGCGGCCTGAATCACGTAGGCGCGTACGGCGTGACCGACGACATGGCACGCAAGATCGTCGAGAAGCCCGTATCCGTGCCCGACTTCTTCGCCACGCAGTTCGCGGCGCTGGGCATCGAGCCGCACAAAGAGCTGTACGCGGGCGACCGGCCCGTGCCGATTACGGACATGGGTGAGCCGATCAAGGCGTTGTTTGCGTGATGTGTTGCGTCGACGCCCGTCGCAAGCGACGCGGCTAAATGGGTGGGCGGGGTGTGACGGGGTCACCTGTCCGCGCCGAAGCGTAGATTGCTTCGATGACGGCGACCGACCTGCGTGCCTCAAGCCCATCAACCAGCGGTGCTCGTCCCTGCTCGATCGCGTCGAGGAAGTCGGCGATGTTGCGCGTGTGGTTGTCGTGGCCGATCGCCATCGGGTCGCTTGCCCCGCCGCCGGTCGAGCCGCCCTTGAACCGCTTGAGCATGTCGGCGTCCGCAGGCTGTTCGTCACGGAACGAAAACGTGACGAGTTGCTCTTCGTGCACCTCGGCCGTGCCGTCGCGCCCGGCCATGTGGATGCGTTGAAACGAACCGGGGAACATCGACGTGCAACCGAGGATGATGCCGAGCGCGCCGTTTTCGAATCGCAGCGCGGCGACGGCCGTGTCCTCGACCTCGATCAGGTCTTCCGCGTGGCCGCGTTTGGCGGTGAAGCCGACAATCTGCGCGGCCTCGCCCGCGCCGGCGAGGCGGGCGAGCCAGTGCGTCGCGTCGATCGCGTGGGTTGACTGGTTGATCAACGCCCCGCCGCCGTCCA
>JANQSF010000091.1 GCA_028284155.1 Phycisphaeraceae bacterium
CGACCGGTTTATCACGCTCGTCGCGGTTGATATCGACCGGGTGTCGTGCCGGGTGCGACTCTGCTCAGCCGGGCACGGCCCGATCTTGATCTACCGAACCGCCGAGCGCCGCGTGGACGAGCGCATCGCCGACGGCATCCCACTCGGCGTGTTGCCCGATCAGGAGTTCGGCCACGCCGACACGATCGACATGGACCAAGGCGACATGGTCGTGCTGATCACCGACGGCTTCACCGAATGGGCCGACCCGCACGGCGAACAGTACGGCACCCACCGCCTGATCTCGGCCCTCGACGCGGCACGCGACCGCTCACCGAAGCTGATCATCGAGCAACTCGTCGACGACGTGCAACACCACGCACGCGGCACGCACCAAGCCGACGACCTGACCGCTGTCGTGATCAAGAGAACTTGAGCAAAGTAGGGTGGGTTGAGGCTTTGCGATACCCACCGTCTCGCGTGTGTCGCAACCGCGGCGCACGAGCACGGACGGCCGACCTAATGGTGGGTATCGCCGAGCCTCAACCCACCCTACTACTGTATGTCGAGTCGATTGCGGACCAACGAGTCATTGGGAATAACTCGGCCACCGTTCGTATCGAGCGAAAGTCAGCATTGCCCATGAATGCCCAGCCCGACAGCACGGCTCCAATCTACTGCCGCGGGTGCTGCTACAGGCTCGATCACCTCGAAGTGCGCAAGTGTCCCGATTGTGGGCGGGAATTCGATCCCGACAACGCTTCAACATACTCACTCAAGCCGGTCAACACGGATCGTCGAGCGAGGATCGGTCGCCTGAGTTACCTTGCGGCGACCATTACGTTGATCTGTGGTATCTACTGCGTGATCGGGATGGCGTTGGGAGATCTTGGATACGAATGGACGGCCAAGGCGCTTGCCGCGTACGGGATCGCCGCATTGATCGGTTTGCCCTTGACACTCGTGGCCGCGGTGTGGAACGTGGAAGAGCAAGCAGACCTGCGAGTCCGCTCTTTGTGTTTCCACCTCACCGCACTTGTCATCGCCGTGGCAGCCTTCATGTATGTGTTATCGGCGGGGGCTCGGTGACCCGCCCGTACTCTGCGAGGTCTCTCACCGATGCGCGCACAAGGTGTGCGAACGGTCTGGAAGAACACGTTGCGGGTTGACGCCGGCATACGTGCGTCACTCCCGCTCGCGCGTCGCCGCTGTGCGCGCAGTCCGGGCCGACGAACTCTGGGGTGATGCGGACTGTCGATTCCAATCGGTATGTGAACTTCATTGAAGACCAAGCGCCGGCTTTGTGCGCACGGTTCGGCACGGCGTGGTGTGGCAGGGTCGTGGCGGGCCTGACAAAAGTGTGGCGGGGCCTGACACGGCGGTTGGCTTGGCGCGGTGTGGCGCGGGGAGTGGACGTCGGGGTGACAACGGGGCGACTGGGCCGTAAGTGGATGGCTTGCCGTTGTTTGAACGGGTTTTGGGTCGTTCGGGGGAGGGGGAGACGTCGGGATCACGCCAGTTTGGGCAGCGGGGTCGTTTGCGGCGCACAAAAGTGGTCGCCCGCCCCACCGGCGGATCGTGCAGGGGCGCGACCTTGGCGGCGGCTGATCGTGTATACTCATCGACCGGCCCGGATCGGCTTGCCGACGACGGGTCGGCTGAACACATGGTCCCTTGACAGCCCCTTTTGCCCGGAGACTGACCCGATGAGCGATCGTAAGACCGACGCGACGAACAGCACTGACAAGCCCACGCCGACGCGTTCGGGCAGCAGCCGACGTGATTTCCTGCGCAAAGGCGCCGCGACCGTGGCGGGCACGAGCCTGGCGGCGGCGATCGCGCCGCGGACTTACGCGGTGGGTGACGACACGATCCGCATCGGCCTGATCGGCACGGGCGGGCGTGGTTCCGGCGCGGTGCAGCAGGCGATGTCGACCTCCGGCCCGGTGAAGTTCGTGGCCGCGGCTGACGCCTTCAAGGATCGACTCGACTTCTCGCTGCGGAACATCGGGCGGAACAAGACGATCGCGCCGAACATTGACATCCCGGAAGACTCGAAGTACACCGGCCCGCTCGGCTGGCAGAAGATCATGGAGCGGGACGACATCAACCTGGTCATCCTCACGACGCCTCCGGGGCTTCGGCCGATGATGTTCGAGGCGGCGGTGAAGGCGGGCAAGCACGTCTTTATGGAGAAGCCGGTCGGCACCGACGCGCCGGGCATCCGCCGGCTGCTGGCGGCGAACGAAATCGCCAAGCAGAAGAACCTGAAGGTGGGCGTCGGCCTGCAACGGCATCACCAGAAGAACTACGTCGACAACGTCAAGCGTTTGAAGGACGGCGCGATCGGCAAGTTCGTGAACTTCCGCGTGTACTGGAACGGCGGCGGCGTTTGGACGCGGCCGCGCGCCTCGCTGGCCAATATCCTCGGCAGAAACCCCACGGAGATGGAGTACCAGGCACGCAACTGGTACTACTTCAACTGGCTGTGCGGCGACCACATTTGCGAACAGCACATCCATAACCTGGACATCGCCAACTGGTGCATGGGCACGCACCCGGTGAAGGCGCAGGGCCAGGGCGGCCGAGAAGTGCGCACGAGCAACGAGAACGGGCATATCTTCGACCACCATATGGTCGAGTACACCTACGCCGACGGGACGAAGATGCTCAGCCAATGCCGCCACATCCGCGGCTGCTGGAACCAGGTGTCGGAGTTCGTCGAAGGCACGAAGGGCACGAGCCGGATCAGCAACTCGGTCGAGTTGTATGACGGCACGAAACTCGAAAACACCAAGGGCGGCAAGAACCCGTACCAGCAGGAACACGACGACCTGTTCGAAGCGATCCGCAAGGACAAGCCGTTCAACGAGGCAGAGTACGGGGCGCACTCGACGTTCACGTCGATCCTCGGCCGAATGGCGACGTATTCGGGCAAGGAAGTGCACTGGGACGAGGCGCTGCAATGGGGCAAGAAACTGGTGCCTGAAACGGACGGCCTGGGCTTCGACAAGACGCCACCGATCGTGCCGAACGATGATGGCTCGTACCCCGTGGCCGTGCCGGGCAAGTACGACCCGCTGATCGACAAGAAGGATCGCAAGAACCTGCGTTCAACGGCGACTGGCTACGAGAAGGTGTAAGGAGCTGGCGAGCCGGCTCAGCGAGCGGGCTGAAAACAGGACACCGACGAGTCGGAAGCGGACACTTTCCGATCCGACCACTGAGGCGCGCGGCCGGAGGGCCGCCCGCTTTTTCGAGGTTTTGGCGGCATGAGCAGACGAACCCTTGCCCCCCAGCAACCGCGCCCGCTACAATCGCCGCAGCACACACGGGGTGTAGCTCAGCTTGGTAGAGCGCTTCGTTCGGGACGAAGAGGCCGTAGGTTCAAATCCTATCACCCCGATTTGATGTAAATCCAGCCGAATCCCTATGTTAGAGATACCCGTCAAGAGGCGGCGCGGCCGTGACCCAGAGCCCGAGGCGTATACCGGTGTACGCCTCCCTGACTGGGAACGCCCGATGCCAAACCCACCCCGACAACACACGTCCCCCACCGTCCCCAAGTACCGCCGGCAGGCCAAAGCCCGCGGCACGGACTTGGCCTTTATCCAGGTGCGCGGCCGCCGCATCTACCTCGGGCCTTACAACAGCCCGCAGTCCCACGAGGCGTACCGACGCCACGTCGCGCGGCTGTTGCAAGAAGGCCCCACCGCGCCGGCCCACCTCACCGAAACAACCCCCACCGTGGCCGTCCTGATCGACGCCTACAGCCGCCACGCGGCCCGCTACTACGTCAAGCCGGACGGCACACCGACCAGCATGCAGGCGCGGGTCAAGATCGCGCTGCGTCAGCTGTTCCGCCTCTACGGCTCGACGCCGGCGGCCGACTTCGGGCCCAACGACCTGCGCCTGATCCGCGGGACATGGATCGAAAAGGGCCTGTCGCGCAAGACGGTCAAGGACTACACGCACGAGATCAAGCGCCTTTTCAAGTGGTCGGTGTCGCACGAGCTGGCGCCCCCCAGCGTCTACCACGCGCTGCAAACGGTCGACGGCCTGCGCCGCGGCCGCTCCGGCGCCAAAGAGACCGGGCGTGTGCTGCCGGTGCCCGAGCCGGACATCGCGGCGATCGAGCCGTTCGTGTCGCCACAGGTCTGGGCGATGGTCCAGATCCAACGCCTCACCGGCGCGCGCAGCGGTGAGCTTTGCCGCCTGCGGCCGATCGATATCGACACCAGCGGCGACGTGTGGGTCGCGTGCCTCGACGACCACAAGACCGCGCACCACGGGCACGCGCGTGAGATCCTGATCGGCCCGCGTGGACAAGTGTAGTGGCCCAGCATTTAGTGAGCCTCCATTTCCGGTATTTGGAGGCCGGTGTTCGAGAATTCAAGGCTGGTCAGACAGGATGAGTGCTCCTTGATTGGGAAGACTTGTCATGCGTATCTGGTCGAGTTCCACGGTTCTCCAGCTGATCGACGCCATCGCGATTGCCGTTGCCCAAGGATACATGCTCGTTCGGTCACGCCTGACCTCGCATCCCTCGCAAGTACTGCGTGTGACGGCTGACCGGGATGCCGCCGTCTGGAACAACAATCTGCTCGAACGCGAGTTGGCCGTCTACAGCCAAGAGCGTCAACGCGTGCCACCC
>JANQSF010000093.1 GCA_028284155.1 Phycisphaeraceae bacterium
CGACCGGCTATTGGCGGACGCGGCGGCGTCGGCTGAGGATGTTGCTGAGTTGCTTCAGATCGACGCCGGACCAATGCCTGATCTTGACAAGCTCAGCGAGCAATTCAATCTGGCGGTGCAACCGAATCAGGCGGCGTGACTGGCCGAGCCCACTTGTCAACCACAAAGTGGGATACCAATCCGGTGGTGTTCAACCGGTCCTGTCCGAGAACCCAACGACACAAGGTTCAACGAGTCTATCTATAGGACGAACTTGCTCAGGTCTTCGTCCTGCACGATCGACTCGACCTGTTCGCGGACGAACGCGTCGGTGATCGGCAGGCGTTTCTCGCCGTCGGCGACGCGTTCGGGGGCGTCGAAGTTGATCTGCTCGAATACCTTTTCGACGATGGTCATCAGGCGGCGTGCGCCGATGTTCTCCAGCCGTGCGTTGGCCTGCGCGGCGAGATCGGCGATGGCTTCGATGGCGGACGGCTCGAACGTGATCTTCAAACCTTCGACGCCGAGCAGCGCCTGCTGCTGCTTGGTCAGCGCGTTATCGGGTTCGGTCAGGATGCGGATGAAGTCGTCGCGACCCAGGGCCTGCAACTCGACGCGGATGGGGAATCGGCCTTGCAACTCGGGCATGAGGTCGCTGACCGCCGCGACGTGGAACGCGCCGGCCGCGACGAACAGGATGTGGTCGGTGTGTACGACGCCGTGGCGGGTCGTGACGGTCGAGCCTTCCACGATCGGCAGCAGGTCGCGTTGCACGCCCTGTCTTGAGACGTCCGGCCCGCCGCTGCGCTTGTCGCCGTCGCTGGACACGGCGATTTTGTCGATCTCGTCGAGGAAGACGATGCCGCTCTGCTCGGTGCGCTCGATGGCCTCGTCGGTGATCTTGTCCTTGTCGAGCAGGACGTCGGTCTCCTGCTCGATGAGCACCTGCCGGGCCTCAGCCACGCTCATGCGTCGCGTGTTGGATTGCTCGGGGATGATGCGTTCGAACATGTTGGCCATGTCCGGGTCCATCTGTTCCAGGCCCATGTTGGCGAACATGACCGAAGCGGCCGGCTTGTGGCTGATCGTCAGTTCGACCTCGCGGTCGTCGAGCTTGCCGGCCTCGACCTGTTCGCGGAGGCGTTGTCGCGTGCGCTCGCGGCGTTGCGCGGCCTCTTCCTCGGCCTGTGGGTCGGTCTCAAACGTGCCGTCAAGGTTGAACGACTTGGCGACCTGTTCGGCGGAACCGGGCAGCAGCAGGTCGACGAGGCGGTCGGTCGCGGCCTCGTGGGCCTTGGCGGCGACGGCCTCGGCCTGCTCAGCCCGAACCATGGCGATGGCCTGGTCCAGCAGGTCGCGGATCATCGATTCGACGTCTCGGCCGTGGTAACCGACCTCGGTGAACTTGCTCGCCTCGACCTTGATGAACGGGGCGCCGGTGAGCGTGGCCAACCGGCGGGCGATCTCGGTCTTGCCGACGCCGGTCGGGCCGATCATCACGATGTTCTTGGGGTAGATCTCTTTGGCAATGCCGTCGTCGAGTTGCTGCCGACGCCATCGGTTGCGGATCGCGACCGCCACGGCGCGCTTGGCATCGGCTTGGCCGATGATGTAGTTATCCAGCGCTTCGACGATCTGTCTCGGGGTCAGATTCTGCATGGGGCACATGGTAGGGAGGGGGCGAATGCAGGAGATCAGGAAGACGGGAAAGCACGAAAACAGGGAATGCGGAGCGTCGTATTGCCTCGTGACTTGCCCCGCGCGTCTTCACACAACCGTCACATCCATCACAACCGTCACAACCCGCACAACCGCGCGCCCAAGCCGGGCCTTTCCGAAGGACCAGATCGCTTCGCGAGGTCGTCCTAAACGCGCGGCGTTCGATCAAGCCTCAAACGTCGCCCAACTTCGCGCGCCACGTCAAGCCTGCCGGTTATACGGTCGATGTTGAACCGGAGTCGGTTGTGCGATTCGGTCGGCGCGCTGGTGGTGCGTCGGCTTTGGTCGCTCGGCCGACGGAGAACCGACCACACCTGGGGCGGTGAGAAAGAATGGGATTCGGCTTTTCCAAAGCCCGCATGTCGCCGATCGCGATCGACTTCGGCGCCGACTCGCTGAAGTTGTTGCAGGTCACTGAGGACGACCCGCCACAACTGGTCGCGGCCGCCTCGGCTGTCGTGCCGGGCGACGTGCGCGGGGACGCCAAGGCGCGGCATGAGTTCTACACCGACGCCCTGCGGGCGCTGGTGCGCGACAACGGTTTCCGCGGCAAGCGTGTCATCTGCGCGATCCCGGCTTACCAGACGCTCGTGCAGCATCTGACCGTGACCAAGTCGGAAGGCAAAGACCTGGAAGAGCAGGTCAGCCAACACCTGCGTCAACGGCTGAACATCAACGCGTCGCGCATGGTCACGCGGGCCCACATGGTGCCCGGCCTGGTGCGCGACGGGAACAAGGGCGAGGTGATCTGTCTCGCGGCCAATCGCGACGTCGTTTTGCGACACATCGAGGCGGTCAACAAGTGCAAGTTCGACGTCGTCGGCATGCACTGCGAGCCGATGATGATTCTCAAGGCGTTCGAGCACCTGTTCCGCAGGGCGACCGACGACAAACGCACGACGTGCTTTATCGACATCGGCGCGGCGACGACGAAGGTCATCATCGCGCACGGCAAGGAGATGGTCTTCGCCAAGACCATCCACGCGGCGGGCGATCACCTGATCCGTGAACACGCCGAGACGTCAGGCGAAGACTTCGACACGGCGCGGGCATCCCGGTTCACACAGCCGGCCGACACGTCGGACTCGACCGATTCCGGGCCGGGCCTGGACCGGTTCGGCGCGCCGCAGCGTGCGGCGACGGCCGTATCCGCGGCGGGCGGCGAACGTCGGCAGGCGGCGCAGCCCGCGCCGGCGGCGCCTGCGGTGTTGGAATCCAAAGAGCACGCCGAGGCCGACGTCGTCGATTGCCTGATCGACGAGATCCAATTGTGCGTGCGTTATCACCAGTCGGCGTTCCCGGACCGTCCGATCGACCGTCTGGTCTTCGTGGGCGGCGAGGCGCGGCAGGTCGCGTGCTGCCAGCGTGTGGCGCAGGCGTTGCGCATCGGCGCGCAACTCGGCGACCCGCTGGCCCGTCTGACGCGCAACGGGACGCCCGACCCAAGTCTGGGCATTGACCTGAGCGAAACGCAACCCGGCTGGGCCGTGCCGATTGGCCTTTGCCTCAGCGAGGCGAACCTCTGACATGCCTCGGTTGGCCGGGCGCCTCTCGCAAGAGAGCGAGCAATCCCGATCAGCCACCGAGGCCACCAAGCGGAGTGACGAACGATGGGCGACATGAACTTTCTACCGGAAGACTACCTCGAAAAGCGAGCACAACGCCGCACGAACGCGCTGTGCTTCGTGCTCTTCCTGATCGTCATGGGTGCGATCGTCGCGGCGTTCTTCTGGACGGACCGCCAACGCACGGACGTGCGCGAGCTGCGCCAGCAGGTCGATGCGCAGTTCGAAGAAGCCGCCAAACGGCTTGAACAACTCGACCAGTTGCAGCAGCGCAAGAAGGTCATGACGCAGAAGGCTCGCGTGACGGCCGGGCTGCTGGAGCGCGTGCCGCGTTCGTTGATCCTGTCCGAGATCACGAACCGCATGCCGGCGTCGATCGGCCTGCTCGACCTGAAGCTCGAGACGAAAGAGGTCAAGGACACCGGCGCCAAGGCCAAGACCGCCCTGGACAAAGCGAAGCAGAAGATGGAGGGCAAGGGCGGAGACGGCCAGATGGAGGAGGTCCGTCAGACCGAGGTCATGCTCCGCCTGACGGGCGTCGCGCCGACGGACGTCGAGGTGTCGCAGTTCATGTCCGCGCTCGGTCAATCGCCGCTGTTCGACCCGCCGCAGATCGAGTTCAGCCAGGAAGAAAAGATCTCCGGTCAACCCTTGCGGAAGTTCAAGGTCGCGATGGAGCTGAACCAGGACGTCGACCTCAAGCGTTTCGAGCCGACGATGGTCAAGCGCGAGCTGGACCGCGACCCGTTGGACCAACCGCTCGTGCCGGGCCGACAATTCTCGCCCGTGCTGCCATTCACACCGGGCAACAACCCGGACGTGAAGAACACGAAGCAGTGATCGTTCGCGGAAGCGTCGGCCTGTCGAGTCGTCCCCCTGAAAGGATCAAGCCATGCGATTTGGTATGCGTGAATTATTGTTCGTCCTGCTGTTGATCGCGATGCCGGTGGCGTCGTTCTTCTACATCTTCGAGCCGCGGAACAAGCAGATCGAAGAAGCCAACACCGAGATCCGTGCCAAGCAGGCCAAGCTCAAGCAGCTCGAGCACGCGACGCGCACGCTCGACGACCTGGGCAACGAGATCGATCGACTGACCCAGGCGATCAACGTGTTCGAGGAGAAGCTGCCCGCGCAGCGCGAGGTGGAGGTGATCCTGCGCCAGGTCTGGGAGTTGGCCGCGAAGCATCGGCTGACGCCCAAGAGCGTGCGGACGGACAAGGCCGTCTCCGCCGCGCAGTACTCCGAGCAGCCGATCAAGATGGTCATCCTCGGCGATTTTGACGGCTTCTACAGCTTCATGCTTGAACTGGAGGCGCTCAGCCGAATCACGCGCATGCCGGCCATCGCGCTCAAGAAGATCAACAAGGAAGAAGGCCAAATGCAGGCGGACGTCATCTTGAGCGTGTTCTTTGAGACCCCCGACGAGGGCTGATGGCCCTGGAGTTTGAACGATGAATCCAGAAGAAATGAATGTTCAGGAAGAGTCGTCCGAACCGAAAACGATGTCGTTGCTGGGCGGGATCGCTCGGCCTGAGGGCGTCGAAGCGGAAGACGATCTTGACTTTGCCGCGATCGACGGCGAGCCCAAGCGTGGCATGAACCGCGGGTCGATGCTGATCGCGATCATCGTTGCGCTGGCGTCGGGCACGTTCTGGTTGATGCGCGTCAGCCAGGGCGACCTGGGCAGCGGGATCGCGCAGGAGATCGAAGCGAAGATCGACCAGGCGCTGGTTCGACTCAGCAACCCGGAAGCCATGGCGGACAACGACGCGTTGAAGCCGGACAACCTCGACGCAATGTTCGCCGACACCGACACGGTGCTGGCGATGTTCTCCGGCCAGACGTCGGAAAACCGCGTGCCGATCGAGTTCCTCAAGAAGAACCCGTTCACGCTGCCGATGGTCAAGCGCGAAGAACCACAGGTCACGCCCGACCTGAGCGAATTCGCCAGGCAGCGCGCCTTGGAGAAGCAGCGGGCGGAGCTGCAGGCCGAGGCGCGCAAGCTCAAGCTCCAGACTGTCGTGGGCGGACAACGACCTGTGGCGGTGATCAACGGCGAAGTGCTCCGCCCTGGTCAATCGATTGGCCGATTCACGCTGGTGAAGATCGAGAACCTCGTGGCGGTCATGCAGGCCGAGAACTTCGAGTTTCAACTCACCATGGAAGACCCGGCGGAGAAGCGGCGGCGGTAAAGCGCGTCCACGAAGCTTCGGCCCGCTTGCAGGGATTCAAGACGACCTGTCAACCGCATGTTCGCGCGAATGCGGGCGCTACGTACAGACTCACTCGGCGGGCTTGGTAGAGCCTCGCCTCGAGGCTGAGACGAGACGCTTGGAGCAACCTTTGAGTACGGTCCATGCCTGACGACCTGACCGAAGACACGATGCCGACCGCAGAGCCATCAGCCGAGGGCCAACCCCTGGGCGGTGACGGTTCGCTGAGCGAGCTGTGGTCGCCCGAGGCCGATGTCGAGACTCAACGGGCGCGCGATCTGGGCGACGTGCTGCTGGAGCGCGGGGTGGTCGATGCCGAGAAGCTCGAGTCGGCGCGCGGCGTGGTCCGCAAGGCGCCGGGGCGGACGTTGGCCGACGTCGTCATCGAAGCCGACGGCGACGAAGCCGCTGTGCAGCAGGTCGTTGCCGAGTTGGCTGGCCTGACGTTTGAACGCATCGAAGCGAGCCCCGAGGCTGTGTCGGTCAAGCACATCGGCCGACTCGGCGACGACTTCTGCAAAGACTACGGCCTGATCCCGCTGCGCATGGCCGGGCCGCGGCTCATCCTCGGCGTCACGCACCCCGACGACCTGTTCACGATCGAGGAGGTGCGTCACAAACTCGGCGTGGCGATCAAGCCGGTCGTCGTTACCGCGACGGACCTGAACGAGGCCATCGCCGCGTTGAAGCAGGGCGATGAAGAGCACATCGACGTCGACGAGATTATCGGCGGCATCGATGAAGACGACGTCGAGGTCGTTGAAGAACAGGAAGAACAGCTTGACCTCGAGGCGGCGGCGGGTGAGTCGCCGGTCATCCGCTTCGTGAACTACCTGATCTTCAACGCGATCAAGGAAGGCGCCAGCGATATTCACATTGAGCCGCAGGAAAAGAAGCTGACGATCCGCTACCGCATCGACGGCGTGCTGTTCGAGATGATGAACCCGCCGCACCACATGCACGCGGCGATGATCTCCCGCCTGAAGATCATGGCCAATCTCGACATCTCCGAGCGCCGCCTGCCGCAGGACGGGCGCATCCGTGCGATGGTGCACGGCCGAAAGCTCGACCTGCGTTTATCGACGTTGCCGACGGCGCAGGGCGAAAAGGCGGTCATGCGTATCCTCGACACGCGCTCGATTCAGGTGAATCTCGATGCGCTGGGGATGGACGAAGACACGCTGCTGATCTGGAAGAATCAGATCAAGCAGCCGCACGGCATCCTGCTGGTCACCGGGCCGACCGGTAGCGGCAAGACGACGACGCTTTACTCGTCGCTCGGCCAAATGGACCGACGCAAGCTCAACATCTCGACGGTCGAAGACCCGGTCGAGTACCACCTCAGCGGCATCACGCAGACGCAGGTGCAAGAGGGCATCGGGATGAACTTCTCGGCCGCGCTGCGCTCGTTGCTGCGTCAGGACCCCGACGTGATCATGGTCGGTGAGATCCGCGATACCGAGACCGCACGCATCGCGATCCAGGCGTCGCTGACCGGCCACCTCGTGCTATCGACGCTGCACACCAACGACGCACCCAGCTCGATCACCCGGCTGATCAACGTGGGCGTCGAGGCGTACCTGATCGGCTCGGCTGTTAACGCGACGCTTGCTCAGCGACTCGTCCGGCGCATCTGCGAGAACTGTCGCGAGCAGGTCGAACCGACTGAGCAGGTCGCCGAGGTGCTGGCGATGCAGGGCTTCCCGGCCGAGAAGATCTGGGTTGGGCAGGGGTGCGCCAAGTGCCGCAACACGGGCTATTCCGGCCGAGTCGGTCTCTATGAACAGCTCGTTCTCGACGACATGCTGCGTGACAAGATCGCCGGCAGCCCGAACGTGACCGAGTTCCGCCGCCTGTGCGTCGAGCGCGGCATGGTCACGCTGCGGATGGACGGGTTCAAGAAGGTCGCGGCCGGGTTGACGAGTGTCGACGAGGTGATGCGCGTCACTGAGAGCACGATCTGAGATCGTGCTCGGTTTGGCCGCGGAGCTTGCTCCGCGCGTTGGCTGTTGCGCGAAATGGCGGAGCAAGCTCCGCGGCAAAGCAATTGCGTCACGCCACGTCCATCAACAACGCCGTCAGGTCGTCCGCCTGGTGCAGTGAGCCGGCCTGCTGGTCGAGTCGCCAGGTGAGGCGGTTGAACGCTTCGTCGAGTGAGCCTTCGCGCATCTGGAGCAGCTCGTCGCGGTAGCGCGGTTCGCTGACGCGACCCGTCGGCTCGAACGCGGGCGGAAATGCTGCTTCCATGCCGTCGCTGTAGAAGACCACGCGGTCGCCCGGCTCGAGCGGGACTTTCTCGGACTCAAACGTTTCGTCGGGGAACACGCCGAGCAGGCCGCCATCGGGTTGTACCCAGTCGTGTTTGCCCGACTCGCGTAACACCAACGGGTACGGGTGGCCTGCCCGCGAGACGGTCATGAGGCGGTTCTTGCAGTCGATCACGGCGTAGCAGGCCGTGGCGAAGCGCACCTTGCTCGTCTGATGACGGATCATCTCCGTGTTGAGTCTTTGCAGGGCTTCCTGCGGCCAAAGGAAGCCGTCGCGTCCACCTTCCGCAACGACCTGCGCTTCGCGGAGCGAGCGCTTGATGAAGACGGTCAGCAGCGCGGCCGGCACGCCGTGGCCGACGGCGTCGGCCACGAACACGCCGATGTGCCGGTGGTCGAGCGCGACGATGTCGTAGATGTCGCCGCTGACGTAGCCGGCCGGCCGGAACAAGACCTTGAAGTCCAGGCCCTGCGTGTCGGGCAGGCGTAGCGGGAGCATGTCGCGCTGGAGCTGTGCGGCCATGCGCAGTTCTTCGTCGATCTTGTCCATTTGGTCGCACAGCCCGCCTTGCTGCATGCGCAACAGTTCAGCCTCAGTGCGGAGCGTGAGCACGGTGTTGATCTGGCTGGCCAGCGACGAGAGCATCGCGTACAGCGTGGCCGGCGGCGCGTCGATCGGGGCGCTGACCACGCCGTCCTGGAACAGCGCGCCGGGGATCAGATGGGTGTCGCTGGTCGTGAGCAGCACGGGCAGGTTGCGGTCCTGGAGCCGGCCGACCAGTTCGTACAACTCGGACGAGAGCGTGTCGTCGTCGCGGTGGAGCCAGGCGAGGCCGCAGTCGGTGAGCACGTCCGGGTGGTCCAGCGCTTCACGGGCGGTGGCGACGCGCGGCGTCGGCTGATCGTCGGCGGGGAATTGACCAATGATGGCGTCAAACGGCCCCCGGTCGTGGGGGTCGTTCGTGAAATGAATGGCGAGCAGACCGCTGCGTCCCAAAGGACCCATAACTACCTCACCCCGCGGGCCCGCCTGTGTATTCGTCGGGTCATCGCGCCCGGCGCTTAAGGGCGCGGATGGGCAGATCGACCGTCTGCCCGACTTTCAAACCGAGCCGCTTGATCGTGCCGGCCCGAAGCTCGATCGCGATCAGGGCGGGCTTGATGCTGGAGTAGTGCTTCAGGTCGTCTTCGTCCGTGTCGTACGGCTCTTTCTTCATCGTGTAGGTCTTGACGATCCGACCGCGCTCGTCCAGATAAGCGATGTCGATATCGACGAGACAACGCCGCATGACGAACTGCCGCACGCGTTCGTAACGGAAGCCGAACAGCATCCCGCCGTGTTTATCGATGCTCGGCCGATCGGACAGGCCCTTGTAGCGGGCGTCGTCGTCCACGGCCAATTCGAGCGTAAAGGTCTCGCCGGCGAGCGTGACGTCGAGCGTGTCGCCCTTGATCTCCTGCTGGTCGGCCAACGCCTCGGCCTGGCTGGTGCGGGCGGTCTGATACTCGCACCAGGCCAACGAGCCGGCGACGGCGATGATCAGGATGGACAGGACGATTTTCATGAGGAATCGCGCAGCCATGCGTCGTCTTCGTCGGTGAATGTTATCGGCGAGCGGGGGACGGCGTCGATGTCGAACCGCGCGACGAATTCGGCCGCGTCGATGATTGTGCGTTCATCGGTCATCCCACACCAGCGGGCCATCAGGCCGAGCATGCGCTGCGGTGCGACGCCGATCTGGCGGTAGTGGGCCAGCCGCGTGTCGCCGTGCCGCTTGGCCAACCGGCGGCCGTCCTGCCCGAGTATGAGCGGCAGGTGCCAGTAACGCGGCGGCGGGCCGAGCCCAAGCAGCCGGTAGAGCCACAGTTGCCGGGCCGTCGACCGCAACAGGTCGTCGCCGCGCACGATGTCGGTGATGCCTTGCCGCGCGTCATCGACGACGACGGCCAGTTGGTACGCGGGCAGGCCGGCCTTGGTGCCGACGACGAAGTCGCCGACCTGCGCATCGACGTCGATCGATTGGTCGCCGACGAAGCGGTCGTGAAAGGCGATGGGAGAGGTCGGCGCGACGACGCGCCAGGCGACGGGGGTGTCGGATTCGGGAGCGAGTACATCGTCTAGATTGGGAGGGCGAGGCTCCGTCCGAGCCGCAGACAAGTCTGTGCAATCGGCTCGCCCCACGGCTCGGACGGAGCCTCGCCCTCCCGGTTTTGAATCGTTCGGCCGACACGTGCCCGGATACCGCAATTCGTGCTCGTCCGCGTGCGGCGCGGACTGGGCGCGTTCGATCTCTTTGCGTGTGCACGCGCAGGGGTAGGTCAGTCCGCGTTTGCGAAGCGACGTGAGCGCCGCCTCGTACCGCGACAGGTCGTCTGCTTGGTAGCTGGGGCCTTCGTCCCAATCCGTGCCCAGCCAGGCGAGGTCGTCGATCGCTTGCAAATCGGCCCCATCTTTGGTGCGCGGCGTGTCGAGGTCTTCGATGCGCAACACGACGCGCCAGCCGAGTTGGCGGGCCATGGCCCAGTTGATCAGGAAGGTGCGCGCGTTGCCCAGATGCAACGCGCCCGTGGGCGACGGCGCGAGGCGCGTCGCGGCGCACGCTTTTCTTGCGGTGCTGTGGGTGGTCGATTGTCGCTCGGCCATCGGGCCGGTATGGTAGCCGCGCGATGACCGATCAAGCCTCAGCCCGTCAACCGTTGCCGATCGCCGTGCTTGTCAGCGGCGGGGGGCGCACGATCCAGAACCTGGCCGACCGGATCGAGGCCGGCACGCTCGACGCCGAGATCGTCTGCGTGGTCAGCTCGCAGCCGAAGCGTTACAAGGTCGCCGCCATCGGCGACCGCACGTTCGACGCGATACCGATGCGGCTGAGGGAATACGCGTCACGTGACGAGTATTCAGACGCCGTGCTCGACGTCGTACGCGCGTCGGGCGCGCAGTTGATCGTGCTTGCGGGCTGGCTGAACAAGCTCGTCATCCCAAGCGACTTTCACGGCAAGGTCATCAACATCCACCCCGGTTTGCTGCCCAGCTTTGGCGGGCAGGGGATGTTCGGCCACCACGTACACGAGGCCGTGTTAGCCTCCGGCTGCAAGGTCAGCGGCTGCACCGTTCACATCGCCGACGACGAATACGACACCGGCCCGATCGTCGTACAGCAGTGCGTGCCAGTGGCGGAGGACGACACGCCGGACACGCTGGCCGCCCGCGTGTTCGAGGCAGAGTGTGAGGCGTACCCGCGCGCCATTCAGTTGTTCGCAGAAGGTCGCGTACACGTCGAGGGAAACGTCGTACGGATTGGGTGAAGTGGAGCACAGGGCGGAAGCCCCGTGCCACGTCCAGGGTTCTTTTGCGTGAGCGCATCGAAGTTGCGCCTTGCGCGCGGATCGGGAATGTTGAGTGTGCGCGGCACCGGGCTTCCGCCCTGTGCTCCATCGCGTTACGAGCGCTTGAGGAACCCCACCGTCGATTGCATGATCCGCTCGCGCAGCACGTCTTTGTCACGACCTTCGTTCTTCTGTTTCAGGTCATCGAGGTTCGCTTGGCAGAACCGGCAGCCCAGCCGATCGACGTGGAAGGCGACATAGTCCCGCCAGGCGTCGTCGAGTGTGCCGAGCATCCATGCGCCGATGGTCGAACGCTTGGGGCAACTGAGTCGGCCGTCTTCCCACACGCGCGTCAGCATGCCGTCTTCGAGTGCGGTCGATTCGGTCTCGGTCTGTTGTTGGTCTGACGGAGCGTCGCCGATGACCTGTCGCACCTGCTTGACGCAGCGGTGTTTGATCAGCGCGACGTGCTGTTCGCGGATCGACATGATCGAGGCAATGTCCTTGTTGCGCATCTGTGCGTAGAACAGCATCTCCGCGATCTGCAGGTCGCGGAAGTTGGATGACGACTTGTATCCCTCGATCAACTCGCCCATCGCTTCGGCCAGCGCGCTGGCCGTTGCGTCGCGGGCCTCTTCACGCCGCATATAAAAGCTGGCCGTCGGGTCGCTGCCGGCCACGCGGTTCATCGGGTCGGTCGCGCGCGAGTCGTCGGCCAAACCCACCGCCGTGTCAGAAAGCAGGCAGACGTTGAGGTGTCGGCCGCGCATGTGGTCGATGATGCGCCGACGGAGGATCGTGAACAGGTACGTCTCGATGCTGGCCCGTTCCTCGTAGCGGTCGACCGACCGCAGGAAGCTCATGAACGCCTCCTGCACCAGGTCTTCGGCGTCGTCGGCGTTGCGCACGCGGCTGCGCGCGAACGACACGAGCCGGCCCTGATAGCGGTCGACCAGTTGCGACCAGGCGTCGGCGTCGCCGGCGCGGATCTGCTTGAGCAGGAATCGGTCTGCCTCGGTCAGCGTGCTCATGATTCGACTCAGGATACCCACACATGCGTCGTCGCGCCGGCGCGTGTTTACGCGGCCGGCTCGAACTCTCGGGCCTGCGCCCGGCCGGCCAACGAGTTGAGCACGAGGTAGACGACGACGATTGCCACAAGCAGGCCGACTACCGCGCTCATCGTGCCCCAGACGGTCCGCGTCGCGGCTTGCGTGGTCTGCTCGACGGTCGCGCGGTCCGCCAGCGAGGCGACGGTCGCTTGCGACGAGTCGATCAGCAGGTAGTGCTTGTACTCGTCCTGCCCGGCGCGCTTGATCCGTTGCGCAAACGACTTCTGCACAAAACTGCCGCGTTTGAGTTCACGCTTGAGGTCGCCGCGAAGGCGCGGCCCGGCGATGTGCCGCTTGTTGCCGAGTTTGGGGTGCTCATGCAGGTGGCCGGCGACGAGCGGCTCCAGTTGACGCACAGCGTCTTTAAACGCCGCGTCTTCGGCCGTGTCAGGGCTCGTTGAACGGTTGGCCGTCTGGCCCATGATCAGTGCATTGTCGCCCTTGAAGTCTTCAAAGTAGGCGACCCAGGGCTCGTCGATGTACGACGTGGTCACCGTGCTCGACCGCTGTGGGCCGTGCACGGTCAGGCGGATCGAACTGCGTGGTTTGCCGTGGCCGGTGACTTCGTTGTGCGAAAGCGTGATCTTGATGACCGACTCGAAATCATTCGCGTCGTTTCGATTCGGCCGACGATCTTCCATTCGCGTCAACACTTCGACGCCCGCGTATGTTTCAGTGAGTTTCTGCTTGAGCGGTTGGTACAGCCGAACGTCGGGTCCACCCTCGCCGCTGCTGCTCATACCGCCGCCGCGGCGCACGGTTGTCTGCGTGTTCTGACCGTCCACCGTGACCCTGGCGACAGGCTTGGGGTCGTTCAGGCCGAGGCGTGTCATCTTGATCTGTTGTGGCAGGTGATCGAGCAACGCTTGCAACGCAAGGTCGCGTGACGGGTAGACGTCGGCCCGGCCGTCGAAGTTGATCACGTTCCCGGGGTCGGACCCGTCAACGGCGCGGGCGTGGTCGGCGGTGGCGTACTGCATCATTTTCTGTTCACGCAACTCCGACGTCTCGTCGTAGCTGACACGCGCATAAAACAACCCAAGCACCAGTGCTAACCCAACACCACCAACAACGAGGACGCCCAACACGGCGAGCGTCGGCTTGCGCGACTTGGGCATGATCAGCAGCGGCAGGACAATGCCGACCGCGCCACCCAGCAAGATCAGAATCAGGAGCAGTCCGAATACACTGACCATGGCTTACGCGCCTCCTGTCGCGGCGGCTTGCACGACGGGCGTGTCGTCTTCCTGTTTGTTCGTCATCGGCCAAACCAGCATCGTCAGCGACGCGATCAGTACGCCGGCGGCGATAAGCAGTTGGCCCTCGTTCATCGCGGCGAAGATCTGATTCAGGCCAAGTCCGACCTTGTCATTCTTGAAGAAGTAGTCGATTTCGGTCCACGCAATCGGCGCGACGGCCTGTTTGGCGAACATCATGGCCGCGACGACGCCGGCGAAGCCCAGGCCCGCCCGGCCCGCGTGCATCAGGCTCGTTGATCGTCGGTTGATCAGGGCGAGCAGCGTCGCGAAACCAACCAGGCCGAGCATTGCCCAGTGCATCGTCTGCTGCATGGTCTCCGGCCAATTCTCGTTGCCGAACAGGTCGTGCAGTTCGTTCGACAGCGTGGTGTCCAGCGCGTTGGCGGCCAGCAATTGTGGGACCTGCAACGCCACCCCCATGCCGAGCACGATCGCGGCGAGCGTTGCCAGCGCCGCCAACCCGCCGACCAGCACGCGGCCCAGGCCGACGCCCGACTTCGACGCCGATTGGTCCGACGAGATCGGCTCGTAAGGGATGTCGCGTGACGTGATGCGGAACGGCTCCAGTCGGGACGGCGCCATTTGCGATAGCTCACTCAGCTTGTCCCACACGATCAGCGTTCGACCTTCCTTGTCTTTGAATTGCCCTGACACGATCATGATCACATCAATGAGTTGACCGATGCCGAAAAAGCCACCCGTGAAGAACCAGAGCAGGCCGGTGCCGATCTTGCCCACGTAGAAGCGGTGCAGGCCGCACACGCCGAAGAACCAGCCGAACGACAGCAGCGTTGCCCAGAGTCGGCGGTGTTCGGAGACGTTGTATCGCTCGAGGATAAATGCGGTGTTCATGTGCGTGTTGTCGCGTTTGGGCGGCGATGATTTCAGCGTCTGTTCGCTGTTCGCTTGCGGCGATTTGTTGTCTGCGATTGTCGACGCGTTCATGCCCGAGTGATTCATTGCCCGGGCGCGGGCACGTGCGGTCGGGTCCCACGGGGCGAGAATCTGCGCGGCTAACGCCGTGCCGGCGACCGCGCCCATCGCCATGACCAGCGATGAATGATCGACGAACCACGACCCGACCCAGACGTACAGGCAGCCGAGCAACGCGGGCGTCAGATAAAGCCGGTGGCGACGCCACGGCGCGGTCAAGTTCGGCCAATCCAACAGGCACAGCGGCAGGGCGAGGTAGACGATGACGGCCGTCATGACTTGGGCGGGCACGTTGAGGATCGCGCCCCACGCGGCAGCGCCGGCCAGCGCGGCGATGCCGACACACGAAGCAAAGAGGAATCGTCGGCCGCCCACCGGCTGCGGGCTGGCGCCGAGGGACAAGTGACTGCGGAAGAACTCAGCGACCAGGACGCTGGCGGTCATGCTGAACAACGCCATGAGCGCGACCTCGGTCGAGTTGGCGAAGCTCTGCAGGTTGAACAGGCCAACCGCGCCGGTGATCAACCCGATGGTTAACGCGGCGAGGAACCATCGGCCGGCGGCGGACACCGGGTCACGCCGCGCGTCGGCGACGTGCCGCGCTTTGACGCGCTTGCGGCGGGAGATATCCCGGTCGGACGAAGCCTCCGCGTGTTCGCGCCGCGGCTTGCGCACTTCATATGACTGCTCGACATTGCCGACCTTCTGATGGAACTGCTGGCTGCCGTCGGGGTGTTGCTCGATCCGCTGGTGCGTCTTGCCGGCGCGTTGTTCCCAGAGCACGCGCGGCTCGTTTTCGGCGGGAGTCGTTTGTGCGGTTCGGTCTCGCGAGCCGTCGAACGTCTGACTCCAACTGCTGCCACCTAGGGCCGTCGCGCCCTGGTTGCCCGGCCCGTCACTGCCGCCCTTGGCCTTCGCCGCGACGCGGCCGGCGACCATGCTCAGGCTTTCGGGCACGAAGGCCGACACGCTCTGCTGCACATGCGCCGCGCCGAACACGTCCTCGACCATCTGCTGCACGTTCGTGTAACGCTCAGCCGGGTCTTTCGCCAGCGCCTTGTGGATGACCGTCTTGAACGGCTCGCCGACGTTGGTCAAGTCCGGCTCGGCGCTCAGGTGTTTCATCAACACCTCGGTCGGCGACGAGCCGAAATACGGCGTCGTCCCCGTGAGCATCTCGTACAACATGCAGCCGAGCGCGTAGATGTCGATCGACCGGTCGTACTTGCCCTGCCCGACCTCAGGGGCCATGTAATGCACCGTGCCGACAGTGATCGTCTGCCCGCTGTTGACCCCGGCCGACATCATTTTCGACAGGCCGTAGTCGCCGATCTTCACGTAGCCGTCTTCATAAAAGACGTTGCCCGGCTTCAGGTCGCGGTGCACGACACCGGCGTCGTGCAAATAGGTCAGTCCCTTGGCAATCTCGCGCAAGAAGAACGCCGTCTTCTGTTCGCCCAGCCCGGAAGGCGATGCGTCGAGCAACTCGCGCAGCGACGGCCCCGAGACGAATTCCATGAGCACGAACGGTCGGCCCTGGTCGTTGTGCTTGACGTCGAAGATGGAGACCAGGTGCGGGCTCTTGAGGTTCATGCACTGCTGGATGCCACGCAGCTCGATGTCTTCGTAGCCCTGCACAGCCTTGAGCGCGACCTCCCGGCCGGAGTCGCTCAGCGCGTAGTAGACCTCGCCGAACCCGCCGCGACCCGCGGCACGCTGGATCGTGTAGCCGTCCAGGGGTCGGTCGCCGTGCTGGTATTGGTAAGCGGGCATGGGGCGCGTCTTCCGTGAGAGCTGGGTGCGTTCTGCTTTTCAGGTCTAAGCATGTGTCAGGACGAAGGTCAATGTGTCGACGCACACGCGGGCGTCGAGGCCGATCGTGCCGTCCTCATCGGGCAGTCGGCCGTCAATCGTCATGGGCGTCTGCCCTTTATAGACGAGCGCCCCGTCTCGCAATTGCAGGACAATTGGCTCGTCGAGTTGCGAAGTTCGGACGTGGGCGCTGGCGGCCGGTCCGATGATCAGCGCGTCGCCCAGCAACACGGCCTGTCGGACGTCGGCCCGCGGCAACCGGGCACCGCCCGTGCTGAAGTCGAGCACGGCCGTGGTGCTTGCGGCGTTGGGCAGGCTGAACTTGAAGCGACACCGCGGCGACAGGCCGACGCGGTCGCCGTCGGCCAACAGACGTTGCCGCGCCGTCGCGTCGTTGATGCGCACCTCGTGCTCGCCGGTCAGGAAGTAGTCGCCGTCACGGCGCTCGATGTTGACCGACGGTGTGTTCGGGTCGGTCACGACGCCGACCTTCGGCCGGTCGGCTGAGCTGACCGGGCCGACGCTTGTCAGTGATGTCCGCACGACCAGGAACGCGCCAACACCGTCGACCTGCAGGACGAACATCTCGGGCAGCGAGCCGTCGGTGGCGGGCGGCGTCGGTTGCGGGGCGGTCTCTTGCGGCGGATTGGCCTGACCCTTGTGCGACACGGTCGTGTCGGCGACGGACGCGAGCATCGAAAGCGGCCCGCAGCGCAGGGCGTCCCACGCCTGGGCTGCGCGCGTCGCCTGCTCGATCGCGTCGTCGAGCCAGGGCATTTGGACGTCGCAGGATTCGAGTCGTCGCAGCGCTTGAAGCGTGCGTCGTGCGTCGCCGCGAGACAGTTGCTCAGAAGCTTGATGACACAAACGGACGGCCTTGCCGATCTCGGTCAGGGCGTCGCTTTCTTCGCTGAGTGTTCGACCTGCCGCGAGTAATGTGCCGGCCTCGTCGATGTGGCCTTGTCGCAGCGCGTCCCGTGCGGCGGTTTCGATCTGCTTCAAGGCCTTTTGGCCGATCGCGCGGATCTGGTCGGATTCCGCGCCCGCCTGCCGTGCCGCGCCGAGCGCCCGCGCGGCTGCGCCGAGCGCGCCGCGTTGCAACGCCGACTCGGCCTCGGCCAGCGACGCGTCACGCTGCGCGCGGCGAGACTCGACCTCGGTCTTCAGCGAGACGGCGCGTTGGCTCATCGGGTCGTCCATGCTTTGAATCACTTGGCCGGCCGCGGAAAGTCGGCCGTTTCGCAGATACGTTTGAGCGGTGTCGATCGCCCGCTCGTTTCGCCGACGCTTGTCCTGATCGCTGCGCACCCGCTCGATGACGCGGCGGCGCAGGTCGGCGATCTCGGTCAGGTTGCCCGCCAGCCGACGTGCCCGGTCGCAGTCGACCATCGCCTCGTCAGGCCGATCGGCGGACAGGTGTCGCTCGCCTCGCTTCAGGTACGCCTTGACGAGGTGCGCCAGCAGCCGTTGACCGCGGGCGTGTGCCAGCAGGTCGTTGTCGGCCCGCAGCAACTCGTACGCATGGTCGAGCCGTCCGTCGGCCAGGGCGGCCTCGGCTTGTCGGAGCGTGAGCACGAGCATGAGCTTGCCCAGTGCGTCCGGCCGCCGAAGTCGTTTCTACCCTTGAGTATACGACACGGCGAGGACGTCAGAAACGCGAGACGGGGAATGACAGGTCGCGAAGTTGGGAGACAGGAATGCAACGCACCGGGCTTGTGAATGCGGTTGCACCCACAAGCCCGGGCGTCGCGGTCGGGTCAGTTGCGGCTTAAGGGGACGGTCAGCTCGACCGTCTCGTCGTTCTCGGTGGCCTTGCTGGTCGATCGGCCGAGGAACTCATCGACCTCACCCAGCACGTCGCGCTCGTTGGCGATCTCGACGTTGTAATCATCCGTGAAGCGGGCTTCGTGGGCCAACACGCGCTCGTTGGTGTCAAGGCGTTTGCGGATGTCGGCGATGACGCGCTCGGTCTGCGCGAGCTTGGAGTCGTCCAACTCGGCGACCTTGCTGCCGGCGCCGGCGGCCTTGAGCATGCGGTAGCGGGTCTCCAGCGCCTCGATGCGCTGCTCGAGCAGGGCCTTGCGACCGCGCGTCTTGTCGAGCGCGGCGATGGCTGTCTCAAGCGACTTCTGCCGCGCCTCGAGCAGCTTCTCCTTGCCGGCCAGCACCATCTGGGCTTCCTTGAGGTGGTCGAACCGCCTGGCCAACTGCTCGGTCAGTTCAGCCTCAGAAAGCTGTCGGCCGGTCGTTGTGTACGCGACCTGTTCGCTGTCGACGAGGTTGCGCAGGTGGGCGACGCGGTTCGTTTCGTGTGCGACGCGCTGGTGCGACGCGGCGATGTCGGCCTTGAGCTGCTCGACCTCGACCTCTTCCTGCGCGATGAGTTGGATGTTCGCGTGCATCTGCGGCATGATCTCATCGAGCAGGTCGCGGGCCCGACGCAGCTCGACATCGACCGGCACGTTGTCCTTCACAGCTTTTCGGACGCCGTTGATCGACGTCTTGGCGTAGCTGAATACGTCGGCCCCGAACAGCAGCGTGCCGACGACAAGGAGGCTGACCGAGCTGATGATTCCGTACTTGACGATCTTGCATGTCATGGCAAGGCTCCTGAAACAAAGGGTTTAGGGTCAATTGGGCATCCGGCGACCAGGCCGATGGGGCGTGGTCCTGTCCCGGTGGTCGGGCGGCGTGAGCGGGTATTTCCGGGGTGGGTCGAAAAAATAGTGGTTGCAGCGAAGATTCGTTGAAATACGGGAGGGCAGTGCCCTCGCCGGGCGGGCCTCTTCAAGCGCCAGAGTGGCTTGGCACGCGCGTTTGAGCATCGGAGTGTCTCGCCCTCGATGACCAGCAAGTTGGCGCACACGTCGAAGGCTCGGGCGATTGGGGCCTTCTGCGGCCAGCCCCAAACCCCCGGCCGCCCCCGGAAGGTGCAGAAAGCACTGTGCCTCCCTGCTGTCACTCAACCTTCCGGGGGGAGCCGGGGGCTTGGGGGGCTGGCGGCGAAGCCCACCAACTCATGTGGTCTTCGCGGCGAAGCCGTTCCTTTGAAGCGAAGCGATAAGCCACTTCGGCGCTTGAGAAGGCCCGCCCGGCAGGGCACCGCCTCTTCTCTGAAGATGTCAACTTAAACGGATCACGATCACAAGTCGGTGCCGCACGATCCCGAAGCGACATGTCACGACGCCAGCGATCACGGTCGGACAGTGTGATAAAGAAGCGACCCATATGCCTACACTTTGCCTCGCCGGTCGAGCCTGCCGAGGCGGGTTCCCGGCTGACGGCTGTGCGGGTGTCGCGCGGCCCCGAACCGCCCATTCCAGTCGGGCACGTCGTGTTCGGCTGACGATCAGGCCTATCCCATGACCTCCGTTTGCATCTACTTCCAAGTGCATCAGCCGTTTCGGCTGAAGCGATACAGCGTTTTCGATACCCACACCGAGTACTTCGACCCCGAGCGCAACCGCGATATCCTCGACAAGATCGCGTCGCGTTGCTACCTGCCGTCCACGGAACTGCTGCTCAAACTCGCCCGCAAGCACGACGGGCGGTTCCGCGTCGCGTTCAGCTTGACCGGGATCGTGATCGAGCAGTGGAAACAGTGGTGCCCGCGCGCGCTCGACGTGATGAAGGAACTGGTCGACACCGGCTGCGTCGAGCTGTTGGGCGAGACGTACCACCACAGCCTGGCGTTTCTGTATAGCCGCGACGAGTTCCGCGCGCAGGTCGAACTGCACGCCGAGTTGATGAAGGAGACGTTCGGCGTGACGCCGACGGTCTTCCGCAACACGGAACTGATCTACAACAACGAGTTGGCGTCGTACCTGGCCGGCTGGAAGCAGTACCGCGGTATCCTGACCGAGGGGGCCGACCACGTGCTGGACGGCCAATCGCCGAACCACGTGTATCGCCCGCCGGGGTTGCCCGACATGGGCTTGCTGCTGAAGAACTACAAGCTCAGCGACGACGTGGCGTTTCGCTTCTCGAACAAGGCCTGGGCGGAGTGGCCGCTGACTTCAGAGAAATACGCCAGGTGGCTGACCGAGGAAGTGGACGGCCCGGTGTGCGGGTTGTTCATGGACTACGAAACGTTCGGCGAACACCAGTGGGCGGAGACAGGTATCTTTGACTTCCTGGAGACGTTGCCGGACGAGTTGTTCAAGCTTGACGGCGACCACACGTTCGCAACGCCGAGTCAATGCCTCGATGCGCACGAGCCGGTCGGCGAATACGACGTGCCGCACATGATCAGTTGGGCGGACACCGAACGCGACCTGTCCGCCTGGCTGGGCAACGCGATGCAGTCGAACGCGGCGCACGAGTTGTACAAGCTCGAGGCGACAGCCAAGGCGTGTCGCGACCGCGACGTGCTGCGCGATTGGCGTCGTTTGACGACGAGCGACCACTTCTACTACATGTGCACGAAGTACTTCGCCGACGGCGACGTGCACAAGTATTTCAATCCGTACGAGTCGCCTTACGACAGTTACATTAACTTCATGAACGTGATGGACAACCTGCGCACGCGGGTTGATCGTGCGACACGGGCGTGAGTTGCGTCGACGCCCACGAATTGGAATCCGTGGGCTTCCGCGTTAAGCCGCAAGCGGCTAGAGGACGTCACGGGCTCGGGGGAAGGAGCCGAGGATGGTCAGTTGCTGGCACTTGGCGCGGGCGACGTCGAGCGCGGCCTGGACTTTCGGGTCGTCGCGGTGGCCGACGAAGTCGATGAAGAAGTAGTACGTCCAGTTCTCGCGCTGGCTGGGGCGTTTGTCGATGTGCGTCAGGTTCAGGCCGTGGTCACGGAACACGTCGAGGATGTTGGCCAACCCGCCGGCGGTGTGTTGTGCGGTGATCATCAGCGCGGTCTTGTCGTCGCCGGTCGGCTTGGGGCCTTGTCGGCCGATGACGAAGAAGCGAGTCGTGTTGTCCGGCTTGTCCTCGATGTTGGCGAACAGGACCTTGAGGTTGTAGAGGTCGGCCGCGAGGGTCGAACCGATCGCGGCGGCGCCGTGCTCCTGTGAGGCCATCTCGGCGGCCTTGGCGCTCGACGCGACGGGAATGCGATCGGCCTGTCGGAGCTGCACGCCCAGCCAATTGCGGCATTGGGCGAACACCTCGGGTTTGGAATAGATCTTGTCGATCTGCTCCGGCTCGCAGTTGGCTAACAGGTTGTGGTGGATATTGATCAGGACCTCGGCGCAGACCTCGATCTTGATCTCCAGGAACGAGTCGAGCGTCTCGCCGATGCCGCCGATGGCTGAGTTCTCGATCGGGACCAGGCCGTAGTCGATGTGGCCGCGGGCGATCTCCTGGAAGACGGCGTGGATGTCGTTGAGCGGGTCGTATTCGATGCTCGCGCCGAACTTCCGACGCGCGGCGAGGTGGCTGAACGACCCGGGCGGGCCGAGGTAGCCGACGCGGAGCGGGCGTTCGAGGGCGAACGAGCCGGACATCAGCTCGCGCCAGATGGCCTCGACGCAGGAATCGGGCAGGGGACCTTTGTTGTAGTCGCGGACCTGTTGCAAGACGCGCTGCTCGCGGTCGGGCGCGTAGATCGGCGTGTTGCCGACTTGCTTGACCTTGCCGATTTCGACGACGACCTTGGCGCGTTCGTTGAGCAGCTTGATCAACTGCTGATCGATCTCGTCGATGCGGGCACGCAGCGGGTTCAGGCCGTCGTCGGGTTGCGGTTGGTCGGTGGACATCGGTCGCCATTGTAGGGGCGGGCGTGGCGCGGGGGCGTTTGGGTGGTGGAGGGGGGATGCGCTAAGCCGCAAGCGGCTGCGACCACACTACAATCGACGCGCGTATGGACACCGAACTGCGACAAGCGATCGAACAGGCGCCGACCAGTGCCCTGGTGATGATGGCGGTGTTCGCCGGGGCGGGGTTCATTTTGTGGTTCATGGGCAAGCGGATCGCCCGCCAGTCGATCGCCGTATCCGGGCTGGTGCTGGGCGCGGTGACGGCGTTCCCGATTTCGCAGATGTTCGGCAGCGGGGCGCACATGACGCTGGCGTGGGTCATCGCCGGGGCGGTGATCGGCTGCCTGCTGGCCTGGCTGCTCTACCGCGTCTGGATGGGCGCGAGCATGGGCGCGATCCTGGCGTTCGCCGCGCCGTGTATCTACATCGTCGTCTTCGGCGTCGCCGACGCGCCGCCGAAGTCGGACTCGACGGCAGACACCGGGCCAACTCGTCAATTAGCGCAGGGCGACGACCCAACCCCGGGAACATCCCGCGGCTCGACATCGGACGGCAACACCAACGACCCGCCGCCGAACGTCAACTCACTGCTGCCCGGCGACGCGGACGACCCGCCGGACGACCCGCCTACCGACATCCCCGGCGATACGGACACACCGAGTGACGTAGCTGAGCCCAAGTCGTTGATCGATGCCGACACGGTTGAAAAGGTGCAGCAGGAAGCCGCGGAGCTGTTCGACATGACGGAGGAACAGCGCGACCTGCTGAACAAGGCGCGTAAGACGCTGTTCGAGAAGTTGAAGGCGACGTACATCCGGCACAAGGCGTACGTCTTGTCGCGCTGGGAGACGATGCACGAGGGTTCGCGGTACAACATCAAGGCCGCGTGCGCGATCGGCGTGCTGCTCGGCTTGCTGCTGGGGCTGATCGCGCCGAATGTGTCGGCCTCGGTGCAGACGTCGCTGGTCGGCGCGGTGTTGATGATGTTCGGCACGTGGGGCATCCTGGTCGCGCGCGGGCAGGAGCCGGGTGACGTGTTCCCGTTCGCGCTGACCGAGTTGAATCTGTTGCTGGCTGTGAGTCTGATAACCCACGTGGGCGTGGCGCTCCAGTGGACGATTTGGCGCAAATCAACCGATAAATGACGGCGACAAGGCCGGTTGTCCGCCGCGCACGAACGACGTGCCGCGCGGCGAGACATGCAACCGGTTCGACTTCCGACCCCACGGAGCGCCGTCATGTTCACCACCCTCGCGCAGGCGACGCAACAGGCTGCGCAAGCCGCGCCGGCCGCCGACGCCACGCCCAAGAACAACAACCTGTTCGACATCGTGACCGGGTTGTTCTCGCGCGTGGACATGCTCGCGCACCCGCAGGACATGCTGCCCAAGTTGGAGGCGATGGGCATCGTCTGGGCTGTCGTGTTTCTCACGGCCGGCCTGCTGTGCATGTTCAACGGGTACAAGTACTACAAGCTGATTGTCACATTCCTGGCCGTGTTGATCGGCCTGTTCGCGGGGTACGCGGTCGGTCAGCGGCTCGATGCCGGCGGCACGACCGCCAGCCACGCGCCTTACATCGTCGGCGGGTGTTGCGCCGCGCTGCTGGCGGTGCTCTGCTTCCCGCTCATGAAGTACGCGGTGGCCGTGCTGGGCGGCCTGATCGGCGCGTTCATCGGCGCGAACCTCTGGTCCGCGATCGCTTTGCAGGCTCACAAGGGTGAGGTCACGCAGATCGCGGAGCTTTACTGGATCGGCGCGTTGATCGGCCTGATCCTCATCGGCATGCTCGCGTTCGTCCTGTTCAAGCTGAGCGTCGAGTTGTTCACGTCGGTCAGCGGCTCGACGTTGGCGGTGATCGGCGGCGTTGCGCTGCTGATGGAAGTGCCCGGCTGGCGGGGCTCGGTCAGCGACAGCATCGGCGCCCACGCGGTGATCATCCCGATGCTCGTGCTCGTACCTGCATTGATCGGCCTGATCAGTCAGGAGAGCCGAACGGATGTCGAGCCGGCGGAGGCGTGAGCGAGCCGGACGGCTAAACCAGATCGACAAATCCGAAGTGCGCGCGCCCCCGCCCTGCGCGGGGTCTTGTCCTAAAAACAGCCTTGAAGGCTGTGCGGGCGGCGATCACTTAGAAAATGCTTGACCTGAGACCGATTCTCAATAACAATCATGGCGCGTGCCGCACGGTGGCACGAGGATCGGAAGTCGTTTTCCCAGACCCAGATTGAGAGGCGAACCATGCGCCAGCGATTGTTCATGATTGTCTTGTGTGTTCTGACTGCCCTCGGCAGCGTTTGCGGCACGGCCCAGGCCGAGCCGCTCGTGATCTACTGCGGCCGCAGCAAGAGCCTAGTCGAACCGTTGATCGAGCAGTTCGAGAAGCGGACGGGTATTGAGGTGGCGGTGCGGTACGGCAAGACCAGCGCGCTGGCGTTGGCGTTGCAGGCGGAGGGCAGCAAGACGAAGGCGGACGTGTTCTGGGCGCAGGACGTGGCGGCGTTGGGCGCGATGGCGAAGTCAAAGTTGGCGGCGCCGTTGCCCAACGGCTTGTTCACCGACATCCCCGCGTGGGCGCAGCCGTCGAGCAAGCGGTGGATCGCGACCAGCGGGCGGACGCGCATCCTCGCCTACGCCCCGTCACGGGTCAGCAAGTCGGACCTGCCCGGCAGCGTCTTCGACCTGACCAAACCCAAGTGGAAGGGCAAGGTCGGCTGGGCGCCGACGAACGGGTCCTTCCAGGCGTTCGTCACGGCGATGCGCGAGGCGCACGGCGATGCGAAGACGAAGGCCTGGCTGGCCGGCATGAAAGCGAACGGTGCGAAGGTCTACCCGAAGAACACGCCGATCGTGCAAGCGCTGGCGGATGGCGAGATCGACCTGGGCATCCCGAATCACTACTACCTGCTGCGCTTCAAAGCCAAAGACCCGAAGTTCCCGGTCGCGCAGCAGTTCTTCAAGTCCGGCGACATCGGCAACCTGGTCATGGTGTCCGGCGTGTGTGTCACGACGACCAGCGAGAACAAGGTCGCGGCGCACAGGTTCATCGAGTTTCTGTTGTCCGAGCCGGCGCAGAAGTACTTCACGCTCGGCGTCAACGAGTACCCCGCCACGCAGGGCGTCGCCGCGAACCCGAAGCTTTCTAGCGACGCCGAACTGAACAAGGCCGCGCCGAAGGTCGAGCTGGATAGCCTGCAGGACCTCGAAGGCACGTTGAAACTGCTGCGCGAAGTCGGGTTGATTTGATCGACTCTCTGACTCCCTCTCCCATTGGGAGAGGGCTGGGGTGAGGGTTCTGCGCGGCGCGGTCACCCCATCGGGACGGCGTACGGGCCGCGCCAAGCCCTCACCCGGCGGCTGCGCCGCCGACCTCTCCCAGAGGGAGAGGTTTCGCGGAAGCCCACTTGACCACTGTTCTCAACCGACGCCCGCCCTGGTACCTCTCGCTCCCGGCTGTGTTATGCGCGCTAGGCGTGGTCGTGCCAGTGGGGGTGATGATCGTGCACGCGTTCGCCGACGGTTCGGCTGAGCGTGCGCCGCTTTGGTCGGATACGAGCCGGCAGGGTCTATACAACACGTTAGGGTTGGCTGGCGGCGTGCTCGCGGTGACGACGCTGCTGGCTTGGCCGATGGCCTGGCTGGTCACGCGGACCGACCTGCGCGGCCGGCGGTGGCTGTCCATCCTCGCCATCGTGCCCCTGGCCATGCCGGGTTACCTCATGGCCTACGGCTGGCGGGTCGCCGGCGGGTACGGCGGGCCGATCCACGCGCTGACCGACACGACCGTCGCACGGCCAAGCGGCTACTTCGGCGCTTTGCTGGCCATGTCGGCCTATCTCATGCCGTACTTGTTTCTGACCATGCGGGCCGGCATGCTCGGCATCGACCCGTCGTTGGAAGAGGCGGCGCGCAGCCTCGGCCACCGCCGACTGCGCGTCTGGTGGACCGTCGTCGTCCCGCAACTTCGACCCGCGTATTTAGCCGGCGCGATGCTGGTGGTGTTGCACGTCATCAGCGACTTCGCGGTCGTGACGTTCATGGATTACGACACGTTCAGCAAGCAGCTTTACGACGAGCTGAAAGCGTCGCAACTCGATTGGGAACGGCTCTCGCGCTGGGGGTTGTTGCTGCTTGGCCTGGCGTTGGTCTTCATCGTGACCGAGATGTACCTGTTGCGCGGCCTGCGATTGCAGCGGGCCGGCTCCGGCGCGACGCGCCGCCGAACGCCGGCCCGACTCGGCTGGCGGCAGGGGCCGGCCTGGGCGTTGTTCGCCGTCGTATTCATGGTCAGTATCGCGGCGCCGTTAGGCACGATCGTCTACTGGGCGTTCGACACGCCACAACCAACGACAACACAAGTCACAGACGACGGCCAGGCTGCGCCGGCACCCGTCACCGACCTGAACAAGTTTGCGGACGACCTGTTCAAGGATTTCGACAACGAAAACAAAAAAGACGGCGTTTCGCCGAAGGACACACCCGACTTAACGCCGCCGACAGAGTCAACCGAACCGCCCGCGTCGAGTCAGCCCGGTGTGCTGGCGACCGTCGCGCCGCCGCTGTTCGACTCGGTCAAGTGCAGCCTGCCGGCCGCGTTGATCGCCACGGCGTTGGCCGTGCCGATCGGCCTGATGCGTGTCCGCTACCCGTCGCGCACGTCGTTCGTGCTCGAGCGGCTGCCCTACTTGGGCTACGCGATGCCGGCCATCGTCTTCGCGCTCAGCCTCACGCTGTTCTGCCTGTGGGGCGTGCCCGACGTGCTGTCCGGTGCGGGGCGTTGGCTGTATCAGTCGCTGCCGCTGCTTCTCTACGCGTTGGCGTTGCACTTCCTGCCGGAGGCGGTCGGCCCGATCCGCAGCAGCCTGTACAGCGCCAGCCCGAGGCTGGACGAGGCGTCGCGATCGCTGGGTCGCGGTCGGGTCGCGACGTTCTTTCATGTGACCTTACCTGTGTTGCGGCAGGGCCTGATCGTCGCCGCGGCGCTGGTGTTCCTGTCGTGTATGAAGGAACTGCCGCTCACGACACTGCTGACGCCGATCGGCACGCACACGCTATCGATGGAAGTGTGGGAACGCTACGGCGACCCCGGTTTCGAACACACCCTCGCGCCGTACGCCCTGACGATCCTACTGTTTTCTTCGACGTTCGTCGGCGTGCTGTTACTGCAAGGCCGCGACTCGCACTGAGTATTTAGTCGCGTCGCTTGCGACGCGCTCTTGATCACTAGTCCGACACGCGTCGCAAGTGACGCGGTTAAACAAACAAGAATGCCGTTACTCACCGCAAGACACCTGACCAAGCGTTACGTCGCCGAGCACGACCCGGCGGTCGAGGACGTTGCGTTTGATGTCGAGCGCGGGCAGATCACCGTGCTGCTGGGGCCGTCCGGTTGCGGGAAGACGACCGTGCTTCGCCTTATCGCGGGTTTCGAGCATGCCGACCGTGGGTTCGTCGTGCTGGACGGCAAGACATTGACACTCACACACGGCTGCGACGGCGCCCCCGGAATAAAGCCGGTCCACTTGCGACCTGAGAAGCGGCAGATCGGGTTCGTCTTCCAGGACTATGCGTTGTTCCCGCATATGAACGTGTTGAAGAACGTCATGTACGGCCTGACCGGCCCGCGCAAGCAGAACGCCGAGTGCGCCCGCGAAGCGTTGCGCATGGTCGGGATGACCGACCTGGCTGAACGCAAGCCGCACGAGCTGTCCGGCGGGCAGCAGCAGCGCGTCGCGCTGGCCCGTTCGCTCGCGCCGTCGCCGAAACTCATCCTGCTCGACGAGCCGTTCAGCAACCTCGACGCGTCGCTGCGCGACGCGACGCGACAGGAAGTCCGCCGGCTGCTGCACGACGCGAACATGACCGCCATTCTCGTCACGCACGACCAGGAAGAGGCGTTGTCGTTCGGCGACCAGGTGGCCGTGATGCGCGACGGGCATATCGAACAGATCGGCAAGCCACGCGAGGTGTACGAACGGCCTTGCAATGCGTTCGTCGCGCAGTTCCTGGGACGCACCAACCTGTTCGAGGTCGACGCGAAGCAGGGTGTGGCCCAGACGGTCGTCGGCCGCGTCCAACTCGACCGTGAGACGACCGGCCGAGTCTGCGTGTCCGTGCGACCCGAACACATCGCGTTGGAGTTGCCGCGCACCGGTTTGTCTTGCGGCAAGGTTGTCGCCCGCGACTTCCGCGGACACGACCTGACCTACCGCGTCCAACTGAACGACCGAGACGTCCTCGTCCACACCGACCACCGTTGCGTGTTCGGCGTGGGTGACGAGGTCGGCCTGGTCCCGACGCAACGGGCCGTGATCGTCGAGCAATCCTGACAGCCGCTCGCGGCTTGGCGCTCCTGTCCATCACACACCGACGGGCAAATGAAAACCCCCGCCGGAGCGGGGGTTGGTGTGCTGTTTGATTCTTGCCCAAGGATCAGGCCCGTTTGCGTCGCCTGCCTCGCAGCAGGGCGAGCCCGGCCAGTCCAAGCAGCGTCGCCGACGCCGGCTCGGGCACGGCCGCTTCGACGCGGGCGCCGAAGATCTGCACCTCGCCCATTTGCAGGACGTTGCCGCCGTTCGCCGTGCCAATCCCGAAACGCGTGATGCGGACGGTCTGGCCGTTCAACGCATCGCCGAGCAGTTCGTGGAAATCGACAGCCAGGAACAGCGGGTTGTTCAGGCCGTTGTTGTCGTTCAACTCCGGGCTGGTGAAGACCAGGTTGCCCATGTCGTCGAACACGTCGACAACGATGTCGCGGAGCCGGTCCTGGCAGCAGCCGTCGCCACGGTTGTGGATGATGACCGAGTCGAGGCTCAGCACCTCACCGAGGTCGATCTCCCAGAACGGGTTCGGGTCGTTCCCTGAGCCAGACGTGTGCGAGAAGTTTTCCAGGTCGCCGTCGGCGCCGCGTTCGGCCGGGCCGGCCGGGTGCGTCGACGACTGTGTGATCATCGCGTCGGGCTTGAGCGCGAGGTTCAATGCCGATACCTGTACCTCGCCGAGCGAGAGGACTCGGCCTTCATCCGCGTTGCCAACGCCGCCCGTACCGGAAAGGTCATCGTCCGGCGTTCGGTGGACGACCACCGTTCGGCCGAGGATCGGCCCGCCGTTGAGCATTTGCAGGTCCACGACCAGATTCGGCGGCCCGCCAGTGCCCCCGCCGCCCAAGACGTTCTCGGGATTCAGCAGGCCGGAGTTGAAGACCTCAACACCATTGTGATCGAGCACGGAAACGGTGATGTCACGGAATCGGCTTTGGCAGCACCCGTCACCGCGGTTGTTCAGTTCGACCGTGCTGATCGGCACGGTTGCGCCCAAGTCCACTTCCCAACTGGGATTCGTGTCTGAGTTGAGTGTGTGCGTGAAGTTGCCGAGATTGCCGTCCAGCGCGAGGTTTGGGCCGAAGCCGCCGAGCTGCGACGTTTGGGTCGCGGGCTTGCCCATCCCGTCACGAAGGCGGCCGACGTTCACCGGCACGCCGGCCGGAATCTCCGGCGGATTGAGGACGTTGCCGAAGAACTCCAACTCGCCCAGCGCGTGATTGGCATTGTTTACGGACGAGGTCGCCAGGTAGCGAAGATGCGTGTAGAAGGCGGGCGTGGCGAAGTCAGCGCCGCTGCCGTCGAAACGGATCGTGCGGTTGTCCGGCGAGCCGCCGAAATTGTCGAAGACCGAATCGCCGTCCATGTTGTACGAGTAGATGTTGGTCCACGTCGAGCCGTCGTTTGATCCTTGAATGGACCAGACGTCCGGGTCGCGATCCGTGCCCACGTCGTTGTCCGACGTGATGGTGAAGTGCGTCAGTTGCACCGCGCCGAGCGTGTTGGTGAAGTTCGCGCCCACGTGCACACCATCACCGCCGTTGGCATTGTTGCAGCACCACTTGTTTTGGCCGCCGCCTTTCTGGTTATCGAAGACGTTGAACGCCCCCTCGTTGTTCGGCGGGTTGAAGTTCGGCTCGTCGTCGCCGAAGAACTCGGCTGTGAAGCCGCCAAGATTCGGAGGGGCGTACGCGGCTTCGCTGCCCGTCCCGAAGAAATCGGTCAGGTCATTGCCGATCAGCGAACCACCGCCCGTTCCCAGGTCGGTGATGGCCGAGGCCGGCCAAGCCATCGTGAGCGACAGCATCGCGCACAGGACGATCGAACGTCTGAGATTCATATCAAGCTCTCCAAACAGGTTGTTCATCAACTCGCTTGACCCAAACAGGGGACTTGGGAACGCCCCGGCTCCTTATCAAACAAAAAATAACACCATGCCATCAAGGAATCAAGCGGTGGAGACCGTTGTTCCGCCCCCAAAATGGTTCGTGCCGCCCATTCAGCAGGCAGAAGGGGGGTCAGGCCTGGCAAACTGGGCAATCTGGGTCTCGCCGTACGTTCAGCGTCCGCGTCGTCATGCACTTCATGTCGATCGTCAGCAATCGCCCGGCCAACGGCTCGCCCAGCCCGGCGATCAGCTTGATCGCCTCGACCGCGGCCAGGCACGCAACCGTGCCCGACACCGCGCCGAAAACGGGGAACTGCCGTTTCCACGTGGCCGGGTCTTCGGGGTACAGGCAGCGGAGGCAGGGCGTTTGGCCGGGGATGATCGTCGTGAGGTGTGCGTCCATCTCGTACATCGCCGACTCGACCATCGGCTTGCCCTGTTCGACGGCCGCGCGGTTCATCGCGTAGCGCTCGGGGAACAGCGGGGCGCAGTCGACGACGACGTCGGCCTGCGCGACGAGGTCGGCCGCGTTGTCCTCGTTAACATTCTCGCCGTGCGCGACGATGTCGAGCCGCGGGTTGAGTTCGAGCAGGCGGCGTTTGATCGACTCGATCCGCGGCTTGCCCACCCAGTCGTGCGTCATGAGCAGTTGCCGGTTCAAGTCGCTGAACTTGACGTTCCCGCCGTGCGCCAGGACGAGCTTGCCGACGCCCGCCGCGGCCAACTCGTACGCGACGACACTGCCCACGCCGCCGACCCGGCTAATCATGACCGACGCGCTCTTGAGCTTGCGCTGCCCGTATTCGCCGAAGCCGGGCACCCACATCTGCCATTCGTAGGTCGCGCGCTCTTCGTCGGTGAGTTGGGGGAGTTGAGGGGTGTCGGACATGAATCGGTGTCGTTCGGTGTCGCGGGTGTGGTTGGCCGCGCCGTTGCTTGGCGCGGCCGCGGCCGAGGGGTGTCCGCGAGATGTTAGGAAGTCTGCCCGGGAACGTTGGGTGCGCAGTGACGGCGTTCACCTTCGGCGTTTGAATCCAGAGATGGAAAATGAGGCGGACTGAACAACGGGATGTGTGGAGCTTATGGCTTTCGATCCGGTGCGGCGTTATTCTGGATCCGCTGGACGGCTTGGAGCGCTTTCTCGCGCACCAACGACGGTCCCTTTTCACCGAGCTTGCGCAGCGTGGGCAAGGCCGGCTCCGCGTCGCGACCGATCAAGCCCAACGCCTCGGCTGAGTAAGCGCGGACGTTGGTTGCCTCGTCGTTCAGCGCTTTTGTCAACGCGGGCACGGCCGACCGGGCGGCTCGGCCGTGCTTGCCCAGTTGCATCGCCGCGGAGTAGCGGGAGACATACCACTTAGCCCGGAGAGCGCGGGTGGCGGCGGCGATCGCATCGTCCGCGAAGCCCATGTGGTTGAGCGCGACGGACGCGGCCAGCGCGACCTGCGGGTCGTGGCTGGCTTTGACAAGCGCCGCCCGGGCGTCCTTGCCGACCGTCCCCATCCCACTGATGCCCCACGCCGCCGACTCCCGAACGTGGAGATTGTCGTCCGACAGAAGGTCGATCAGTTTCGGCAAAGCGATTTTGGCACGTTCGCCGTATCCGCGCAAGACGTATGCGGAAACCGACCGCACGCGGTCGTGTGGGTCGTCAAGCATGGTGACGACCGTGTTGATCGACTCGGTGTCGGTTGAAAGCGCGCGGACCGCGGCGATACGGACGTCCGGCGACTCGTGGCTCAACAGCGGTTTGACGTGCTGCGCGCCGTGCTTGATTAGGACGCCGATCAGGGCGGGCGTGTGTCGTTGCTGCCACGGCCCCGCCGCGGCCTTGGCGATGTGTGGAACGGCGTTTGGCCCGAGTTGCTCCAGGGCCGGCCGAACGTGCGGCCCGAAGAAGGTCCAGTCCTTGTCAAGGTGACGGATCAAGGCGGGCGCGGCGTCGGCCGCGGCGGGGCCGATGTTCCCGATCGCCGCGGCGGTGGCGAGAACGAGGCGCGTGCTGCCTTTCTCGTCGAGCAACTTGATCAGCACGGGCAGCGCGGCGACGGAGTCCGGGCCGATGTCGCGCAATGCGTACACCGCGTGTTCGCGGACATGCCGGCGCTCACTCTTGGCGGCCTCGATCAATGCGGGTACGGCCGCCTTGCCGCGGGCGGTAAGCGCCTTGGTCGCCCGCCAGCGGTTGGCTTGCGAAGTGTCGCCCAATTGTTCGATCAACGCAGGGACGGCTGGCGCGGGTGACTCAGGCTGCGTCGCCCCGTCCTGCATGGCGATGACTGCCTCCGTGAGCACCATTGACATCGCGCAAAGATAAGCCGCAATGGTAAGCCGTAAACGAGGCATGTGGTGATCGTATCGCGGAATCGGTGGGGTTGTCGTAACGCTCGGGTAACACTGGCCTTGTCGAAGCCACGATCGGTAGCTCTTGTGTTGGCGGCCTGCTTGGAACGGATACCCGGCCGGAGGCGTCCAACACTCGGCGGACAATCGATTCCCCATGACACCGTCCAAGAGGTATTCGACATGCGGACACTGACGATCGGCCTGGTCACGCTTCTTTTCACCGGTGTGGCGTGGGCGGACGAGACGGCCAAGCGCAAGCCGCCCGTTCAGATCACGATTTCGACGCCCAGGCCTCAAGTGGCGTTCCGCGCGCCCATTCCGTTGACGATCGTTTACACGAACACGTCGAAGGAGACGGTCGTCCTGTCAGCCAACGGAAGCCGAAATGGTCAGGGCTACCCGGGCGAATGGTTCGAGGTGACTTTCGGTAAGAAGACCAAGCGGTACGAGATGTTCGCTATCGACCCGGTGGGGCTGGCGATCAAGCTGAAGCCGGGCGAGCGCTGGACCCGGAAGATCTCGGCGCTGGCGGCGGAATTGAGCGGGAGCGGCGTCTCGATCGACGGCAAGTTGGCGGGCAACGGGAAACGCATGCCCGACCCGTTCGGCCGACCGGGGCAATACACCATTAAAGTCGGTTACAAGAACACCGTGCAGAACCAGCCCAAGCCGGAATTCACCGGGCAAATCACAAGCAACGTGGCCAAGTTGAAGGTCGTGTGGTATTAGGCTTCGTCCGAAAAGTTGGGTGCGCTTCAGCGCACCACGATGAACGGACGGTTTCCTCGCGGCCTTGGTGCGCTTAAGCGCACTCTACGGGCTCGCCCTTGGGCTGATCGTCGTCAACCCATTTCTGATTGAACCTTCTGACAGTCGGTCGCGTAACGGTCGTGTCAGGTCGCGGACGCGCGTCCGCCATCCAATTGACATGAGCGTGAGACTGCGCGTGTGGCGGCGTGCTGTCGGCTGCGCCCAACTGGGAGTGCGACCATTGAATCAAGATCAGCCGACGACGACCGTCCTGGCTACGCAGGATTGGCTTGACCACTTCGAGCACAATCGCCAACACCCCATGCCCGTGCCGTGGGACGACGGCGCGCAGATGAGCGAGGTGGAATGCCAAGCCATCGCCGGCTCGATCGCCGAGTTTCAGCTTGGCGAAAGCTCGGAGGGCAAAAACCTGATCCACTACGCCAAGCGGTATGCCCAGCGCAGCGGCGATACCGACTACGCGCGGGTGATGGGTCTGTTCATCGCCGAAGAAAACCGCCACGCACGCGAGCTTGGCAGGCTGATGGACATCGAGGGTATCCCGCGCAAGCAGAATACGTTCGTTGACGCCGTGTTCCGCAACCTCCGCCGGTTGGCCGGCCTGGAACTGTCCATCTCCGTGCTCGTCACCGCAGAGATCATTGCGCAGGTCTATTACCAGGCGTTGCGCGGCGCGACCGGTTCGACGGTGCTGCGCGCGGTCTGCGACCAGATCCTCAAAGACGAAGACGAGCACGTCCGCTTCCAGTGCGAACGGCTGGCCATCCTGCGGTCACGTCGCAGCCGGTTCACACTCTGGCATCGCGGTTGCCTGCACCGCGTGCTCATGTTCGGCGCGATCGGCGTCGTTTGGCTGAACCACCGAAGCGCCCTGCGCCGCGGCGGGTTCGGCTGGCGTCGGTTCTGGAACGAGACCTGGCGGTTTACCGACGCCGCGTTGAAGATCGCCAACCCACGGCGATACGTCTGGGACAACCTCGCAGCCGCAGACGATCTGGCGGTGTAGCCGCCGCGCACAGCCGATCTGCGAGGACAGACGGTACGATGTACGGCCTATGAGCAAGCCCCTCGCCGTATACATCGTCGCCGGCCTTGGTCTGATGGTCTCGCTGCACAACGCCGACGCCGTTGCGCAGACCGACACGTCGCAAACAACGCTGGTCTTTGAACGCGCAGCCGACACGGGTTTGAGCGACATCCTCAAGCAGCGTCGCGAAACGCTCGAACAGCGCGCGGGTGCGCCGTTGAAGGGGCACGCGTGGTGGCTTTGGGGTCTGTCCACGTTCGACTACGACCGCGACGGCGATCTGGACATGATCGTCTGCATCCACGGCTCGACGAACGGCCTGATCATCCGCAACGACCTGCGCGAGACCGGCCGACTCACATTCCGCGACGTGACTGCCGAGTTGGGCGTTGACGGGGTTGTGCCATCGACCGACAATTACCCGTTGGTCTGGGACTTCGACGGCGACGGCGATCTGGATATCGCCGGCCTGCTCGACGACCGCGCGACGCCCTGCCTGATCAATCAAAACGGCAAGCGGTTCGACAAGGCCGCGTACTCGCTGCACCCGATCAACTACCCCGACAAGATCGCCGACCTGGACGGCGACGGCGATATCGACATCGAACAGACACGACGTGGCAGGACCATCCGTTACACCTACGACGCGGCGTCGGCGACTTTCAAGAAGTCGCAGACGGATGCGCTGCCGCCGATCGAAATGCCGGCCGCGGTTTCGCAAAGGATCACCGCGTTGCGCGCGTCGCGCCACAACCGGTTCATGCGGTTGACCTATCTGCGGGCCGACCTGAACGGCGACGGCCGAGAGGACGTCGTGCTGCGCGCGTTTGCGGGTTACTCGGGCGACCGGCTGGGTTGGTACTTCGTCGCGCAGCAAGACGGCCGGTACACGGACGCGACGGAGTTGATGGGCCTGCCGCGCGAGGGCGCGCCCGTCGTCGCCCGCGACTTTGATGGCGACGGCAGCACTGACGTGCTAATCGCGTCGGGCGATTCGGCTGGTTTATACCTCAATGACGGCAGGGGTCGGTTCAAACTAAAGGCTGGCCCGTTGACCGATTTCGTCAAGCAACGCTGCCCCTACCTGCACGTCGCTCACTTTGCCGACCTGGACAACGACGGTGATCAGGACGTTGCGGTGTCGAACCGCAGGTACGGCCGACAGCAGGTCTTTGAGAATCGCGGCGGCGGGCGATATGTGTTGGCGCTCACGTCGCGCGGGTGGGACGCCGACCCGCTCGTCCTGCGTGACATGGATCACGACGGGCGGATCGATGTCGTCATCGGCGGCGCGGGTGAGAAGGAGACCATTGGCGTCTTTCTAAACAAGTCGCCGAACACCGGGGCGTTTTGTCGGCTGCGCGTCCGTATGGATAAGCCCAACGTTTACGCGGTTGGCACACGGGTCGAGGTGTTTAAGGCAGGCGAACTGGGCGATGCGGATGGCCGACCGTTTCTGGTTGAAGAGACGAAACCGGACGGCACGCCGGTGCATATTGGGCTGGGCAAGGCCAAGCGGTTTGACTTGCGCTTGACGTTTCCGGGTCGGAATCCGATGGTGTTCAAAAACATCTTCGCCGAAAACGACCTGGCTGTGACGCCGAAGGGCATCGAGCGCGCGCCGTAAGCGCGTGTGTGGCGGAGTTCCTTCCGGGAGGGCGAGGCTCCGTCCGAGCCGCGGTTGAGTCTGAACGTCCGGCTCGCCAAGCGGCTCGGACGGAG
>JANQSF010000066.1 GCA_028284155.1 Phycisphaeraceae bacterium
CACGATCCTGTTCGACCAGTGATTTCATTTGCGTCGGCGTCGCGCAGCCGACCGAGTCGTAGATGGTCAAACGCGAAACGCCCTTGTCCGCCAAGCCGCGCGTCGCGTCGAGGATGCGTTCGATCGGCGCGCGGGTGGCGTCCATGCACGCGACCGAGACCCGCATGTCCGTCGCGGCCGTGTGCGCGACGACGGCGTCGATCTTCGGCGTGATGTCGTCGGCAGTCATGCCGTAGTGGTCGGTCTGTCGCAGCAGCTCGTCGGAGAATGGGCAGAGCACGTCGACCCGGTGCATGTGGTGCTCAGCCGCGAGGTCGATATGCGTCTGCCAGCGGGTCGTGTAACAGGGGATCAACGCGGTGGGGCGGACGGCGTGGCCGCCTTGGCGGATCAGGTCAGCCAATTCGAGGCAGGCCGTGACACCGTCGGGCAGGCCGATCTCGATCTCGGGCACGCCCAGCCGGTCGAGCGTCGCGATGTACCGCCGCTTGTCGTCCAGCGACACGCGCGTGCCGGGCACCTGAATGCCCTCGCGCAGCGTCGTGTCGCGAAAGGTGAATGTGTTCGCGTCGTTCGTGTGGTGCACGTGACTCTGCTCCGGCGTGTGGCAGTCTTGACTCGCGATTCAAGCGACGGCGATCACAATAGCAGCAACGGCGCAGTGACGCCGACAAGGTTCACCGCGTCGATCCCCTTTAGAATGCCGCCGCATGACGACCCTTGACGACGAACTGTCGCAGTACCGACGTTGGCGGCCGCTGCGGCCCGGCCGACACCCCGCGGCATTCCAGCGGTTGCTGCATCACGAATTCGCCCCGCCCGCCGAGTTGCGCAAGTGGGCGGACAGCGAGGCGCAACGCGTCGCGCGGTGGGCGTGTGACCAGACCAGTTTTTACCCGAACGTGCTCCGCGAGCGAGGCCTGAGCGCGGCGGACATCCGCGGCGTTGACGACCTGCCGAAGCTGCCCATCCTGACGAAGTGGGACGTGCAGGCGAACTCGGACGACATGACCGCGAAGCAACTGCCGGCCGACGACCGCCTTTGGGGCGTGGTCGAGTCGTCGGGCACGACCGCGCAGCCGACGCGGGTGGCGATGTCCGCCAACAGCAATCTCATGTTTACCCATTTGTTGCACCGCGCGTACCGCTGGCACCGGTACGATCCGATGGCGGTCATGGCGTCGATCCGCCGCGGTCAATACCTGCGCGACGCGACCGGCCAACCGCTCGAAAACGGCAAGACCTACGAACGGTCGACGTGGCAATACCTGGGCAAGTTCTTCCACACGGGAAAAGAGATCGGCTTCTGCCGAACGAACCCGACGGATGCGCAGATTGATTGGCTGCGTGAACGTCGGCCTGACTATTTGTTGTGCATGCCCGGCATCGCCGAAGAGATGGCGTTCGCGTGTGTCGATCAACCGCCGGTCGACAGCCTGCAAGCCGTGCGCGCGATCGGCGGGCAGGTCACGCCGCAGATGCGCAAACGGATCGAGACGACGTTCGGCGTGCCCGTGCACCAGAACTACGGCCTGAACGAGGTCGGCCACGTTGCTGTCCGCTGCGAAGCTGGTCGGTACCACGTGCACGTCGAACACTGCGTGGTCGAGATCGTCGACGATGACGGTCAGCCCTGCGAAGTCGGCCAACGTGGGCGCATCGTCGTGACTGCCCTGCGCAACCCGGCCATGCCGTTGATCCGCTACGACACCGACGACACGGCCGAGGTCACCGACGGCCTGTGCCCCTGCGGGCGGACGCTGCCGACGTTCGGTGAGATCGCCGGCCGACTGCGCAGGTACGCGACCCTTCCGGCCGGCACGCGCGACCGAGTCCGCGCCGCCATCGACCCGCTCCAGGAGATGCCGGCCGAGCACACGCGGCACCTGCGCCGGTACCAGGTGCACCAGTCACGCGACAACCGATTCGAGCTACGCCTACTGGCGACCGGCCCGCTGCCGAATGCGTTGCACAAGTGGATGCACAACGCCTGGCGCGATCGGCTCGGCAGCGACGAGCCGGCCCTAACCATCACACAGGTCGACCACATCGCGCCAAGCCCTAGCGGCAAGTACCTCGACTTCACATCGGATTGTCACGATGAGACGGCGGCCGACGACCCGTTGCGCGCCTCGCCGAGGTAGTACATGTCGAGCAACATCATGCGCAGATCGCTGTCGCCGGGCTTGGGCGCATACGGGTCCGGCGTCATGTTCGTCTCGCTGAAGTCGGCGCGCACCGGCGAAACAAGGCCATACATGAGTTGATAACGCGGGTCGAACGCGTGCCTGCTGCCGTAGTGCATGCACGTGCTGGAGTCGATGAACAGGACCGTGCCCTTGGGGTAACACAGGTCGATGCGTTCGCTCTCGTTGGCCACGCCGTAGATCGCCTCGTCGGTCAGGCGGTAAGGCTGGCCGCGCGATTGGTAATTCAACGCCTTGGCGATCTTGGCCGAGGTCGATGCGGGATAGAAACAGAACGGTCCCTGCCGCATGTTCACGTCGTGCAGCAGGACGATCACGTAAACCAATGGCGACTCGTACGGGTCGGTGTGGAACAGTTGGCTGTCGCGCGGCGGGCCGTCGGCCTCGGCGTCGTGGCCGACCCATGACTCGGTAAAACGCACGCCCGTCGGGATTGTCCGAGACAGCGCGGGGATCAGGCCGAGGTGTCGGCTGGCCGTCGAAATGACCGGCGACGAGCAGATGAAGTCGAGGAACGACGGCCAGCGTTCGAGGTCTTCGACGGTGATGATATTGCGGAAGAACGCGCGGTAGCGGCCGTCCTTTTCGGCTTGCCGCCCGCGTTCGGCGATCACTTCCTGCGCATCGTCGAGCAACCGGTCCAAGTGCGGCAGGCTGTGCGATTCGTCGAGCGCCCAGCCGTCTTCCATCGTGATGGTCGGCCCGTCGTTGGGGCCGTTGGCGGCCAGCAAATCGTCGAGGCGGTCGCGGCATTGTTGACGCCGATAGCGCAAGTACCGCCCGCGCGTCAGGCCGTTGTACGCCTTGGCCAACCGCATCGTGTTGCGGATGCCCAGCCGGCGCATCGGCCCGTCGTCCAGCCAACTTGAAACGCCCCGCATCGGGCGGTCCAGCCACGTCACTGCCATCGCATCGGTCTCGCCAAGGGTTGAAACCGCGCAGACCATAGCGTCAACCGCACCTCGACGCACGCGCGGTTATCATGGCGATTTGCTTTGATTGTGATTGTCGACGCAGGAGTCCCGTCATGCGCACTCGCCCCCTGACCGGTCTCATCCTGGTCGCCGTCTGCACCTTCATTTCGGCGACTAGTCGAACCGTCGGCGACGCGACCAACCTCGACCCGACCAACCCCTACACCGTCGGCAGGCATTCCCCCAAACTGGTCACGCCGCAATGGGTCGGCGAGCCGGGCGTTGAGGCGGTCGTCCTGCTTTCGATCGACGACATGCGTTCGCCCGGCAGGTACGAGGCGTACCTTCGGCCGATCCTCAACCGGCTGAAGCGGATCGACGGCCGCGCGCCTGTCAGCATCTTCACCAACGTCATCAACCCCGAAGCGCCGCAATTGCAAGCCTGGCTCAAGGAAGGGCTCAGCTTCGAGTGTCACACGATCGCGCACCCCTGCCCACTGCTGCAAAAGAACGACTTCAACTTCTCCGCCAAGACGTATCACGAATGCGTCGACATGCTCAACAAGGTGCCCAACACTGCGCCGGTCGCGTTCCGCATGCCTTGCTGCGACTCGTTGAACACCGTCAGCCCGCGCTTCTACCGCGAGATCTTCAAACGCAAATCCACCAACGGCAACACACTGCAGATCGATTCGTCGGTCTTCGTCCTGTTCACGCCGAACGACCCCGACCTGCCGCGCGACCTGGTGACCGAGGCCGACGGCTCGTCCCGCTTCGCCAAGTACGTGCCGATCGACCGCGGCTTTGTGAATTACGTCGAAGACTACCCGTATCCCTACGTCGTCGATGGCGTCTGCTGGCAGTTCCCCAACGTCGTGCCCAGCGACTGGGCAGCCCAGCACCGCCAGGGCGTGAACAACCCCAAAACCGTCGCCGATTGGAAGGCCGCGCTCGACGCGACGGTGATCAAGCAGGGCGTCATGTCGCTGGTGTTCCACCCGCACGGCTGGATCAAGGCTGAGCAGATCGTCGAGCTGATCGATCACGCCCAGCAGAAGCACGGTAAGAAGGTCAAGTTCCTGACGTTCCGAGAGGCGGCGGATCGACTCAGCAAGCACCTGCTGGAAGATCGGCCGATCCGCACTAAGCAGGGCGGCGACAACGGCGTGCGAATTGTCGACGTGAACGGCGACAGATACATGGACGTGGCCGTGACCGACCGCGCGTCGCGCAACGCGAAGGTCTGGTTGCCCAAGTCGCGCACCTGGAGCGATTGGTCGCACACCGCCAAGCCCGAACAACTCACCCCATTGGCGACGCACCTGGCTCAACTGAAACAACGCGGCGTCAAGCCGCCCGCGGGTGTGAAGTCGCTTGGCGACGGCAAGACCGATCTTGGTGTGCGCTTCGTCGACCTCGACGAAGACGGTCACCTCGACCTGTTGTTCTCCAACGACAAGCGCATAAGCGTTCACTTGTGGGACGAGCAGAAGAAGGCGTGGTCGCGCACGGTGATCGACCGTGCGCGCGATCAGCCCGCGAAAGACGGCGAGCCCGACGTCTCGATCCCGGCCATCGTCCGTGCTGACGGGTCGCACAACGGCTTCTTCGTGCACGGCCGGGCGCTCTACTGGCAGAACGAACGCACGGGCGACCACAAGCCGACGCTCGTCCACCGCGTGACGTTCAATGAACTGCTCCGGCACGTCGAACCACGCGGCAAGTCGCCGGAGGCGTCGTTGCGCAACATGCAGGCGCGACCGGGCTTCAAGGTCGAACTCGTCGCGGCCGAGCCGTTGATCGTCGACCCCGTCGCGTTCGACTGGGGGCCCGACGGCCGACTGTGGGTCGTTGAGATGCGCGATTACCCCAACGGCATGGACGGCAAGGGCAAGCCCGGCGGGCGGGTCAAGGTGTTGACCGACCGCGACGGCGACGGCCGATACGACGACGCGCAACTGTTTATCGACGACCTGCCGTTCCCGACGGGCGTGAAGGTGTGGCGGGACGGCGTGCTGGTCACGGCTGCGCCGGACATCATCTTTGCTAAGGACACCGACGGCGACGGCAAGGCCGACCGACGCGAGGTTTTGTACCGCGGCTTCGGCGAGGGCAACCAGCAGCACCGCGTAAACGGCCTGCGGTGGGGGCTGGACAACTGGCTGTACGTCGGCAACGGCGATTCCGACGGCAGGGTCAAGTCACTCAAGACGGGCAGGATCGTCAACGTGCGCGGCCGCGACCTGTGCATCCGCCCGGACACCGGCGAGATGGAGGTCGTGTCGGGCAAGACGCAGTTCGGCCGATCGCGCGACGACTGGGGCAACTGGTTCGGCGGCAACAACAGCAACCCGATGTGGCATTACGCGCTGAAGGACCAGTACCTCCGCCGCAACCCGTCGGTCACGCCGCCCGACCCGCGTGTGCACGTCTCTGTCACGCCCGGTGCGTCGCCGGTGTTCCCGATCAGCAGAACGATGCCGCGGTTCAACAACCCGCAGAGCGTCAACCGATTTACGTCGGCGTGCAGCCCGATCGTCTACCGCGACACGTTGTTCGGCCAACCGTTCTTCGGCAACGCATTTATCTGCGAGCCGGTGCACAACCTCGTCCACCGCGAGGTCATGTCGCCGCGCGGCGCGACGTTCGCCAGTCGGCGGGCCGACGACGAGAAGACCAGCGAGTTTCTCGCGTCGAGCGACAACTGGTTCCGCCCAGCCATGGTGCGTACCGGCCCCGACGGCGGGCTGTGGGTCGCCGACATGTACCGGGCCATCATCGAACACCCCAAGTGGATCCCCGACGACTGGGAGAAACGGCTCGACGTGCGCGCGGGGCAGGACAAGGGCCGGATCTATCGCGTGTTGCCGGTGCATCGCCAACCGCGCGCAATCCAACGACTGGACCAGATGACTAATACGCAACTGGTCGAAGCGTTGGCCAGCCCCAACGGTTGGGTGCGAGACACGGCGCACGAGATGTTGCTGTGGCGTGACGCGAAGGATGTGGCTGAGGCACTGCGCAAAGTGGCGACCACGCACGCGTCACCGCTGGCGCGGTTGCACGCCCTGTGCGTGCTCGACGGACTTGACGCGCTGACGCCGGCGACATTGCAGACCGGGTTGGCCGACAAGCACGCGGGCGTCCGCCGACACGCCGTACGGCTGTGTGAGTCGCACCTGGAGAACGACAAACTACGTCACGCAGTCATGCGACTCGCGAAGGACGACGACACGCAGGTCCGGATGCATTTGGCGTACACCCTCGGCGCGTCGGACAGCGAACAGGCGGGCGCGGCGATCGGGGCGATGTTGCGCGATAACGCGGCCGGAGGAAACGACTCGTTTCTGACAGCGGCGTTGCTCACTTCTGCCCCGCGCCGATTGGACAGCGTTGTGACGAGCTACTGCGCCGGCGGTCACGTCGCGGCGGACGACGCCGTTCTGATGGCGCTGATCCGCACGGCCGTGGTCGGTCGAAAAGACAGCGTGATCGCAGACCTGCTGCGATCATTGATCGCGGAAGACGGGGCAGCCGATCCATCAGGACGATACACCGCCGCAGCCGCACTGTTGGAGACACTTCGTCAGCGCAAGGTCACGCTGAACGACCTCGCCGAACGCCACACACCGCTACGTGTCCAACTCGGCGCGCTGGAGAAGGTGTTCGATCGGGCACGCAATGACCTGCGCGATCGCAAAGTCGACGGGCAACGACGCATCGCGGCCGCGAGCCTGCTCGTTGCCGCGTCAACTAGGGCTACCGATACCGACCTGCTAATTAGCCAACTCGACGCCAGTCAGCCGATCGGCCTGCAACACGCCGCCGCAAAAGTCATCGTGCGACGGGGCGATGCCGAAACGACGCGGCGTGTGATGGCCAACTGGCGTCGTTACGAACCCGCTCTGCGCGCTCACCTGATCGACCTGCTGCTGCGCCGTGCGTCGTTGACCGCCGTGCTGCTCGACCATGTCTCGAGCGGCGACGTGTCCAAGGCTGAGTTCGACGCGGCGAGGCGACAGCGGTTGTTGACGCACAACGACACGTCAATCCGCCGACGCGCGGCCGCGCTGTTCAACACGACCCAACCGGCCGGCCAACCCGCGTTGTTCGATAAGTTCAAGCCGGCCCTGACGCTCCGGGGCGACGCAACGCGCGGCGCGGCCGTGTACACCAGGACCTGCGCCGCGTGTCACCGGCTGGGCACGGTCGGCAACGCCGTCGGCCCCGACCTGCGGGCGGTGACCGACCGCTCGCCTCGCGCATTGCTCACTGCCATCCTCGACCCGAATCGCGCGGTCGAGGCGAAGTACCTGGCGTATGTCGTCGAAACGAGCGCGGGCGACACATTCAACGGCATGCTCACCGCCGAGACGGGCGGCGGGGTGCGGCTGATCCAATCCGACGGCTCGCCACGCGATATCGCACGGAGCGATATCGCCTCGTTGCGCGCCACCGGTTTGTCGCTGATGCCGACCGGCCTCGCGGCTGATATGACACCGCAGAGCATGGCTGACCTGTTCGCGTTCATTGCCGGTCAGGGACCGAAACGCAAGACGTTCGCGAACAATACGCCGGCCGTGATCAAGTCGCGCGACGACGGCGCGCTGCACCTGCCCGCGAGCAAGGCCGAAATCTACGGCCCGTCGATCGTCTTCGAGCAGAAGTACCGCAACCTCGGCTGGTGGTCGCACGCCAACGACCACGCGGTCTGGCAACTCAACGTGCGCAAGGGCGGAGCGTTCGACGTGAGTTTCGACTTCGCATGTCACGCCAGCGCCGCGGGCAACCGGTTCACCTTGACCGTCGGCGACGCGACGGTGCGCGGCGTCGTGCCGAGCACGGGCACGTGGGACGTGTACAAGTCGCAGTCGTTTGGCCGAGTCGAGATCAAGCCGGGTCGTCACCAATTGATCGTCCGCTCCGACGGTCCCATTCGGCAAGCCTTGATCGACCTGCGCGAAGTGCGTCTGGTTCCGGTGTCGAATTAAGTCGCGACCGTTCGGTTGTTCGGTACCGAGCTGTGCATTGATGTGTTGGTCGAAAGTCTGTTCAGACCAGGATGTTGTGAACAACCTTTCCGGCGACGTCGGTCAGTCGGAAGTCGCGGCCGGCGTGGCGGTAGGTCAATCGTTCGTGATCCAGCCCGAGCAGGTGAAGGACGGTTGCGTGCAGGTCGTGGACATGGACGCCGTGGTCCGCGACGCGGATGCCGTGCTCATCGGTCCGCCCGTGAACCGCGCCGGACTTGACGCCGGCGCCGGCGAGCCAGGTTGAAAACGCCCACGGGTGGTGTTCGCGTCCGGCGGCGTCGGGCTTGTTGTTGAAAGGCGTTCGGCCGAACTCGCTGGTCCAGACCAGCAGCGTGTCTTCGAGCAGGCCGCGCTGTTTGAGGTCTTGGATCAACCCGGCCATCGGCTGATCGACGTTCTTCGCCAGCCGTGCGTGGTCCTGCATGTTGCCGTGCGAATCCCAGTTGCCGGACGAACCGGTGTCGATCAGCTCGACAAAACGAACGCCACGCTCGACCAGCCGACGGGCCATGAGGCACTGCCACGCAAAGCCTTTCGTGCTGCCGCGCGGCAGGCCGTACATCGCGAGTGTCGCGTCGGACTCGCCGGACAGGTCAAACGCTTCGGGCGCGGCGACCTGCATGCCGAACGCCGTTTCGAATGAGCGGATGCGCGCGGCGAGGTCGTTGTCATCGGGTCGCTTGGCCAAGTGGCTGCGGTTCAGTGCGGCCAGGGCGGCAAGTTCTTTTTCCTGACGCGAGCGCGCGACGCGCGGCTTGATATCAGCCATCGGCTGGGCACCGGGCACGACCCGTGTGCCTTGATGGCTGCCGGGCAGGAAGTCGGAGGCCCAGACTTGCGTGCCCGCGTACGGCGTTCGCGGGGCCAGCACCATGAACGACGGCAGATTCCGGTTCGGGCTGCCCAGTCCGTAGCTGACCCATGCGCCGATACTCGGGCGGGCGATGTTGAACGAGCCGGTATGGATGCCGAGCGTCGCGTTGTAGTGGTTCGAGTGGTCGCCATGCATCGACCGGATCACGCACAACTCGTCGGCCACGCCACGCACATGCGGGAACAGGTCGCTGACTTCGGTCCCGCAACGCGCGTTCGGTCTGAATGCCCACTGCGGCTTCTTCAGGAAAAGCTTCTCATAGCCCGGCCGATTGCGCGTCTCGGGATGGTCGAGCGTGACCTGTTTGCCGTGGTCGGCGGTCAGTGCGGGCTTCGGGTCAAACGTGTCGACATGCGATACGCCACCGCTCATGTACAGAAAGATGACGTGCTTGGCCTTCGCCGCGTGATGCGGTCGGCGTGGCGCCAGCGGGTCAGCGGGCCCGGCCTTGGAACGGTCGTCGGCGAGCAATTCCGACAGCAGGCCGGGCATCAGGACCGACCCGGCGACCGAGGAATGGATCACGCTGCGGCGCGTCATGCGGTTCGTAATGGGTCGTCGTTGCATCGTCATTCGAGTGGTTTATTCAATCGACGTAAAGAAACTCGTTGCCGGCCATCATGACGCGGAGCCACGAAGCCAGGTCGGCTTCGCCGCCGGCGAGGAACTGTCTCGCCGCCGTGTGGTCGGCTTCCGTCGCGGGCCGTCCGTACAAGAGTTGGAACGCGCGGTCGATCCGCGATCGGGTATCACTTTCGCGCATGAGTGTTGCAGCCAAGTGGTTGGCGTTCTCATGCACGAACGGGTTATTCATGAAGAACAGCGCCTGCGTCGGCACGGTCGTCGTGTGGCGGCCGGCCGTGCTCGCGGCGGTGTCGGCCCCGTCGAAAAGGCCCAGGAACGGGTGACGCTTCAGACGTTGCGTCATCAGGTACACGCTGCGTTTGTTGTGGTCGTACACCGCGTTGAACGGATTGTGTTGCGTGAAGCCCCACTTGTCCTGTGGCGGGAACGGGTGACTCTTGCCGGGCACGCGGTCGAGTCGGCCGCTGACCACAAGGACCGCGTCGCGGATTTCCTCGGCCGACAGTCGACGGAGATTGAACCGCCACAGCCAAACGTTGTCCGGGTCGCGTGCGGCGTTCGCGTTTGTTGACGCTTCCGTGACGCTGCTGCGCCGATAGGCCCGCGACGACATGATCAGCCGGTGCATCGCCTTGACCGACCAGCCGTGGTCAATGAAGTAACGTGCCAGGTAATCGAGCAACCGGGGGTGGGTCGGCGGCTGACCACGCAGACCAAAGTTGTTCGGCGTGCTCACGAGGCCGACGCCGAAGTGGTGCTGCCAGATGCGGTTGACCATGACGCGCGCGGTGAGCGGGTGGTCGGGCGAAGTCAGCCAGTGCGCCAGTTCGAGTCGGCCGCTGGCGGTCTTGTCGGTGATCTGTCGCCCACCGAGGATCAGCAGGTCGCGTCGCGGCACGGCCAAACCGCGCACGTTCGGGTCGCCGCGGAGTTGAACCTGCGCGTCATGCGGTTGGCCTTCCGCAACGGCGTACGCGTATTGCACGGTGGGTTTGCGCGCGTCGTGTGCTGCCAACGCTTGCCGCCGGTCGCGCTCTTGTTGTGCTGCCTGCGCGCTTGTTGCCAGGCTTTTGGTGAAGTCGTTTTGCAAGTGCTCCAACCGCCAAACAACACCGTTGCCCTGCCCCGGATGGCCGTCCGCCACAAGGCCCACGATCTTGACGCGGCCGTTGATCGGGCTCTTCCACGCCAAGCCGACAGCACCGTCGACCGACGGGTGCAGATAAAACGTGCGCGGCGGCATCGTCGACCAGGCCTGGATTGGTTTGTTCGTCGCGTTGACCCAGGCGGAGGGCCAATCACCGCGTCGCCAGAAGTGAAAGCCGGGCTTGCCGAAGTGGTCACGCACCGGCTCGCTCAATAACCGCATCCCGCCCCGCAGGTCGAAGTACGACCAGGTGTGGTCGTTGCCAAGACCGTCCGCGTGCGGGTTGCCAGCCAAAAAGTCGTTGCTGACGTCCCTGGCGACGTTCCACGTCCGCTGCTCGCCCGCGACTTCGGTCAGTATCAATTCGACGCGCGTGCTATCCGCGCCGTAGTTGCCGCGCGGGTCGACCGACAACAGGATGAGTTGGCCCTTCTTGACGGTGATTTCATCCCACTTGCTCTTCGCACCGCTGGCGATCGTCTGCCTGCCGCTCTGGTCGATCGTGCCCTCAGCCAACAGCCGTTTGCCCTTGTCAGCCAACTCACCGAGACCTTTGGCCAACCGCTCCGACTGCGCGTTAGCCGCTTTCAGTCGCTGGTCCAACGACGCACGCTGCTTGTTGTATGGTTCGATCTGGCGTTGCCAGACGTTCGGCGGCACCATCGCGACCAGGTTGTGCGAGCGCTTGGTCTTTTCACAACCGGAGAACGGGTACCGCGTGCTCTCGAAGATGCCATAAAGGGCGTAATAGTCCTGAACGCTGATCGGGTCGTACATGTGGTCGTGGCATCGTGCGCAGCCGATGGTCAACCCGAGCACGCTCTTGCCGAGTGTGTCGAGCGTGTCGTCGATCGTCAGAAAGTGGTCCTTTTCAATGTCGAAGCCGAAGCGCCGAGCGATCGCGACGTAGCCCGTTGCGATGACCAGTTCAGCGTACCGCTCGACCGGCGCGTCGGCGGGCAATTGCTTGGCCAACAGGTCGCCCGCGAGTTGCTCGCGGATAAACCGGTCATAAGGCTTGTCGCGGTTGAAGGCGTCGATGACGTAGTTGCGGTACCGCCAAGCTTGGGGCAACGGAAAGTCGGCCGTCTCTCCGGCCGTATCCGCGTAGCGCACCACGTCGAGCCAGTGCCGTCCCCATCGCTCGCCGTAGTGGGGCGACGCCAGCAGCCGATCGATGAGCCGTTGGTAAGCGTCCGGCGCACCGTCGTTGACGAACGCCTCGACCTCCTTCGGTGTTGGCGGCAGACCGGTCAGGTCAAACGTCGCTCTGCGGATCAACGTGCGTTTGTCGGCCGCGTCCAGCGGCGTCAGGCCGTGCTGACGCAGGCTCGCCTCGATGAACAGGTCGATCGGATTGCGGCCCGCGTCAGCCTTGTTGTGTGCCGCAGGCTCAACCGGCTGGACAGGTTGAAACGCCCAGTGTTGCCGCGCGGCGTCCATGTTGACGCCGTCGGGCGCGTCGTTGTCCGCCTGCGTCAAGGCCACGGCGGCAAGGCTGAACAACGTAGCCAGCGTCGCCCATCGACATCGAGATTGAATTCGTGTGGGATTCAAGTCGTTCGCTGTAAGAGTCAGACGTCGGCCAATCGGCCGGTCGAGTCGCCAAAGCGGTCGAGGTGGACGCCCATCTTGTCCATCATCGAAAGGTACAGGTTGCACATCTGCCGGTTCGGCTTGCCGTTGTAGTCGAGCACGCGGCCGGTCTTGAGTTGCCCGCCGGCGTTGCCGAGCATGACGACGGGCAACTGCGTCGCGTTGTGGCTGCCGGTGAGCATGCTCGAACAAAGCATGATCATCGAGTTGTCCAGTGCCGTGCGTTCGCCCTCCTGGATCGCGTCGAGCCTGCTGGCAATGTACGCGAACTGCTCGACAAAGAACTGGTTGACGCGCAGCCAGTCGTTCGACTCCTGGTGCGACAGGAGGTGGTGGATCATGTAGTCGATGCCCTGGTTCTTGCCGCGTTCGGACGGCAGGTTGCCGAAGCGCAGCGACGAATGATCGTTGTTGAGCTTGAGCGTGCAGAGACGGGTCGTGTCGGTCTGAAACGCGAGCACGAGGATGTCGCACATGAGGCGCATGTGCTCATCGACGTCCTGCGGGTAGCCGTCTTTGGGGCGGGGGATGTTCGGCTTGTCGAGCGTCGGCCGCCAGCCTTGCAATCGTTCGTGCTTGCCGGCTCGTTCGATTCGCTGTTCGACGTCGCGGACCGAGTTGAGGTATTCGTCGAGCTTGCGCCGGTCGGTCGTGCTGACTCGGCCGCGTAGGCTGTTCGCCTCGGCCAACACGGCGTCGAGCACGCTCTTGTCGCCCGCCTGCACGTCGTCGCGGAACAGCCGATCGAACGCCAACGCGGGGTACACCTCCAGCGGTGTCGGCGTGGTCGGCGAACTCCACGAAATGTGCGAGCTGTACAGCATCGAGTAGTTCTTGTGCACCGACGGGTTGGCCTTCTCGCAACCGAGCACGAGGCTGGGCACTTTCGTCTGGTGACCCAGTCGCTGCGCGAGCAGTTGATCGATGCTCGTGCCGGATCGGATACGGCCACCCGAGGCCAGCGGCGCGCCGGACAAGAGGTTGCCGGTCATCGAGCTGTGGATGTTGCCCTTGAGCGCCTCGGCGTTGTAAAGACCGCGGATAAACAGCATCTTGTCGCGGTGGCCGGCCAGCGGTGCGAGCACCTTGCCTATGTCGATCGTCGACCCGTTCTGCTTCGCCCACCATTCCTTTTGATGAAAGCCGTTGCCCGCGAAGACGCACGCGAAGCGCACCGGCGGCTCGGAGCCAGCCGTGCCGGCCGAGGCAAGTTTGCCGGCCGCGTCGTCGCCCCACACCGGTACCGACTCCATCCAGGGCAACGCCAGGCTCACGCCCAGGCCGCGCAACATCGCCCGGCGGGTGATGCGGTAACGGCGGAACGAAGACTCGTGTTTCGTCGGTCGCTGTGTCATGGCCGGTGTTCCTCGGCGGCGTCCTGGCCCCGCTGATAACGGAACTGCTTGCTGCGGACGATTGCCAGAATGGCCGTATGAATGCGGTAGTCGTTCTGCTTGAGTCCACTGACCATCTCGTCGAGCAGCGGGTCGTCGGAGACCTGCACGCCGCGCCCCAACGCGTACCCGAGCATTTTACGGCAGAACTGGCGGACCACCTGGTCGCGCTTCGTGTCGACCAGGTAACGCCGCAACCCGTCGATCCCCTCGAACGACTCGCCCGACTTGAGTGCGACCTTCGTGTCGATCGGTCGGCCGGCCGCGTCCTTGTCTCGTCGTCGGCCGATCGTGTCGAACGACTCCAGCGCAAAGCCGAACGGATCGATCCGGTCGTGACACACGGCGCACTGCTTGACCTGCCGGTGACGTTCGGTGAGCTGCCGGACGGTGAGGGTCGAGTCGTTTTCGGATTCGGGCAGGTCGGGCACGTTGGGCGGAGGCTTGGGCAGGTGTTCGCCGAGGACCGTCTCGACGACCCACGTGCCGCGCAGCACGGGGCTGGTGCGCGACGCGCCGGAGTGCTTCGACACAACCGCGCCCATGCCCAGCACGCCACCGCGCCCCAGCTTCCGCATGCCGTCGGCCCGACGCCACTGCGGACCGATCACGCCCGGCACGTTGTAGTGCTTCGCCAACGCCTCGTTCAGGAACGTGTGGTCGGCCTGGAAGATGTCGAGCACGGAGCCGTTGCGTCGGATCAGGTCTTCAAAGAACCGCACGACCTCGTCCCGCATCGGGCCGCGCAGGTCGGCGAAGGTCGGGTAGAGCGACTCGTTCTTCTCGTCGTGTTCGTCGAAGTCGCGCACGCCAAGCCACTGCGCCGCGAACTCGCCGGCCATCGCCCGGACGCGTTCGTCGCCGAGCATGCGTTGCGTTTGTTCCGCGAGCGTCCCTTGATCGGTCAGTCGGCCCGCATCGGCGATCCGGCGCAAGTCCACATCGGGCAATGACGACCAGAGGAAGTAACTCAACCGCGTCGCCAGTTCGTTGCTCGTGACCGGGCGCGCGGCCGTTCCGGGCGCGGGCTGCTCGACTTTATAAAGGAACGACGGGGAGACGAGCACGCGCGCCAGCGTCGTGCGGATCGCCGCGTCGTGCGACTGCCCACGATCGCGTTGCGACCGGTAGAGGTCGGTCAGCGAACGCTTTTCAGCATCGGACAACGGCCGACGCCAGGCGCGGTCGGCGAATGCGAGCACGGCGCGCAGGTGCGCCGGCTCGGCGTCGGCCTGCGCCTGTCGCAGCGCGGCCGCGCGGTCGTTGATCGGCTTCTGCAACGCCTTGAGCCGGGGGATCAGGTGCCGCGCGTCCTGCGTCGCGAACTCGTGCAGTTGTTCAAGCCCGGTGATCAGCCGGAACGCGTCCTCGCTGACAAAGTGCAGTTCCAGCCAGAGCCGGTCGAGTTCCGCGTCTTGCTGCGCGTCGAGCATCAGGCGGCGCAGCGGCTCGTCCTCGCGGTGGAACATGAGCAGCGTGACGACCTCGTCGACGGGCACGATGCGCGCGTAGCACATCGCCTGCGGAAACAGCGCGCGAAAGTCGTCGAACCCGGCGGTGACGCGTTGGCGGGCGGCGCCGTTCGGACGCGTCACGATCGGCGTGTTGGCCAACAGGTCGCCGGTCTCCTTCGGCCTGCTGGTCCCCAGTCGGAACTGAACGCTGCCGTCTTTCCCCGCCGTGCCGTCCAGTTCGCCTCTCACGACGAACTCGCCGCCGCGCAGCAGCGCGGCGGGCAGCCGGACTTCAACGACCTGCGGTGCGCGGGCCGCCAGGCTCGCGGCATCGATCCTGCCGCCCGTCGGATGCCGGCCAAACCGCGCGGGGTCGATGCCGATCACCGATTGGCTGTCCGATGGCGTGTCGTCGTCTTGCGATCCCGCGCGTTGCGCGCGGCCAAGCCAGTCCATCGGCCCGTCCCACGCTTTGACCTGCGCGGTCATGGCTCGGTCCGGCGCCGACGGGCTCTTGCCCGTTAGCGAGCGATGCACAGTCTCCGCCAGACGACTTACGACATCATCCGACGCGCGATCCACGACGGACTGCCGCCATCGCGCGAGACTCGAACCGGTGGGGATCGTGTTCACGGGCTGCTTCGGGGTATCGGCGATCGAATAGAAATGCCAGACCCCGGCGTGCTTGTACGAATCGGCGTGCGGGTTGCCCGCGTGGATCGAGTCGACCACGTCGTTGGCCAGGCCCCACACGCGCTTCGGAGCGTCCTGCTCCTGGATGGTCAACGCCACCTGCGTGGTGTCGCAGACGTGGTTGCGGTCGCGCGCCGCGATGACAACGGACAGCACGTCGCCTTTGCGCACATCGAATACGCCCTTCGGTTTGAAGTCGGCAGCGCGGCCGTTGTCCACAACGCCTTTGGCAAGGACACGCGACCCGGCAGCCGTGAGTAGCCGGACCGACCAGGCGAAACCGTTGCCGCAGACGCGGTCGGCGTCGGCGACCTTACCGTACAGGGTGATACGTCCGTCGATCGGGCTTTGCCAGGCGACGGCCGCGCGCTTGCTCGGCGACGGATGGAGCGTGACGCCACGGGCCGGCACGGTCAGCGTCAGGAACGACACCGGCTGGCGCGACTTGTTGGCGAGCATGTTTGGCGTTTGGCCGATCCCCCAGCCGTTCACCGTCTCGTAGCCGTGCACCTTGGACATCTTGTTGGTGAAATGCCCCGTCACCCGCCGATTGACCTGTCGGCCAAGATCGAGGTAGTTCATCCACGCGCGCAACACGTCGGCGTCGAGGCGGTGCTGCCTGGCCAGCGATTCGACGGGCTGCTTCTGCGCCCGCGCCGCGGCGACGGCGGCAAGGTACTGAGTCGTCTTGCGCAACTCGGCTTGTGACGTTCTTTCGATGCGATGGGCCAGCGCGCCGACGTCGCGAAGGAGAATCGCGGGCCGACCTTTCATCTCGATGCGCGGTTGATGCCAGACGACAACATCGTCGGCGTTGCCGTCACCGGCATTGCCAGCGATGAGGTATAGCACGGCGTCACGGCCGTCAGCCGACGGGGTCAGCTTGTGGCGTAGCGTGACCGAATCGGCCATGGGGTTGCGCGCGGCCTGCCAGGGTCGGACCAGGCCGAACTGTCCCACGGCGTTGAACGACCACAGTTGTTTCTGCCAATTGCGCACCACGGCCACGAGCGCGGGCACGTCGTTCGGCGATGCAGCCCGCCAACGGGCGCGCAGCCGATTCAGCAAAGGCGACGACGGCTCACCGGACACCAGCATCGTCGCCAGGTGACGCAGGTAGTTGGTGTTTACTTGCTCCTGTCGCGCAACGGCGTCGACCTGCTTCAGGTCCTTGGTCAATCGGTCGCGATGACGCACAAGCGCGACAAAGTACGGCGTCAGGTCGACGCGGCCGTCGTTACTGCTGAGTTGCTTCGGGTCGACGCCCGACCAGCGGTCCAGCGCGGCCGCGCTGGCGGCACCGCTTGTGTGCCGCGCGTAAAACAGGCGGATGTCGTTCAGCAACTCGTCCGTCCAGTCCCGCCGCGATTCGCCGTGCGAGAATCGGATCCCGTCGGGCAACAGCACGGCGTGGTCCGCGACGCGCTTGGCGGCCTGCAGGTACTTGTTCAGCAGCACGGGTGACATGACCAACGCCTCGCCCGCATTGGTGAATCCTTCGCCGGCTGCGCCGTCGATCGGCAGGTCGCGCGCGGGGTCGAGGTCGACGCCTGTCAGGTCGCGAAGCGTGTAGGTCAGCTCGGCGTTGCTTAGCCGTCGCAACACGACTTCACCGGGGTCGCCCGCGTTGGCCAGCGCTTCGGCGTGCAGGTAGCGCTTCGCCCAGTCGATCATGGCGGCGCGTTGTTTGGCAGTGGGCTGTTTATGGTCGTCGGGCGGCATCTCGCCGGTTTCGAGTTGCTCGGCGACCTTTCGCCAAACGAGTGGTGCGCGACGCACGTCAGCCAACGACTTGAATTGTTCCAGGTCGAGCTTGCCCTTCTTCTTGGCGGCCGAGTGGCATTGCAGGCAGTACGTCTTGCTCAACGGCAGGATCGATCGATCGAATGTCTGGCCGAGCGCAGCCATCGGCGTCGCGTCGGTCTGGGCAATGGCCTTGCAGATCGGCGTGACCGAGTAAGCCAGCAGCAGCGCGAGTGTCAACGATGGTGTTGAAGGTATATGCATGGCGATCGGTCTATTATGATAACGGTTCACCGCTGCTGATTGCCCGTCAAGACCTATCTGTTCGGGCTTCTCATGGTCCATTCGGCTACGATGGAGATTCCATGATCCCTCGCCGGCTCATCCTGTTGGTGATATTGACCGCCACGTTTTTGTCGACGCGAGCGACGTCGGCTGCGCCCGGGCCGGCCGTCACACTTGATTCGTCGGCTGTGCCGCTCGTTCAGAAGTACTGCGCAGGCTGTCACAACGAGAAGACGCGCAAGGCCAAGTTCCGGATCGACGACATTCAGCCGCCGACCGCTCACCGTGCCGATGTGACGCGGTGGGAGAAGGTGTTGGAAATGGTCAGCATCGGCGACATGCCGCCGGACGACAAGCCACAGCCGACAAGGGTTGAGCGTGAGCAACTGATCGCCTGGATCAAGGCTGAGTTCGCGAAGCTTGGCAAACGGCTGGACGATTCGGCGCACGCGCTGCCGCATTACGCGAACCGGATCGATCACACCTCGCTGTTCAGCGGCGAGCACAAGGGCCCGGCCTATACGTCGTCGCGTGTCTGGCGAGTCAGCCCGCACATCTACGATCAGATGTTGCGCGACCTGTCGTTGAACGACTTCACCGTCCCGCTGACCAAACTCGAGGGCGAGGCATTCGACGACTACGCCTTGCTTTATGCCGACGAGGCCACGCTGGGCACGCTGATTCAGAACGCCAAGCGGACGGCCGTGACGCTTGTGCACGGACGCCTGGTCAAGCCGCGCGGCGCGGGCGACAAGAAGCGCGACGCCCGTGGCCAGCGCGTCGGTGCCCGACATCGTGCGTTCATCGACTTCGTCAAGCTGGAGTCGACGCCGACGCAGGAACAGATGCAGGAGGCCGTTCGCTACGCGTTTGACCTGCTGCTGCTGCGATCGCCGACCGACGTGGAGTTGGAGCGATATGTCGCGCATAATCTCGCGCCGAATGTCAAGGCGGGCGGCCCGGACGCGGGGCTTCGCGGGATGCTCACGTCGATCCTGATCTCGCCGGAATACCTCTTCCGCATGGAGATCGGCCTGGGCGAGCGGCTGCCCGACGGTCGACGCATGCTCTCGCCCAACGAGTTGGCCTATGCGCTCTCGTATGCGTTGCACGACCACCCGATCGACGACCTGCTCAAGGCCGCGGCGGACGGCAGACTCAAGACGCGGCGGGACGTCGAGCGCGAAGTGCGCAAGGTGCTAACCGAGCGCAAGCTCTACCGCGGGCAGATTCCCGCGGCGCGACGCAAGGAAACGATTTGGCCTGTCGGCAAGCTGGGCATGGCGTCGCTCGCCAACCCGCGCATGCTGCGCTTCTTCCGCGAGTTCTTCGACTACGGCAAAGCGCCTGACGTCTTCAAGGACGACAGCCGACACGGCGGCAAGCACAACCCCAAGAGCCTCGTGCTAGACGCGGACTGGCTGGTGCTCAGTGTGTTGTCCGAGGACAAACAGGTCTTTGAGCGGCTGCTGACGACGGACCAATACATGCTTGGCCGAGGCAACGGTGCGCGGCATGGCAAGAACGTCGGTTACCTGGCCGTCTATAACCTGACCGAGCCGAACTGGGTCGAGCGTGGCCCGACGCCGATGCCCGAGGGCCAACGGGCCGGTATCCTCACGCACCCCGCCTGGCTGGTCGCGCACAGCGGCAACTTCGAGAACGACCCGGTGCGGCGGGGCAAGTGGATTCAGGAACGACTGCTCGGCGGCATCGTGCCTGAGATCCCGATCGGCGTCGAGGCACAACTGCCCGAGAAGCCGAAGCAGACATTGCGTCAACGATTCGAGATCGTCAACGCCGAGTCGTGTTGGCGGTGCCACAAGAAGATGAACCCGCTGGGCAACCCGTTCGAAGCGTACGACGACTTCGGCAGGTTCCGCACCAAGCACCACGTCACAGAAAACGGTCACGTCGTGGCAAGCGACCTGGAAGTGAACCGCGGCCGAAACACGCCGTCGGCCGAGCCAAGGATTGCTGTGGATACGACCGGCTATGTCAAGGGCACGGGCGACGCGGCGCTCGACGGCGAGGTGAAGGATGCGATCGACCTGGCGCACCGGTTGGCCAAATCGCCGCGCGTGCGGCAGATGTTCATTCGGCACATGTTCCGGTTCTGGATGGGCCGGAACGAAACACTGAACGATTCGCCGACATTAATGGCGATGGACAAGGCGTACACCGAAAGCGACGGGAGTTTCAGTGAGGCGCTGGTGGCGCTGTTGACGTCGGACTCGTTTTTGTATCGGAAGTGATGTGTAGGGTGGGCCAAGGTTGGGATCGGTCCACCACAGGGGCCCAGACAAGGAGAGTTAGGCGACATGACAAGAGCGCAACTCATCTCAATGTGGACGTGTGTTGCGTGGTTCCTCTTCGTCCTTGCATCGTCTGCCAATCGCTTCCTGTGGGGTAATCTCGGCGTTTTTCGACCGAGTGACCCGGACGCAGAGAGTGCTGTCGTTGCGAAGAGTCGCGTGGTGGCGTTACTTAACGGGTGGGCCCAAGACTATAACCGCGCATGGCTGTTGTTCGCCATCGGGATTGTGATCCTTTGTGGCTTGATGTTGTGGGTGACTGTCACACACAAGCGCTCGTCAAGCTATCCACTCCAGTTGAACGGCGACGCTCGCCATGGTGAATAGGGTTGTCGGTTGGCTGCTGCCTTACACGGGCAGCCGGCAACCAGGTCTTGTCATCGTATTGATCGGATGCGCCATGGTGGGCCGCGCAAAGCCTTGGCCCACCCTACCTCGGACAAAGCCATGTTCTCACGACGCGAAGCGATGAAACGACTCGGTGTCACCGGTGGCGCGCTGGCGCTCGCCCCGTTCGCGGGACACGCGCGGGCCGACGCGGGCAAGGACGTCGACCAACCCGCGCCGCGGTTCGTCTTTGTCGTTCGGTCCAACGGCGTGCTGGCGACGGAGATTCAGCCCGAGGGGCTCGACCGTCTCGTCAAGACGCGCGCCAACGGTGGCTATGAAAAGAAACTTCACGAGCACACGCTTGCGAATCGCACGTTGCACAAGGCGATGGCGGCGCTCGAGCCGTTCAAGGAGCGCGTGACAATCCTCCAGGGCATGAGCGGCAAGATGTGTCGCGGTTCGCACGCCGCGGGCTTCGGTGCGCTGGGCGCGTTCGCAAGTCAAAGTGCGATCCCGCGGCTTGAGACGATCGACGGCGCGCTGGCCAAGGCGCTCGGCGGTGTGTTCCCGCACCTCGGCTTCACGATGGACAACTTCGGGACACTGGTCACGTACCCACGTTTGTCGGCGCTTGGGCCGAAGAAGACGTTGCCGTTCTACGCCGATCCGATGATGGCTTACCGCGACCTGTTTGGCACGGTCATTCAGGGTGCTGCGCGGGCGGAGGTCGATATCGACCGCAACGTGCTCGACTTCATGATCGACGACGTCAAGCGCTACCAGAAGCGGTTGCCGGCGAGTCAGAAGGAGAAGCTCGGCCATTACCTGGAGGGGTTCGAGTCGTTACGGCTGCGACAGAAACGACTCGAAGCCATGAAGGCGACGTTGGCGAAGATCGCGCCGGAACTGAATGACAGCTACACGTCGCAGATCGAGATTGAGCGCGTCAAGGCCCACTTCGAGTTGGCTGGTTCGGCGCTCATCGGTGGCCTGTCACAGGTCGTCACGATCCGCGCGGAACACATGAGCATGCGGCTGGAGGGTTTGGGCCTGGGCGACAAGACGGTGCACGGCATCGGCCACATGATCGAAGGTCAGAAGGGCGGCAACGACGGCGGCCCGTTCGCCGACGGCAAGGGCGAGTTCGCGACCCGCGCCGTGATCATGGACTTTCACATGCAACAGATCGCCAAGCTCGCCGCTCGGCTCGACGCCGTGCCCGAGGGCGACGGCACGATGCTCGACAACACGGTCATCCTCTACCTGTCCGACCACGGCGACCGGCACCATTCCAAGTTTTACGAATGGCCGATGGTTGCGGTCGGCAATGTCGGCAAGCAGTTCAAGGTCGGTCGATACATCCAGGTGCCCGGATACGGGTCGGTCGGCCACCGCACGATCGCGAGCCTGTACACGTCGCTGTTGCACGCGGCAGGTCACCCGCGCGACACGTTCGGTCAACCGGACATGTCGCTCGAAGCGAGCATCGATCAGACGGGGCCGTTGGTCGAGTGGATGGTTTGAAGGTAGGGACGAGGGACGAGCGATAAGCCACGAGGGATTGCTCGATCAGGTGACGTCTCGTGGCAGCACGATGGATGGGAGGGCGAGGCTCCGTCCGAGCCGCGTGGCGAGTCGGACGCCCAGGCTAGACCTCGGCTCGGACGGAGCCTCACCCTCCCATCCTGTGAGCTGGTTATGCATTCGCGAAACAGTGCGTCTTTGCGCTCCCCAAGTTGTTGGTTGATTCGCACGGTGGTTGCCGCGTGCGTGTTGACGACGTTGACGCACGCTCTCGGTGTTGACGCGCTCGCACAAGACGCCCACCGCCACGTCGTGCTCGCGCGCGAGGGCAAACCGGCACTGCCTATCGTCGCCGGCTCGGTAGATGAACCGGTGGTCGAATTACGCCGCTACTTGGCGCGCATCGTCGGCGGTGAGTTCAAGTCGGCCGACGCCAAAGGTCGGCCGGCCGGTATCTATGTCGGTCTGCTCAGCGACTTCCCTTGGGTTAAGGTCGATCAGCAGGACAAACTCGGGCCGGAAGGGTTTGTTTTGCGCAGCGACGGGCGGAGCGTATACCTGCTCGCTGCCAATCCGCTCGGCGTGCAGCACGCGGTGACGACATTCCTGCATCGCTTGGGTTGCCGGTGGTTTTTCCCGGGCAAGGCGTGGGAGGTCGTGCAGCGTCAACCGACAGTCGAAGGCCGATGGGACGAGCGGCACACGCCGGCTTTTCGCACCCAACGCCGCATCTGGTACGGCTACGGCGCATACGCGTCGGGCAAGCGTGACCTTTCGGCGTGGGAACGGCACAACCGCATGGGCGGCCCGACGCCCGTGATCATCGGCCACACTTGGCATGGCTTGAAGCCGGACAAGGAGTTCACGCAGCACCCCGAGTGGTTCGCGCTGGTCGGCGGCAAGCGTCAGCCGAGCAAGCCGTGTTACAGCCACCCGCAAGTCGTGCAACGCGCGATCGACACGGCTTTGAGCCAGGCGGCGCGTCGGCCGGGCATGATCTCGATGACCCCGCCGGACGGGCTGGGCTATTGCGAGTGCGAGCGATGCCTCAAGGTGTTCAAGGGCGGCAAACCGTACCGTGCGCACGGGTCGCTGTTCGCCAAACGGCCCGACGGTGAGTTGGTCAACATCACGTCCGATACTTTGTTCACGTTCATCAACGCCGTCGCGAAAGCCGTTGCCGAGAGGCATCCAGACACGTTGATCGGTTGTTACGCCTACAGCGCGTACTCGCACCCGCCGTCGTTCAGGCTCCACCCCAACGTCTACCTGCAAACAACCACCGCGTACCGCCGCACGCCGATCAGTCTCGACGAGCAGTTGCGCGCGTTCGGCCAACGCACGACGCAGGTTGGCATCCGCGAGTATTACAGTGTCTACCAGTGGGATTGGGACTACCCGAACGCGGGCAAGCTCACGCCCGCACAGTTGGCGGACGACCTGCGGCGGTTTCACACGCACGGCGTGACGGCCGTCAACGCCGAGGCGTCGAACAACTGGGCCGCGCGCGGGCTGGGCTATTACGTCGCGTCGCAATTGATGTGGGACGTGAACGTCGATACGCGGGCCGTCGTGACCGACTTCTACCAACGCGCGTTCGGGCCCGCTGCGGTGTCGATGCAGAGCTACTACGTCCGCTGGTACGGCCCAAGCGCCGCAGCGCTCGAAGTGAACGTCGATTTGCCGCAACGGCAAACGCTTTGCGAAATGGGCAAGTTCAATGTTGCGGCGCTCAAGGCGTCGTACATCGACCTTAACAACGCCATCGCGGTGACGCCCGCTGACTCCGCCTACCGCCAGCGCATCGACCTGCTGCGGATGTACGTGCATTACCTGTTCCTGCGCTACCTCCTGCATCAAGCCGAGCAGTCCGGCGACGCGCGGCAGATCATCGACGCGATCAAAGCTGAGACTGTCTTTGGCGCTCGCCTGACCGATACGCACATGATCCACACCCGTCCGCTGATTGGCAAAGCGTTCTTACGACGATTCCGCAAACATGAGGCGCTGCTGACCGACGTTGCCGACGCGCAGCGTTCCGGCCGAGGTTGGCGTCAGATCGGTCAACCGCCCGACGCGGCCGAGTTGGAGCGGCTCTGGTCGCAGGACTTGCGGGCGCTGGGCATTCGGTGAAACCAGATCAACGCTCGCTCGGGTCGATTGGGTCCGCAGGCGGGTCGGCCGGTTCAGTCCGGTGTGCTATGCTATGGTCCCATGCGACGCCGGCGATGACGCAAAGACGATATCCGGCAATCGACTGCATGGATCTATCAAGCCGACCAACCGACTAATCACCCGATTGAGGTCTACAGGATGTCCATTGAATTGAAAGTGACACGTTGTGGTTCGATTGTTGCCGCGCTGTTGGTGAGTGTGCTCGCCGGACCGGCATTCGGCGCGTTCGAGTTCAAGAAGGGCGACCGGGTCGTCTATCTCGGCAACGGCCTGGCAGACCGCATGCAGCACCACGGCTGGCTTGAGACCTACATCCAGCAGGCGCTGCCCCGGCACGAACTCGTGTTCCGCAATCACGGCTTTACCGGCGACCGCATCAACCATCGGCCGCGCAACAAGGGCTTCATGAGCGCCGACGATTACCTGACCCACTCGAAGGCGACCGTCATCTTCGCTTTCTTCGGCTACAACGAGTCGTACGACGGCAAGCCCGACGAGTTCAAGCAGCACGTTGCCAAGTGGGTTGACGAGACGCGCGGCAAGAACTATTCGGGCAAGGGCGCGCCTCGAATCGTTCTGTTTTCGCCGATCGCGCACGAGAACCTGAAAGACCCGAACCTGCCCAACGGCGCGGTGAACAACCGCCGTCTCGCCGCGTACACCATGGCGATGTCGGCCGTCGCCCGCGAAAAGAACGTCGCCTACGTCGATCTGTTCGCCCCGTCGCGCGCCCTGTACGCCAAGGTGCGGCAGCCGCTGACGATCAACGGCATCCACCCGACCAGCGAGGGCAACCGCCAACTCGCACGCGTGATGGTTGAAAAACTCCTGGACAAGCCGGCGCCGACGGACACGTCGGCGACGGAGAATCTCCGTCAAGCCGTGCTGAACAAGAACTGGCACTGGTTCAACCGTTACCGCGCGACCGACGGCAACGATGTTTGGGGCAGCCGGGCCAGGCTGCACAACAACCGTGCGACGCTGCAACGCGAGTTGGAGCAGCTCGACGTGATGACGGCCAACCGCGACAAGCTCGTGTGGGCCACCGCGCAGGGCAAGTCTTACAAGGTGGACGACAGCAACGTCCCGCCGTCGCTGGAGGTCAAGACCAATTTCAAGAGCCCGTCGCTCAAGAGCCAGGGCGGTGTGCCGAAGATCGGCTCGCTCAACTTCATGACGCCTGAGGAGACGCTCAGCTCGCTCAAGTTCGCCAAAGGCTTGAAGGGCAACGTGTTCGCCTCCGAGAAAATGTTCCCCGAGTTGGCCAACCCCGTGCAGTTGGGCGTCGACACGAAGGGCCGTCTGTGGGCCGCGGCGTGGCCGACGTATCCCAAGTGGGAGCCGACCAAGGAGATGAACGATCGCCTGCTCATCCTGCCGGATGAAGACCGCGACGGCGTGGCGGACAAGTGCATCACGTTCGCGTACGTCCACAACCCGACCGGATTCGAGTTTTGGAACGGCGGCGTGATCGTCGCCTCGGCGCCGGACATCCTGTTCCTTAAAGACACCGACGGGGACGACGTGGCCGACATCCGCATCCGTGTCCTGCACGGCATCGATTCGGCCGACACGCACCACACAGCCAACAACTTTGTGTACGGCCCGTGCGGCAACATCTACTACCAGCGCGGCGTGTTCCACGTCAGCAACGTCGAGACGCCTTGGGTCACGAATCAGCAGTCATCGCGCTCCGCGATGTACCGCTTCAACCCGTGGACGTATGAGTTCGCCTTCCACGCCAACAACTCGCCCAACCCGCACGGCATCGGCTTCGACTACTGGGGTTACCACTACGCGACCGACGGGACCGGCGGTCGGGCTTATCAGGTCAAGCCCGACGGTAAGGGCGGCTTCAAGATGCGCTCGCTGCTCAAGAAGACCGTCCGACCCGTGCCCTCCAGCGGCATCCTTTCCAGCTCGCATATGCCCGAGCGCTACAACGGCACGTTTCTGATCTGCAACGCCATCGCGTTCCTGGGCATCAAGCAGTACGAGCTGCAATACAACACCGAGACCGGCGACGTCAACGGCGTCGAGATCGAAGACCTGCTTGTGGCCAGCGACCGCAACTTCCGGCCGACCGACTTCGAGGTCGGCGACGACGGCGCGGTGTATGTCTCGGACTGGTGCAACCCGATCGTGGGGCACATGCAGCACAACATCCGCGACCCCAGCCGCGACCACGACCACGGTCGCATCTTTCGCATCTCCGCGCCGGGCCGACCGCTGATGAAGCACGTGCCGATCGATGGACAGCCGATCGAGAAGTTGCTGGACAACCTGAAACACCCGATCAACGGCATCCGCCACCGCACACGGATCGAGCTGAGCGAGCACGACACCAAGGCCGTCATCGCCGCGACCAAGCAGTGGATGCGTCAGTTCGACCCGAATAAGAAGGAAGACGCGCACCACCTGATGGAGGCGTTGTGGCTGCACCAGCAGCACAACGTGGTGAACCGCAAGCTGCTGAACCAGATGCTCAACTCGCCCGAGCCGCACGCCCGCATCGCGGCCGCAACGGTCAAGCAGTTCTGGGACCGCAACCCGACACAGATCGTCAGCGCCGGTGACGACGACGTGGCCGCCAGCTTCGACGCCGAGTCAATTAAGGATGCCATCGTCATCAAGACGATCCCCGAAGAGATGCGCTATGACAAGACGCGCATCGCCGTGAAGGCCGGCCAGAAGGTTAAGATCCTGCTGGTCAACGAAGACTACATGCCGCACAACCTGATCGTCGGCCAAATCGGCTCAGCCGAGGAGATCGGCACCAAGGCCGAGGCGATGGGCGCCGAAGGGTTCAAGCTCGGCTTCATCCCCAAGAGCGACAAGATCATCGCCGCCTCCAAGATGATCGACTACCGCGAGGGCGACCTGATCGAGTTCACCGCGCCGACTACGCCGGGCGACTACGACATCATCTGCACCTTCCCCGGCCACTGGAAGCTGATGCGCGGTGTGATGAAGGTCGTTCGGACCGACGCGGAACTCGCCGCCGCCAACGCCGCGCCGCAGCCCGTCGCCAAGAACTGGAAGCTCGACGATCTGGCCGGCGACCTGGCGCACATCGCGCACGGCCGATCGTTCGCCAAGGGCAAGGCGTCGTTTGACAAGCTCGGTTGCGCACAATGCCACAAGGTCGCCCCCGGCGTTCAGGGCGGCGTGCTCGGCCCGGAACTGTCCGAGTCGTTCAAGAAGCTCAAGGGCAATCGCACGGAACTGCTGCAACAGATCCTCGACCCGTCGAAGGTGATCGAGGACAAGTACAAAGCCTGGGAGATCGAGACGGCCGACGGCGACCGCCTGTTCGGCATGATCACCGCCAAGGCCAAAGACCACATCTTGGTCGTGACCAACCCGCAGAACCCCGTGCCGCAGAAGTTCCTGCTCAAAGACATCGACTCGACGCGGCAGGTCCCGCTGTCGCTGATGCCGCGCGGCCTGCTCAATCAACTGACCAAACAGGAAATCCTCGACCTGCTGGCGTACATCGAAGCCGGCGGCAACGCGAAACACAAGCTGTACAACCATTGAGGCCGGTTAGCCGGACTGAACCTCGTAGCTCAAGTGCAGCAGGGCGTCGCAAGACGCCCTGTTGTTTTGTGGATGGGATTGCCCAGTACGCCCCGCCAATTGACATTCCGCCTCACCCTTGCAAGGATAACCGCACCTCCCGGAGAGGTGGCCGAGCGGCTGAAGGCACCGGTTTGCTAAACCGGCGTAGTGGGTATCCCTGCTACCGCGGGTTCGAATCCCGCCCTCTCCGTTACGACGCAGACATGCTCCGCGACTGACTGCCAGGCAGTTGGTTGCGGAGCATTGTTGTTTCACGTCAAGGCGGTTTCACGACAAGCAGGCAGTGAAGCCTCAGGGGTATTCGTGGTGAATTACAGCCCAAGCTATCCCTGCTCGAACGGACCAGCCGGCAGTTCGAATCCAATTGGTCGCGACAAGCTTGCGAACTCGGGCGAGGTCGAAGCGATTAGAAAGTTCTCGATGTAATGGCACCTGAAGTGCAAACGTGGATGCCCATATCAAAACCAGGAGAATCAGACCGAGCCATGCGAGTTGACGTGCAATGTGGGACTCCGCCACTTGCGTGAGCGCAAGTGCGCACAGCAACTCGACGAGCATTACCGGCAGAACGACGATACTCGTTCGCCGAGTATGTTGACGTTCATAGGCGACAAACTCGGACGGGCCGACCGACGCCATCAAGGGGTAGTGAACAACCTGCACGAACCATATCAGGCCGGCCATGAAGACCGTAGCGATCAAGTGGGCGGCAAAGATGAATTGAACGAGCATTGATCCGTACCCACGATGCTTCTGAGGATCACGACGACAACGTTTCCGATGCCGCTAGATCGTGATGTAACGAACTGCTTTGTTCAAGCGGCAGTCGGCCGAGCAACCGTCGCAAGGCCGGTTCCAGGTCGGGGTCGAGGAATGCGTAGCCGGTGTCGCGCAGGCGTTGCGGGACAATGTTGGCGCCTGAAAGCAGTATCTCATCCGCCATCTTGCCGAAAACGGCCCGCGCGGCAAACCCAGGTAATGGCATGAACGCCGGCCGACGCAGCACGCGTCCCAGTGTGCGCGCGAAGTCGCGGTTGGTCACGGCATTGGGGCTGGTGACGTTCACCGGGCCCGACACTTCGGGCGTGAAGAGCATGTGCAGGATCGCGCCGACGGCGTCGTCGAGGCTTACCCAACTGAACATCTGCTTGCCGTTGCCGATCGGCCCGCCACCGCCGAGTTTAAACGCCGGGAGCATGGTCTTGAGTGCGCCACCGGTCGGGCTGAGCACGACACCGAGCCGGGCCAGACAGACGCGCACGCCGGCGTCGCTGGCGGGCGCGGTGGCGTTCTCCCAATCGCGCACGACGTCGGCCAGGAAACCGCTACCGGGTGAGCCCGACTCCGTGATGGGCTCTTCGCCGCGATCGCCGTAGTAACCGATGGCCGACGCGCTGACCAAAACGCTCGGCGGACGGTCCATGTTCGCCAGCGCGGCGGCCAGATGTCGCGTGCCTTCGACACGGCTATCGCGAATCGCTGCCATCTTCTTGCGCGTCCATCGGCCCGAAGCGAGGCTTTCACCGGCCAAGTGAACGACCGCGTCAATTCCCTGCAACGTCGCCGGGTCAATACCGCTGTCCGCATCCCATTGCACTTCAGATTCACTCGTCGGCTTGCGGCGCACCAGCCGAACGACACGGTGTCCGCCCGATAAAAGCAACGCGGTAAGCGACGAGCCGACCAACCCCGAAGCGCCGGTGATCGCGATCGTTTGTGGCAACTCACTCTGGTAGCGTTGAAGCATTTCAAGATCCTTCCGGGTACGGTCGTGTCTGTATGCGAAGACGCGCTGCAACTGCTTGCGGGCATGGCGGCCGCCGAACAACGCACCGAGTCGGCCGAGGGGAGGCCGATACGAGATGTCGTCTGTCAGTCGGCATGAACGCTCGTCGATCGGCTCAAACCTGTGCCGGTGTTCCCAGAAGCGGAACGGGCCTTTGAGCTGCCGATCACCGAACTGTCGGCCGTCCTCATAGTCGAAGTGCTCAGCGACCCACTTGATCCCGACCGGCCCGACGCGCATCCGCATAACTAGCACGTCGCCGTCTCGGATCGTGCCGTCCCGTTCGATCACGTCGATATCCTGCCAAGGCGGCGACAGCCGCTCGAACGCGCCGCGGCACGCGTGCCAGGCGAAAGCGTCTTCAACACCGACCGGCAGTACCGACTCGAATCGAAAGGTCGACAAGCCCTCGACACTTGCTCCGCGATCGGTGTCGTCGGGATGCGCAGGGCGTAGGCCCTGACTTGTGATCGACTCGTTCATGGCTTGCCTCCCATTCGGCTGGTCAGGTAACGGAACGGCGAAGCGAGCACGCCGGCCGCCATGGACAGCAACCTTCGGCCGTGGGCGCGAAAGAGCAATACAGTCATGTCGTCATCGGCCTGATCCAGACCCAGTTGCCCCAGGCCGTCCAGCGCGTCGAGCAGCCGTGGAATCGCCTTGTCGGCCTGATCGAGCTGAAGCTGATTCAGCAGCGTCTCGAGGCGGGCCATGCCCAGTTGTTTGCCGTCGCGGCAAACCCGTTCTGTAACGGCATCGCTGAAACAGATCACCATGTCGCCGGTCGCCAGCTTCGTCCGCTGGTTGCGGTACTTGACCGATTCCTGAATGCCAAGCGGGGCGTTAGCGAGTTGTCGAGACGTGTGGTGGTGACAGTGTTTGAGAGGCGACCACGTCCCGCGCGCAGCGCGGAAGACGAACGGCGCGGGATGTCCCGCATTCGAGACCTCGAGCGTTCTGGACGGCGCGAAGAACGAGAACACCAGCGCCGTTGCGAAGCAGCCCGCTTCGGTTTCACCGGTGAACTGCTCATTGAGTTGCGACATCAGTGTCCGCTGACTGACCTGATTGATGTTCTTGCGCATCAACGTGCGCAGTTGCTCAGCCGCGCCGGCTGCGCCTCGGCCGTGGCCACTGACGTCAGCCAGCATGAGCCGGGTGATGTTGCCCGATGCGCACGACGAGAGGTAGTACACGTCGCCGCCGTCCGTCGGCTGCGGGCCGTGCGGTCGGCTGTAGACCCACGCGTCCAGACCGAACGTCTGCACGCTTGCGTCGACGCGGTTGTTGCCGCCCCAGACCTCCATGCACCGAAGCGCACGTTCGCTACGTGTGGCCGTGTCAGTTGCCATGGACCACCTCGCCTACCCGTACCTCGTTCACGCCACTCTTCGCACGCTGCCGCATGCCAAGCCAGAAGCGACGCCAATCACCACGGCTTCGTCCCAGTGCGATCAAGACGTAAAGACACGTCAACCAGTTGCCCAGCGACAACACGCCGAGCGTCCAAAGCACGCTCGCGGTGCGTGACGGCTCGCGGTACCAGACCCACCCGCAAAACAGCGCGAAGCCGACGTAGATGTCGATCATCGTCGCCAGGCCCCAGGGCAGCGCGACAATGTCGCCGACCTCAGCCCAGCCGCCGCCGGATCGGAAGCCGTACATGATCGTGACGGTCATCACGACAAGACCGAGCAATGTCAAACCAGTTGCGGTTCGCATGGTCGCGCCTCCGTCGTTTGGTTGACTTGCTTGCGGACCGGCTCGAGCAGGTAATGACCGACGAACCACTCTTCTCCGCCGCGGTAGCCCCACAATTCCGAGCAGGCCATGAAGAACACCCGCCACCGGTTGAACCAACGACTGGCATGGGTTTGGCCGTATGTCTCAGCGAGCACGGGCATCACGCGGTCCCGATTGCGATCCAGATTCGCAAGCCACGCATCGGCTGTGCGCTGGTAGTGACGACCGTTCAAACGCCACCGCTGCGTGACGGCCAGATCGTCGTCGAAGTGATCAAAGAGGTCGAAGGCCGGCATGATCCCGCCGGTGAAAAAGTGTCTGCCCATCCAGTTTGCTGCACCGCCCGTTTCGAACGGATAAGTCCGATCACGGTGACAGAAGATATGGACGAACAATTTGCCATTTGGCCGCAACCAGTTCGACACACGTCGCAGCAGCGCCCGGTAATTCCGCATGTGCTCGAACATCTCGACGGACACCACGCGATCGAATGTATCGTCAGTGTCGAACACGTTCATGTCACAGGTCAAGACCCGCACATTGTGAAGCCCAAGTTCGGCGGCTCTTGACTCGATGAATCGGCGTTGCGAGTGTGAGTTGGACACGGCCGTGATTCGGCTTGTCGGGTGGCGTTGCGCCATCCAGAGCGTCAGCGAACCCCAGCCGCATCCCAGTTCGAGGATGTCCTGTCCGTCGCGCAGATCGGCGTGTTCGCAGGTCATCGCCAAAGCCGAGGTTTCAGCCTCGTGCAGCGTCGTGTCGGCCGCATCGAAATGGCAACAACTGTACTTGCGGTGCGGGCCGAGGCAGTGCTCGTAAAACTCAGCCGGGACTTCGTAGTGCTGTTCGTTCGCCTTGTCCGTGTGCGGTGCGATGGGGCCTGCGTCCATCGCTTGGATGAATGACTCGGCATCATCGCCGCCCGCAGCAAGCTCGCGCAGACGCTGCGCGCAGAGCCGGCGAATGCCGGCACGCACGGCGGCGTCGGGCAGCCAGCCGCGGTCAAGAAGCTCGAACGCCGGTTTCAGTAGTATGCTGTTCATCGTGATCACTTTGCTTGGGGGGTAGTGGGAAGAACGCGCTGGTCGTGCGCTGGTAGTCGCGATAGGCGTCGCCGCGGCTTTCCAAGGCACGCGCTTCGGTCGGCGGGATGCCCGTTACTTTGAGCAGGAAGAACAGCATGACGGCCGGTCCCAACGCCGCGACCCACCACCACGACGAGCCGACGGCCAGCAGCAGGTACGCCCACCAGCCGACCCACTCGAAGAAGTAGTTCGGGTGACGCGAGTACTGCCACAGACCGACGCGACAGACCTTGCCGCTCGAATTGTCACGCGACTTGAATCGTGATAACTGCCAGTCGGAAACCGTTGTGCCGGTGATCGATACAAGCCACACCGCGATCGCCGCGACATCGAACCACGCCATCGGTTCGCGGGTGTTCATGCCCGCCGCGAGCATCGGTATGGCGAACAGCACAGCCCACGCCGCCTGGATTTGAAAGAAGCCAAACAGTTTCCACTGCTCATGGTCACCCCAGCGCTGCCTCATCTGCTGATACCGCCCGTCTTCCGGCTCGCGCGTCATCCGCGTCGCCAGGTGCCAGCCCAGTCGGGCGCCCCACAGGCCGACCATGCCGCCGACGATCCAGCGCCGAGTGACGTCGCCGTCGGCGTAAAGGAGCAGCCAGACAGCCGACAACGCCGTGCCGAACGACCACGCGACGTCGACGATGCCGGCGTTTCGCGTGACGCGCTGGACCAGCCAAAGACTCGCCATGACCATCGCCATCGCCAACCACGCGATCAGGATCGATTCAAACGTCGTCATGCTTGCACACCCCCGCGATCGGCTCGCGCATCCGTCGGCCAATCCGCGCGACACCCGGGCTTGGCCAGCAGCATCTGCGACGTGCCGGTGTACCGTTCAGCGAATCCGGCCTCGCAGTAGCAGAGGTAGTAGTTCCACAACCGCAGGAGCCGTTCCGGGTAACCCAATTCGCGCACGCGTTCAGCGTTCGCGAAGAACCGCTGCCGCCAGTCGCGCAGGGTGCGCGCGTAGTGCGGGCCAATATCGGAACAAGCCACCAGCCGCAGGTCGCACGATTTGGCGATCGCGTTCGTCATCGCCGCCATGGACGGCACACAACTGCCCGGGAAGACGTAACGCTGGATGAAGTCGGCCGATCGTCGGTAGCGCTCATACCGGTGGTCCGGCATCGTGATCGCCTGGATCGCCATCCGGCCATCGGGTTTCAGCAGGTCGGCGCAGTGCTGGAAGTAAGTGGGCAGGTAGTTGTGACCGACGGCCTCGATCATCTCGACCGACACGAGTTTGTCGAATCGACCGGTCAGGTCGCGGTAGTCGCGTTGCAGGAGTGTCACGCGGTCGTTCAGTCCCGCGTCGTCGACGCACTGTTGCGCGTACCGATGCTGCTCCGTCGAGATCGTCGTCGTGGTGACCCGGCAGCCGTATCGGGTTGCCGCGTGGATGGCTAGCCCGCCCCAGCCCGTGCCGATCTCGATCAGGTGATCGTCCGGCTTCAGGTCGAGCATCCGGCAGAGCCGGTCCATCTTTTCGACCGATGCGTCTTGCAAGGAACTGGTCGGCGACGGGTAGACGCCACACGAATACGACATGGTCGAGTCGAGAAACTGCTCGAAGAACGCATTACCCAAGTCGTAGTGATCGTGGATATTTCGGCGACTGCCGCCGAGCGTGTTTCGTCGGAACGCGTGGTACAGCCGAGCGAATGCCTGACCGAATCGTGCCAAGCCGTTGTTGACTCGGTCAGTCGACTGAATCTGTCTGACCATCGCCCGAAACAGTGACGTGAGGTCGTCGCAGTCCCAGTCACCGTCGAGGTACGACGCGGCCACACCCAAGCCGCCGCCGGTTACGGCTCGGCGATAAAACCGCCCGTGATGCACGGTGATATCGACGCCGTCCGACGACGCGCCACCCAGCGCGTGCGTGCCGTCGCGATCGTGCAGACGCAGGGCAGCCCCATCCAGGTCGGCCAAACGACGCTGTAACAGGGAGCGCGCCCACCGGTGGACACGACGCAAGGGTCGCTGACCGTCTGGCGCAATCGGATATGAAGTCGTTACCGCGGTCACGAAACACCGCCTTCCTGCGCGATCGTGTGTTTTGGGTGGGGGACAAATGGCACACGCTTCATTCGTAGTCGAAGCGCCTGCCAATAGATCGCCGCGATAACCTGTGTCGTCATGAGCGGGTAACGGCAAAGCACACGCGATAAACTCGCGCCGGTCATCGCGCGACGGCGCATCGCCATCGTCGCCTCGAACACTTTCGACCCCGATTCGTGGTTTGACATATTCACGGTCAAGCGGTCGTCCGGTTGTGAGAAGGCCCAGTTATATCGCTGGTCCATCCGCATGAAAGGCGAGACGTGGAACGCCTTGTCGAATGTCACGCTCGCGAGTCGGCCTGCGCCCGGCTGACGTTCGCGCAGGTCGATGACATAAGGGTGCGTCTCACCCCAGGGCGTGTTGGTGACCTCCGCCACGACGTACTCGAGCCGTGTCGCGTCGTCGTTCCAGCAATAGAAGAAGCTCACCGGATTGAAGCAGTAGCCGAAGTACCGCAGGTGTGCGAGCATGCGGATCGGCCCGGTCGGCCGATCACCCGTCGCGTCGCGCACCGTCCGCCGCACGGTCATGTCTAGCGGCTCCTGCGGGTTGCCGAAGTGGTCCCGCCGTCGGAAGGACGCGAGGTTGGCCCGCTCGACGGACCAGAACCAACGACCCTTGAAAACGCCGTCCAACTCCGCCAGGTCGACGTACATCATGAACAGGCGGTTTCGGAACGCGTGTTCGACCGGTTCAAGCCGGCGATGCTGAACCATGCCTTCGTAGATGCAGCTTTCCATGGTCAAAGCTCCATCCCAAAGCTCTTGCAGACGGCCAACGCGCTGTTAACGCCGTCCTCGTGAAAGCCGTAGCCCCAGTAAGCGCCGCAAAACGACGTGCGGTTATGGTTGGCAACCTCGCCGTGCCGCCGTTGCGCCGCCTGTCGGCCGACGGTGAACACGGGGTGGTGGTAACCGATGCGGCGGATCACCTTGCCCGGGTCGATCTCGCCTTCGTCGTTGAGTGTGACGCAGAACGTGCGCGGGGCGTCGATGTTCTGCAACAGGTTCATGTTGTACGTGACCGTCGCGGCGCGATCGGACTGGTCCGCGATGCGGTAGTTCCAACTCGCCCAGGCCCGCTTGTGGCGAGGTAGCACCGACGTGTCCGTGTGCAGCACAGCCTCGTTGGTCTGGTAGGGGAACGACCCGAGCAGGTCGCGTTCGGTTGCGCTCGGCTCGGCCAACATGCGCAACGCCGTGTCCGCGTGACAGGCGATCACCACATGGTCGAATGTGCGCGTCGTCCCGTTGACAAAGTCGACTCCCACGTGGGTCGGCAAGCGACGGACGGAACGCACGGCGTGGTTGACGTGTATGCGATCTGCAAACTGCCGGGTCAAGGGCGGGATGTATTGTTTCGACCCGCCTTGGATCACTCGCCAAACCGGTCGCCCGCCGACCTGCAGCATGGCGTGGTTGCTCAAGAACTCGACCACGAAGCGGATCGGGAAACGCCGGAACAACGCCGTCGGGCACGACCAGAGCGACGAACCCAGCGGCACGAGGTAGTCGTCGACAAAAGCCGCGCCGTAACCGCCGGAGCGGACGTATTGTTCGACGCTAACCGCGTCGCCACCGCCGGCCAGCACACGCGGGCCTTGTCGGTGAAAGCGCAAGATATCGATCAACATCCGCCAGAACCGCAAGCGGATTAGGTTGCGGCGTTGTGCGAACAGCGTATTCAGTGAAGTGCCGTTGTATTCCAGCCCGTTGCGGTCGCAGCGCACGCTGAAGCTCATGTCCGTCGGCTGCGACGGGACGCCCAGTTGCCCCAGCAGTCGGCAGAAGTTCGGGTAGTTCCGCTCGTTGAAGACGATGAAGCCGGTGTCGACGGCGTAAGACTCCCCTTCGAGTTCGACGTCGATCGTGTTGGTGTGGCCGCCGACATACGCGTTGGCTTCGAACACGTGTACGTCGTGCTTCCGACTGAGGATGTGCGCGGCGGTCAGGCCGGAGATGCCCGCGCCGATGACGGCGATGTTCATCGTGCGTCCTCCTTCTCCGCCGTCTTGACACGGTTGCGCATCAGTGCGCGGCGCGGCACGGGACGCAGGTCGCGGATCAGGCCGACTTGTTCCATGGCCAGAAGCACATACCACGTCACGTCTAACTCCCACCAGTAAAAGCCCTGTCGCACGGAGGCGGGGTAGTGGTGGTGGTTGTTGTGCCAGCCTTCGCCCAGCGTGAGCAGGGCGAGCGCGAAGTTGTTTCGGCTGTCGTCGTCCGTCGCGAACCGTCGGCTGCCGAAGCGGTGCGCCAATGAGTTGATCGTGTATGTCGCGTGGTACAAGACGACGGTTGACAGCACGAAGCCCCAGAAGAACGCCTGCCAGCCGGTCATGCCGGTCGTCGGGAACAGCCGACCGAACAAATACCCGCCGCAGAAGATCGCCACCGCCAGGATGACCGGCGGGACCCAGTCAAAACGATTCAGCCAGACCAGTTCGGGGTACTTGCGCCAATCGCCGATCATCGCGTCGCGCGTGCGGAAGTTTTCGCGTGTCAGGAACCATCCCGTGTGGCTCCAGAAGAAGCCCTGCCAGCGCGGCGAGTGGGCGTCGGGCGGTTGATCGGAATGGTTGTGATGATGTCGATGGTGCGCCGCCCACCACAGCGGCCCGCGCTGCACAGCGGTCGTGCCGAGCAGTGCGGCGACGAACTGCACTCCGCGCGACATCTTGAAGGCCCGGTGCGAGAAGTAGCGGTGATAGAACGCCGTGATGAAGAACATCCGGGCGGCGTACAGAACGACCGCCAAGCCGACCGCCCACCAACTGAAGGCGACGAAGAAGACACCAACGCACGCCAGGTGCAGCAGTAGGAACGGCATGATCCGCAGCCAGTCGATCTGGCGGAGTGAGGCCAGCAGGCCCGGTCCTGCGGATTGGCCGTTCGCAACGGGATGGGTGGGATTGGTCGTCAAGCGTCTGTCCGTCTATTCGCGTGTGATTAGCCGATGGGAACGTTTGAGGTTTCGCCGAATCGATGCTTTCGGATTCAACCGGTCGCCACGGACCAACTCGAGCCGTTCGCTCCGCGATGATGGGGTGGACTGAAATATGCCGCCCGCTCGCTTTGTTGAATCCGCTCGGTCGGCCGGTTCGAAGTTCCTGGCATACCCCTAGGAAGAGGATTGCATGATGTGGAAATGGCTTGGATTAATCGTTCTCATCCCCGTCCTGGCCTTCTTTGCCGGCTGCGTCCGTTCCAGTGGCGGGACGTGGTACGTCCGCGAAGCTGAGGTGCCCGAGGGTTGGCCGACGCTCACGCCCGTTGGCGAGGTGGAGGTGAAGCAGTACCCGGAATACCGCGCTGCCGTGGTCGAAGACGCCGGGCCCGACGGGGGCGAACAGGGGTCGATGTTCAGGACGCTCTTCGACCACATTAAGCAAAACGAAATCGCCATGACCGCGCCGGTTGAGATGGGTTACGACGCCAGTCGGCCTGATACGAACACGGACCGTGAGATGCGCTCGATGGCGTTCCTGTACCGCTCGACCGAACAAGGCGAGCTCGATCCGGACGGACAGGTCGTGGTTCGCGATCTGCCGGCGCAGACCGTGGCCAGCATCGGCGTGCGTGGCGGCTACACAGACGAGCGGTTCAATGAACACGTCGCGACGCTCGACTCCTGGTTGGAAGAACACGCCGACGCGTGGGAACGTGACGGGGCACCGAGATACCTCGGTTACAACAGCCCATTCGTGCCCGCTTTCATGCGGTACGGTGAGGTACAGGTACCGATTCGTGAGCGAGCTGAAAAGTAGAATGACGGGAGATGAGATTGCGTGGCGCTCAATCCGTCGATGAAACGGTGACGCGGTCGATAAAACGGTCGGCTAATTCGAAGATGCGCGTTCTGCGTTCGTCCCCGATGCGGTCAAGCGTCTTCGGCATCACCGCCAGTCGCGGATTGCCTGAAAAGAACGCGCGATGTCGGTCGACGAACCGCCAGTACAGGCCGTCCATCACGTCGCACCAGTCTCCCTTGCCGTAGTCGCTCATCTTCAGGATGTAGTTCGACCCACAGATGTAGGGCTTGGTCGAGAAGACGCCGCCGTCACTGAACAACGCCATCCCGTACACGTTTGGGCCCATGACCCAGTCGGATGAGTCGACGAACATCTCCATGAACCACTGATAAGCCGCGCTCGGCTCGACCTCGCACAGCAGCATGAGGTTTCCCAGAACCATCAGGCGCTCGATGTGATGCGCCCACCCCAGCTTGACGGTCTTGCGGATCGCGTCGTCCAGCGGGAGCAACCCCGTCGTGCCGTCATACCAGCACGGCGCCAGCTTCCGGTGGTGATCCCAGAAGTTCGACTCGGCCTGCCGCTGGCCGAAATGCCGGTCGGTGCCGCGGATGAACTCACGCCAACCGATGATCTGTCGGACGAAACCTTCCAACGCATTGATCGGCACGTCGCGCTTTTCACCGGCTTCCAACGCCCGGTCCAGTACTTCGTCAGGTGTGATCAAGCCGAGGTTGAGGGTTGGGCTGAGCACGCTGTGGAACAGCGTGGCATCACGTGTGCTGAGCGCGTCCTCGTAGTCGCCGAACTGTTTGAAACAGTGCTCAAGGAAATGATTCAGGCCGAACAACGCCTGCCGGCGCGTCGTCGGCAGCCAGAACGACTCGGTCGAGCCGGGGTGATCGGCAAAACGATCTTCGACCAGTCTTGACACGTCGTGCACATGGTCGGTCGCCGTGAAAGTTGGTCGATCGGGGATGGCCACGTTCGTCGGCAGCTTCTTGCGGTTGTCAGCGTCGAAACTCCATTGCCCGCCGGTTGGCTGTCCGTCTTCATCGATCAGGATGTTGAGCCGACGCCGCTGGCGCTGGTAGAACGACGCCATCAACGGCTTGTTTGATTCGTCCAAGTAAGATGCAAACTCGCCGCGGGGTGTCAGAAACATCGGGCTGGGCACGAATGTGAGCCCCATCCCCTGCTCGTCGGCAAACGACTTGATGCGCTGTTCGAAGAATCGGTCTTCGATCTCGAAACAGACCAGCGTGTCGCACTTGTGCCGATGAACGGCGTCACGAAGTTTTTCCTCGTATGGCTTCTCCGCCAGCGGGTCTGTCAGTTTGACGTAATCGAGTTGAAGATCGCGCTTGCGCAACTCGTGGGCGTGAGCGCGCATCGCGGCCAGGAACAGGACGATCTTTTGCTTGTGATGGCGGACGTAGGTGCACAGCCCCACATCTTCGGCCATGAAAAAGCGTGCGTGTTCATAACCCCGCAGGTGTCGCGGCGGGAACAACTGGTTGCCGAGTATCACGAACAGCGGGCGCTCACCTGCATCATCCCGATTATTCATGTTGCCTCTCCACCGCGCGGGCCAGGCCCTTGAGCATGCCGGCGAACACGAACTGGTGCACGGGCCAAAGCGCGTACCAGTAGAACGGCCCGATCAGGCCGGCCGGGTCGAAAATCGCCGTCTGCGTGATTCGGGACCGGTTGCCCGACTCGTCTGGCTCGACCTCGAATTGGAGCCACGCTCGGCCGGGCACTTTCATCTCGGCGCGCAAGCGCAGCAGGGTCGGCCGATCGACGGCCTCGACACGCCAAAAGTCGACCGCGTCGCCGATGCGCAAGCGGCTGGGGTGCGGTCGGCCGCGCCGCAGACCGACCCCGCCGAACAGCAGGTCGAGCCGTGCCCGCAGCCGCCAGAGCCAATTGCCGTAGTACCAGCCGGTTCGGCCGCCGATCCGTTCGATCGGTTGGAAGGCCTCGGTGGGCGGCGCGTTGACGTGCGTCGTTCGGCTGTCGACCAGGCGTTCGCCAAATCGCGTCCCGCCCCATCCCGGTTGGTCGCCGCTGGACGATACCGCGTCCGACCAACGCGTCTGGGCGAATTCGCGGTCTTCGTTAGCCAGCGCACGCGCAACCGCTTCCGACACGCCGCGCGGCTGAATGTCGAAATCACGCATCGCCCGGTCGTCGTGTACGACTGTGTCGTGCTTCACGCTGTCGATCAGCTTTCGCCCAACCCGCGCGTACAACGGCGTGACCAACCCAAGCCAGAGACTCGACAACCCCGGGCTCAAAAACGGCACAGGCACGATCCAGCGACGCAGGCCGCGCTGCCGGGCGTATTCCCGCATCAGGTCGCAGTACGTCACGCGGTCTGGCCCGCCGATTTCGTAGACGACACTTTCATCGCCTGGCAGGTCTATGGCCGCGATGCAGTAGGCGATCACGTCCTCGACCGCGATCGGCTGCGTGAGACTCCGCACCCAGCGCGGTGTCGTCATGATCGGCAGTCGCTTGACCAGTGCGCGGATCATCTCGAACGACAGGCTGCCCGAACCGATAATGATCGACGCGCGCAGCTCGATCGTGGGCACACCCGAAGCGCGCAGCACCCGGCCGACTTCCTGTCGGCTGGCCAGGTGCGGCGACAGTTTGTCATCGCTGCCCAGACCCCCCAAGTAGATGATGCGGCGAACGCCCGCCTCCGCGGCAGCCCGACCGAAGTTCTCAGCCGCGATGCGGTCCTGCTCACGAAAACAGTCCTTCGACCCCATCGAGTGAACGAAGTAAAACGCTGTATGCATGCCCGCCATCGCGTCGCGCAGGCTGTCCGGATCCAGCACGTCGCCCTGAGCCACCTCGAATGCGTGGTCCGACCGACCCCGAAGGCTGTCAGGCCGTCGAGTCAGACAGCGTACGTTGTATCCGGCCTCGAGCAGCGCCAGCAGGAGTCGGCCGCCGATATATCCCGTTGCGCCGGTCAGCAACACGGGTTCGGGAGCCCTCTGTGCGGGCTGCGCATCGGTTGGCGAGGGGTCAGACAATCGTTGTCGGCTCCGATCGCGGGTTTCGACTATCGCGGCCATGGACGAGCCTCATGCTAGCGGCCGTGGACGGGCCATCGGTTGAAAAACGGGCCTTCCCCGTTGAGGGAAGGCCCGCAAAACGGGAAGGAGGCAGGGCTCAATTAGTCAGCGTCGCGTGGGCCGTGTCCAGCAGCGACCGCAGCACCCAGGCGCGTCGCGTCGCGCTGTGCGTGTTGTCAGCCATCTTCATTAACGCGCTCATGCGCGAGTGCGAGGCGTGGCACAGGTCGTCTTTGGCTAGCGCCATAACGCCGTGAGCGGCAACTTCGTACACAGCCGCACAGCCGTGCGCGTCACCCGCGTTGAACATCGGCACGCCGCGACGAATTGCCAATTCGATCATTTGCACCGCGGCAGACGACTGCTTCGCGTCTATTTGCTCAGGGAGCAGGACGGTGTCCACGACGTGGATCACCCCGTTGCTCGCGTCGATGTCAAGCTTGACGAGCTTGGCGTTGTTGACGGTCGCGCCCTTCTTCGACGCCTGGATGTGCACGGTCTGTCCTTGTACGGTCTTGGCTTTGCCGGCCTTGACGGCGTCGCCGCTGAACACACGACCCGGCACGACGTGGTAGGTCAGGATCGCGACCAATTTGTGCTTGTTCTCGGGCTTCAGCAGCGACTCGACCGTGCCCTTGGGCAATTTGGCGAACGCTTCATCGGTCGGGGCGAACACCGTGAACGGGCCTTTGCCCGACAACGTCTCGGCGAGCCCCGCCGCCTGGACAGCCGCCACGAGCGTCTTGAACGAGCCGGCATCCACGGCTGTCTCCACAATGTTCGACGAGGACGGCATGATGACCGTGTCGATGACGTGAATGACGCCGTTGCTGCACTTGATGTCCGTCGCGATCACCTTTGCGCCGTCAATCATGACGCCCTTCTTGGAGGTCTTGATGTCGACCTGTTGACCGTTGACGGTCTTAGCGGACGACAGCTTGACGACTTTGTTGGCGGTCACTTTGCCCGGTACGACGTGGTAGGTGAGGATCGACGTCAGCAGTTGCTTGTTCTCGGGCTTGAGCAGCTTGGCGATCGTGCCCTCGGGCAGCTTGGCAAACGCCGCGTCGGACGGGGCGAAGACGGTGAATGGCCCATCGCTCTTGAGCGTTTCGACCAGCCCGGCCGCCTTCACCGCTGTGACAAGTGTCTCGAAGTCGCCCGCCTTGACGGCTGTGTCCACGATGTCGTGCTGCTTCTTCGGGCCGGCCAGGATGGTGGAAGTCACGGCAAGCGTGAGGGCGAAGGTGAGGATCGTTTGGAGAGAGTGGCTTAGACGAGTCATGATTGAGTTTCCTTGTTTGGAGTGAGGAGGGAAGGTTGGGATTCGGTTCTGTTTGACACTCATGCGGTGGCCAGCGCGGTGTCTTCAACACCCCAGCGGCGCTGGATGCCTTTGAGGTTGACGGCTTGCCAGAGTGCCGCTGCGCCCACGAGCACATAAACGAATTTGCTCAGGACGGCGGTTGTGCCGCCGAACAAAGTGGCGACGAGGTCGAACTCGAAGGCGCCGACCAGGCCCCAGTTCAATCCGCCTACAACAAGCAGGACGGCAGCGATGACATCGATCGTTTTCATGACGGGTCTCCTTTGGGTGAGTGACGATTCAATCGATTCTCGTCGGATTTCGCGTTGGGAAAGAGAACGGATTCAACCGAATTGGAAAACAACTTGTTGTGTTGACCGAACGCCCGAGTCGTCCCGCGAGCTTGCTTGATGAGTGAACGATGCCCATGGGCGTTGAATCTGAAACGTCACGATTGACGAAATCGTTTTGTGGGGACTTGTTGCGTTGAACCAGGATTCGACCAATGTGAATATGTGACACGCTTCGAATCTGGCTTAGTGGTTGAGATGGCGACCGATCGAACCAGCTAACTAGATGTGATGTAAGGTTCGCGGGCCGGCCGGCTTCGGGTTAAACTGTTTTTCGACTGACTCGTGAGAATTACCAACATGCTGACTAACCAGACCCTCAGCGGAGTGCTCAGTCAGAGTGTGAACGGTCTGGCCGCTTTTGCGGCTGAGGAGCTGACGTCGCGAAGGGCCGCTGCCGGAACGCCGGACAACGCGGGCTTTCGTTATTGGCAGGTCTTCTATGAGGCGCGGATTAACGACCTGGCGGCGGCGCTCGACGCAGGTCAGCCGCGACTGTTTACATCTCAGATGCGCTGGTGTCGGGTTGCGATGACGGCCCGCGGTGTCGAAAGCGAAATCGTCCGGGATGCACTCGTTGCGCTACGTGACGTGCTTGAGACGCAAATGGATGAACAGAGCTTTCGCATGGCTGAGGCGTTTCTTCATGACGCGATCAACGATTGCGACAACGAGCTGGAATTACCGCAAACGCTGCTGGACGTCACACACTCGTTAGGCCGACTGGCCGCGCAGTTCGTGCTTGCGGTTTTGGAGGGTCGACGGCGTGAGGCGTGCGCGCTGGTCACTAAGGCGGTAGACGGCGGGCTGCCGGTAAAGGACGCGTACCTGCACGTCGTCGTGCCGGCTGTACGTGAGATCGGCAGGATGTGGCATGTCGGCGAGGTGACGGTGGCGGAGGAGCACTTCGCCAGCGACACCGCTCAGGCGTTGATCGCCCAGTTGCAGGAGCGGGCGGACATCGCGCCGCCGATCGGCCGAACCCTGTTGGCCGCGTCCGTCGCGGGAAACCGTCACGACATGGGCACGCGAATCCTGGCCAACCTGTTCGAGATGGAGGGTTGGCGGGTCGTGTGTCTTGGCGGCGACATGCCCGGGGCGGATGTCGCGCAGGCGGTCATCGACTTTGAAGCCGACCTGTTGCTGCTTTCGGCCACGCTCCACACGCACCTGCGTGCCGTCGAACGCACGGTGCAAATCGTGCGGCAGCGTCGGGATGAGCGGGCCGTGCGCGTGCTGGTCGGCGGGCTGGCGTTCGACCAGTCACCGCATCTGGCGAAGCAATACGGGGCCGACGCTTACGCCGGGTCGGCAGAGGAAGCGCTGCATACGGGCCGGGGCTGGTTCGCCACGTAACGGTCGCAACCATGTCCCTCCAACGGGCGGCCCGGCAGATCATGCCTGTAACTCACTGAAACCAACGGGCGAAACGAGTCGAATACTCAGGTATTGCGTGATTGACGCTCCACGACGCGACCTGAGGTTTCGACCTGATGACGACTCCAATGCTAGATTGTGCGGCCGGGCCGGCCGATCGTGCCTGTACGAACCGAGCCGCCAGGCAACGCGTAGCAGACGCCCGAAAGGAGCGCACGATTAGTCAGGATTCGCAGCCGAGCCTGCTCGCACGGGTCGCGGCCGGTGAACGCGACGCGGTCGAACAATGCCTCGACCAGTTCGGCGGACTGGTCTGGTCTTTGGCGCGCCGTGCGTGCGCGAACGCGGCGGACGCCGAGGATGCCGTTCAGGAAATCTTCACCGAAGTCTGGACCAGTGCCGAGCGATATGACGCTTCGATCGCCTCCGAAACGACGTTCGTGGCAATGATCGCCCGCCGCCGGCTGATCGACAAGCAACGCAAGCACGGTCGGCGGCCCCGGCATGAGTCGCTGGACCCCGCGATCGACAAGCCCGTTCAACCTGCCCGATCGAACCTTGAGATCGAGGATGAAGTCGAGCGCGTCAAGCGCGCCATGGATTCGCTGAAGCCGATCCAACAGGAAGCGTTGCGGCTCTCGATCTATGAGAATTGCTCACACTCGGAAATCGCGCAGAAGCTTGACCAACCGCTGGGGACGGTGAAGACCAACATTCGGCGAGGTTTGCTGAAGGTGCGCGAGCTGCTCGGTGTCACGGAAGACGGCGGGGAAGGGGGCGGCGAATGAACCGCCAACTCCCCCACGAGGATAGTCGGATCGCCGAGTTGTTGGGCGACCGGGCGACCGAAGGATTAGATGTGAATCACTCTCGCGAACTTGACCTGTTGATGGATCAGGATCCGGCCATCGATTCCGACGCCCTGGACGTTCCGGCGGCGGCGCTCAACGTGTATTGGATCCGGGAACAGATCGTGCCGCTGCCGGCGCGGCTCAGGTCGAACGTGCTCGAACAGTATGATCAACGCTTGCCGGCGGCACCTGTTCAGCACGTCGAACCGCACGCGGCCGCCGCCACCGACTCACAAGCAGCGGTGGCAGACACTCGTGGCGCCCCCTTGCCTGCCTCACGTCGCCCTTTGAACTACTTCGGTTGGCAGGCGCTGGGTTGGTACGCCGCCGCCGCGTCGATTGTGCTGGCGGTCTTTGCGTGGTGGCCGACGGCAGATGCCCAACTCTCGCCGGCCGACGAACGTCGCGCGCTGCTCGATCAGAGCAACGGCACGCTACAAGTCGCGTGGGCGCCGTCCACGCACGCGGGCTACGACCGCGTTCGCGGCGATGTCGTCTGGAGCAACGCGCGGCAGGCCGGATTCATGCGTCTCGAAGGCTTGCCGCCCAACGACAAGACCAAGCAGCAGTACCAACTCTGGATCGTCGATCCCACGCGGGACAAGCACCCGATCGACGGCGGTGTCTTTGACGTGGCGACGGCGGGAGGCGAAGTCGTGATCCCGATCGACGCCAAGCTGCCCGTGCGTCGGCCGGCCGTCTTCGCCATCACGCTCGAATCGGTCGGCGGCGTCGTCGTCTCCGACGGCCCGCTGCTGGTCACCGCCATTGTGCCGGACGACGCGGGCTGAGGCCGTCGGCCCCGCACTCGCTCGTTTGTGGGATTCCTTGAATTGAGCGACTGACTCGTGCCCCGGCCGTGTCGGCCGAGCGGTTATTCAACGGCGGTCCACACGGCCGACACGGCCGTGGCAGGGATTCGAAACTGCGTTTTACAGCAGTGCCCTTCATGTCAGCGGCCCGCGGCGGGCGATCGGGCCGCGGCTTTGCAAGTGTTTCTGTCCAGAGCGAATCCATCGGTCGGTCTGCGGCGAAGTCCCTTCTAGAGTTTGCCAATCCAGAGGTGTTCCATGTCCGACAACGACACGAGACTGACCGCGGGCCGAATCGGTATCGACGACGACCTCGACAAACAACGGATGCGGCGGGCGCGTCTGTCGCGACTCGAACGCGTCGAGTTCGAGCGGATCCTGCAACTGCCCGTCATGGATTATGTCGATCACGAACGGTTCGCCGAGCCGGACGTGGAGCAGGTGCTGTTTGCCCCGGCCCAACGTCTGCCGATGCCGAATTGCGACTGGTATCACCCAGCCATGGAAGCCCTGGGCGATACCCGTCGTCGCGAGCGCATGGTGACACCCGTTCTCACGGCCCGTCAAGAGAAGGCGTTGTTCCTGCAGTTCAATTACGCGCGTTACTGCGTCGCGCAACTTCAGCGTCGATTAAACGACGCGGAAGGGTCGCCGCGCGAGGCGCGCGAACTGCTCTTCTGGTTCGGCATGGTCGACATCCTGCGTGACATGATCGTGCGATACAACCTCGCCCTGGTGCTGGCCATGGCCCGCCATGCCGCGGCTTCAAAGCTGGACTACGCGGACATGATCTCGCGCGGGAACGAGGTCCTGCTGCACGCGATCGCCAAGTTCGACGTGGGCCGCGGGTTTAAGTTCTCGACTTACGCCTGCCGCTCGATCCTCAAGGCGTTCAGCCGAATGGGCGAGAAGGAGACCCGCCGCCGGTCCGCGTTCCCCGTTTCATTTGACCCGGAGATGGAACGGCCGGACCCGAACGCCGAGCCGATCGACCTCGACCTGAAAGACCGTTTGAACGACCTGCGCGAAGCGTGGCGGGAGAACAGCCCGGACCTCACACCGCTGGAACGAGACGTGGTCAAGTACCGATTCGCTCTGGACGACGACGGCCCTGAGCGTGGGATGACCCTGTCGCAGGTCGGCCAACTGATCGGCTATACCAAGGAACGTGTTCGGCAGATCCAGTTGGCCGCACTCGCCAAGATCGCGCGGACACTGGCCAATCGACAGTCATGACAATCAATTCGGCAGATCGAAGACCTGAGCCGCGACATCGGCCGGCATGACGGAGGGACCGGGTGCGACATTGGAAAGCGTTTTCCTACGGATACCAAGCTTCGCGACCAGGTCCATCGGGATGACGATGCGGTATCGTCGCTCCGCATCAATGTCTTCAACGGACACTTTCGGCCACGTGACCAACTCGGAAGTCTTGATCCAACGGTTGTGGATTTCAATCAGTTCAGATCCGGACACACTCGCCGTCATCGTTTCCGTTTCACGCCGGCGCACTCGGAAGTCTGCCAATGTGTAGTGCATCGGGTCTAAGGCCGGCAGCCAGTTGAAGTCGTACCCGCCGAACAAGCCTTTGTCGTTCGGCCCCCACCACAGGGCGATATCCACGCCTGCTTTGTGTCGCATGACCTTGACGTGGCTCATCGCCAGCGCCGTGCGGTTGGCGAAACGCTGCGGGGTGCGTACTTCGTCGCCGGGGATCTGAACAAATCGCCAATCCGCACCCAGTTGCATCTCTCTGCGGATACGCAGGTCGACGCCGCGCACCATCAGATCGGGCTGATCAATCATCTTGAAGCCCGGCGCCCCGGCCAGGAATCGCCGTGGGTTGTCGCGGAACTGCCGCTGCTCTTGCCCGTTCAGATAGGGCGAGACAACATAGATCAATCGTCGTGGCTGCTCCGGGTTGTAGTAATGAAACCCAAGCACGGCGCCGCGTAACGGCAGTGGCGTTCGGTTGCCCGCGTGCAGCCGGTCAGCCTCGACGACGAACGGCAATCTCTCCGCGATTTGGCGGATGTACGAATTATTCTGGCTCGTGCCGACTAGCAACAGGTTAAAGTCGCGAAGGTCGATGTCTCCCAACTGCGTGTCAGCCCGAACGGGAAAGCGAACTTGGGCCGGCTTGAAATCGGGTCCACCCGTTCGAGCCAGCAGCTCGGCAGCTTCTTTCAAAAAACGGTTGCCTTGCTCGCCCGCGCCCGTGCCGTACACAATCAACAACGGCTCGCCCTGAAACAGGTTTGCCGCGGCACCGGCACCGTACTCGGCCCGAGGCGCCGGCTTGTTGGCCTGCGAAGCGGCTTGCACCCAGTTCGGTGGCTTGATGAGCCGGAGCCGGGTTTGCGCCGGCCCGCGCGTGTGGGCGACCGGTTGGCCGTCCACCACGAGGCGTTGTTCGGCCCGCAGCGGCGTGGTTGACCAGTCCAACGAGAACTGTTTGATGTTGTCCGTCGTGATGTTGAGCCCGTCCGCTTGCTGGATCGCGTCGATCCGCGCGACCTGATGAGGATCGATGAAGCTTTCGATTCTCAGCCAGTACGCTCGGCCATCGCGCGGGTGCTCGCATGAGTAAGTGACACGTTTGGGGCTGCGATTACGCTTCAGGCTGAACAGCCAGTCCAACGTGGCTAGTGGCGGTTTGCGGATGCCGTGCCCCGCCCTCGCATGCTCATTCAGCTTGGCGTCATAGGCGAGCCCCTTGAGTCGTTGGAATTGCACACGGACGTTCCCGATCGCGGATGTCCAATCGTTGACACCATGCTCACAACGGACCGGCAGGTTGCGAAAGTTCTCCAAAGGCAGGTCGTTTCCGAAGGCTACGAGTGGCACGAGGCCGGCAAATAGATCGGGGCGTTGGGCAGCCGTGTGCATCATGCCCGTCGCGCCGGCCGACGTACCGATCATGTACACGCGGTCTTCGTCGACGCTGTACACCTGCTTGGTCCGGTCGATCGCTTGCAGCACGTCGTACCGGCTCATGCTTCGATAGCCCCACACACCACGACCCGTCGGCCGAATGCGGATAAAGGGACGATCGACTGTCGGCAGCAGCGCGTTCGAGCCGAGCACCTGCACGACTAAGGGATACTTCTTATCCGGCGAGTACCCCGGGGGAAGAACGACCTGAAAACTCTGCTTTCGCCCTTCCGCCCGGGAGTGGTAGGTCTCTTGGACGTTCAAAGCACTTTGAGGGCGGCGACCGTCTGCTTGAGGGAGGTGCGCTCGGAATACCTTGTCCTGAAAAACCGCAGCGGCCGCACCCTGATGTTGCATCAGACCGCGCAGGTTGTGCCCAACATTCGGGACAAGTGTCAAGTGGCTGGGTATGCCCTTGTCTCTCAAGGCCGTATCGAACGCCACGGCGGATGCTTTCCACGAGTCCCTATCGCCGCAGATCATCAGGAATCGAATGTCGCGCTGACGCACCGTGTCGTGATTCTGTTTGAGGAAGTGGTACGTGTTGTTTTGGCGGATCAATTCGGGGTCTGATTTCAGGTTTCGTTCGAGAATATCCAGAATGAATCGGCTACGGGACTTCTCCAAGTCAATCGCGCCGCCGCCGTACGCCACGGCGCAACAGAACAGGTTCGGGTATTTGATCGCAAACTTCAGCGCGCCGCTAGCCCCCATCGAGAATCCATGCACGGCTCGTCCTGCGGGCGACGAGATGGTGCGGAAGCGGCGGTCGATCCTGGGAATCAATTCGCGGATGATCATCGACTCGACCTTCACCTTGCCGTCGTGATGATCCATGTACCCCGAGCGGAAGCCGTTCGGATAGACCAGAATCACCTCTTGCACGGCCTGCCGTCGGTAGAGATCGTGCCACGCTTTGGCGGTAAACAGGCTGGACGACTCGTTGCCCCCGCCACCGTGCAGCCAGTAGACGACCGGGTATCGACGTGATCCCTTCTGGTAGCCGGGTGGCAAGACAACGCAGTAGCCCACACTTGTGTTCATGGAGTCGCTTTCGAACGTCTCATGAATCAAGCCGGGCGTCTGTGCCCGCACTGCGTCCGAAGGCGGGCGAACCCACTGAGCCGCAAATCCATCGCCGAAACAGCACGCGACCACCAGGCTGGCAAGAATCTGCGATGACAGGAGCCGTGGAAAGATCATGTCGCTCTCAACTCAATTGGGCCGCAATTGTCGGTTAGCAAACGATTTCAGTATAAGAAGTGACCACCTGTGCCAGACTTTGTGGATCAATAAAAGAACGTTGGTGTAACGTTGCGGTGGCTAGAGCAAGTTCCGATCAGTTGTGTACTGCTTGTATCCACACTTTTTTATAGATGGCCGTCCTCAGCTACATCAGAGTCATGGCAACTCTCTTGACAGGGGTGGGCGCACGAGGATCGGGTCAGGTGTCGTGCCACCCACCCGACCTTTAGAGTAAGAACTGATTGCGGTAGTCGCGTACCGTTCTGGTCGATTAACTCAATGAAGGAGCGAGGAGCCTGAAGCTCAATGGGTTATCATGGGTGATTGCCTGCTAAACCGCTCAAGGAACGCGACACGCCGAGTGTCTTTGCGAAGGAACATGATGGTTAGATCGAATGATCAGTGGGTGCTGTTTGCAGGTCGTCGCACGGGCAAAGTGTTGGCGTTGGTTTGCTGTCTGTTCGCTGTGGTCCCCGTGGCGGGTCAGGACAAACCGTTCGACCAGGCGGTCGCGCCGTTCTTCAAAGCGCATTGCGTGAGTTGCCACGGGCCGACCAAACAGAAGGGCGATTTCAGGATCGACCGGCTGTCGAAGGATGTCGGCGTCAAGGACACGCCGCTTTGGGCGGAGGTCATGGAGCGGATCAGTTCCGGCGAGATGCCGCCCGACGACGTCAAGAATCGCCCGACGGCTCAGCAGGGGGCTAGGATCGTTGAGTGGTTGTCGGGCAAGATCAAGGAGGGCGAGGCCGCGCGGATGGCCAAGCGCAGCCGAGTCACATTCAACCGGCTCAGCCGAGAGGAATACGTCAACACCGTCTACGACTTGCTCGGCGTCTACTTCGACGCGACCGATCCGGGTGGGCTGACCGAAGACCCGGAGTGGCATGGCTTTGAGCGGATCGGTTCCGTGCTTTCGCTGTCCGCGTCACACGTCGAGAAGTACATGTTGGCTGCGGAGACCGTGCTCGACGAGGCGTACCCGGATAAGAAGCCGGAGCCCGTCGTGATTCATAAACGCGCAGCGCCGACCGAACGTGTCGGCGAGCCACACCGTTCGCGGCTTGAGGCAGCGGGACTCTTGGAAAAGATCCGCTTCGATCTTTGGCCGGGCGATAAGCACCGCTACTCCAGCCCCGGGCGTCTGCCGGCGGCCGGGGTGTATGAGTGCCGCATCCAACTCAGCGGGCTCAAGCCAGCCAACGGCCGCGCGCCGCGCATCAAGGTCTATCACGAACAACTCGACCGTGTCCTGTTCGAGCAGGACGTGGTTGCACGGGAAGACAAGCCCGTCGTTGTGAGCTTCCGTGCGCACCTGCCGGCCGGCCACCAGAGAATCGTCGTCTACAACGACGTGCCGGGCCCGTCGAATCTGCCGCGATCCGGCCGACACGGACGCAGGCCGTTTGTGAGCATCGCCGACGGTCGAATCCCGTGGCAGATGAAGCTGACCGACGAGGACGGCAACGCTCTGTACCCGTTCCTGATTCTGGATTGGGCGGAATGGGAAGGGCCGATCGTCACGGAGCGCGAGCAGGCTTTGCGTGACAATTACGTGCCCGGTGACGCGGACAACATGGAACAGGTCCGCAAAGGATTGGAAAGGCTTGCGACCCGTGCGTTCCGTCGCCCATTACGCGACGGCGAACTGGACGCCTATATCGATGTCGTCAGGAAGGAATTGGCTGCGGGGGCGGAGGCGCGTGCCGCGGTCAAGGCCGGCATGTTGGCCGTTCTTTGCTCGAACAGTTTCCTGCACCTGGTCGAAGGGTCGCCCGACCGTGATCGAAACACGCTGAATGACTTCGAGTTGGCGTCGCGGTTGTCGTACATGCTCTGGAGCACGATGCCGGACGACGTGCTGTTTGGTTTGGCTGAGCAAGGCAAGCTGAGTGACAAGTCCGTCCTGCGGCAACAGGTCGCGCGTATGTTGGCCGATCCGAAGGCCCAGCGGTTCAGCGAGTCGTTTACGTGGCAGTGGCTTCACTTGCGTAAGGTCGGCATGTTCCCGCCCGACGCAAAGCTTTACCCGCAGTACGACGCGCACCTTGAAAACAGCATGATTGGCGAGACGACGACGTTCTTCCGCGAGGTGCTGCACAATGACATGACGCTGCGCGAATTCATCGACTCGCGCTGGACGATGCTCAACCCGCGATTGGCGTTGCACTACGGCGTCGAGGGTGTAACGGGCGACCAGTTCCGACGTGTCGCGCTCAAGCCGGAGCACCACCGTGGCGGCCTGCTGACTCAGGCGGCGGTCCTCTCGTTGACGTCGGACGGCACGCGGCATCGGCCGGTGCACCGCGGCGTTTGGCTGTCGGAGGCGATCTTCGGCAAGACGCCGCCGCCGCCGCCGGCCAACGTCGACCCGATCGAGCCGAACCCCGTCGACGCGCCGAAGGCGACGATCCGCATGAAGCTCGACGCGCACAAAGCCGACCCGAATTGCGCGTCCTGTCACCGCAAGATCGACCCGCTTGGCTTCGCGTTCGATCACTACGACGCGATCGGCAGTTGGCGGACGGAAGAGAAGGTCGCTCGCGGCCAAGGCGCGAACCCGAAGGTCGACGCCAGCGGCGTGCTGCCGGACGGGCGGGCGTTCAAGGACGCCAAGGAGTTCAAGCGGCTGCTTTTGGACGATATCGACGCATTCAACGCGACGTTTGTCAGGAAACTTGCAACCTACGGGCTGCGGCGTGCAATGACTGTTGACGATCGGGACGATCTGGCGAAGGTCGCCGCCGCGTCGAAGGCGGCGGACTACCGCGTGAGGTCGATTGTCGAAGCGTTGGTTCTGTCAGACCTGTTCCGTAAGCGTTAGAATGGCTTGATTGTTCACCGTCGGGAAGACACGCACATGGCCAATATCAACACCCGTCAATGGCAGGTCAGCCGCCGGCACGTCCTGCGCGGCTTGGGCGCGACGATCGCGCTGCCGCTGCTCGACTGTATGAAGCCGGTCGCCGCCCGCGCGGCCGCGCCGTCGAAACCCGCCAACGACCCGCAGCGCAGCGTGTTCATCTACGTACCCAACGGCGTCAACACGTTGACATGGCAGATTCAGAACGCGGGTAAGGCTTACAAGCTGACCGCGCCGATGAAGTCGCTGGAAAAACACCGTGACGCCATCACGCCGATCAGCGGACTGCATCACCCGATGGTGCTGGGCAAGCACCACAACTGCGACAAGGTCTGGCTCACCGGAGCGAACGTGCCGGCCGACGGCGGCGCGTTCCGCAACACCGTGTCAGCCGACCAACTCATGGCCGAGGTACAGGGCGTTCACACACGCTTTTCATCGCTTGAGATCGCGATCACCGGCGGGTCGTTGGCATGGTCGCGTGAAGGCATCCAACTGCCGGCTGAGCGTCGGCCGCGCACGATCTTCGACCGGTTGTTCGGCGTCGAAAAGGGCGGCAAGGAACTGGTCCGTCGTCGGTTGAACCGCCGCGCGAGCGTGCTCGACGCCGTGTTGGCCGACGCCAAGCGGTTCAAGCAGGGCATCGGCCAGGACGACCGCACCAAGCTCGACGAATACCTGACGGCCGTGCGCGACGTCGAGGTCCGCACGCAGCGGGCCGAGTCTTGGCTTGACGTGCCCAAGCCGAAGGTCGATCCGAAACTCGCGGCGCACCTGTCGCGCAACATCGCCACGACCGAGGCGGGCGATTACTACCGCACGATCTACGACCTGATGGTGCTGGCCCTGCGCACCGACATGACGCGCGTCATCACGTGTATGACCGGCAGTGAGAGTAACGGGCTGGCGATTCCCGAGATCGGCGTTGTGCAGACGCGTCACGAACTGTCTCACCACAACGGCGACCCGGAACAGTTGCGCCGACTCACGCAGACGGACACGTTCCTGATCGAGCAGTTCAGCTACTTCCTCGACCAGCTCAACCAGTACCGCGAAGGCGACAAAACGTTGCTCGACACGACGCAGGTCTTGTGGGGTAGCGGCATGGCGTACGGCCACAGCCACGGCAACGCGAACCTGCCGTTGATCCTGGCAGGAGGCAAGTCGTTGGGCATCAAGCACGGGCAGCACATCGACTTCAACCTGCCCAAGATCAAGCAGTACGACATGACCGACGCGAAGGGGCATTACCGCATCTGCTCGCGGCCGATCGATAGCGACGCCCGCTTGAGCAACCTGCTGCTGACGATGGCGCAGCGCGTGGGTGTCGAGACGGAGTCGTTCCAGGACAGCGTCCGCACGCTCGGCGAGTTGGGATGAACGATGAGCAAGCTGATCAAGGTCGCGTGTTGCGCGCTGGTGGCGGTGTCGTTTGTCGCAGCCCGCGCGAGCGAGCCCGCGGGCGACACGTCGAAGTTCCGCACGGACGGCGGCGATGAAAGCCTGCCGTGGTATCAGATCAAGTCCGGCGTGTTCCCGCCCGAAGGCTCAGCCCATTACTTCGCCGGCGAACTCGTCCAGATCGATCACCTGGAACGGCAGTTCGTGATCCGCTTGGACCGGACCGACGCGCAGAAGCGCAGCCAATGGGACACGCACCACGGCGCGACGATGCTGCCGTTCGGCTCGGTGATGTATCGCGGCGCGCCGGCCTCGGTGCGGGACATCCCGATCGGCACGCACCTGCACGGGTGGTTTTACGAGAAGGACGCGACGAAGAAGGGCGGGCTGGAAAACATCTGGTTCGGTCGACGGAGCATGGAAGCGCGCTTTACGCGCTGCATTCGGCTCGAAGACGATTTCAGTTTCCACGTCAGGCAAGGCCAACTGTGGCGGATCGACGCGGTCAGCGACGATCGGAAGACACTCGACGCCACGCTGATCGAGAACGACAAGCCGGTCGGCAAGCCGCAAACGTTCGACCTGCTACCCAGCACGCGCGTCTGGCGGGGGCAGGGATTTGTCGATCAAAAGACCTTGGCCGAGGGGCAACAGGTCCTGTTCAACCTCACATGGGCGACGCTGTATGGCCCGGGTCGACTGACCGACATCTGGATCGACGCGGACAGCCGCGTGCTCGCGACGACGCAGCAACGACTTCGTCATCAACAGCACGTCCGCGAGCGCGGCCTGCCGGGGTGGGTCGATGCCGTGGACAATCAGAAGCGCATCGTGACGATCACGTTCTTCGGCAACGTCGATCCGTCCCTGTTCGATTCGGTGAAGAAGGGATCGTCGGCTGGGATCGCCGTGGCCAAGGAAAACCTTGGGTCGTACGACCCGGTCAACGACCGCAAGTCCGGCCCAGTGCTTGAGGTGGTCAAGGTATCGGTCGTGCCGGGCAGCAGCGGCGTGCGAGCCCGCATTCAGCCAAGCCTGCTGCTGGAAGGCTACCGCCCCGGCCGAGTCGTGCGCGTTTACCCGTCTGGTTGGCCGGTCGTCGCACTGCCGCGCGAAGAACGCTGGTTCGGGCGTGATTGATCTCAAATCCATTTGAAAGGCACGACGTGATCCACACGCGCGCAGTCGTATGGCGTTTCGTTTGCGCTGTTGTGTTATTGCTCTCCGCGTCGGCGGCGGAAGCGGACAAGAGCGATTGGGCGGAAGGTCGAGCGGGGGCCGCGCACGGCGCGACGCGAGACTACTACAACGGTGCCGCCAAGCTGCCGTGGACGCATTACATGGGCGACTGGCGTGACGTGGCTGGCAAGGCACAGGGCGACGCGGCATACGGGTGGACCCAAATCATGGACAACGACACCGCGTCTCCCATCACATGGACGGTAACCGCACTCGTCCGACAGTGGCTGACGGGCAAGCACGCCAATCAGGGCTTCTTCCTGCGAGCGACCAAGGGCGGCAACATCGTCTTTGCAAGCCGTCAACACGCTGACAAGGCGTTCCACCCGCGACTCGTTCTGATCGACAAGGAGGGGAAAGAGTTGTCACTCGAAGCCGAGGCCGACACGTTTCTGACGCGATCGACCTATCGCAGCCAGGGCCACGCCGACACGCTGCGCGTGTCGACCGGCCCGGATCACACACTCATCCGTTTCGACCTGTCGCCGGCGTCCAAGCTGAAGGACATCGCCGAGGCCACGCTCCGCCTTTACACGCTCAAGCAGTACGGCGACACCACCGTCGGCGTCTTCCGTTGTCAACAGGGCCACGACGAACCGCCCAGCGACCCCGTCGTCGGCCTCGCCGCGAAGTACTCGGGCGACAAGGGCATCGCCGGTGACCCCAGCGTTGTCTTCGCCACCGACTTCGAATCCGAGAACTGGCAGGACGAATGGACCTACGCCGGCAAACGCGGCGTCATCGACACCGTCTCGAACGACAAGCCGCGCAAGTTCGAACAACTGCACGGCAAAGCCCTGCGCGTGCGCATCGCCCAAGGCTCGACCGGCGCGCTCAATACGCTCTACAAGTTCAAGCCCAAGACCGGCCGCGAGCCGGAGGCGATCTACTTCCGCTATTACCTCCGCCTCGGCGACGACTGGAACCAGACCGTGCAGGGCGGCAAGATGCCGGGCCTCAGCGGCACGTACAGCGTCGCCGGCTGGGGCGGGCGGAAAGTGAACGGACGCAACGGCTGGTCGGCCCGCGGGTCGTTCGGCAAAACGATCCCGGCTGACAACCCGTTGGGCGGGCTGCACCCGATCGGCACGTATTGCTACCACGCCGACATGAAAGGCAGCTACGGCAGCGTTTGGGGTTGGCACACCGGCTACCGCGGTTTCCTTCAGAGCAACCGGTGGTATTCGGTCGAGCAGTACCTCAAGCTCAACACGCCGGGCAAGCGCGACGGCGTGCTGCGGGCGTGGGTCGACGGCCGACTCGCGTTCGAGAAAACCGATATCCGCTTCCGCGACGTCGACACACTCAAGATCGAACAGGTCTGGATGAACGTTTACCACGGCGGCACACGGCCGTCGCCTTACGACCAGCACTTGTTCATCGACAACGTGGTGATCGCGACGCAATACATCGGTCCGATGAAATGACTCACTCTCCACACATGCTGACCGCTTCGATTTTCGCCGCGTTTGTGTTCTCCGCGCCCGTACATGGCGAACCGGATGTCGTCGTGCCGGGCGGCGAGGATGTCCGTAGGGCGGTATCCGCGCGTCGCGGAAAGACGGCGCTTTCACGGCTGGCCGCGCGGATGATGCCCGGCGAGTGGGCTGAACTGGAAACGAAATTGCCCGACAGGCTCTGGTCGGCGCCGCCGCCGTCGAAGGGGCTGCACATCGGCACGTGGTCGGACGACGCGCACTGGGACAGCCGAACGGGCCAGTTCGTCTTCTTCGGTGTGCGGCAGACACGCAAGCTTGTCGCGTACAGCGAGTCGACCAACGCTTGGCGCGTCATCGCTTTCGTGGGCGAGCCGAACGCACCCGGCTTGAAGCAACAGTTCGGCCACCAGTATTCCAACAACGCGTTCGACGCCAAACGCAGCCGGTTTTACACGGGTGAGTACCGGTACGACCTGCTCGGCAAGTCGTGGCAGAAACTCCCGCCGGCGACGCCCGGCCGAAACACCATGACGTTCGAGTACTTCACGGCGATGGACGGGCTGTTGAGCCTGGCGCGGCAGCCGGCCGGCACGTTGCGGTTCTACAGCGAGAAGACGGGTCAGTGGTCGGGCCTGGGGCAGATTCCCGTCCACGGTTACCACAGCATGGCCAGACACAACCCGTTCCGCCGAGAGGTGCTGTTCGCCGGCGGGAACGACTCGCGCGCCGTGGTGATCCTTACCGCCGACGGCAAGGTCAAGCGGAAGCGTGACCTGCCCGCGCCGCTGACCGTTCGGCATGGCGTGGTGACGGTCGACCCGCTGACCGGCCGATACCTGATCATGTCGAACGATCGGAAGTTTTACGAGTTCGACAGCGCGTCAGACCGCTACCGGCTGATCGATGATTTCAGTGTGACGGCCTGGCCGTTCCTGCGCTACGAGGCGCCGGTGGTTGCGTTCATTCCCGAGTACGGCGTGACCATGTGGGCCGACAAACGTGTCCTGCTGTACAAGCACCGCGCGATGCCGGACTGAGGTCGTCGCGGGGTGAGTGTTTCGCGCAGATGCTGTGTGGACGTTCAGTTGATCTTATACCGATACGCCCACACCGTCGTGTCGTGAATGACCACGACGACGTTCATCGCCGGGTCGAAATAGGCGAGTCGTTTTCGGCCGGTCGGCATCGGGTCGCCTTGCGGGGCGAGCTTGGTCCACGACGGCTTGTCCGGGTCGTAGGCCCAGAGCGTGTTGGTCTGGAACTGCACGAGCAGGCCGTGCCCGCTGAGCGGGTCGTGGTAGAGGACGGAGCGCGCGTCGTGGCCGTACGGCGTCTTGCCGTCTTCCTTGTCGCCGGTCAGGACTTTCGTCCACTTGTTCTTTTTCGGGTCGAAGTGGTGCGTGTCGAAGTGTCGATGGGCGACGATGATCTTGCGCTTCGGGTCGTAATAGCCGATCTGCTCGGGCATCGGCGCGGCGTTCTGGAAGGCCTTGCCGCCGCCGTTGGCTTTGAGGTCTTTCCACGTGCCCTTCTTGTAGTCGTGCAGCCAGGTCGAGCGCATCTGCCAGTTGTTGGCGTGCCAGATACTGCCGCCGAGGTCGGGGATGTATTCGAGCATACCGCTGAAGATCGCGCGCGGGTACGGCTTGGGCGCCTTGAACGGTTTCCACGTGCGCGTCGCGGGATAGAACGCCCACAGCGGCGGGCCTTCGTAGAGCTGTTCCGGGTCGCCGCCGAGGTCTTCGACGGCTTTCTTTTTCTTGGTTACCCACGTATTCATGAACAGCAGCGCTTTGTGACGGGGGTCGTAGGTCAGGCCCCACCACGTGTGGGCGATAACGGCCGGGCCGCCGCGTTTCGTGATAAGCACGCCGTCCTTGAACTCGACATCCGACGTGTCTTTGCCCAGGTCGCCGTAGCCGCGCGGCAGGTCGGGCGCGTAGAGCATGCCCCATGTCAGTGACGGCAGGTCGAACTCCCAGACGTCGTTGAGTCGGTGCGGCACGCCGTGGTTCGCACCGCAGAACAGGGCGCGCTTGCGATCGGGCGCCCAGCACATCTTGATGGTGAAATCCCGCCCGCGCGGGCCGGTCTTGTCGAGCCGGTACCGCTTGGCCGTCGCGTTGAAGTCGCCGATGACGGACGCCTTGCCCAACGTGACGCCGTGGTTGGGTTTCAGCGACGCGAGCTTGCTCGCGACTTCGGGATTGGGCGACAGGTTCGGATCAATCTGCGCGCCGAAACCGATGTTGGGCAGGACGCCGACGGCCGCGATCGCGCCGGCGCTTTGAATGAAGCCGCGTCGGCTGACTATTGACGGACCGGTCATGTTCAAGTCTCCCGACACGTTCGTATTGAGATTGTGGCCGCGCAGACTCGCTCAGTCTTTTAGTTCGTACAAGGCGATCTTGTTGTGACCAACTGCGTAGAGCGTTTCATGGTCGGCACTGAACGCGAACTCGTGGATGTGCATCGGGGCCTTTTCGGTCTTGATCTCTTTCTTCGTTTCGAGGTCGAAGAAGATCAGCAGGCCGCCGTTGTCGCCGCCTCCCAGGGCAAGCCACTTGCCGTCCGGGCTGAACGCCATGTGTTCGACCAGGCCCTTGAACTTGTCGGCCTGGTAGTCGTGAACCGACTTGCCGTTCTGCCAGTCGAACAACTCGAAGCGGGCCTTGCCGCCGAGGTGGTCGATGTTGCCGACCTGGTCCATGCCGCCGACGGCCAGCGTCTTGCCGTCCGGGCTGAATGCCAGCGAGCGGATGCCGCCGATCGAGTGGCGGCGTTGGCGGGGGTCCCACGTGTAGCACTTGGGTGACTCGACCGTCTTGATGAGCTTGCCGGTCTTGACGTCCCACAGGCAGACTTGGCCGACCTTGTCGCCCGTAGCCAGCACGTTTCCGTCGGGGCTGAACGCGCAGCAGAAGAGCATCGACGGGTAGTGGTGGGGCGTCATCGGCTTGTGATCGCGCAACTCGTGCAACGGCTTGCCGGTCTTGGCGTCCCACAGGCGGGCGACCATGTCGTCGGCCACACTGGCCAACGTCTTGCCGTCCGGCGACACCTCGACGCCGCGCAGCCACTTGTCGTGCGCGCGGACACGTTTCGTCTGCTCACCCGATTCGCGGTCCCACCAGATCATGTGCCGATCGTAGCTGGCGGTGACGATGTGCGACTCGGTCAGCGCGACGCCGGTGACGTAGCTGCGGTGGCCCTTGAGTTCGCGCTTCGGCTGCTCGGGCTTCTCAGCCTCGAAGTCGAACTCGTACACGTTGAAGTCGAAGCTGCCGGCCAGGAGTCGCGGCGAGTCGGGCACGAGCGCCATCGACATCAGAATGTCGCGCCGGCCGAACTCCTTGACCTTCTTCAGCTTTTGCGGGTTGGCTGCCATATCAAAGCACCTTGGTGCGGGTCATCGCTGTTGATGAGGGAACGGCGTTGTGACGTCGGGTCAGGTCAGCACGTCGCGGACCGGCTTGATGCCCGGATTGACCAGCGGGATGGGGCGCGAGCCGACGTGGTATTCCTTGTCGTGCTTGATGCCCAGCGCCTCGTAGATCGTCGCGAAGAGCTCGCCCGCGCCGATCTCGCCATCGACCACCTTCTCGCCCTTGGCGTCGGTCTTGCCGTACACGGCGCCGCCGACGATGCCGCAGCCGGAGAGCGAGCAACTCCAAGCGGTAGCGAAGTGGTCTCGGCCGAGGCTGGCGTTGATCCGCGGCGTGCGCCCGAACTCGCCGAGCGTGATGACCAGCGTGTGTTTCAGCAGGCCGCGCTCGTCCAGGTCGTCCAGCAGCGTACTCATGACGTGATCGAGTTCGCTGACGAGTTCGAGGTGCGTCTCGAAGTTCTGGCCGTGGCTATCCCACCACGCGCGGCTGACACGGACGAACGGGACGCCGGCTTCGACCATGCGGCGGGCCATCAGGGCTTGTTGGCCAAACTGCGATGGGCCGTACCGCAGACGGGCCTGCTTCGACTCTTTCTCGATGTCGAACAGGTCGCGGCTGGACATCAGGCCGGTGATCCGTGCGTAGGCATCGGCGTGGCTTTCCAGGGCGCTGCTCTTTCGACCTGCGGCGAATCGGCGGCTCATGAAATCGCGCAGGTGCGCGCGGGCCGCGTGGTCGTCCGCGTCGACCGACTTGGGCAGGCTCATGTTGGGCGGCGACATCTGTTCGTACAGCTTGACCGGCGCGTAACGCGCGCCGAGAAAGCCGGGCGTTAGCCGTGCGGACGATCGGCCTTCCGTCTGCGAGTAGAACTCGACGTAGTCGGGCACCTTGCTGTCGGCCCTTCCCAGTTCCTTGGCCAACACCGCGCCCAAGTCGGGGTAGACCAGATTCGGTTCGTCCTTTCGGCCGCGCATCATGAGTTGTGCGCCGCCGCCGTGCCCGCCGTCGCGCGTGTTGAGCGAGCGGATGATACAAGTCTTGTCCATCCGCCGCGACATCTTCGGCAGTAACTCGCTGATGTGCGTGCCGGGGACGTTGGTCTTGATCTTGTCGAACGGGCCGCCGGTCTCGACGCCAGGCTTCGGGTCCCACGTTTCGAGTTGGCTTGCGCCACCGGCCAACCAGAGCAGGATGCAGTGCTTCTGCCGCTTCTTGAGTTCGCCCGCCAGCGCCGACTCCTGCAGTACGTCGAGTTGGGTCATGTCGGCCGCGATCGGCGCGGCGGCGACGCCCGCGGCAGCGCCCAGGAAGGCACGCCGACTCAGCGTGTGCTCCGGCGAGCCACAGAACGTTTTGCGTTTGGCAGATGACATGGATGAACTCCATTCGGCAGGGCGGCCTTGGCGGACCGTCGTGTGTCGGGGTCAATGATTGAAACGAGCCTCGCCGCTGGTCATCATCGCCCAGACGATCTGGGCGACGGCCGCGTCGCGTTGGTCCTTGCGCTGCGCGAGGTAAGCGGCGAACGCGCGGCGTTCTTCGTCGTCGGTCGGCCGAGAGAGCACGGACCAGACTGCCGACTCGATCAACTCGCGGTCGTCTTCGACCTTGCGCAGGTGCCGGACGAGGGCGTTTTCCATCAGCTCGCGCTGAAGGTTTTCATCATTGCTCAGCATCAACGCTTCGTCGACACTGACTTGAAATCGTTGGCCGGGGTACTCGAATTTGCCGGCCAAACCCCGAGCGCCGCCTTCGACACCCTCGACCCACTTCTCGAAGTCGGCCTCAGGCGTGTCAGCCCGATGCGCGGCCGGATCCTGCCCTGCCATACGCAGGGCGATGGCGTATTGACGCGGCGTCAGTGGCTTGACGTTCGCGACAGCGAACAGTTTCGGCGTCGGACGATCTTCGGACGAACCGTTCCACCGGCTCGCACGTTGATAGGTCTTTGACGCGACGATGCCGCGCATCAGACGTCGCAGGTCGTAGCCGTTTGCGATCAGGTCGCGCGACAGCCACTCGAGCAGTTCGGGGTGGCTGGGCGCGTTCATGGAGTGCATCTGATCCAGCGGCATGACCAGCCCTTGGCCGACGAGTTGATGCCAGACTCGGTTGACGATCGACCTCGCCAGGAACTGGTCGTTCCCGGTCGAAAGTGCCGCGTCGATCAACTGCATCCGTCGGCTGAAACTGGGCGGGGGAAGTGGTTGCTTTTTCTTGCGGAACTCATCGCGTCGCTTCTTGAGTTCCTTCTTGGTCTTGTCGTCGGGTTCCTTGATCTGCGGTTCGTCGATCGGCTTGCCATCAAGGAACATCAACTTGGCGGCGCGCTTGTCGCCGTCGACGGTCTGGAAACTGACGTAGCCATACTCTTCCTCACCGATGAAGTCGCCGTTCTCAAACGTACGGTTGAAGAACGACTTCATGCCGTAGAAGTGGTCCTGCGTCCAGTCGAGCACGAGCGGGTGGTCGTGGCACTTGGCGCAACTGATGTTGATGCCAAAGAAGTCGACGCTGACTTTGTTCGCCATCAGGTCGATGTCGCGGACCGTGCTACGCAGGTACTCTTGCGCGCCCTTGGTCTGGTCGCTCGCCCCGTCGGCTGAGATCAGCTCGCGGAACATTTTGTCCCACGGCCGATTCTCGGCGATCGCGACTTCGAGGTAGGCGGCCAGGCTCTTGGGCTTGCCGTTGGCGGTACGCATCAGCATCGCGTCGAACACGTCAACCTGATGCCTGACAAAGCTGCGCGACGACATCAGGCGATCGACCAGCTTCACGTACTTGTCTTTTTCCTTCGACGCGACGTATGCCCGCGCTTCTGTCGCCGTCGGTGTCCTGCCTGCCAGGTCGAGCGTGAGGCGGCGGATCAGGGTCGCGTCGTCGGCGCGGTCGGCCGGCTGAACGCCCTCGGACTTGAGTTTCGCGTCAACGTAGTGATCGATGGCCTGCGGGATGGAAGAGTCCGCGGGCAGCAAGTCGGCAGCGGACGCGATCGGCCCAAAGGCGATGCAAAGCAGGAGCAAGGCGATCCGACGGATATGGATCATGACGGTGGTCTCGGATGGACTCAACATCGGCCGAGCGCGGCGATGACCGCCAGCGTTCGGCATTCGGCTGATACTGGATTGACACTGGCGGGCTGAGGTTAGCACGCACGTTCGACAGGCTGCGTGGCGGGCTTGCGCGGCCGATGTCAGCCCGTTAACTGTTTGATCGGCCTGCCGGTCTCGACCAGGTAATGCGGTCGGCCGGTGACGTCGCGGAGGGTGACCGTGCGCGGGTCGATGCCGAGGTTGTGGTAGAGCGTCGCGATGACGTCCTGGAAGTGGATCGGGCTGGACGTGACCTCGCCGGCGTGGCGGTCGGTTCGGCCGATGACCTGGCCGACCTTCGTACCGCCGCCGGCGATGATCGCGGGCGAGACGCGCGGCCAATGGTCGCGGCCGCCGTTCTTGTTGATGTTCGGCGTCCGACCGAACTCGCCCCAAACGACGACGGTGACGTCGTCGATCATGCCGCGCTCTTCCAGGTCGGTGATCAACGCGTGCAAGCCCATGTCGAGGATGGGCAGCAGTTGGCGCATGCGCGGGAAGTTTTTCGAGTGGGTGTCGAAGTCGCTCAGCGACACGCTCACACAGCGCACACCCGCCTCGACGAGCCGCCGCGCGAGCAGGAACTTGCGCGCGGCCATCGGGCTTTCGCTGGTCGTGAATCGTTGCACGCGGTCAACGCCGGGCGTGTACCGTGCGACGGTGCGCGGGTCTTCGCGGCTCAGGTCGAGCGCGTCGGCGAGTTTGCCCGACGTCAGGATGCCGACGGCCTGTTGGCTGAACCGGTCCAGCGCGTCCATCGCGCCGCTGCGGTCGGCGTCGCGGCGGATGCCGTCGAGCTTGGACAGCAACGCGCGGCGGTCTTGCAATCGACGTAGCGACAACGACTGGGACAGCCGCATGTTGACGGTGTGGTGCGCGCCGCGCGCGGCCAACTCTTTCTTCATGCCGTCTTCGAGCGGGCGTTCGAACATGGCCGACATGTCCGGCCGAAACGGCTTGTACGCCGGGCCGAGGTAGCCCGGCCGGGCGCTGTTGCGCACGAGCGGTCGGCCTTGCATCATGTCGACGAACGTCGGCACTTCGTCGGTCGGTTTGCCCAACAGCTTGGTCAGCGCGCAGCCCATCGCGGGTCGGCCGCCGACTGAGGCGAGGCTTGACTCTTTGAAGCCGGATTGACATTGGTACGCGTGGTGTTTGCCAATCGACCCGACCAGCGAGCGGATGAACGTCAACCGGTCGGCGATCGACGCGATCTTCGGCATCAGCTCGCAGACGTGAAAGCCGGGTAGCGCCGTTCGGATGGGTGTGAACTCGCCGCGAGTCTCGGCAGGGCCGTCCGGCTTCATGTCGATCGTGTCCATCTGAGGCGGGCCGCCGTCGAGGTGGATGTTGATCACGGCCTTGCTCGACGAGCCGACGCCTTGTTGCGCTTCGGCCCGGAGCACGTCGGCCAACGTCAGCCCCGCGAGGCCGGCCGCACCGGCGCGTAACACCGATCGACGAGAGACGCCGTCGCAGTGCTTGAAGCGGTGGCCGTGGAAGGTCAGCATCGTGTAACAGTCTATTCGAGTTGGGGACCTGTTTACAATCGACCTAACGAGGGGGTGTTACTTAATGGTAGCCGGTCTGTGCTGCTCGAGGTGATTAAAGCCGCTTCAACAGGTCCAACGCCTTGGCCTCGAAGATCTTCTGCCAGGCGGGGTCGACGAGGCAGTCGCAGTCCTCCTGAGCGTAGCCGGTGTTGCCGCGCTGCTTGGCGGTCGGTGTGTAGTAGATGTAGCCGTTGGTGTAGCCGGCGATATAGGTGTGCTGGTGCGGCGACCGTTTCTTGAGGTTCAGCCCGACCTGTACGGTCAGTTCACCGGGGAAGGTGATCAGCCGAAACGCGCCGATGCGCAGGCCGGCCATTTCGACGGTGAGCGACTTGCCGTCGGTGGCGACCGTTCGGGCCTGATGATTACGTAGCAGCCGTAGGTTGGTATTGAGCCGCGTGAGCTTTTCCATGATCTGAATGTTGCGCAGGTACGTCTGCACGCCGGCGCGTGTTTTGGCGTCAAGTTTGGCCAGGTGGGCGCGGCCGAGCGCCTTGTCGTGCAGGTAGCCCTGCGCGTAGTACGACGGTGTGTCGGGGGACAGGTTGTGTTGCAGGTAGAGCGGCAGGAACGTCTTGAAGTTGATGTCGGTCGGCCGCAGCGCACTTAGGAGTCGTACACGCTCGTCCTCGATCGCCGCGATCCGTTTGCCGTAATCCGTCGCGCGCGGCAGGTCGATGGATTGGCTGATCATGCGCAACGTCGCGTCGTCTGCCGGTTTGATCTGTTTGCACGTTCGCACGACCGTCAGGCCAAGCAGGTTGCCCAGCGGTTCGGCGTCGGGCGGTTGGGTGACGGTCTTGTAGCGCACGGGGTTGATGTCGCCGGCGCAGCCCTGGACAAAGAACGCCATCGCGCCGTGGCCGAGGAAGTCTTCGACGACGCGCGACGCGAAGCCGGGGAAGTCGGCCGTGTTGCCGCCGCCGGGCACGCCCATGATCGGGTGGCAGGCGAAGTTGTAGAGCACAGCCAACGGTCGCCCGTCCTGGCGGTCGAGCCGCAGCACGCCGACTTGCGGATCGATCGGCCCGACGGCCGCGACATCCTTGTCGGCCGGCAAGGCGTACGCGCGTCTCATGTCGACCTCGCTGCCGTCTTTCATGTGCAGGCGTCGGTTCTCGCTGATGCGCGGCTCCTGGCCGGACGCCACACCGACGCGCACGGGCGTCACGGCTTGCCACGCCTGCTTCACCGCTTGGACGGTCAGCGCGGCCGTGTCTCGCCGGACAACGCCGTGACAGTGGCTCGCGTTGATCAGGACATTGCCGGGCGGGACGCCGAGTTCGTCTTGAATTTGCTTGCGAACGGTGCTCAGGAAGTCGTTGCCGATTCGTCCGATCTCGCCGATCGCGACGGCGTCGATCGTGATGAGCACAACGGCTGTCTCACCCTGTTTCAGGACGAGCGCCTTAGCGTACAGCGGGTCGTTGACCGGGCCGTGCTGTCGGTCGGTGATGTCGGCCTTGCCCACGCCGGCTTGCAGCGGTGCGGCGACGGAGGTCGAGGCATGAAGGCCGCAAGTGACGACCAGCAGAATAGAGAGCAGGCGTTGCATGACGTGTGCCTCCCGCGTTGATGTAGGACGGTTTTTGAGATCGCAAACACGTGCCCATGTTACATCGCCGCGGCTTGCGCCCGTCGTGCGACGCACCAATCCGTTTGAGCCGGGGACTTGTTGGGTGCCCCGTTAATGAACAGCGGCGTCCAATGGACGCCGCTGTCGAGCACTCAGATTGTGGGATAATGTCTGTCAGTTTGCGATTTATGCACACGGCATACTGACGTGCCGTCACGCTTATCACCTGATGTACAACATCTCCTGATAGGTCGGCAGCGGCCAGAGGTCGTCGGCGACGTAGCCTTCGAGCGTGTCGACGTACTCGCGGATAGTGAGCATGACAGGCAGGATCTCGTCCTTGACGAAGGTGCAATGCTCTTCAACGTCGGTGATCTCCGCTTCCTTGGCCTTGAGCGTCTCCAGGCCTTCGGTCACGTCCTGGATGTTCTTGATCAGGTCGGTGATCTTGTCGACGGTCTTGTGGTCCGGCTCGATGCCGATGGCCTTGAGGTTCGCCAGGCTCTGCGCCAGTTCGCCCTGGTAGCGCACTGCCGCGGGGAAGATCAGCGTGCGGACCATCTCGACGACGAGATTCGACTCGACGTTGACCGAAGCGATGTACTGCTCGGCGTACACGTCGTAGCGGGAGTGGACCTCGCGTTCGGACAGGACGCTGAACTTCTTGAACAGCTCGACCGCTTCGGGTGCCTTGATCTGTGGCAGGGCGTCCGCCGCGGTCTTGAGGTTCGGCAGGCCGCGCTTCTCCGCCTCGGCGTGCCAGTTGTCCGAGTAACCGTCGCCGTTGAACACCACGGCCGAGCAACCGGTCCAGACGTCTTTGACGATCGACTCGACGACCGAGCCGACTTCTCCCACGCTCGACGCGCCGGAGGCTTCGAGTTTGTCGGCGAACTCGCTGAGCGACTCGGCCATGATCGTGTTGAGCACGACCAACGGGCCGGCGATCGACATGCTCGAGCCGACGGCGCGGAACTCGAACCGGTTGCCGGTGAACGCCATCGGGCTGGTGCGGTTGCGGTCGCCCGAGTGCTTGGGGATCGGCGGTAACACGTCGACGCCGACGCTGAGTGTGTCCTGCTTCGCGGTGACGGGTGAGCCGGTGGCGATGGCCTCGATCGCCTGCGTCAACTCGTCGCCAAGGAAGATCGATAGGATGGCCGGCGGCGCCTCGTTCGCGCCCAGCCGGTGGTCGTTGCTCGCGCTCGCAACGGCCGCACGAAGCAGCTTCGACCAGCGGAAGACCGACTGTATCATGGCCGAGCAGAAGACGAGGAACTGCGCGTTTTCCGCGGGCGTGTCACCGGGGTCGAACAGGTTGCCGGCGATGCTCGAACCCATCGAGTAGTTCAGGTGTTTGCCGCTGCCGTTGACGCCGGCGAACGGCTTTTCGTGCATGAGGCAGATCAGGCCGTACTTCTCCGCGACCTTGCGGAGCGTGGTCATGATGAGCTGTTGGTGATCGGTTGCGATGTTGGAGAACTCGAACACGGGGGCCAGTTCGTACTGACCCGGTGCGACCTCGTTGTGACGGGTCTTGGCGGGAATGCCGAGTTTGAACAGCTCACGCTCGACATCGAACATGCAGGCCAACACGCGGTCGTGGATCGCGCCGAAGTAGTGGTCATCAAACTCCTGCCCCTTCGGCGGAGGCGCGCCGAACAGCGTGCGGCCCGAGGCCATCAGATCGGGTCGGCTGTAGTAGAAGCGTTTATCGACCAGGAAGTACTCCTGCTCGGCGCCAGCCGTCGAGCTGACAAACGCGCCGGCCGTGTCGAAGAATCTGAGCACGCGCTGCGCCTGCTCGTTGAGTGCCTGCATCGAGCGCAGCACGGGGGTCTTCTTATCGAGTGCTTCACCCGTCCACGAGACGAACGCCGTCGGGATGCACAGCGTCGCGCCGTTGGGGTTCTCCATGATGTAGGCCGGGCTGGTCACGTCCCAGATCGTGTAGCCGCGCGCCTCGAAGGTTTGGCGGATACCGCCGGAAGGGAACGACGAGCCGTCCGGCTCGCCCTGGATCAGCGTCTTGCCCTCGAAGCCGGAGATTGTGCCGCCGCTCGTGTCCGGGTCGAAGAAGCTGTCGTGCTTCTCAGCGGTCAGGCCGGTCAGTGGGTAGAAGACATGCGCGTAGTGGGTCGCGCCACGTTCGATCGCCCAGGTCTTCATCGCCTCGGCCACGGCGTCGGCCACGGTCAGGTCGAGTGTGCCTCCGTCGGCGATCGTCTTCTTCAACGACCGGTAGACATTCTTGGGCAGACGTTCAGCCATCTCCGCGACGCTGAAGACGTTGTCGCCCCAGACGCTGCTGGTCGGTTGCTGGGTGTAGTCGAACTGGCTGGCAACCGCGTCGTTCGTGGCGATCGCGGCAATGGCGGCCTGTCGCGTCTGGTTTGCATTCATGTCCGTCACCGTAGTCCTTCGAGTCAGGAGGTATCAAACAAGCCCGGCCGGCGATCGGTCGGGTACGAGGGCGTGCGGGTGTCGCGGCCGCGGTGGAACAGGCGTTCCCAAGTCGCGCCCGCGACCCATGAGGCACGCGGTTGCGCAGAACAGATGCAGCGGCTCCCACCGTTGACCGAGATTGCAACGGCCGTACCAGTCACAACGACGATTTGCCCGGTCCCGCAATGAGGCGCGGAAATAGTGGCTTGGTGGCATGAGAATGAGTGTCGATGTGCTTTGGGTCGGCTGATCGGCTCAGGTCGGGTTGCCTGGATTCTGGCCGGGTGCTCTTTTTTTAGGCAGTTGAGCCGATTGACTGCCTGCCGCGGCGCACCGCCTGCGAGTTTCTGACTCCAACCCGTCAGGACGTCGCGGCGCTTCGGTACACTGGATGCGAGCGGACTGTCGCCACGTCAGCAGTTCGCCGACGGTTGGCCCGGCGGCATGACCGCCCGCTACCCTGTTTCGATCCCCCAAACCTGCACCCGCACCGAAAGAGCCCATTCTGTGATGAACCGCATGACTCCCTCGAATGTTTTGAGTGTTTTCGTTGTCGGCCTGTTGATCGTTTGCTCGGTCGGCGTGGCACATGCGGCCGACCGCCCGAACATCATCTACATCATGGTCGACGACGCCGGTTACGGCGACTTCTCCTGCTACGGCCAGAAGAAGTTCAAGACGCCGAACATCGACCGACTCGCCAAGGAGGGGATGCGTTTCACGCAGCATTATTCCGGCTCGACGGTCTGCGCCCCGACGCGCTGTTCGCTCATGACAGGCAAGCACACTGGGCACTGCGTCGTGCGCGGCAACCGCGAGGTTCGGCCGGTTGGCCAGGCGCCGATGGCGGGCAGCGAGGTGACCGTGGCCGAACTACTCAAGCAGGCCGGCTACAAGACCGGCGCGTTCGGCAAGTGGGGCATGGGCTTCCCCGGCAGCGAGGGCGACCCGATGAACCAGGGGTTCGATGTGTTTTACGGCTACAACTGTCAGCGCAACGCGCACACGTTCTACCCGACCTGGCTGTACGACAACGAGAAGCAGATCAAGCTCGATGGCAAGACGTACTCGCAAGACCTGATCATGGAGCGGGCGCTGAAGTTCATCCGTGACCATAAAGACGGGCCATTCTTCTGCTACCTGCCGATCACCATCCCGCACGCGGCGATGCACGTGCCGGCCGAGTACGCCGACCCGTTCCGCAAGAAGTGGCCGCAGTTCAACAACCGCGTCGGCAAGTATCGGCCGCCGAACCAGAGCAACCCGATCGCCGTCTTCGCCGGCATGATGACGAAGCTGGACGAGGGCGTCGGCCAGGTCATGGCGTTGCTCAAGGACTTGGGCATCGATGACAACACGGTCGTGATGTTCACCAGCGACAACGGCCCGCACAAAGAGGGCGGTCACGACCCGGTGTTCTTCGACTCAAACGGCCCGCTGACCGGCTTCAAGCGCGACCTGACCGAAGGCGGCATCCGCGTGCCGCTGATCGTGCGCTGGCCGAACAAGGTCAAGGCGGGGACAGTGAACGACCACATCTCGGCCCACTGGGACTTGCTGCCCACGGCCTGCGCGATCGCGGGGATCGACGCACCCAAGAGAATTGACGGTATCAGCTACCTGCCGACGATCCTCGGGCAGGACGCGAAGCAGCGTCAGCACGACTACCTGTATTGGGAGTTTTACGAGCGCGGCGGTAAACGCGCGGCGCGCATGGGCAAGTGGAAAGCCATTCAGCGCAACCTGAATAACAACGCCAACCCGCCGATCCTGCTGTACGACCTGCACAAGGACATCGCCGAGCAAAACAACGTAGCCGACCAACACCCAGACATCGTGGCCAAGGCGAGGCAGGTCTTCAAGGACGCGCACACGCCGTCGCCGCACTGGCGGTTCAAGGCGTTGGCGAAGTAACGCGTTCAGGGGTGGCTGGGGTTGCTGCTTTGAGCAACCCCGGCACGCCGCGCGGGGTGCCTGTGAATAAGCGAAGCGTTTCACGGATTTGAGCATCCAGAGCTGTGAAACGCTTCGCCTATTCACAGGCACCCACCATTAAGATTGAATACCGCTCTGAAGCGAGGCAAGTCATGTCACGTTTTCTCACCGCCTCCGTCATCCTGCTAACACTGCTCGTAACCGCGCAAGCGGCCGAGCGCAAACCCAACGTCGTCATCCTGTTCACCGACGATCAGGGCACGCTTGACGTCAACTGCTACGGCTCGACCGACCTTTACACGCCGTCCATGGACCGCATCGCGGCCGAGGGTGTGCGGTTTACGCAGGCTTACGCGCACACGGTCTGCTGCCCGGCCCGCGCGATGTTCATGACCGGGCGCTACCCGCAGCGCAGCAATGTCAACCACTGGACGCAGGGCAACCTCAAGAGCCCGTTCGGTCGCAACATGGACCTGTCGGAGGTAACGCTCGCTGAGGCGCTCAAGTCGGCCGGCTACAAGACGGCCCTGTTCGGCAAGTGGCACCTGGGCGCGGCGGCGACGCACGGGCCGACGAAGCAGGGATTCGACGTGTTCTTCGGTCACCGTGGCGGGTTCATCGACAATTACAACCACTTCTTCCTGCACGGCAAAGGGTTCCACGACCTGTACCGAGGGACGACCGAGCAGTTCCGCAGGGGCGAATACTTTCCCGACCTCGTCACGGACGAGGCGTTGCGATACATCGAGTCGAACAAGGATTCGCTGTTCCTGCTCTATCTGGCGTTCAACATCCCGCACTACCCGGAACAGGGCGACGTGAAGTTCGCCGAGCGTTACAAAGACCTGCCGATGCCACGTCGTTCGTATGCAACGATGATCTCGACGACGGACGGCCGCGTCGGCCGAGTGCTTGCGAAACTTGACGAATTGAAACTGACGGACGACACGATCGTCATCTTCATGAGCGACAACGGGCATTCGGCTGAACACAACACGATCCGTTTCGACGACCACAACAGCGGCCTGAGGAAAGGCCACTACTACGGCGCGCACGGTGGTGGGGGTAACACGGGCAAGTGGCGCGGTCACAAGGGGCAGTTTTACGAGGGCGGCATCCGAGTGCCGGCCATGATCCGCTACCCACGCGCGCTGCCCAAGGGCGTCGTGCGCGGGCAGGCCGTGACCGCCTGTGACTGGATGCCCACCGTGCTCGACCTGTGCGGCGTGGCGAAGCCGAAAGGCGTGACGTTCGACGGCTCGTCGCTTGTGCCGATTATCAAGGACAATGCGCCGTCGCACTACAAGGTCTTGCACTGGCAGTGGCACTTGCAATGGGCTGTGCGGGAGGGCGACTGGAAACTCATCGGCGGGCCGCGCGACCGGGTCGAACTGGTCAACCTAGCCGACCCCGAACCGGAACGGGTCAACCACGCCAAGCAGCGGCCGGAGGTCGTGAAGCGATTGCGCGGCTTGCACGACGCGTGGGTAAAACAGGTCTCGCCGACGCCGTGATATCGGGCTGCGTCCGGCACGTGGGGTGGGCCAATCGTGTTTTCAAGCAACGCATAACATTCCCCATGCCACCCATCGGACTCATCGCCGGGCAGGGCCGACTGCCGATCCTCACGGCGCAGGGTATCCGTGACGCCGGTCATTCCGTCGCGTGCGTCGGTCTGTACGGCCAGTACGACCCTGCTTTGCCCGACCTGTGCGACGACTTCCGCACGGTCGGACTGGTGCAACTGGGTAAGTGGATACGTACGCTGCGCCGTTTCGGCGCGGATGAGACCGTCATGGTCGGTCGGGTCAAGAAGTCACGCATGTACGACCCGCTTCGGCTGTTCAAGCAGATCCCCGACCTGCGTGCGATCAAGCTCTGGTACCGTACACTTCGGCACGACAAACGGAACCAGGTCGTGCTTACAGCGATCGCTGACGAATTGGCCCGCGGCGGCATCCACTTGACCGACTCAACCCGCTACATCCCGCAGCAGTTGGCCGACGAGGGTGTGCTGACACGCACGCAGCCGACCGGCGAGCATCAGGCCGACATCGCGTTTGCGTTGCCGTTGGTCTCACAACTTGGCGCACTGGACATCGGCCAATCGATCGCCGTCAAGGAACGCGAGGTCATCGCCGTCGAGGCGATCGAGGGCACCGACCGCATGATCGAACGCGCCGGCGAACTGTGCCGAATGGGCGGGTGGACGCTGCTCAAGACGGCCGGCCCGAACAAGGACATGCGTTTCGACGTGCCGGTGATTGGCGTGCAGACGATCGAGAAACTGCAAGTCCACAAGGCGACCTGCCTGGCGGTCGAGGCGGGCAAGGTCATCTTGATTGACAAAGACGACGTGCTGGCCGCGGCGGACGACGCGGGGGTCGCGGTGGTGGGGGTGGCGCTGAATGACTGACGCGATTCCAACGAGCAGAGGGCAACGCTCTGTTGCGTCTTCGTGGGCGGACCGGTTGACAATGAACCCGTCTTGGATGCTCGTCCTGCCGATCGTCATGTGCTTGGCTGACGCGGGTATCACGCTGGCGTTGCAGCCGGCAACGTATTGGCGTGGCGAATACGTCACAGTCGTGGAATGGAGCCCGTTGCCGCGGGTCTTGTTGCAGGATCACCCGTTGCTCTTCCTTGGCGGCGTGGTGTGCTGGGTGGTCGTGTTTACGACCGTCATCCGACTAGCGCGCACGCGCGTCGCGGTCGACCTGTGTCTCGTAGTCGCGGCGGGTCACACGGTGGGTGTATTTTCGTGGTTGAGGCGGTTGGACGGCGCGACGCCTGTCTGCGTCGTGTTGCTTGTGACCGTCATGTTGGCTGCCATACCGACCTGGCGATTGCCGTTGCCGGACGACGATCGATCCCCATCTGCTTGAACGGTGTGCCGCGCTTTTGGGGTAAGAGCCGAGCCTGGCCCCGAAGCCGGTCGCTATGAAGTGGTTTCCTCGGCGTCGCCCGCCGCGTCCGTGCCCGCGTTGACGATCCGTTCGATCTCCTCGGCGGACATCCCACGGTCGAGCATGTCCATCTTCAGGCGTGCCTGTGACCGGTTGTTCATCACCGACGTGACCGCGCCAGCAAGAATGGCGATGATCGCGATCAGCCCGCCCACAACAAACACCAACACTTCGGGCGCAACGAGGGACGACCAATTGAATTCGGCAAGTGTCAACCCGTGCATGGCGTGGACTCCGGTGAGGTGTTCGGCGTTAGTCGCAGGCCGATCTCGACTATTTCACCCTTACACAATCATACCGTCGGGTCCGGCTCGCCCTCAACGGGATTGGCCCTCGCCCGCCACAGCGACCGCAAGCCCATGACGCCGCAGACGACGATCAACGGGCCGATACCCAGCACATTGCCCAGCACGCGGTCGTCGAAGAGGGTCGTCAGGTATTGGCCCAGCAGGCCCGCGGCCGGGCCGATGGTGAAGCCGAGGCCGACCAGGCTTTCGTGGGCCCCGCCGGCGTCGACCGAGGCGTTCTTGACGACCATGGCGTAGTAGATCGCCGCGTAGTAGGCAACGCCCTCAGCCAAACCCATCGTCACGACGCCGACGCCCGCGACGGTTGGGTTCGGTGCGAAGAGCACGGTGAAGAACCCGATCGGCACGGCCAGCGCCGTCACCAGCAGCACGTCGATTCGGCCGTGCCATCGGTGGGTGAGGAACAGCAGCAGGAAGATGACGACTCGGCCAAAGTCCTTGAGTGAGCCGAGCAAGATGGACTTCGACTCGCTCAGTTTGAGTCCGTCTTTGAACAGCATGGGCATGAGCGACGCGACGATGAGTGTGAGCGCGAAGGCGGACAGCATCGTCCAGCGTGACGAGGCGAGCAGCGCGTTGTAGCGCCTTGTCAGGACGGGGTCGGGACGATCGGGGTGGTTGCCATCGAGGTGCTTCGGCCGAGCGGCGACGGGGATGAGCAGGAAGAAAACGACAATGCCCGCGGCGCCGGTCGCGACGAAGAGCCACCTGTTGCCTGCGGCCAGCACGGGTGCCGCCGCGAGCATGCCGATCGGCCCGGTACTCGCCCACGCGAGATTAAACGCGCCCATCGAGCGCGACTGCTGTTTGGGCGTCCGCCCCGCGCCGCAATACGACTCGATCACCGGCCAAAACAGCGCCCAACTGATCTGGTTGCCCATGTGCGCGACCCACACACCCGCGACATTCGGCTGCCACGCGGCGAATCCATTGACCAGGAGGAACAACAGGAGCGTCGCGTTGGCCAACCGCTTCTCACCGATCCGATCCGCGACGGCGTGGCTCATCAACGCGGCGGCGACGTAAATCGCGCCGCCCGCCAACGCAAGCCAGAGGTTGGCCGACTCGTCGAACTTGAGTACACGGTCGGTGAAAAAGTAAACGCCCTTGCCGTACAGAAAGCCGACGAACGACATGACCATCGACACGGCAATGAGCAGACGTGGGTGGTTCATGGGGCGGGGAAGCGATGGGGGACGAGCGACTAGCGACGAGGGGGTTGAAAGTGGGCGACAAGTTTAGCCGCGGGGCTTGCCCCGCCTGCACGGGTGAATGACCAATGTCCAAATCCCAATGTCAAATGATGTACAACTTGGACATTGGGATTTAGACATTGGTCATTGGACTCAAATCACCTTCTTCGTCATCGCCCGCCTGATGTCGCGGTCCGCGTCGCGTTTCTTGATGTCCTGCCGTTTGTCGTGCGACTGCTTGCCGCGCACGACGCCGAGTTCGACCTTCACCTTGCCGCGCACGAAGTACATCGTCAACGGAACGAGCGTCGTGCCCTTGTTCGCGGTTTGGCCCAGCAGGCTCGCGATCTGTCTCTTGTGAGCTAACAACTTCCGTGGCCGGGTCGGTTCGTGGCCGGTCTTCGGCCCGGCGTGTGTGTAGTGCGCGATGTTGACGCCCAACAGGAACAACTCCATCCGGTTCGGGTCAACGCGTGCAAATCCCTCAGCCAATGAGACCTGCCCATTGCGGATGCTCTTGACCTCCGAACCGGTCAGTTGAATGCCGACCTCAAGCGACTCGACCACGTGATAGTCATGCCGGGCACGCCGGTTGACGATGCGCGGCGAAAGGTCTTTCTTCTGTTTGGGTCGCTTGGCCATGGTCGTCGCTCAGTCGAGCGGGAAGTGTAGGCGACCCCTGTGCATCGCATTTGCGTCCCAAACCGCGCGAAGCCGGGTCTTTCCGAAGGGCCGGATCGAATGCAACTTAAACAAGACAACCGCGGATCACGCGGATCGCACGGATGAGATTCGATGCGGGTCCTCTCCCGTCCTATCCGCGTCGTCCGCGCCATCTGCGGTCACTCTGTCCGATCCGGGTCTTCGGAAAGACCCGGCTTATGGCGGCAGTTGTGGCGCGTCGTGGTCTACCCGCTGACTCACTTGCCGACGCAGAACGTCGCGAAGACTCGGCCGATTACGTCGTCGGGTGTGACTTCGCCGCCGAGGCCGGCCAACTCGTCGAGGGCCGCGCGCATCGCGCCGGCCACGAGTTCGACGTGCGCGATCGCGGGCGCGTCTCGTTGCGGTGCCAGCAGGTCGCGCGCTTCTGCCAGGTATTGCGAGGCGGCTTGCAACGCGCTTTCGTGACGCGGTTGCAGCGCGAGCATGTCGCCCGACAGGCTGACGCCGCGTTGACTCACACGTTCGGCGATCGCTCGGCGGAGGTCGTCGAGACCTTCGCCTGTCAAAGCGCTGACGCGCATGTCGAGATCTGATTCGGGACTGCCTGCCGCATCGGGCAGGTCGCTCTTGGCGCGGATGTGCAGCGATTCCGCTGTGTCGTTAGTCAGCCGATCGGATGCGTGCGGCTGGCCGTCGTCCACCGCCACGATCAGGTCGGCGCGCCGGACGGCGTCGTCCGCGGCTCGTTGCGCGTCGCGGTCGAGTGCGCTCGTTGGGTCGTCCAGCCCCGCGATGTCGGTCAACAAGACTTCGACAGGACGATCAGCCGCGTCATGCAACTTGAGCGGTTCGGTTAGCACGTCGCGCGTCGTGCCGGGTGAGGCGGAAACGACGGCGCGATGTCGGCCGAGCAGCGCGTTGAAGAGCGTGCTCTTGCCCGTGCTGGGCGGGCCAACAAGCACGACGCGCGGCAGCGCTTCGAGTTCGCCCCACGATCGGCTGCGTGCGTTGACCTCGTCTAATCGGCTGATCATTTGAACCACCCCGTCCAACAACGCGCCCGGCCCAATCGGCACGACGTCTTCCTGGTCGGTGAAGTCGATCCCTGCTTCGACCAGTGCGAGTTGAGTCGCCAATGTGTCGACCAGGTCGTCCGCAAACCGGCCAAGCTCGCCTTCGCGCAACAGTTTCGCCGCGCGCAGTTGGCTGTCGCTCACTGCCGCGATGGTCGCGGCGACGCCCTCGGCCTGCGTCAGGTCGAGTTTGCCCGCGGTGTAAGCGCGGAAAGTAAACTCGCCCGGCTCGGCTAACCGCGCGCCGCATGTGCACGCGTGTTGCAGGACCCGTTCGAGCAACGCGGGGTTGCCCGGGCATTGCAACTCGACCATGTCCTGGCCGGTGTAGGTCGATGGGGCGTTGAAGCATGCGACGAGGACCGGAAGGCCGAACGTGCGGGTCGTGCCTCCGGCGTTTGCCGTTGCGGGCAGTCGCAGCGTTGCGCCGCACAGGACGCGCGGTTTGTCGCACTGCTTCCCTTGTTTTTTGAGATCGACGAGTTGATCACAGATCGAGATTGCGTTCGGCCCGGCGAGGCGCACAAGGCCGCGCGGGCTTCGGCCGGGCGGTGAACTGACGGCGACGATCGTGTCGTCGGTGGGCGTCATCGTTTGCGTTTTTTGGGCTTGTTTTTACGCGGCTTCGACTTGGCAGACTTTTCGCGCGACGCCTGCGCGGCGCGTTCGGCCGCGGCCATGCGACGCGTGCCCGGTGCGCCGCCGGATCGGCCGCGGCCCTTGCCGCCGCCGGCTGAGCGCTGCTGCTCTTCCATGCGTGATTCAAGTTCTTTCTGCATCCGGGCGAAGAAGCCTTCTTTCTTCGGCTTGCCGTCGTCGTCTTTGCCGCCGCGTCCGCGCGGCTCTTTTGGCGCGAACAGTGTGCCGGCCTCTTCTTCCTTCTTGATGTGCCTGCGCACCATGTAGCTGTCGAGCATGCCCGCGATTGACGACGCGGTGATGTACAGCATCAGCCCGCTCGGCGCCGAGTAGAGCAGCACGGGGAAGAACAGCGTCATGATCCGCATGATCATCTGCGTCTGCCGAGCCTGGTCGGTCGTAGCCGGCTGGGCCATCAACTTCTGGTTGAAGTACATCAACACGCCCCACGCCAGCGGCAGGATGTTCAACGACGAGTAGTCGAACTGAAGCAGCAGCAGGCTGATCGGCTTCGGCTCTTCGCTGAATACGACCAGGCGGTCGGGTCGTGACAAGTCAGCCAGGAATGCCCAATTGGAGGAGATTGACTGGACAACGCCCCAGAACGCCCCCTCGTGCCGCAGGTCGATCGCGTAGTAGAGCATCGCGTACAACGCGATCCAGATGGGCGTCTGGAGGAACATCGGCAGGCAGCCGAGCATGCCCGCGGGGTTGATGTTCTTCTCGCGGTAGAGCTTCATCTGCTCCTGCTGGAGCTTCTTGGGGTCTTCGCTGTACTTCTTTTTGAGCTTCTCGAGTTCGGGCTGAAGCGCCGCCATCTGCTTGCTCATCTTCGTCATGCTGATCTGCGACTTCTTCGTGATCGGGTGCAGGCAGATCCGAACGAAAATGACAAGGATGATGATCGCGAACGACCAGTCGAACACGATGTCGTGGAAGAAGTTGAGGAACCAGAGCAAGCCCTTGGCCAACCACTGGAACGTGCAGAATGCGCAGCCCAGTTCGTAGACGATCAACTCGTCGAACTGCATGGCCGCGTAGGGCTGCGCGTTGAACAATTCGGGATGACGCGGCCCGGCGAACAGGGCGAGTTCGAACGACTCGCTCTTGCCGGGGCTGAGCGTGAACGACCTGCTGGTCAGCGAGATCATCAGGCCGCGGCGTTCCGCGTCGAGCGTCGCTTCGCCCAGCGTCTCGGCCTCGAGTGTGTACGTGTCGCTCAGCGGCGGGATGTCGCCCGGCGTGAGGTCCGGGTCCCCATCGACCGGCATGTGCGTGATGAGCGAGAAGTAGCGGTTGTCGAACGCGACCCACGTCAGCGCTTCGGCCTCCGGCACGTCTGGGTCCGGGAAGACCGGCAACTGATCGTCGATGACTTCGCTGCGCGCGTTACGCGCGTCCTTGATGTAAGCGCGGACGCGGTTCGGGTCCTTGCTTGAGAAGTACGCGGCCGTCACGAGGCGGCGGTCGCCCATGTAACGCGTCGTGTCGATCGGGATGTCGGTCTGCGCGTTTTGTTTCCACTCAATCTTCAGCGGTTCGGCGTCTTTGTCCTGACGCAGGTCGGTGAAGGTCGTCACACAGCGCAACTCGTATCCGAGATCGCCTTGGGGCAGAGTGTACTTGCGCGTGATGCGCAGCACGGGAGTTTCGCCGTCGGCCCCCGCGATTATCGCCGAGTATTCTCCCGGCGCATCGTTCTGCCATGCGCCGGCCAGATTGATCTGGTGACCGTTGACCTTGACCCACCGCGCGGCGAACGCGTACTGCAGGATGACAGGCTCGTCACTGCCCGGCGGGTTGTTCACTTCGAGCGGTTCAAGGATGACATACGGGTCGCCCTTGATCGCCTTGTCGTGGTACCGGTTCAGCCGGAGGCGGTAGATGCCCGCACCCCAACTGGTGAACTCGGCCCCCATCATGTAGTTAGACGACTCGTCGGTCGAGCCGAGCTTGGAGAGGGGCGCCTTGTCCGCCTTGATCAGCGAAAAGGGCGGCGACTTGATGGCGGGCTTGTCGTCCCCGTCGGCCGATTCGTTCGGCTTGTTGTTTTCGGCGGGCGTCGTCTGCGACGTATCTGGCGTGTTGGTGTTGTCGTCCTGGGCGCGCAAGTCGGCTGTCGGCGGCGCGGCAAAAGCCAGCACGATCGCCCACCAGGCGAGGGTTTTGAGGAATCGGTTTTGCACGGGATTCAGGCCTCAGACGGCAAGCCAACCGCCGGTCGGCCGCAGTATAGTCGGCGCAGTGGGGTTTGTGGGTCGCCCGGCGCGGCCCTGCGGGTAGGGTCGCGGCGTGCGAGGCTCGTATTTCAATCGGGGCGTCGTGAGAGAGGGGCGCGTCGTCGTCGAGGGGCGTCCGCGAAGTCGGGTAACGTGCGCAGGCCAACGGTTTGGCCGGACCGACCGTGCTGTCAGCCCGCCTGTTTTTCGCCCTGGCCGTTGTCGTCGTCGCGCTGGCGTCGTTTGGCTTCGGCTAGCTCTTTGCGGTTGATCTGCACTTCGCGTGGGAAGTCGAACGACAGGCGGACTTTGTCGCCGTGGATTTCGACGACACGGATGGTGCCCATCGGGCTGCACGGGTCGCCCAGAACCACCTCTTCGCCAACACGTCGAGTCAATGCGAGCATGGCCGAATCTCCTTGACCCCGCGCCGCTCGGGCCGCCATGTGAGGCGGGCATGAAACGGGTGGCGCGGGTCGAGCCTTGCCGCGAGCGTGTCTGGCGTGGGCCAGTGACGGCAACGGTCGGTGGTACGCGGTTGGGGCTGACGCCTTGGCGCGTAAAAAGGGGCGGGACCCTGATCGGGAAGCCCGCCGTCCTTGGACCGTTGGTCGCTCAAGCCTTCCTTGGCTCGCGGTCGCTAAGTTGAGCCATCGGACAATTTCGTGTCGAACCGTTGCATAAGACCGGATTTAGCCTTATGGGACCTGTTCAACCGCGACAACCTCAGGAACGAGCTGCCGAACGTTGCGTTCGACCCCCATCTGGAGCGTCATGTCGCTCGACGGGCACTTGATGCACGCGCCGTGCAGCCGAATGCGGGCCACACCCGCGTCGGTGACTTCGACCAGTTCGATATCGCCGTCGTCATCCTGGATCGTGGGCCGAATCTGCTCAATAACCTCGGCCACGCGGTCGTGGACGCTTCGTGCGGCGCTGGAACTGGCAGTGTCTTGTGTCATAGGTCGCTTGAATGCGGAAGTTCCATCGGTTCAAGAAGTAGCGTCAGATCGACGCCATCAGTTTCGAACCGTTAAATCATAGCCTATTGCGCCGCAGGTCGCCAATGGACGCGGTTGTCGCTTATCACAACCCGAACGAGGCGTTACCGGACCGGGAAGTTTGCACACCTCGTTCCCTTTGAGATGGTCGGAGTCCGTTTGGCGTCACACATGCCCGCCCGATTCAGGAAAATGGTGGCGGCAGCGAGTCGGAGACTCCGGGCCGTCACCGGGTCGGCAGACCGGGCGTGCATACGGCACGAACTTGGGGATTGAAACGGTTGACACCCATGCGCGGCCGCTCTATCCTCTGGTCTCGCCGATCGGCCTGTTCGCTCGGCGAGGCGGTGGTTATGGTGTCGGCCCGCAGCACGGGTTGATGTCGGCCGAGGAACCGCCCGATTGGTTGGGTGTCCAAGGCGTCGCCGTCGGTTTCGGGTTTTGGTGGATGGCCGCCGAGGCTCTGAGCCGGCCGTTTCGCCACCCTAGCTCAGTTGGTAGAGCACACCCTTGGTAAGGGTGAGGTCGTGGGTTCGAGTCCCATGGGTGGCTCTTGGCCCCAGCGGCCGGGTCCGCCGAACAGGCGACCCTGTTGTCAAACGAGCCCGTCGGTTGAAGCGGCGTCGGCTCAGAATTCGGAGATCAGATCGTCCGTGGTGGGCGACTAAGCAACCGTTAGGTTGGTGATGACCATGACCGGTTCGGGCCTGTCGCCCGCGTCGGTGGTTCACCCTCAGTTGGAGCAGCATCGATGGCCAAAGAAGCCTTCCAGCGTACCAAGCCACACGTCAACGTCGGCACGATCGGCCACGTCGACCACGGCAAGACGACCCTGACCGCGGCGATCACCGCCGTCCAGGCCGCCAAGGGTCTGGCCACGCACAAGCCTTACGATGAGGTCGCCAAGGCGTCGGAGTCGGACGGCCGTCGTGACCCGACCAAGATTCTGACCATCGCCACCAGCCACGTCGAGTACGAGTCGGAAGGCCGGCACTACGCGCACGTCGACTGCCCCGGCCACGCCGACTTCGTCAAGAACATGATCACCGGCGCCGCCCAGATGGACGGCGGCATCCTCGTGGTCAGCTCGGCCGACGGCCCGATGCCGCAGACCCGCGAGCACGTGCTGTTGGCCCGTCAGGTCAACGTGCCCAAGCTGGTCGTTTTCCTGAACAAGGTCGATCTCGTCGATGACCCCGAACTGCTCGACCTGGTTGAGCTGGAAGTTCAGGAACTGCTGACCAAGTACGACTTCGAGGAAGACACGCCGATCATCCGCGGCGCCGCCTTCCCCGCGCTGAGCAACCCGGAAGACGCCGACAAGGCGCAGTGCATCCAGGACCTGCTCGACGCACTGGACACGTGGATCCCCGAGCCGGAGCGCGAGACCGACAAGCCGTTCATGATGGCCGTCGAAGACGTGTTCTCGATCAAGGGTCGCGGCACGGTGTTGACCGGCCGTATCGAGCGCGGCATCGTCAAGGTTGGCGACAAGGTCGAGATCGTCGGCCTGAAGGACACGGCCGAGACGACCGTCACCGGCGTCGAGATGTTCCAGAAGACCCTCGACCAGGGCCAGGCGGGTGACAACGTCGGCTGCCTCCTGCGTGGTATAGAGAAGGGCGACGTCGAGCGCGGACAGGTGCTCGCCGCACCGAAGTCGATCACGCCGCACACGAAGTTCAAGGCGCAGGTCTACGTCCTGACCAAGGAAGAGGGCGGCCGATCCACGCCGTTCTTCTCGGGCTACCGCCCGCAGTTCTACTTCCGCACGACGGACGTAACCGGTGGCATCAACCTGCTCGGCGGCGCTGAGATGTGCATGCCCGGCGACAACATCGAAGTCGAGGTCGAACTCGGCAAGCCGATCGCCATGGAAGCCGAGTCCCGCTTCGCCGTCCGCGAGGGTGGCCGAACGGTCGGCTCCGGCGTTGTGACCGAGATCATCGAGTAACAAGCGGACATAGGCCGACCTTCCAGGTCGGCAAGCGCTCGGCGACCGCCGATGGTCGTCGCGCAGCCGTCAACCCCCATCGTCGATCCGATGCGACCGATGGTGACGCAGGGAAAAGTCCGGCGCTTGCCCGCCAAGATGGCGGGCCTATTTGGAGCGGAACATGGCCAAGAAAAGCAAAGACGCCGTCGAGTACGTCTGGCTGCAGTGCACCGAAACCGGTGACCTGAACTATCGCACGCCCGTGAATGTCAAGGGCGGCATGCCGGAGAAGCTCAAAGCCGGCCTGAAGAAATACTGCCCGCGTTTGCGCAAGCACACGCTGCATAAGATGAAGCGGAAATGACATCCGGCGACAGGAGACGAGAGGCGGGGATTCGATTCGAATCTGACCCGTGTTTCCTGACTCCTGTCTCCTGATTGGAACGCCAGTAGCTCAATTGGCAGAGCAGCTGATTCCAAATCAGCAGGTTGGGGGTTCAAGTCCCTCCTGGCGTGTGAACAACCCAACGGATTGCCGATTTTCGATCGCCGATTGCCGATTGAGTCGCAATCTGGTGACTTGAGGCATGCCTTGGACGAAACACGCTTGTAACGCGTCCGACTAAACCGCTAGGCACGTTTCGTGATTCAATCGCAGATCGTCAATCGCAAATCGGCAATACCAAGATGGCCCTAAGCATTTACAAACCCGGTCAAGGCAAGTGGACGCGGCTCTGTTCCGCCGCGGGGGCCGGCGCGCTGGCGCTCGGGGCCGCCGCGTGGCTATGGGAAGAACTCAAAGACGCCGGCGAGAACCCGATCTATTGGCAGGCGACCATCGCCGTCTTGCTGATCATCGGTGTCGGTCTGCTGCTTTGGTGGTCGCTCAACAAAGCCAAGATCGCCGACTTCATGATCGCCACCGAAGTCGAGATGAAGAAAGTCAATTGGCCGAGCCGCAAGGAAGTCGTCGGTTCGACCTGGATCGTCATTTGTGGAACCGTCATGCTGGCCGGGTTGTTGCTCGTGATCGACCTTGGATTCGCGAAGACCTTCCAGTCGATTGGCATTCTCGAAGGCGCCGAGTCGGTCGAACCCTCGCCCGCGACGCCGGACACGCCCGCCGAGCCGTAAACAGCAAGCCAGGCAAAGCGCCCGGCGACCCGTCATCACACGTAATGACAACCCCTCCGCGCAAGGACCTCCGTCATGCCCGACGAGGAAAACAAGGACACGCCGCAAGACGACGTGAACACCGTCACGGCCCCCAAGGCTGAAGACGACGCGGTCGAAATCGACGCGGACGGTGTCGTCGTTGAAGACAGCGCGGAAACCCCGGTTGACGACGCGCCCGCCGAAGAGCCCGTCGCCGCGCCGGTTGCCGCCGACGTTGATGAAGATGACGAAGATGACGAACCGCTGATCACACCCGGCATGAACTGGTTCGTGCTGCGTGTCGCATCGAACAAGGAAGACTACGTCCGCGAGACGCTGCTCCGCAAGGTTCAGATCGAAGGCTTCGACTATCTGGTCAACCGTATCCTCGTCCCGACCGAAAAGATCAAGACCGTCAAGGCGGGCAAGCAGAAGATCCAGGAAAAGAAGCTCTATCCTGGCTATGTCTTCGTCGAGATGAAACTGGAGAAGGACGGCCGAATCCCGCAGGACATCTTCTTCCTCATCAAGGAAACGACCGGCGTCGGTGACTTCATCGGCACGGCCGGCCGACCCGTCCCCATGACGATCCCCGAGATCGAGAAGATGATGCTCGCGTCCAAGCCGCCGGACGAGCAGCCCGAAGTCAAGATGGAGTTCCAGAAGGGCGACCACGTCAAGATCACGTCAGGCCCCTTCGAGAACACCGACGGCACGGTCGACGAGACGCTGCCCGAACAGGGCAAGGTCCGAGTCATCGTCACCATCTTCGGCCGAGCCACACCCGTCGAGATCGAGGTCTGGCAGATCGAAAAGGCCGAAGAGTAAGGCCGCTTGCGGCCCACGGATGCAAATCCGTGGGTGTCTCCGCCGCTTGCGGCTTAGCGCTCTTTCACAGTCTTCTCAGCGACCCCCCATGTCCCGCGACATGTAAACTGTCCCCATGCCCAAGACCTACACCATCCCCACACTCGATCTCAATGCGCACAGGCACCGGCAGGTCGTCGTCGACCGTGAAAAGGGCCAGTACCTCGGCCACCCGACGACCGTTCTGCTCGAAGACCACAAGACGATGCTCTGCGTCTACCCGAAGGGCCACGGCCGGGGCGGGATCGTTTACAAACGCAGCGCTGACGCAGGCCTGACCTGGTCCGATCGCCTGCCCACGCCCGCGAGTTGGGCGACAAGCAAAGAGGTGCCGACCCTGCACCGCGTGATCGACCCGAAAGGCAAGAAACGCATCATCATGTGGTCCGGTCTGTACCCTGCGCGGCTCGCCGTGACCGAGGACGACGGCGCGACCTGGTCGGAGCTGCGCAAGGTCGGCGACTGGGGCGGCATCGTCGTCATGGGCGCCGTCGTCCAACTCAAAACGGGCAAGGGTCACTACCTGGCGCAGTTTCACGACGACGGCCGGTTCTTCGCGTCCAAGGCCCAGCCGCGCGACCCGCGTTCATTCACGCTCTATCAGGTCAATAGTACGGACGGCGGTTTGACGTGGTCGTTCCCGCGGGCCGTGTGGGCCGGCTCCGACGTGCACCTGTGCGAGCCGGGCATCGTGCGCTCACCCGACGGCAAACAGTTGGCCTGCCTGCTGCGCGAGAACAGCCGACGCCGCAACTCGCACATCATATTCTCCAATGACGAGGGCGCGACGTGGTCCGACCCGCGCGAGCTGCCCATCGCGCTTTCCGGCGACCGGCACACCGGCAAGTACGCACCGGACGGCCGACTCTTCATCAGCTTCCGCGATCGACCCGCCGCGCACGTCGACACGCCGACCGAGGGCGACTGGGTCGGCTGGGTCGGCACATACGACGACCTCGTGCATGGCCGGCAGGGCCAGTACCGCGTGCGACTCAAAGACAACACCAAAGGCGCCGACTGCGCCTACCCCGGTGTCGAAGTGCTCCCCGACGGCACCTTCGTCACCACGACATACGGACACTGGGACAGGGGCGAGTCGCCGTATATCCTGAGCGTGCGATTCAAGCTTGAAGAACTGGACAAGTTGGCCAAGTCTGCAGGATGATCAGTCGTCGGCCGAAGTGTAGGGTGCGCTTCAGCGCACCAGGCATACTGGACGGCTTCCGTACGAACGTGGTGCGCTGAAGCGCACCCTACGCGTGACGCTCGCTGCCTCTGGCGCGACGCCTAAAACAATCTCGGTTCGTCCTCGCCATCGGACTTCTTGGATCGTTTGCGGCGTGGCTTCGGCGGTGCAGCCTCACCGCCTTCGACTCGGCTGACCACGCGCCCGTCGCTCAACACCGTCGTCAGTTGATCGCCCGCGGCGACGTCGCCGGTGGACCGCAGCACGTGCCCGTCCTGCCCGAGCGTAAACGAGTACCCGCGCGCCAGCACGTTGACCGGCCCGACCGATTCGAGGTGTTTGCCCAACGACGCCAATCTTGTTTTGGCCTCCTCTGTGCGGCGCGGGACAAGCGACGTTAGTTCGCGCGCCAGTTGATCGAGGCGCTGCCGCATCGGCTCGACCATGCGCTGCGGTCGCCGGAACATCGTGTGCCGGGCCGCGCTTTCGACGCGCTGATTCGCTTCGCGCACCTGGCGGGCGACCAGCAGCCTGAGTCGGCGTGATAGCTGGTCGAGTTGGTCGTCGATCGCCGCCTTGTCGGGGATGAGCGTCATCGCTGCCTGCGTCGGCGTCGCGCACCGCGCGTCGGCAACGAGTTCGGCGATCGTCGTGTCCGTTTCGTGCCCGATCGCCGCGACGATGGGCAGCGTGCATCGGAACACCGCGTCGGCCACAGCCCGCTCGTTGAACGCCCACAGGTCTTCGATCGACCCGCCGCCACGCGTCAGGATGACGGCGTCGATCCCCAATTTCGGCCCGTGCTTCGACAGCGCGTTGATCGCCGCGGCGATCTCGGGCGCCGCCGATTCGCCCTGCACACGCACGTCGTACAACAGCAGTTGGCAGCCCGGCCAACGACGTGTCGCGGTGTTGATCACGTCCTGCAGCGCGGCGGCCGCGCGCGACGTGACCACCGCGATCCGTCGCGGCATGACCGGCAGCGGTTGCTTGCGGTCAATGTCGAAGTAGCCGTCCTGCCGCAACTCGTCGCACAACGCTCGGAACCGTAGCTCCAACTCGCCCACGCCGATCGGTTCGAGCTTATCGACGTAAAGCTGCACGTTGCCCTGCGCGTCGTACAGATCGATCCGCCCGGTCGCAACGACCTGCATGCCGTCGGCCATTTTGAACTTCACGCGACGCGCAGCCGAGGCGAAGCAGACGCAACGCAGCGCCGCGCCCGAGTCTTTGAGGCTGAAGAACCAGTGTTGCCGGTCCGACAGGTTGCTCACCTCGCCGACGACCCGCAGTTTGGCGGGCAGGCCGGTCGCCAGCGCGTCCTTGATGAGCGACGCGACCTGCGTGACTGTCAGCGTGTTGTCGTCACGTCGGCCGCGCGGAGGTCCCTTGACCTCCGGCGGGTCGGGTGGTGAGACGAGGTCCGGATTGAAGGGCAGGCGAGCCATGAGGTGATCGTGGCGTTGATCTTACAGCACGTCAAGCAGCACATGCGTGTTCCGAGTGACCGCTACATCTCAATCGCCGCGTCGTTCCACGCGGCCAGGCCGGCGCGCACGGCGTCGATCGGCTCGGTCAGGCCTTGGGTGTCGAGCACGACCGGCCCCGCGCGCCGCGACGCCAGGTCGAGTGTGACGCGGTAGGCGAGCAGGTCGAGGTCGCCGCGTCCGACGGTGCGCCGCGCACCCGCGCCGCGCGCGTCGGCGTCGCTCAG
>JANQSF010000116.1 GCA_028284155.1 Phycisphaeraceae bacterium
TCGAGCACAAGGGCGAGAAGCACCCGCAGATCGTGGTCGAAGACGACGACGGCAAGATCCTCGACTTCCACTACCTGCCCGCCAAGGCGCGTATCGAGGTCGAAGAAGGCCAAGCCATCATCGCCGGCCACATGCTCGCGCGTCAGCCGCGTGAGGCCCGTGGTTCCAGCGACATCGTCGGTGGTCTGCCCCGCGTCACCGAGATTTTCGAAGCGCGCAAGCCGAAGGACGCGGCCGTCATGGCCGAGATCTCCGGCCAGGTCGAACTGCGGTCGGACAAGCGCAAGGGCAAGATGACGATCATCGTCCGGTCGGAGGCCGGTCTGGAGGTCGATCACCACGTCCCACAGGACCGCCACCTGCTCGTCCACACCGGCGACCCGGTGACGGCCGGCGACCCGCTGATCGACGGGCCGCTGGTGCCGCACGATATCCTGCGCATCAAGGGTGAAGAGGCGTTGCACACGTACCTGCTGGACGAGGTGCAGAACGTCTACCGTGCCCAGGGCGTGCCGATCAACGACAAGCACGTCGAGGTCATCGTCAGCCAGATGATGCGCAAGGTTCGCGTCGAGAACCCGGGCGACACCGAATTGCTGCCGAACGAAGTGATCGACAAGTTCCGCTTCCGCGAAGAGAACGAGCGGATCGCCAACGTCGGCCGGATCAAGGAGCCGGGCGACACCAGCCTGCCCGTTGACGCGCTGGTGACCAAGGCCGAGATCAAGGAGGCCAACGCCAAGGTCGAGGCCGACGGCGGCGAGATCGCCAAGGCGTCGCGCTGCAAGCCGGCGACCGGCAAGACGCTGCTGCTGGGCATCACCAAGGCGAGCCTCCAGTCCGAGTCGTTCCTCTCCGGCGCCAGCTTCCAGGAAACGACCAAGGTGCTGACCGAGGCGTCGCTCGCCTCGCGGACGGACACACTGGTCGGCCTGAAGGAAAACGTCTTGCTGGGGCACCTGATCCCGGCCGGCACGGGCTTCAAGCCTTACACGACGATGAAGGTCAAGAAACTGGCCGAGCCGATCGCCGAGGAAGACCCGACGCAGGAAGAGGTGCTCGAAGACGCCGCCGCGATGGCCGAGGCCGCCGGCGCCGTCAGCCCCGATCAGATCACCACGACGGTCGGCGAGTCCCGCCTCGTCGCGCAACTGCTCGGCGAACAACTGCCGGCCGGCGCGCCCGGCGCGATCACGCCCGGCAGCAAGTCAAGCGGGGGCGATGAGTAAGCCCCGACTCGCCGTTGTCCGAAAAGTAGGGTGCGCTTCAGCGCACCACGATGAACGGACGGTTTCCCCGCTTCCTTGGTGCGCTGAAGCGCACCCTACGGGTGAGCCGGTGACTTTTCGGACAATGCCGACCCATCGGATGACAATCACACCAGCCCCGGTTTCGGCCGGGGCTGTTTACTTTCGTCGGCATGTCCGTAAGAGCGTGTTGGCAGACCCGTCGCGGATGGCGTAGCCTATTGGCGTCGTGCGGTGTAGTTGCGTAGTTGACCGCCCAGTCGATCAAACACAGCACACAGGACCGAGCGGTGTCATGGCGGACACGAACGACACGAGGCGGATTGATTCGGCGATCGAACACGCGGCCCGGCACGCAACATCCGGGTCACCTAGCGAAGCCCGTCTGGGCGAGATTCTCGAAGACCTGTTGAGAATCCTCGGCGCGGATTACGGCCTGATTGGGCGCATCTGTGGCGCATCCGACAATGTCGTTGAGACCGTCGCCCTGCGCGGGTCGGGGATCAACGACGCAAAGATCACCTATGAGTTAGCCGGCACGCCGTGTGACAACGTGACGCAACAGGGCATCTGCATCTACCCGTCAGGAGTCGCAGATCAATTCCCCTTGGACGTCATGCTCAAGAATCTGAGCATTGAGTCATATGCCGGCATCCCGTTGTGTGATGTCCAGGGCAAGGTGGTCGGCCTGCTTGTCGTGCTCCGCAAGCATGAGATGGAAGACACCGCGTTTGTCAGGTCCCTGTTGCGTATTTATGCGAAGCGAGCGTCACAAGAATTTGTACGACTCCAAGACGCGGCGAGGTCTCAGATCACCCGATTCGCGATGGACCGTGTGGGCGATGAGATCTTCATCGTCGATCAGGACGCCCGAATCGTTGACACCAATCAGACAGCCTGCGAGCGACTTGGCTACTCCCGTGACGAGTTGTTGCGGTTGACGGTCGCCGACGTCGACCCGCTGTTTCCGGCCGACGTTTGGCCTGAACACTTCAGACAGGTATGCGAACGCGGGTCGATGCGATTCGAAACGGTGCATCGCACCAAGTCGGGTATCGACTATCCCGTAGAGGTCGTGGTATCGCACGTCCCGATTGACGGGATCGACCGCGTGTGCGGTGTCGCGCGCGACATCTCTGAGCGCGTACGTTCCCGACTTGAGCGCGAGAAACTTGAGCACGAACTTCGCCACTCTCAGAAACTCGAGGCCGTCGGGACACTGGCCGGCGGGATCGCTCACGACTTCAACAACGTGCTGACGGCAATTCTGGGGCACACGTCCGCCGCACGCCGCGACCTGTCCGATCAACGCGCCGTGGCCGAGGCGTTGGACACGATCGAACGGGTCGCGCGGCAGGGCGAGGGGATCGCCCGTTCCTTGCTGACCTTCGCTCACAAGTCGCCACCACAACGGCAGGTGCTTAACCTGGCGACGTTGGTTCCGGAAACGATGCGGATGCTGCGACGGCTGATCCCCGCGTCGATTCGGCTGATCGAAGACTGCCCGTTCGATGAGGCCGTCCCAGTGTTGGCTGACTTGTCGCAATTGCAACAGGTCCTGATGAACCTGACCCTCAACGCGCGCGACGCGATGCCAGACGGCGGCGTGATCCGCGTGTCGCTGCACGTCGAGGACGGGCGCGCCGTGCTGCGCGTCGCCGACACGGGTTGCGGCATGGACGAACAAACCCGCGGCCGAATCTTTGAGCCGTTCTTTTCGACCAAGGTTCGGGGCGACGGAACGGGGCTGGGACTTGCGATCGTGCATGGCATTGTCTCGAATCACGACGGCCAAATCACGGTCGACTCCACGAAGGGCAAGGGGGCTTGCTTCACGGTCACGCTCGACCTGTCCCCTGACGAGGTAGAGACGCAACGGGACGTTGATGCCGCCGCCGTCACGGCGTTGCCGCCGACCGGCGTTCGGCCGACCATCCTTGTGGCCGAGGACAACGATTTCGTGCGGGAGGTGATCGTCTCAACTCTGAAATCGTCCGGCTACGACGCGATCGGGGCGAAAGATGGGCGGGACACGTTGCGGGTCTTTGACGAACGGGGTGAAGGCATTGACTTGGCTGTGCTGGACCTGGACATGCCGGGTGCGACGGGTACGGAATGCCTCGAAGCCATTCATTCGATTCGGCCTGACCTGCCCGCGCTGATCCTTTCGGGCAGCGATCACTTGGCGGTCGACGCGGGGTCAAACTACGACGCTCCGACCCTGACCAAGCCGTTTCAAATGTCTGACCTGGTTCAACGGGTTGCCTCGGTGCTCGACGAATCGAAGCAAGGAGCGGTCAAGGTATGAGAGACATCGTGCGCATCCTGTTGGTGGACGACCACGCGTTGCTGCGCGACTCGTTCGAACGCGTGCTGGGCGGCATCCCGGGTTTTCAGGTCGTCGGGACGGCCGACAATGCCGACGACGCGATCGGCGCGGTGATGCAGTGCGACCCGGACATCGTGCTGATGGATATCGACATGCCCGGCATGATCTGCTTCGACGCCGCGCAGCGGATCGGCGATATGCGGCCTGAAACTCGCGTCGTGTTTCTCAGCGCGTTCCATCACGACTATTACATCGAGCAGGCGCTGAAGGTCAACGCCCGGGGATACGTCGTCAAGTCGGAGACGCCGGAGAAAGTCGTCGAAGCGATCGAACGTGTCGCGGGAGGCGGCGTCTTTTATTCGCAGGAAGTGCTGAACCGCATCGTCGCAGACACACGGGGCGTCAGACTCGGCGACGCTCACCGAACGCGTGTTTCAACGCTTTCAAATCGCGAGATGGAAGTCTTGCGCTACATCGCCCGTGGGCTGGCCAAGAAGCAGATCGCCGGCACGATGCACGTCGCCGTTAAGACCGTCGACGGTCACGTGACGCGGCTGATGAGCAAACTGGACATCCACGATCGCGTGGAATTGGCTCGTTTCGCGATTCGCGAACGACTCGTTGAGGCATAGGGAAAGCACGGTAAGGCTAAGCGATGGCGTGGAATGAGAGGATCGGATGCCGCGATTGGGGGTGTTTGCCTCTGCCCCCATGCTTCAGAATGGTCGATAGTATGTAATGGAACATGGTTGTCGTGAATCGGTAGACAGGGTCTTCCGGAGTACCTGTTGCCGAGAAGCGTTACGGGTTCGCGGCTGGTTGGCCGTGCAACTCCCGTCAATCCCCGGCCAGTTGACCCGCCCCCCCCGCAACTGGCCGGGCCTTTTTTGCGCAGTTGGGCGTCACACGCGCGGCTTGACTCAGGACGCCAATTCAGGCGCGTCGTTCATTGTCGTCCACGCTTCGTCGTCTTCGAGCGTGTTGAGCATGTCGTGGGCGGCGTCGAAGACGCCGGCCGTGCGACGCAGCCACCACTTCATCGCCAGGAAGATCGCCAGCGCGACGGCCACCGCGATACCGAAGATGCGGGCCGCCAGAACCAGTGAGTCGTCCCGGACAGGCTCGGCTTCACGGGCCGCGGCCGAGGTGATCTGCGCGGCGGTGGCGCGGTCAGCTTGGCGGTCGTTGGCCATGTGGAAGCTGATGAACGCCTGGCTCAACGACTCAAGCAGCGGGGCGCCCAGTTCCTTGTCCGTGCCCTCGTACACCAGTTTGTACGTGTGGTCCTTCAGCGGCTTGACAGTCAGCGTCGACGCGAGATGGTCGTTCAGTTCCTGCGGCGACTTGAAGGGGCGCAGGCCGTGGTTTCGGCCGAGCCGTTCGATGGCCTCGGTCAGCACGGGCTTGTCACGCAGGTCGGCCAACTGCTGCTTGTTCCAGGCTTCCGTATCGGTCGTGGCGGCCGGCGGAGGCGCTTGCAGGGAGAGCGTCGTATGCCAGACCGGTTCGGCCAACCGGCCGGCCACGCCCCAACTCGCGCCCAGCATGAGCACGACGGCCACGACCACGCCAATCAGGTAGCCGGCTGCGCGGTGCGTCGCCCAGCGGCGGACCATCTCGGCCTCTGAGGCGGCGAGGAATCGCTTGACGTCCAGCAGCGTGCGACGCTGTTCGAGCAGCGCGTCGGCCTGACGTTTGGCGGCGTCCGACTTCGCTTTCCGCTGCTTGAGCTTCGTCACCGCTTTGCGCAACGTCTCGCGGTGTTCACGCACACGTTGACGGCGACGCTGCACGGCAGCGTCCGCGTCCTTGATGCGCTGTTCCTTGCCCTTGAGTTTGTCGCGCAACGCCTCGAGTTCGGTCCGTTCTTGTTCGATCGCCGCGCGTTCCTGTTCGACCTGATCCTGTCCGGCGAACGACTCCTGCTCGGCTACCTTGCGACGCTCAGCCAACTCCTTGTTGCTGCGGTCCAGCGCTTCCTGAAGCTTGTCGACCTCGCGCTCACGTCGTTCGATGTCGACGCGCCGCGCTTCGAGGTCTTGATGCTGCTGCTCGATCACCTTGCCGCGGTGATCCAGTTCGGTCGCGAGTGAGTCCAACTCGTCGCGCATCGCTTCGAGTTGCTCGGTCTGCGCGCTGGCGTTGGTGTTAAGTGATTGCCGCTCCGTCGCGGCGGCTTCGCGTTCGGCCTTGATCGCGGCCGACGCCGACTCCAGGTCGGCGCGGATCTTGTTCGACTCGGCACGCTCTTCATCGAGTGCTTTCCGTTCCTCGTCGAGATGGGCACGGGCCGCGTCGATCTCGTCTCGCAACGCCTGGAGTTGCTCGTTCTGTTCGGTCACGCCGCCTTGCATCGCGGCCCGTTCTGACTCGAACGCAGCACGTTCGGCCTCGATGACCGCCCGGGCCTCGTCGAGTTCCGTTCGCAGGGCGTCGAGTTGTTCAACCTGACCGGCCACGTCGGTTTCCAACGACTGCCGCACCGACTCGGCCGCGGCCCGCTCGGTTTCGATTTCGGCACGGGTCTGTTCGAGTTGTTCACGCTGCTGCGCAAGTTCAGTCGCGGCTTCGTCGTTCGCCTGCCGCTGTGCGTCCAGCTCCGACTGTCGCAGCTCCAGCTCCTGCCGCGCCTCGTTCAGTTCGTGGCCTTGCAGTTCGACTTGCGTTCGCAGGTCGTCGAGTTCGGAGTCGTCTCGTTCCGCGTTCTGGTCGCGGTTGGCGGCGCGTTGTCGCAGTTCGTCGGCTACGGCTTTTTCGACCTCGAGCGTGTCGCGCAACGCGGCGACCTCGGCCTCGAGCGAGGCGACGCGTTCGCGCGACGCCGCCCCGGCCGACTGCTGCGCCTCGAGCGCGCGGGAGCGGGCGCCAACTTCGGCCTCGCGCATTTCGAGTTCGTCACGCAGTTCGTTCAGCGATTGCCCGGTTGCGTCCAACTCCGATGACCGTTCAGCCAAGGCCTGTTCCCGTTCGGCCAGATCCTGAGCACGCGATGCCAGTTCGTCGGTTTCGTCGGCGAGTTTCTCTTGCGCGGCTTCCAGTTCGTCCCACTGATGCGACAGGTCTTCCTGTTGCTTGTCAAGCTGTTCCTGCGCGGCGGTAATGGCTTCGCGCTCAGACGTCATGGACGCCTGCTGCTGTTCGAGCGCCTGCCGGTCCTGATCGATCTGGGCTTGCTGGGCGTTGAGTTCCTCGCGGCGCTCCTCCAGGTCGTCGCGGGTCGCGCAGAGTTGCGCCTCCGCCGCGTCCTGCTCTTCACGCTGCGACGCCAGGGCGACGCGTCGCTCGTCGATCGCCTGCTGTTCCTGTTCGACCTGCGCCTGCGCCGCTTCGAACGCTTCGCGGTCTTCGGTCAGTTGGGCACGCTCGGCGTTGATCGCCTGGCGTTCAGCGTTGACGGCCTGCCGGTCTTCTTCGACCTGCGCGCGCAGGTCGTCGAGGGCTTGCTGCTTTTCGTTACACGCGGCGCGGTCGGCATCGATCTGCGCGCGGTCTTCGGCCGCTTGCGACTCGAATTGCGCGCGGTCGGCGGCGATCTCGGCGGACAGCCGTTCGCGTTCGGTGGCGATCTGCGCGTCGAGTTCCTGCTGTTGTGTGTGCAGCGACGCGCGGTCGGACTCGATCGCCTGCTGGCGTTCAGCCAATTCGCCTTCGAGTTGTTCGAGCACCTGTTGTGCTTCGGCGGATTTCGCCTCGCGCTCCGCCAACGCGGCCGTGGCGTTGTCGAGTTCGGCCTGGCGGGCGGCGAGCGCCTCGCGCTCGGTATCGATCTGTTGTTGCAGTTCAGCCAGCGCCTGATCGCGCTGCGACAGCGCCTGCTCGCGCTGCGTGACCTGTTCGGCCCACTGATCGTTGTCCTGCTGGACCTGTTTCAGTTGCCCGAGTTGTTTCTCGAGTTCGCTGACCAGGCTCAGGACCTGCTGCGTGTCGGGGGCCGGGGCGGGGGGTCGTCCAGCTTGGGGCTGTGACGCGCTCATGCTTTCTCGCTCCGGGTGTGTTTGGATCGATCGATATCGTTTGTATCGGCTGGCGGAGCGGGGTGGATAAGTGGGGCGGGGGCGGGGCGCGGGGAAAAAGTTGGTGACCCTGGGGGTCAAGTCGGGCGGGTTTGGGTGATTAGGGGAGCGCTAAGCCGCAAGCGGCGGGGGAGGTGTGGCGGGGCGACGGCGGTTTCAGAGCTTGCGGAGTTTGCGGGCCAGATCGGGGAGTTTGCGGGTGGCGGCGAAGATTCGGCCGGCCTCGCGGGCTTCCTGAGCGGGGTAGCCGGCCCAGGTCTCACCGTTGGGGACGTCTTTCATCACGGCGGCACAGCCCATGATCTGTGCCCCGGCTCCGATGGTCACGTGGTCGCGGATGCTCGCACACCCGCCCATCAGAACGCCGTCGCCAATCGTCGCGCTGCCCGCGATCATCACGCCCGCGGCGATCACGACCTGCTTGCCGAGTTGGCAGTTATGAGCCACCTGGCAGAGGTTGTCGATCTTGCAGCCGTCGCCGATCCGGGTTGGGCCAAACTTGCCGCGGTCGATGGTGCTGTTCGCGCCAACCTCCACGTCGGAGCCCATCTCAACCGTGCCGATGTGAGGGATCTTGACCAGTCGGCCGGTCGCCGGGTCGGGCCGATAGTTGAACCCGTCGGCCCCGATAACAGCGCCCGGATGCAACTCGCAGCGGTCGCCGAGCGTGCAGCGTTCGCGGACGACGGCGGACGGCCAGAGCACGCACTCGCTGCCGAGCACACTGTGGTCGAGCACGGTGGCGTTGGCGTGGATGACGCAGCCGTCGCCGAGGCGGACATGCGGGCCCACGACACAGCCGGGGCCGAGCTTGACACCCGTGCCGAGCTTGGCCGTCAGATCGACCACAGCGTGTGGGCTGATGTCGTCGGGCGATTCGGTCACGGTCGGCGGCGGTGGGGCGAAAAGCGAGAGCACGGCCGCGATGGCGACGTCGGCGTCGGCGACGCGGATGAATGCCCGACCGTCGCCCGGCTCCAGGTCGACGGTTGGGCCGACCACGGCGGCGGTGGCACGCGATGTGGCCCACGCGTCGGCGTACTTGCCGTCGCGGATGAAACTGACCTGCCCCGGTTCAGCGAGATCGAGTTGGTTCACCCCGCCGATGGCCAGGTCGTGGGGGCCAACCAGTTCGCCGCCAGTCTCGTCTGCGATTTGTCTCGTGGTGAAGGTCGACACGCGGGGATGATATGCGAGATACCCGGTTGTGAGCGTATCACGAGTGCCGCCATTGGCTCGGCAAAGGGTGCCGGTTGACGGACGGGTCGCCAATGGTTTGACGGCACACTTTGCAAAGCCAAAGTGTGCCGTCCTCGATTCAATCTGCGTTAGGCTTTGTCCGTAAAGCCACCGGCTCGCCCATAGGGTGCGCTTTAGCGCACTAAAGCCGCGGGGGAACCGTCCGTTCATCGTGGTGCGCTGAAACGCACCCTACTTTTCGGACGAAGCCTCAAGGAAGGACACGACATCATGTCGTGAATGGCTGAGCGCATGCAAAAGGGCCGTCGGAACGGCCCTTTTGGAAGGTTCCAATGCTGTTTGTAATGTCGATGATCAGCGGCTGTTCTTGTACTCGTTGTTCATCGACTGGATGACTGCGTCTGTGATATCCAATTCGTCGGAGTGCCAGAGCACCTTACGTACTTGGATGAGTGTGGGAATCTGTTCGGGCTTGGCGTTGCGGAAGTCGACGGGCTTTTCCTTGAACAGGACGACGTGGTAGCCGTTGTCCTTGCCGTGACGCGCGACGGCGTCGGACAGCTTGCGGTAGAGCCGCTCGATCTGCAGGCCGCGCTCGCGGTTGAGCTTGCCGTTCTCGAAGGTCTGCCAAACGCGCAGCTCGATGGCGGCGGTTTGCAGCTCTTCGTTCTTGCGGCGCCACGCGGGCGAATCCTTGGCCAGCACCTCGAGGTCGCCTTGCAGGGCGAGAATGTGCTTGCGCTTGGCTTGTTCTTCGACCTTGAGTTTCTCGCCCTGGCTCTTGAGGTCGGCTTCGATGGCGTCTTTTTCGGCCAGTGCGTCAAAGGCCTTGGTGACGTCGATCACAGCCACGGCGCTGGGCTTGCCGGCGAGCAGGGCGTGGTTGGCGTTCGCACCGGCGAACCAGCACAGGCCCAAGGCCAGCGTGGCGACGGCGATCCAGATCTTGCGAGTGCGTGTCATCGGGAGTTCTCCGGGGCAATAGTTCGGACAGGAGCCGGCTCAGGTCGCGGCTAAACCGACAATACGGTCGGTCCGGTTCGTCGGTTCGACCGTCTGCATCCACGGTATCACCGGGATGTTAAGGAGGCAAAAGTAGTTGGTGATTTGAGCCAAGTTGGGTGGATCACAGGGGGATGTCGTGCAGGCTGCCAATGACCTATCGGATCGGCAATGCGAGGTCGAAGCTGAAGAACTGCTCCTCGTCACCATCCGCCTTGACGATCGGTACCGCGAAATCGAGGGCGAACGGTGCTTGGCCGAGGAAGGGGATCTTGATCCGCAGGCCGGCACCCACAGCAACCCGGTAATCGTCAAAGCCGATGTCTTCCTCAACCGTGCCCGTATCCACAAACACGACGCCTCGGATGATGTCCTGGAAGATCGGCCAGTTGTATTCCATGCCCGCCAGGAAGAGGAAGTCGCCGCCAACCGGGTCGTCGCCGACGCGGCCGGTATTGGCCTGAACGCCACGCGGCCCAACGCCGCGGAAGGCGAAGCCGCGGAACGTGCGGTGGCCGCCGGCGTAAAACCGCTCGAACAGCGGCGCCTCGCCGTCTTCGGCGATCCACGCCGTTGAGACGCGCAGGCTTAACACGGTCTTTCGGCCGAGGAAGTCTTCATCGACGGTCCAGAACTTCTGATAGCTGGCCGACAGGCTGGTGAAGTCGAACTCGCCGCCCAATGCGCCGGCCCGGCTGACACCGAAGCTCAGCTTGCTGCCACGCGTCGGGAAGATTCGGCTGTCCGTCGTCGATCGCGTGAGTGTGAAACCCAGCGACGTGATGTTGTTCTCGCCCTCGACGGCAAACGCGTCGACGGGCGCGTCGATCTCGACATCGTTGACGTTGACGTTCTCGGCGCGGATGCTGATGCGCCCGCTCCACACGTCGCCGAATCGTTGGCCGATCCCCATCGTCCCGCCGAATCGCTCTTCATCCCAATCTTCACGCACGCGCGTGAAGTAGCGCAGGTTGGTGTCAAAGAAGAAGTCGGTGTTGAGCAGGTACGGTTCGCGGAACGACACCGAGTATCTGCTGAAGTCGTCACCGGGTTGCAGGGCGATCTGAAAAGACTGGCCCGCGCCGCGGAAGCCCCGGCCTGAGAAGAATTCGCCGAGCGAGTCCGGCCAATCGGCGATGTCGAAGTTGCGCTGTGACAGGTCGATCGCGCCGATGACGCCGGCGTCGGAGCTGATGCCCGCGCCGAAGTTGATCCGCCCCGTATTGGCCTCCTTCACCTCGATCAGGATGTCCCGGTACTCATCGCCGGGGTCGCCCAGCACGGTGATCTTCGCTTCACTGAACAGGCTCGACTCGGTTAGCCGGCGGCGCGTCGTGGCGATGCCGGCTCGATCGAAGACGCGTCCCGGAAAGTTCCCGCGGATCTGCCGTTGAATGACCTTGTCCTTCGTCAGCGAGTTGCCGCGGATAAAGATGTTGCCGACCTTCGACGCCGGGCCTTCTTTGATCGCGACGGCCAGGTTGACCTTGGGCTCTCGCTCGTGGAAGAGCCGGTCGATCTTCACCTCGGTGTCGAGGTGGCCGCGCTTGCCGTACAGCTCGGTGATCGAACTCTGGCTGCGTCGCACGAGGTTTTCAGCGAACACGTCGCCCTCGTGCAGGTTCATGATGTCTTTGACCTGACGCTCGGGAAACTTCTTGTTGCCCTCGACCTTGATCGTGTCGATCGTGAACTGCTGGCCTTCCTCGATGAAGAACACGACGTTCGCGTCCTTCTGGTTGTCCGACAGTAGGATGCGCCGCGCGACCTGCGCTTCGAGGTAGCCGCGGTTGCGGTAGAACGTGCGCAGGCGGGCGACGTCCTGGTCGAGCTGCACGCGACTCAACTCGCCCTTGCGGAAAATGAAGATGGCCGTCCGAGACCTGATCTGGCTGAGCAATTGGTCGTCGTCGAAGACCTTGTTTCCGCGGAAGCGGATGTCGCGGATCTGCACCAGCGGGCCTTCGATGACGCGATAAATCAGGATGCCGGAGTCGTTCAGCAGCTTCTTGTCAACGGTCACGTCGGTCAGGTAGTAGCCGCGCTGGCGGTAGGCTTTCTTGATCTCCGTCACGCCGCGATTGATCAGGAATTCGTCGATCGGGTCGCCGCCACGCAGGACGACCAGCGTCAGCAGTTCCTGGTCGCTCACCTCGTTGTTGCCAACAACCTGCACGTCGCTGAGCAGGTTCTGCTCGGTGAGGACGTAGGTCAGGATCACCGAGCCGTCCGGCTTCTTGACGATGTCAGCCCGGACCTTGCCGAATCGGCCGAGGTGGTTGATGCGGATGATGTCCTGCGAGACCACCTTCGAGTCGTAGGGCGTGCCCTTGCGTTGGCGGATCTGGTTGCGGACGAGGTCGGGGTTGACCTTCTTGAGGCCTTCGACCTTGACGTCGGCGACGGGGCTGCCGTCGAATTCCGCACCTTGGCCGAACGCTGCGGTCGTGACAAGGCCAAGACACAACACAAGCAACACCGGCTGGGCCGGCGAGGTCGGAATCGGGCGAACACGGGTCAAGCGGGCACTCCGTCGCGGTTGGGTGGACGGGGAGTTTACTGCCAATCCACCGAGTCGCCAAACCACGTCCGGTAATGGGTTTCAAACCAGGTGTCGTCATGGATTCAAAGCATCTAATGGCGTGGTCATTCGGCCATGACATTGGGCCTTACCGTCTAGTCTTGCTCTACAAAACAGGGCCTGTGCGCGCCTCAGCCCGTGTCGTGCGGCGAAACTGTTGCAGGGCGCGGGCGAGGCCCCTAAACTGTTCCGCCCCCGTAGTCGATGCGCTGGGGGCCGCTCCCATGACCCGCCGCGGCCGACCGCCCAGGACCGGCCGGGTCGTTGACCAAGGGTAAACGAGACTGATGACGACCGCGACCGGCCAAAACGAGGCCCAGGAACTGTCCGACTCGCTGGACAAGGCCAAGCTGATGTCCATGCTCCAGCGGATGCTCGTCATCCGCCGGTTCGAGGAGCGGACTGCCCAGAGCTACCAACAGGCCAAGATCGGCGGTTTTTGCCACCTGTACATCGGGCAGGAAGCCGTGGCTGTGGGCTCGATCTCGGCCCTCCGCGACGACGATCCCATTATCACCGCCTATCGCGACCACGGCCACGCTCTGGCCCGTGGGATGCACCCCAACTACGCCATGGCTGAGATGTTCGGCAAGGTCACCGGCTGTGCCAAGGGGAAGGGCGGGTCGATGCACTTTTTCGACAAGCCGAACCACATGTACGGCGGCCACGCGATCGTCGGCGGGCAGGTCCCGCTGGGCATTGGTCTGGCATTCGCCATCCAGTACGAGCAGAAGCAGAACGTCGCCCTGGCTTGCTTGGGTGACGGGGCGTTGAACCAGGGGGCGTTCCACGAGGCGATGAACCTCGCCGCTATCTGGAACCTGCCGGCCATGATCGTCCTCGAGAACAACAGCTACTCGATGGGCACGCATATCAACCGCGGCACGGCCATGGCCGACGACCTGAAACAGAAGGCGCAGTCGTACGGCATTCGTTACGCCGAGTGCGACGGCATGGACGTGCTCGATGTCTACGACTGCTTCGCCCGCGAGGCCGCCGCGACGCGCGGCGCGGAAAACCCGCAGTGGGAACGCGGCGCGATCCCCGAGTACGACAAGCACGGCCGAACGCCCGGCCCGGTTTTCATCAACGTGAAGACTTACCGGTACCAGGGTCACTCAATGTCCGACCCGCAGAAGTACCGCAGCAAGAACGAGGTGCAGGGCTACAAAGACCACCGCGACCCGATCCAGTCGTTAGTCCAACACCTGATCGAACACGGCGTCGCGACGCAGGAACAGATCGACGAAATCGACGCTGAGGCGAAACAACTGGCCAAGGACGCCGTCAAGTTTGCCAACGAGTCGCCGGACACGCCGATCGAGGAGATGTACACCGACGTGTACGCCGAGCCGTTCGGGCCGTTCAAGCTGGGCGAGGCGCACGAGGCGTTTCGGGGTGAAGAATGAGTTGGTTCAACCTCGCAGTGGAGTGAGTTGAAGCAACCCGACGTACCAACGTCGATAGAGGCGATGACTTGACCGCACGCAAGATCCAATATCGAGAAGCCCTCCGCGAAGCCATGGCCGAGGAAATGCGCCGCGACGAGCGCGTCTTCCTCATGGGCGAAGAGGTGGCCGAGTACAACGGCGCGTACAAGGTCAGCCAGGGCATGGTTGAGGAGTTCGGCCCGCGCCGCATCGTTGACGCACCGATCAGCGAGACGGGCTTCTCCGGCCTCGGCGTCGGCGCGGCGATGTACGGCCTGCGCCCCATCATCGAGTTCATGAGCTGGTCGTTCTGCCTCGTCGCGGCCGACCAGATCATCAACAACGCCCCGAAGATGCTCTATATGTCGGGCGGGCAGTTCGGTTGCCCGGCTGTCTTCCGCGGCAACAACGGCGCGGGCGGCCAGCTTGGCTCGACGCATTCGTGGAGCGTCGAGAGCATGTTCAGCTCCGTGCCCGGCCTGAAGATGGCCATTCCTTCAACACCGCGCGACGCCAAGGGCCTGCTCAAGTCGTCGATCCGCGCCGAGGACCCGGTCTTCTTCCTCGAGTCCGAACGCATGCTGGGCTTCGGGGCACGCGGCGACAAAGACTTCTCCCGATACCTGCACGCCAACGGCAACGGCGGGCCGACCTGGGCGCCGCCGGCGCCCGAGGACGATGACAACTTCCTGATCCCGTTCGGTCAGGCCGAGGTCAAGAAGTCCGGCACGGACTGCACGGTTGTCGCGTTCGGCCGACCGGTTCACTTCGCCCTCGAAGCGGCGGAGCAGTTGGAAAAAGAAGGCATTGATGTCGAAGTGATCGACCCGCGCACCGTCCGCCCGCTCGACATCGACACGATTATCGAGAGCGTCAAGAAGACGCACTACTGCGTCGTCGTCGATCAGAGTTGGCCGTTCGCATCCGTCGCGGCCGAGGTGGGGATGCAGGTCTACGAAAACGCGTTGGACCACCTGGACAATAAGGTCATCCGCGTCAACAACGACGACGTGCCAGCGCCTTACTCACGCGCCTTGGAGCAGGAAGCCCTGCCCCACGCCCGCAAAATCGTCGAGGCCGTCCGCGCCGTCACCTACAACGCGTGACGCCCGCACCCGCAGCCGCTTGCGGCTTAGCGCGTTCCCAAACCGGCGCACGACGATTGGCGGCCCGCGCGGTCGAATCCCTATCATCCTAAAGACACACCCGGCAGGCCGCCCCGGAGTTGAACCATGCCCATCCGTATCGAAATGCCGCGACTGTCCGACACGATGGAAGAGGGCACGCTGCTCAAGTGGCACGTCAAGGTCGGCGACACCGTCAAGTCCGACGACCTGTTGGCAGACGTCGAAACCGACAAGGCGACGCAGGAGCTGCGCGCGTTCGACGACGGCACGGTCGCCAAACTCGCGGCTGAGGAGGGCGCGACGTTGGCGGTGGGGGCCGTGATCATGATCTTGGCCGAAGACGGCGAGAGCGTCGAGGACGCGGCGGCTGACATGGAGGGACAATCATCCGGTTCAAAGCCGGCCGCCGAGTCGAAGCAGGCCGCGTCCGGCGGCGGCAACGGCGACTCGACGACGGCTACGGCTGTCGCCGAAGCGCCGTCCGCGAAGGCCGCGCCGCAACAGCCCGCGACCGCGCCGCCGCCCGCCGATACGGGCACGCCCGACCGGGTTCGCATCAGCCCGGTAGCGCGCAAATTGGCCGACGAACGCGGCCTGAACATCGCCGCGATCAAGGGCACCGGCCCCGGCGGCCGCATCGTCAAACGCGACGTTGAAAACGCCCCGGCCGGCGGCACCGCCGCGCCCCCGCTCCCGGCGACACAGGGCGCGCCGACCGCCGCCAAGGCGACGCTCCCGCCGGTCGCGCTTGAGGCGAAGTCGCACCCGCTGACCAACATGCGCAAGACGATCGCCAAACGACTCGTCGAATCGAAAACGACCGTGCCGCACTTTACGGTGACCGTCGCCGTCGCGGCCGACAGCCTGATGGAGACTCGCGCTTCGGTCAACACCGTGCTCGAATCGCAAGGCTACAAGCTGTCGGTCAACGACTTCATCGTCCGCGCCACGGCGCAGGCTCTGATGCGTCACCCGATCGTCAACAGCATGTGGGCTGGCGAGACGATCGAGCAACACGGCACGGTCAATATGGGCATCGCCGTCGCCCTGTCGGCTGAGAAGGGCGGCGGCCTCGTCGTCCCCACGCTGCGCGACGTGCAGAACATGACGATGCAGCAGATCAACAGTGAGACGAAGCGCTTGGCGAAAAAGGCGCGCGGCACAGGCCTGTCGCTAGAAGAGATGTCCGACGGCACGTTCACGATCAGCAACCTGGGCATGTTCGGCGTCGACCACTTCGAGGCGATCATCAACCCGCCACAGGCCGCCATCCTCGCCGTCGGCGCGGCCGTGCAACAGCCCGTCGTCCGCGACGGCCAACTCGCCGTCGGCCACGTCATGGAACTGACCGGCAGCTTCGACCACCGCGTCGTCGACGGCGCGACCGCCGCCGAGTTCCTCGCGACGCTGCGTTGGTTGCTCGAAAACCCGGCGGGCACGCTTGTTTAACATTTAGCCGCGTCGCTCGCGACGCGCATTTCAAGACGCCGCCAAGGTCAATTCGTCACGCTCGATCTCGACCCGGCTGACCACAAAGCCGGCGCATTCGACATTCGCGATGGCGGACCGGATCGCCTCTTCCAGTGTGGGCGCTTCGCGATCGAACTGCACCATGGTCACACCGTCACGGGTCAGGATGCTTGCGTCGTCACACCCCGCGCCGTACAGGCGGTCGGCGTCGGCTGCGGTGAATTCGACGACTTTCAGAATGACACCAAATCCATATGTCACGGGGACCTCTACCAGTCAGTGATGTGCGTCCTCCGAGCAATTATACTGGCCACATGTTTGATATCGAACAAGCCCGCAGTAATGTCTATCGCATCGTCATCAAGTGGTGTGCTTGGTGTGTCGGGGTTGCGGGATTGGTTTGGAGTTATCTTGACCAAACATCCTGGAATCACGGATTGGGGTTCCTCTTGGCGTACAGCGGATTTGCGGTGGGGTTGTTTGCCGATGGTCACTCCGTGCCGCGGTCACCATGGTTTGACCCGACAACCCCCCAATACAAGCGGCTTGCCCGGTGGGTTCGTCGCATCAAATGGCTATGTCTGGCGCTGATCCTCATTGCGGTCGCGGTGGGCCGCGGATTGATACCCGTTGTCGAGTCGATCGGGATCATCGCTCTGGTTGCTGTGGGTATCTCGCTTTTGGTCGTGTACCTCATCGCAGACATCAGCTACGTTGTTGATCGTTGGCGACCAAGAGTCAAGTGGGGCATGTGCCCGAACTGCACGTATGACTTGACCGGAGCGATCGAGGCCAAACGAGAGGACTGCCCCGAGTGCGGCGAGGCGATCCCGTCCTGGATGTTCGTCATCACGCCGCGCGACGTGGTGAGAAAGCGTTAACATTCGGGCGTCGGAACGCATAGGAATGTCTTTATGCCCACCCCCGCCGTCGTCAATTACGCCGCCGACCCCCAGAGCGTCGAATTGCGTGACGTCGATCAGCCGACCATCGGTGACGACGACGTGCTGCTCGAGGTCGCGGCCGTCGGTGTGTGCGGAAGTGACCTGCACCAGTGGACGGGCGACCACAGTTGGCCTGTCAATTACCCGGTCGTGCTGGGGCACGAGTTCGGCGGTGTCGTGCGCCAGGTCGGGGCGCGGGTCACGAATTGGCGCGAAGGCGACCGTGTCGTCAGTGAGACGGCCGCGGTCATCGACCCGGACAACTCGATGTCACGTCGCGGCCTTTACAACCTCGACCCGACACGGCTCGGGTTTGGCTACGGCGTGAACGGCGCGATGACGCGGTTCGTGCGTGTGCCGTCGCGTTGCCTGCACCGCGTGCCCGATGAGTTGTCGTTCGAGAAGGCGGCGCTGACCGAGCCGTGTTGCGTCGCGTACAACGCGGTCGCGGTCAACACGGACATTCAGCCGGGCGATCGCGTGGTCGTGTTGGGGCCGGGGCCGATCGGGTTGCTTTGTGCGGCGGTGGCCAAACTGCGCGGCGCGGTGGTGGCCGTGGTCGGGTTGGAGCGCGACGCGGCGCGCCTCAATGTCGCGAAGCAGTACGGCTGCGAGACGATCGTCGGCGACCCCACCGATTGGGCGATGATGGCGGGCGACGGGTTGGGTGTCGAAGGCGTGATCGACGCGGCCGGCGTGTCTGCGACGTTGCAATTGGCGATGAAGGTCGTCCGCCCGGCCGGCTGGATCACGAAGGTCGGCTGGGGCCCGCAACCCATGAACGCGTCGCTCGACCCGCTCGTGCAGAAGAACGTCAAGTTGCAGGGCACGTTCAGTCACAACTGGCCGGTCTGGGAACGCGTCCTGGCGTTGCTCGCATCGGGCCAACTCGACGTCGAGCCGATCATCGGCGGCGTTTGGCCGATTAGCGATTGGCACGAGGCGTTTGAGAAGATGCACAGTGGGGCGATTCCGAAGGCCGTGTTGCGGCCATAGTCGGTTGTCTGGACGCGGCTAGTGGAACGGATTGAGGCAACCACCGAGGACGCCGAGGACACCGAGAGGGTAAAGGAGAGGATGAGTACGCGCTCGGAATGCTGACCGTAATTGGCTTGCCATGCCGAATTGAGTTTCCCGAATCGTGTCCATCCGGACCTCCTTCCTCCTCGTCCCCTCTCAAGCCTTGCTCGGTGCTCTCGGTGTCCTCGGTGGTTCAATCCCCACCGACTTGCGAACGTCGCCGAATCCGCGATAGTGTCGCCCCATGCAACGACTCCAGGACAAAGTCATCATCGTCACCGGCAGCACGAGCGGCATCGGCGAGGCGATCGCCCGGCGGTGCGTCGACGAAGGCGCGCGGGTGCTCATCCACGGTTTGGAACAAGACCTGGGCGAGAAGGTCGCCGGCGACCTGGGCGACCGCGCGGCGTGTCATATCGACGACCTGGTCGACCCCGAAGCGCCGACGCGCATTCTCGATGCGACGCTCCAAGCGTTTGGCCGAGTCGACGCCGTGGTCAACAACGCCGGCTGGGTTATCCGCAGCACGATCGAAACGACGGACGCCGAGTTCTTCGACAAGGTGATGGCTGTCAACTGCCGCGCGCCGATGCTGCTCATCCGCGCCGCACTGCCGCACCTCAAAGAGGTCAAGGGCACGGTCTTGAATATCGGCAGCATCAACGCGTGGTCGGGCGAGCCGACGTTCGTGGCGTATAGCGTGAGCAAGGGCGCGCTCATGACGCTGACGCGCAACCTCGGCGACACGCTGCACCGCGAATACGGCGTGCGTGTCAACCAGATCAATCCCGAGTGGGTGCTGACCGAAAACGAACACGCCCTGCAACAGCGCGACGGCAAGCCGGCCGACTGGTTTGAACGGTTGCCGCCGGAATGGGCGCCCGCCGGCCGAATCATCAAACCGCAGGAGATCGCCGCCGCTGCCGCGTTCTGGGTCAGCGATGACAGCCACCCGATGAGCGGGCAAGTCATGGAGTTCGCGCAGTACCCCGTGATCGGCCGAAACGTCCCCAAACCGATCGACTAGGCCGCTCGCGGATTAGCGCTCTTCCCAATCGACCGGAAACTGACCGGGCCGACACGGCCCGGCTCACTACGGATCCCATGCCCCAACTCGCCGCCTTCCCCAAAGCGTGGATGGACGACCTGTGCGTGACGGGATCGATGTCACTGCACCAATGGCTCGAACTCGCAGCGACGCTCGGCGTCGACGGTGTTGAACTTTACAGCGGCATACTCGACCTGAATGACGCGTCGAACTGGGGCGAGTCGCGGCGCATCGCCGACGACCTGAGCCTTGCGATCCCGATGATGTGCTGCTCGCCCGACTTCACGCACCCGGACGCATCATTCCGCGCCGAGCAGGTCGAGAAGGAGAAGCGTTGGATCGAAATGACAGCGGCGCTGGGCGGGTCGTTTTGTCGCGTGCTGTCGGGTCAGCGGCGACCTGAAGTGTCGCGCGAAGCCGGTATTGACTACGCCGTGCAGTGCATCGAGGCTTGTCTACCGTTCGCGACCGAGCACGGCGTGACGCTCGTCATCGAGAACCACTACAAGGACAACTACTGGACGTATCCCGAGTTCGCGCAGCACATGGACGTATTCTGCGAATTGGTCGGCCGTATTGACTCGCCAAACTTTGGCGTGAACTACGACCCGAGCAACACGATCCTGGCCGGCGAAGACCCGCTTGAGTTGTTAGCGCGTATCAAACACCGCGTCGTCACGATGCACGCCAGCGATCGGTACCTGGCTGAGGGCACGATCGACGACCTGCGACGCGAGGAGAACGTCGAGGGCTACGCCGCCCGGCTGCGGCACGGGGAGATCGGCAAGGGTATGAACGACTACGACTCGATCTTCACGGAGTTGGCGGGCGTCGGATTCGACGGGTGGATCAGTATCGAGGACGGCGTCGACGGCGTCGAGCAACTGCGGCGGAGCGTGTCGTTCCTACGCGGGAAGATTGCTGAGCATTGGCCCGCGTGAAAGAAGAAGAGTTGACCGCGGATTGCGCGGATGACACGGATGGGGATGGGAGCGGATCGAATGTTCGCCGAATCCTGTTGCGCGACTCAGCCGGAACTTTCCGAAGGTCCGGATCAGTATTCATCCGCGGTCGTCTCCTCCCGATTACACTCACGCCATGCCGACGCTCGCCAACATCGACACCGGCCTCTGGCTTTGCAGCGGTGTCTGCGGCGCGGCCATGCTCGTCTGGCTCGTCGTCGGGACTGTCGTTGGCACACGTCGATTGAAGCGCAACAAGCGGATCGCCCGCGGCTATTGCCCGACCTGCCGGTACGACTTCGCGGGCAGCCTGGTCGTGCAGTGCCCCGAGTGCGGGTACACGCTGACCGAGTCGGAACACAAGCGACTCGAACGCATGCACGTCGCGCTGGTGCGGGTCCGGGAGGAGGAGCGGGGCGGACGCGACGGCTGACCGCCATCGGTTATCATGTCCGGACTCGCCCCTGTGAGGCGACCCCGATTCACCGCAAACGGAGCGACGCGCCATGTTGCATCGAGTGACATTCTTCCTCGCCTTTGTCCTGACACTGGGCCTGTGCGGCGCGGCCCATGCGGCCAAGCGGCCGAACATCGTGTTCATCTTCACCGACGACCACGCGGCGCACGCGATCAGCGCCTATGGGTCGAAGATCAACACGACGCCGAACATCGACAAGATCGCCAAGGATGGCATGCGGTTCGACTACTGCCTGGTGACCAACTCGATCTGCGGTCCGAGCCGGGCGACGATCCTGTCGGGCAAGTACTCGCACGCCAACGGGTTTTACCGCAACGGCAACCTGTTCGACGGTTCGCAGTGGACGTTTCCCAAGGCGTTGCAGAAGGCCGGCTACCAGACAGCCATGATCGGCAAGTGGCACCTGTCCAGCGACCCGACGGGTTTTGACTACTGGGAAGTGTTGTACGGGCAGGGGCCGTACTACAACCCGCCGATGAAGCGCAACGGTGAGCGAGTCAATCATGTCGGCTACACGACCGACGTCATCACCGACCAGACGCTCAAGTGGCTGGACAGCCGCGACAAGTCCAAGCCGTTCATGCTGATGTTCCAGCACAAGGCGCCGCACCGCAATTGGCAGCCGGGGCCTAAGCATCTGACGATGTACGACGGGATGGACATCCCCGAGCCGGCCACGCTGCGCGACGACTACAAGGGCCGAACGCGGGCGGCGCGCGAGCAGACGATGACCATCGTCCGCCACCTGAGCCCCAACGACCTGAAGCTGACGCAGCCGCGCAATTTCACGCCCGAGCAATTGGCCAAGTGGAACGCCGCATACGGCCCGAAGAACGAGGCGTTCAAGAAAGCCAACCTCGAAGGCGACGCGCTGCTCAAGTGGAAGTATCAGCGTTACATCAAGGACTACATGCGCTGTGTCGCGTCGGTTGACGACAACATCGGCCGAATCCAGAAATACCTCAAAGACAACGGCCTTGAGGACAACACGATCGTCATTTATTCAAGCGACCAGGGCTGGTACCTGGGCGACCACGGCTGGTACGACAAGCGCTGGATGTATGAAGAGTCGCTGCGGATGCCGTTCGTCATCAAGTGGCCGGGCACCATCGAGCCGGGCACGGTGAATAAGGCAATGATCTCGAACGTCGATTTCGCCGCCACTTTCCTCGATATCGCCGGAGCGGAAAACCCGGGCAACCTGCACGGCAAGAGCTTCGTCCCGCTGCTCAAGGGCAACAAGTTGGCCGACTGGCGGAAGTCGTTTTACTACCACTACTACGAGTTCCCGGGGGCGCACAGCGTCGCGAAGCACTACGGCGTCCGGACCGAGCGGTACAAGCTCATCCACTTTTATCGCAACCAGGACTGGGAACTGTTCGACCTGCAGAAAGACCCGGACGAGTTGACGAGCGTGTATGGCGACCCGGCCTACGCCGATGTCGAGAAACGACTCAAGGCTGAATTGAAGCGTTTGCAGGAAGAGTTGGGCGAGACCGAGCCGCACAAGCCCGTGCCGGGTGACCCGGAGCTGCGCGGTAACCGCGGCAAGCGGAAGAAGTTTCAGAAGGGCAAGACGCAGTCGCTGTTGAAGATGCCGCTGGGCAAGGAAGTCCCATTGAACGGCAAGGGCCAAGTGCTGAATCAGAAGCCCGACCCGTCGGCCCGCCCGCTCGTCGTGGGCGCGTGGGTGAACCCGTCGCAGGCCGACGGCGTGGTCATTGCGCAGGGCGGCGCGTCGTACGGGTTCAGCCTGTTCCTGGACAAGGGCAAGCCGACGTTCGCGATCCGCAGCGACGACAACCTGAAGCAGGTCGCGGCGAAGTCACCTGTATCAGTCGACGCGTGGTCGCACGTCCTCGGCATGCTCGATCATGAGCAGACAATGCGCTTGTTTGTCAACGGTAAAGAGGTCGCGTCGGTCAAGGGCCACGCGATCGCTTCCAACCCGGCAGACGGTTTGTCGATCGGCGTCGATTCCGGCTCTCTCGTCGGCGACTACGGCGAGGTCAACGGGTTCAAGGGCAAGGTGCGCGACCTGCGGTACTACCTCGGTGTCGTAAAGCCGGACGAGTTGGCGAGTTGGGTCAGCCGATGAGCGCAGGCGTCGGCGAGATCGTCGGCCTGCACCACGCACAGATCACCGTCCCGCCCGCCGCGGTCGATGCCGCGCGGGCGTTTTACTGCGACCTGCTCGGCCTGCCGGAGGTCGAGAAGCCTGACGTGCTCAAGCCGCGCGGCGGGTTCTGGCTGCGGGTCGGTGACCGGCAGGTCCATGTCGGCATCGAAGACGGCGTTGATCGAGCCGCGACCAAGGCACACCTGGCGTACGAAGTACGCGACCTGGGCACGTTCTGCAACAGGCTGCGCACAGCCGGCGTTACCCTATTGGACAGCGTCCCAATCCCCGGTGCGGACCGCGTCGAGATCCGCGACCCGTTCGGCAACCGCGTCGAGTTCATCGAGCCCAAGGAATAAGCCATGCAACGCAACGCACTCGCCCTGTCGATCATTCTTCTGTTCGCGTCAACCACGTTGGCCGGCAATTGGCCGTCATGGCGCGGCCCTAATGGCGACGGCACGACGAACGAGAAGAACATCCCCACCGAATGGTCGGACGAGGACAACGTGACCTGGCGGGTCGAGCTGCCGGGCGAGGGCGGCAACTCGTCGCCGATCGTGTGGGGCGATCACGTGTTCCTGACGGTTGCGGAGAACAAGGGTGCCAAGCGTCACCTGATCGCGTTCGACCGGAGCAACGGCAAGGTCCGCTGGACGCGCACGGCCGAGACGAAGGCCGGCCGACCGACGCACAAGACCAACCCGTACGCGGGTTCGTCGCCCGTGACCGACGGCAAGGCGGTCTACGTCTGGCACGGGTCGGCCGGCTTTTACGCGTACGACTTCGACGGCAAGGAGCTTTGGAAGGAAGACCTGGGCGAGTTCGCGCACATCTGGGGGTATGCGTCGAGCCCGATCATCTACAAAGACCTGGTCATCCTCTCAGCCGGCCCGGGCACGAGCGCGTTTATCGCGGCGTTCAACAGGAAGACGGGCAAAGAGGAGTGGCGTGTGAGCAAGCCCGAGTGGGTGTCACCCGAGCCGGGCAAGTTCATGGGCTCGTGGTCGACGCCGTCGCTGCGCAAAGCCAACGGCCGCGACGAACTGGTCATCGGCATGCCGCAGAAGATGTGGGGCTTCGACCCCGCGACGGGCAAGGCGTTGTGGTGGGCGTCGAACATCGAGAACAACAAGAACCTGCTGGTCTATACCAGCCCGATGATCGCCGGCGATATCGTCATCGTCTTCTGCGGCTACGGCGGCCCGGGCTTCGCCGTCAACGCGGTCGGCGACGGCGACCTGACAAGCAAACGCCTGTGGGTCCAGCCGCGCAACACGCAGCGCATCGGCACGGGCGTGGTGGTCGACGGCCACCTGCATTTCCTCAACGAGAACGGCACGTTTGAGGTGATCGATGTCAAGTCGGGCGACGTGAAGGTTAAGGACCGCCTGTCGCGTAAAAGCTGGAGCAGCCTGACCCTGGTCGACGGCAAGATCTACGCGATCGACACGCGCGGCGTCACGTTCATCTGCAAGCCGAGCACGGACGGCCTCGACGTGTTGGAAGAGAACGAGATCGGCGAGTTCACCAATTCGACCCCCGCGTTCAGCGACGGGCAAATCTTCATCCGCACGTACGAGAGCCTGTTCTGCATCGGGTCGCGCACGCGGACGGTGTCGCGGTGACCGTGATGGACTGGCGGAAGCGTTGTCAACCTGAGTGAACATGTCATGCGAAGCTTTCTATGGATTGTCTTACTCACGCTGATCTCGGCGCTTGCCGTGGTGGTCGGATGTGAACAGGACAACTCAGACGGCCTCGGCAAGAACCCGCCGATGGGCAAGAATACCCCGGTCGGCACGAATCCGCCGCTGGGCAAGAATCCCGAGGTCGGTAAGAACGCACCGATCGGCAAGAACCCGCCCGTGGGCGAGATTCCTCCTGTCGGAAAAAACCCACCCGTGGGTCAAAACCCCCCGGTTGGTAAGAATCCATAAGTGTGATGCATCCGCTCGCGGTTTGACTCGGGCTGATTTCGGCGATGACGACTCACGACAAACTGGAGCTACCCATGCGTTTATCATGTACCGTTGCGGCGTCTGTATTGCTGCTTTTGATGAGTGTGACCGGTCGGGCCGCGGATGAAGAGAAGCCACCTTCGATCGGCGACCTATTGCAACAGGCCGACGTCGCGCTGCGCCGCGGCGCGTACAAGGACGCGATCAGCGCGACGTCGAAGGTGATCAAGCAGAGGCCCGACGAGCCGCGCGCGTACGTCTTGCGCGCAATGGCATATGAAGGGGCGAAAGACTACGCCAGGTCGATCGCCGATTTCGACCGGGTGATCAAGCTCGACCCCAAGACGGCGTTGTCGCGTGCGATCCGGGCCGACGACCGGCGGGGCGACGCGAAATTGAAGCACGGCGACATGAAGGGGGCCGTGGCCGACTTCGACGCGTTCCTCAAGCGCGTGCCTGAGGCCGAGCCTTACCATTGGCGGCGGGGCATCGCGTTCTATTACGCCAAGCAGTTCAAACGCGGGGTCGCGCAGTTCGAGTCGCACAAGGACGTCAACGGCAGCGACGTCGAGAACTCGGTCTGGCATTTCCTGTGCAACGCGCAACTCGTCGGTACGGACAAGGCCCGCGACGCGCTCATCCCGCTCAAAGGCCCTGACGGCCGCGTGCCCATGATGAAGGTGTTCGACCTGTTCGCCGGCAAGGCGACGCCGGCGGACGTGCTCAAGGCGGCCGAGTCGGCTGACGGCAGCGTGCGACAGTCGGAGGCGGCGATGTTCTACGCGCACCTCTATCTCGGCCTGTACCACGAGGCGATGGGCAAGGCCGGCCTGGCCAAGAAGCACATGCGGCTTGCCGCGACGAAGCACACCAGCCCGTACTACATGGGCGACGTGGCACGGGTGCATGTCCGGTTGCGGAAGTGGGACAAGCGCGAGGAAGGCGCGAAGAAACCATGACGCTTGTTTAACGGCGGGGCAGGCCCCGCACATCGGCGACGCTTGCGTCGGCGCGTCGTTTGGTAAACGGGCGTGGCGTTATCCCAATGGTTTCGCCGGTACGCCGCCCACTTTCGTCCCGGCCTCGACCGGTCTGACCACGACCGCCCCCGCGCCGACAATCGCGCCTTCGCCGACGTCGGCCATCACGACAGCGCCCGCGCCGATCCAAGCGCCCTTGCCGATCGTGATCTTGGTGAACGTCTGCTCGTTGTCACGCAGCGTGTCGCTCGCGTCCCCGCCCCCGGACGCCTCCGCGCCGTGCTGGTGTCGGCCGGACAGGACCTGCACACCGTCGGCCAACATCACGTCGTCGCCGATGTCGGCCAAACCGATCGTACACATCCGCCCGATGTAGACCCGGTCGCCCAGCCGGGCGCCACGCTTGCTGAACAACGACATGAAGCCGAAGTAAACGTCCGCGCCCACGTGCTCGAGTGTTGCACGATAAAACGACTGTCGCGTGTAGATACCGACATAGCCGGCCAACCGTGCGATCCGTTCGCTGGCCGCGATGAACGCTTTTTCCTGCCCAAGCACAGCACAAGACAGCGCATGACAACACCTGTAGGGGATCGCCCGACAGGCGCCCAGGCATTGGCCAATTGTCTTAGCGATGCTCATGCGGGGTCCGGTTGCGTGCGCGGTTTGTTGCTCGGCAGAGGCGTGTCTGTACCGATGCCCAGCACGCTGTCATAGATCGACCGGATGCGGGCCATGCGTTGCGTAAAGCTGTACTCGCGCTCGATCTTTGCCCGCCCGGCCTCGGCCAGGCGTTGCCGCGTCGAGGCTTCGGTTAATACCGGACGCAGCGCGTCGGCCATGGCCGGCACGTCGCCGATCGGGCAGAGGACACCGGTCACGCCGTCGTCAATCAGTTTCGGCACGCCGGCCACACGCGTCGAGACGACCGGCACGCGCATCGACATCGCTTCCAGCACGACGTTCGGCAGTCCCTCGCGCAACGAGCTGAGTACGAACACGTCGAGCGCTTCGTACATCGCGATCATGTCGCCGCAGAAGCCGAGCAGCTTGACACGGTCTTGCAGGCCGAGGTGCGCGATCAGTTGTTCCAATTCCGGCCGCGCGTCACCGTCGCCGGCGATCCAGACCTCGAAGTCGAATCCTTCTTTGAGCAGCGTGTCGGCAGCGCGGATCAGGTGGTTGAAGCCCTTCTCGGCGCTGAGTCGGCCAACCGCGCCGATGACCAGTCGTCCGGGCGGCGTGTTCATCGACGCGCGCATCGGTGCGTCGGCCGCGGGGCGCTGCCGGTCGTACCGGCGTTCGTCGATCGCGTTGTGGATCAGGCTGATCTTGTCGTCGGCGACGCCCAGCTCGCGTACGCGGTCGCGCAGGTCGTCGGAGACGCAGATGACGTGCTGATAGAACGGCAGCGCCCACCGGTCGACGGCGTAGTAGAGCGGTGTGCGCGTCGTGTGCTTGACCCAGCCGTGCACGGTCGTGACGTACTTCATCTTCCAGAACGGCCGAAGCATCAGGCCGATGAGGTTCGACTTGTAGTCGTGGCCGTGCCAGATCTTGACGTTGTAGTGCTTGCAGAGCGCACGCATCCGCCGTAGCACGCGCGTGTCGGTCGCGCCGCGGTCGGGCACGCTGATCAGCGGTGAGTTGAACTCGTCAGCCCGTCGGCGGATCGCCTCAAATCCCGGATCGTCCGGCGGGTGCATGTACGCGGCCGCGAGCCAGTAGCGTGAGTCGGCCAGGTACGAGGCCGACAGCAGGATCGTCTTGTCCGGCCCGCCGCCGGTTTCGGTCACGACCCGCGTATGCAATACGACATCGCGCGGCGACCCGTCAGCCAACGGGTTTGGCCCCGGCGGCAGGTCGTCTGGCGATGTGGTTGTTGCGCCATCTGTCGGCATGTCGATGCCTTCATTCCCGCCCGTCGTCACCGAGGATCGCCTCAAGCGTCCGGGCCTTCTCTTCCCACGTTTCCTGGTCGAGCCGTTGACGTGCCTGTCGTTGCGCGTCCGGTATTCCCGATGTCGCCCTTTCGTGACAGACCTTGATAAACGCTTCGGCGTTGTCGAGCACGTCGGCCGCGTCGAGCCACTCTCGCGTCGCCGGCAGGTCGCGGACGACGACGGGTTTGCCCGTGGCCAGGTACTCCTTGAACTTCAGCGGCTGCATGGCCCGCGTCACGGGCAGGTCGTCGTAGGGCATCACCAGTACGTCGGCCGCGGCCGCGAGGGTCGGCAGGTCGTCGTACGCCGCGGGGCCGGGCATGACGACGGGCGCGTTTGGGCCGGTCGCGAGGGCCGATAAGCCGGCGTCCGGGGATTGGGTCGGCCCGACCAGCAGCAGTCTCCCTCCGTTCAGTGATTCGGCGAGCGACCGGCACCACCCGGTGTCCAGCCGCGGATCGATCAGGCCCCAGAAGAGGAAGATCGGTCGATTGTTGCGGGGCCACCAGTTGGGCAGGTCGTCGGGGGAGACGGCGGGGAGCGGGGGGACCGGGGGGACCGGGCCGGCCCGGCCCGACTCGCTGGGGGGCGGCTCACTTTTGCGCGTCCAGTGGGAAAGGTCGATGCCGTGGGTCAGCAGCGAGACGTCGCGGCGGCCCATGCCATTGAGTCGTTCGATGAGTGTGTCGCTGACGGCGACGACGCTATCCACAGCGGTGACTTGCTGCTGCTCCATGTCCTGCATGACGGTTGCGTCGAGGCCGGGCCAAACGGAGAAGTCGTCGACGCAGTAGTAGACCCAGCGGTCGACGTCGAGTCGGCCGACCAGGTCGGCGGTGATGGGCAGCGTCGTGAGCGCGACGCGGGTCGTTGAGTCGTCACGCGGGCCCCAATTATCTTGCATCGCGTCATTGACGGTCTTGCTGACCCGTTTGGCGTTGTAGCGTCGTTGCCAGCGCGCCCGGAAGCCCGGCCACATGCGCGGCGTGACGACGCGCAGATTGGCGGGCAGGTCGACGCTTTGTTGCGCGGTGCGGCTCGGGCGGAGCCACTGGACGATCTTGGTCGCGGCCTTGCCCGCGTCTTCGAGTGTGAGTCGCGGGGCGCGCGTGCCGATGGTGTTCACCCAGATCGTCGGATGCCGGTCGAGCAGGTGGCGGACCAGGTGCTGGCAACTCGACGGGTGTCGGCCCCAGTCGTCCGAGAACACGACCAGGCGGAGATTGGGCGTCGGTGAGTCCATGAGCGGCGTGTGAAGGGCGGTCTGCTTTTACAATCGTCGCAATCGGGATCGTACTCGCAAACACGGCGAAACCCACCCATTGGAATGGGTGGGCGTCACTGCAATGGGTGGGCTTCCGCGCGATTCAGAGCTACACTGTCGCCATGTCCAGCATTGCCGTGCCGCATGACAGTGTGTTGACCACGCAGTTGCAGAAGGTCGTCAACTGGGCCCGCCGGTCCAGCCTTTGGCCGATGCCGTTCGCGACGGCCTGCTGCGGGATCGAACTGATGGCCACCGCCTCGAGCCGGTACGACATCGCCCGCTTCGGGGCCGAGGCCATGCGGTTCAGCCCGCGTCAGGCCGACCTGATGATCGTGGCCGGCCGAGTGGCGATCAAGATGCTGCCCGTCCTCCAGCGCATCTACCAACAGATGACCGAGCCGAAGTGGGTGATCTCGATGGGCGCGTGCGCCTCGACCGGCGGCGTGTTCGACACCTACGCCGTCGTGCAGGGTGTCGACCAGTTCATCCCCGTCGACGTCTACGTGCCCGGCTGCCCGCCGCGCCCCGAGCAACTGCTCGAAGGCGTCATGGCGATCCAGCGCATCGTCGATCAGGACGGCATCCCGCCGCGCGGCCCGGACGGCAAACGCCGCCCGCTGCAGATCGCGATCCAGCCGACGCACGACGTGCGACCGCAGCCCGTACCGTTGACGGTCGGGCCGCGGTGATAGGTCATTGGTTGTCAATCGAACGACCTTCTGGAATGCACATGGGTTGAATAGAGACGGTGCACTGCCGTGCGGGCCTCTTCAATCGCCAGAGTGGCTCGAACCTCGCGCCCGTCAACAATCGAGCTTCGCCCGCGATGACCCGTCGCGCGCCGCGCACGTCAAAGGCGCGGGCGATTGGGGCCTTCCGCAGCCAGCCCCACCCCCGGAAAAACCCCCGGCCGCCCCCGGAAGGTGAGGTTGTTGTCGAGCGCTCGGCAAAGTACCCGACTTTCGTGGGGGAGCCGAAGGGGGTTTGGGAGAAGCGGTGGCGAGCGTTCCCCCAACTCATGTGGTCTTTACGGCGCAGCCGTTCCGTTGAAGCGCAGCGCCAAGCCGCTCCGGCGCTTGAGGAGGCCCGTCCGGCAGGACACCGCCTCTACCCTCGCGGAGCACGCTCAACGACAAAGCGTTTGAACGAAGCGCTAAGCTGCAATCGGCAGCACGTTACTCGGCGGCCTTTTCGACGACCGTCCGCACCTGCTTGTCCGAGTGCTTGATCACGTCGTGGGCCAGTTCGAAATCCGCGTCCCAGAATCGCTTCTTCATCTCGGCGTCAACCTTCTGATCAACCGGGATGACGACGCGGAAGCCGACCATGAAGGCGTTGGTGTGCCACCAGATGCTCTTGGGCTCCTGCGGGTCGAGGGTCTTCCACTTGGCGGTCGAGCCAAGGCGGGAGGCTGACCGGCAGTTTTCCGGGTCGGAGTCCCAATGCCCGCCGCGCACGACGCGTGCGTACTCTTCCTTGGGCCAATTGACGGCGTCTTTCCAACTGATCGGCTTGCCGCCGGCCTTCTGGGCCAGGTTCGCGTAGTGCTTCGGGTCGTACTGATCGATCACCCACTCCGCCACGTTGCCGTGGATGTCGTATAGGCCCCACGGGTTTGCGCCATCTTTGAACGAACCGACCTTGCGGTAACCGCGGCTCTCCGCCTTGGGGTGGCCGCGGGCCGGGTCGTCCCACTCACTATTCTCGTAGAAGTAGCCGTGCTCTTCGAGATCGAGCGAGTCGTCGCCGAAGTAGTAGGGCGTCTTCGTGCCCGCGCGTGCCGCGTATTCCCACTCAGCTTCGGTCGGCAGTCGGACGAATTGGCCGAGCCGGTACGAAAGCCACTTGGTGTATTGCTTGGCCGCCAACTGCGTCATGTCGGTCACGGGGTACGTCTCGCCCCAGCCCATCGCCTCGTAGATCGGCACGGCTTCCTGCGGGTAGACCGGCGTCGGGACGCTCACCGCGTCTGCCTGTTTCGCCGCGGGGATGACGTTGCCTCCGGTGGTCTTGAGCTTGTCGTACAGGTCGAGGAACGGCTGGTACTGCGCCCAGGTCAGTTCGTACTTGCTCATCCAGAACGGCTCGATGGTGACGGCGACCTGCGGGCCTTCGTCGTCGGCGCGGTCGTCCTCGTCGTCCGGGCTGCCCATCATGAACGTGCCGCCGGGGATATAGACCATCTCGATGACGGTGTCGGTGCCGGGGATGGTGACCTTCTTGACGTCGCCGGCTTTCTGCGCCATGGCCGGCGCGGCTGACAATCCCAGCAGCAGGACGAACAGCAGGACGAAAAATCGGTGTCGCATGGCGTCTCCTCGCGATTCATTGTCGGGCAGGTGGTTCTTCATATTGTAACGCTCCGTGGCGTTTTTACGCGGGCCGGCCGGCTTGAGGTTTGCCGGCTGACGTTTTTGCGGTCGGCCACGGCGGCGTCGGGGGGGACCCCGCAGCCCCAGCGCAGGACGAGCCTCAGCCGGCTGGTCGGGGACTACATTAGGCTCGGTTCGCCAACCCGTTGACTTGACCCCCGTCAGGCCCACTGATGGCCGAGGGCCGGTTCAGTGGGCCCGTCGCCGGCATCTCACCCTCGGCAGGATCACTTTGTCGGCCCGATGAGCGTTCGGAGTTGTTTGTCGGAATTTTCGATCACATCGCGGGCACCCTCGAAATCCGCATCCCAAAACCGCTTCTTTGTTGTGAGGTCGACGTTCTGATCGACAGGGATGATAACGCGGAAGCCGACCATGAAGCCGTGCGTGTGCCACCAGATGCTCTTTGGAAACTGAGGGTCTCTCCTTTTCCAAGCGCCGGTCGATCCGAGGCGTGAGGCCGACCGGCAGGCCTCCGGATTGGACTCCCAGTGCCCGCCCCGTACGACGCGCGAATACTCCGATGTTGGCCAATTGACGGCGTCCTTCCAACTGATCGGTTTGCCACCGGCCTTGCTGGCCAACTTCGCGTAGTGGTTCGGGTCGTACTGGTCGATCACCCATTCGGCCACGTTGCCATGCATGTCGTACAAGCCCCACGCATTCGCGCTGCCTTTGAGTGAACCGACTTTGCGGTAGCCACGATTGTCGGCGTCGGGGTCGGGGTGGCCGCGCGTGATGTCGTTCCACTTGCTGTTTTCACGGAAGTAGGCGTGCTCTTCCAGGTCGAACGAATCGTCACCGAAGTAGTAGGGCGTTGTTGTGCCGGCCCGCGCCGCGTACTCCCACTCGGCTTCGGTGGGCAGGCGGACGAATTGCCCAAGCTTCTTCGACAGCCACTTGGTGTATTGCTTGGCAGACAGTTGCGTCATGTCGCTCACCGGGTACGTCCCACGCCAACCCATCGCCTGATAGATGGGCACGGCGTCCTGTCCGTAGACCGGTGTCGGGATGCTTACCGCGTCCGCCTGCTTATCCTTCGGGATGATGTTGCCTCCCTGTGTCTTCAGGTCACCGTAAAGATCGAGAAACGGTTGGTACTGCGCCCACGTCATCTCATACTTACTCATCCAAAACGGCTCGATCGTCACAGCAACCTGTGGGCCTTCGTCGGCATTGCGGTCCTCTTCGTCGTCCGGGCTGCCCATGAGGAACGTGCCGCCCGGGATGTAGACCATCTCGATCACCGTCTTTGTGCCGGGGATCGTGATCTTCTTCACGTCGCCCGCCTTCTGCGCAGACGCCGGTGTCGTCGGCAGCGCGCCAAGCAAAGCGACGAATGCGATCAACTTGAAACAACGCCGCGTCGTGTTCAGGTCAAAGTGTGTTCTTGTTGACATCGCGTGGCGCTCCGGAGGGTGATGAAGTGGACTTGGATGACACGACCTTCGCCAAGCGTAACGCCCATGATGTGAAACGTGATGCGCGATGCACCTTTTGCATCGGTTCATCCCTAATCGACTGCAACACTTGCTTGCTGTTTTTGCAGGCCGGTTGCGCGGTGGTGTGATGTCTGCTATCAATGATGCGGCTGCGGGCCCGCGTCGCTCGCCCGCCCGCAACGCAATTGCCGTTCTTAAACGCGTAGAGTTACACCAATGAAATACGTGCACTGCACAACTGTTGGCTTGTTGCTTGCCGGTTGCGTTCTGATTAGCGGTTGCGGTCAGCCGCTCAAGCGACACGACTTCAACCGCCCGATCATGGGTACTTATGTGCGCGCCGTCGTCTACGCGGAAAGTGAAACCGACGCGCTGCGCGCGTTCGACGCCGCCTACGCCCGTCTTGAACAACTCAACGCGGTCATGAGCGACTACGACCGGACGAGCGAACTGAGCCGACTGTCCGCGTCCTCCGGGCGTGGTGAAGCGGTGCACGTCAGCGACGACCTGTGGAAGGTGCTCGACGCGTCGGTGAACATGTCGCGGGCCAGCGGCGGGGCGTTCGACGTGACGGTCGGGCCGATGGTGGTGCTCTGGCGGCGTGCGCGGCGGTTGCAGCAGTTGCCCGCGCCCCGGCGCATCGAGGCAGCGAAGCAGGCGGTCGGGTATCAACACGTCAAACTCGATGCCGCGCGCAAGACGGTGACATTGCAGCAATCTGACATGCGGCTGGACCTGGGCGGGATCGCCAAGGGCTACGCGGCTCAGGAAGCGTTGGCCGAGTTCACGTCGCGGGGGTTGCCGCGCACGATGGTCGACCTGGGCGGTGACCTGGTCGTCGGGCAAGCGCCGCCGGGGCGCGACGGTTGGCGGATCGGCATCGCGCCGCTGGGGCAGGAAGACGGTCCGAGTCGATTCCTGATGCTGACGAACGCCGCGGTCGCGACCAGCGGCGACGCCTGGCAGCACGTCGAGATCGACGGCGTGCGGTACTCGCACATCGTGGACCCGAAGACGGGGCTGGGGCTGACGCACCGTGCGGGGGTGACCGTCGTCGCGCCAGACGGCATGTTGGCGGACGCGCTGGCCTCGGCCGTCAGCGTGCTCGGGCCGACGCGCGGGCTCGCGTTAGTCGAAGCCACGGACGGCGCTGCCGCACTGATCGTTCAGCCGACGCCGAACGGCGTCGTCGCGCACGAGTCGAGCCGCATGAAACGGCTGCCGATCGCGCCCCCGAAGCCGCCTGGGTCAGCCGACGACGTCTCGAATCCGCCAAAGCCTTGACCGGTCGTGGCGTTCTCGACAAGTCGAAAGAAACCTATGATTGGGCACGATGGATAACCCATATGTCATCTGGGCGTTTGTCTGTTTCGGCGTCGCGTTGATCCTCTTTGTCCTCGAATTGGTCGTGCCCTCCGGCGGCCTGCTCGGGCTGGGCGCCGCCACGGCCGCGATCGCAGGGGTTGTGTTGTTGTTCCAGGTCAACTGGCGGTACGGCGTGTTCAGCGCGATCGCGTGCCTGGTCGCACTGCCGTTCCTGATCGGTTACGGGTTGAAGATTCTGCCGCACACGCCGTTCTGGCGGATGTTGACATTGCAATCGAATACCGACCCGGACGTGATCGACCCGGCCGACGCCGACCCAAACAAGCCGAACGAACGCAAACAACTGGTCGGCGCGGTCGGCGAAGCGTTGACCGACCTCCGCCCGATCGGCGCCTGCCGGATCAACGGCCGACGCGTGGAATGCCTCGCGCAGGGCGGCGTGATCCGGGCCGGCGCGAACGTGCAGGTCGTCGCGGCCGACGGTTTGCAGATCAAGGTGCGCGAAGAGAGCTGAAATCACATTCAATCGCGCAGCACGGCGTGGCGACTTCAGTCGTCCACGCTCTCCCTCAACAATCTTTGATGTGCGTCACGTCACCCCAGCGCTTCGACGCGCTCGCTGGGTGAGCCGATATGTGTCAGCCGCAGGCCGAAGTTCTCGCCGAGCTTGACCGCCTCGCCCTCGCCGATCGGCTTGTTGTTCACCCTGAGCGTCAGCGGGGCGTCGGCTGACATCTCCAGTTCGAGGATCGCGCCCGGCCCAAGCGCCAGGACGTCTTCCATCGGCACGTCGCGGTCACCGATCTGCACGATCACCGGCACACGCAGTTTCATGATCGTCGAAAGCTCGGTCGACATACCCCGTTTATCGGTCAGGTCCGTGGCGGGCATGAAGGAAGCGGGGTCAGCCCGGCCCGAACGCCTGCTCCGCGACGTCGATCGCCTTGGCCAACGCGGCGGCCTTGTTCACCGTCTCGACATGCTCGTTGTGCGGCACACTGTCGGCCACGATCCCCGCGCCCGCCTGCAAATGAACAACCCACTTGCCTACCCCTCGGTCACTCGATCCCTCGGTCCCTCGGTGGCTCGTTCCAGGGGTCACCACCATCGTCCGCAGCGCGATCGCCATGTCCATGTTGCCGGCGAAGTCGGCGAAACCAACCGCGCCCGCGTAAGGCCCGCGCCGCGTCGGCTCGAACTGGTCGATCAACTGCATCGCCCGGATCTTCGGCGCGCCCGACACCGTGCCGACCGGCAGCGCGTAGCGCAATGCATCCCAACAGTCGCAGCCCGGCCGCAAACGGCCGGTGACCGTCGAGCTGATGTGCATGACGTGGCTGTACCGCTCGACGACCATGACGGCCGGCAGGTCGATCGTGCCCGGCTGCGCGACCCGGCCGATGTCGTTGCGGTGCAGGTCGACGAGCATGATGTGCTCAGCCTGCTCCTTCGGGTCGGCCAGCAGTTCGCGTTCGAGCGCGGCGTCTTCGGCCGCGTCGCGCCCGCGCCGACGTGTGCCGGCCAGCGGCCGCGTCGTCGTCAGGTCGCCTTCGACCTTGCACAGGATCTCGGGGCTGGAGCCGATCAGCATCCCGCCCTCGATCTGCACATAGAACATGTAAGGCGACGGGTTCACCACGCGCAGCGCCCGGTAGATCCGAAACGGGTCGGCCTCGGTCGTCACCTCGAACCGCTGACTCGGCACGACCTGGAAGATGTCGCCGGCCGCGATGTACTGCTTGAGCTCTTCGACCACGTGTTCGTACCCGCCCTCGCCCATATTGCTCGGCGGCAGTTTGGGCGGCGGGGTCGAAAGATCGACTTCGCCGGCCGGCATCTCGCAACCCGCCCACGGCCCGTCGGCGATCGGGGCACGCGGCCGTTCGATCAACGCGACCAGGTCGTCCAACTCGGCGCACGCGGCCGCGTAAGCGGCGTCGGCTGTGTCGTGTTCATCCAGCGCCGCGTGCGTGATGACCAGCACCGTCTTCTGCACATGGTCGAACGCGACGACACTCCGGTACAAACCCATCTGCAGGTCGGGCAGGTGCCGGTCGTCGGTCGGCGGCGCGTCGAGCTTCTCGCCTTCGAGGTAACGCACCGTGTCGTAACCGGCGAAACCGACCCACCCGCCGGTGAAGTCGGGCAGGCCGTCGACGTGCGCGAGTTTCAGATCGGCCGTGATGCGTCGCATCTCGCCCAGCGGGTCGTCGGCGTGGTAGCTGCGCGACTTGGATGCGTCGCGGCTGTCGATGTACTGCACTTCGTGGTCACGCGCAATGACCTGCGCGATGGGTCGCGCGCCGAGGAAGCTGTACCGCCCGATCCGGTCGCCGCCGACAACCGATTCGAGCAGAAAGCTCGCGGCCATCCGGTCGTCCGGCCCGACCAGCCGACGGTACGCGAGCACGGGCGTCAGTTGGTCGCTAAGCAACCGACGCGCGACCGGGATCAGGTTCGCCCCGCCCGCCGCGAGTTGCTTGAACGTGTCGTGATCGGGCAGCGTGTGGGACATGGATGGGGAAGGGAAGAGGGACGAGCGACAAGCCACTTGGGGTTGATTTGCGTTGCGGCAAGTTTAGCCGCGCCCCGAAGGGAAGCGTGGTCCCGACGCTCGTCCGTGCGCCGATTGCCATGAACGTTTTGACTTTGGCGATTCCCTGCATCGCGGCGCTCCGACTCCCTCTCCCACTGGGAGAGGGCCGGGGTGAGGGCTCCGCGCGACGATGCCGCCGCTGTCAAACGATGCGCCGGCTGCGCGAACCCTCACCCGGCGGCTTCGCCACCGAGCTCTCCCAGAGGGAGAGGTGCACGGCAACACCGCGCGACACAACATCCATCTCGTCCGTCCATTCCCTTGTGGCTCGTCGCTAGTCCCCCGTCGCTTACTCCCCGTCCACACCCTCGATCGGCCAATCCGCCGTCTCGCCCTTGGCCTTCGCCTCTTGGTATTTCTTGAGCCAGGTTTCGAAGCTCTTGCCGCTGGCGGTGTCTCGGCCGCTGACGACGATCTTGACAATGTCGGCGTAGCGGATCGCCACGTTGCCGCCGCCGGTTGCGGGCATGAGGCGCAGGCTCGGCTCGATCGACTCCTTGTCGCGGTCGAATACGTAGCCCTCATGCGTCGCGCCGTCGACGGTGTGGATCGTCACGTCGCCGCGGTAGTCGAACACCAGCTCGACCGACGCGGCGATGCGGTCGGCCGTCTCGGTTGGGAGCGTCTCGCCCTGTGCGGGTGACATCGGGTTGGCGTTTGGGGGGGCGGGCGTATCCGGGGCGTCGGTCATTGCGGGCAAGTGTAGGCGGGGGCGTGAGTGCCATCACACGGGCGTCGGCGTAGCCGGCGTCAGCGTGATGCCGGTTGTGTGTCGTCGTCTGGAAGCCCAAGGACAACGGGCACGACGCTGTCATCGGCCTTCGGCCTCCGCCCCCAATTGGGCACTCGATCGAATTGCTATTGATCTGACTTCGCCGCGTCGCGGGCAGCGCGGAACTGTTGGACCCATTGCCGCACTTGCGGGTCGGCCGGGGCGAGTTGTTGTAAGGGTTCGATGCAGTGCACGGCTTCGTCGCAGAGCGCATCTTCATGGCCGACAAGCAGGGCCAGCGGACAGACCGCGGGCGGTCGGCCGTGCGCGGGCGTGGTCGGCGTTCAGGGCTTCTGGGTCCGGTTGGGGCATGTGATGGGGCGTTGGGCGGGTCGGGCGGTCGGCTCGGTCGGGCAGATTGTGTCAGCCGGTGGGCCTCCGAGTAGCCCCGCAATCGCGGTTGACGGGGTTGGGACGATGTAACCACGGGTCGGTCGGGGGTCAACATATGGGCAACGGCCGATCCCCACTCCGGGGTTCGGCTGTATGTCACGGAATCACATTCATATGCGTCGATTGCACGTCATGTTCGGGTCGGTGATTCGGGTGTTGGCGGCGGCCGTGCTGCTTTGCTCGGCCGGGTCGGTCGTCGCGGCGGCGGACCACAAGCCGATCACGCTCGAAGCAAGCCAGGACCTTTACAAGAAGCACGTCGTTCCGTTCATCGCCAAGCACTGCGCGTCATGCCACGGGACGGAGAAAAAACCCAAGGCCGACCTCGTGCTGGCCACGCTCGACCCGGACATGAAGGTCAGTTCCAGCGCGGGCCGATGGGCGCTGGTGCTCGACCAGGTCGTGATGGACGAGATGCCGCCGGACGACAAGCCTCGGCCGACCAAGGCCGAGGTCGAGGCGGTGGTCGCATGGATCAAGGCGGAGATGAAACGCTCGGGCAAGAACCTGGAGCGGCGTGAGCAGGTGCGCAACGGCAACAGCGTGCCGCACCGATTGCTATTCGACCCGAAGTCGGCCGCGGCGTTCGACGCGGCGTCGCGCGTTCGGCGGTTGAGCCCGGAGATCTACGAAGCGTTCATGCGCGACGTGGGCAAGGGCGTCAACGGGTTGGGGCAACCGTTCTCACCCGTCGGCTACACAACGTTCGCCGACATGGGTTCGCCGAAGATCGACGAGCCGATCACCGCGCTGCTGATCAACAACGCGCTGGCGATCGTCAAGAAGCAGACGGCCTTTAAGATCGAGAGCGGCGAGTTCAAGAAGATCGGCTTCGTCCCGCGCGAGTTCGAGGCGTTGATCGATCCCGGGAATGAGCCGACCGATGAGCAGATTCATGCGGCGATCCGCACGCAGTTCGAGAAGGTCGTTAAGCGGAAACCGACCGACGAGGAGGCCGGCCGGTTCCTGTCGCTGATGCGGCAAAACATCAAAGACGCGGGGCGGGTGACGGGTGTGCGTTACACGCTCGCGGCGGTGTTCCTGCTGCCGGAGGTCGTTTTCCGGTCGGAGGTCGGCGACGGCAAGCCGGACGCGCTGGGCCGCGTGCGGCTGGCGCCGCGCGAGTTGGCGTTCGCACTCAACTATGCCCTCAGTGACCGCCAGCCGCCGTCCTGGCTGCTCGACGAGGCCGCCAAGGGCAAGCTCGACACGAATGAAGGCGTCGCCGCGACGGTCAAGCGCATGCTGGACGACCCGAAATTCACCAAGCCGCGCATCCTGCGCTTTTTCCGCGAATACTTCGAGTACGGCAAGGCGACGGAGGTGTTCAAGGACGCCAAAGCGTTCAACGGCCACGACGCCCGCACACTCATCGCCGACGCCGACCGCCTGGTCGAGCACGTCCTCGAACAGGACAGACAGGTGTTGTTCGAATTGCTCACCACACGCAAAGCGTTCGTCGCTTACCGCACGGCTGAGGACACGAAGAAGAAGCGTATCGAAGCACGCAAGAAGTTTGAAGAGCAAAAGAAGAAAGACCCCAAGAAGTACGCGAACAAGACGCTCAAACTGCCCGGTCGAAGTATCTATGAGTCGTATGGCCTCGACGATTTCCCTGACAAGCAGCCGACCGACCTGCCGGGCGACCAGCGGGCGGGTCTGCTCACGCACCCGGCCTGGCTCGTCGCGTTCTCCAAGGCCGACGAAAACGACGTGATCCACCGCGGCAAGTGGGTGCGCGAGCGGTTGCTGGGCGGCGTCGTCCCCGACGTGCCGATCACGGTCGACGCGCAACTGCCGAACGAGCCGCACCACACGCTCCGCAAGCGCATGCGCGTCACGGAAGAGACGTATTGCTGGCAATGCCACCAGTACATGAACCGCGTCGGCTACCCGTTCGAGTCGTACGACCACTTCGGCCGATTCCGTAAGACGGAAACGATCCTTGACCCGGAAGCGACCGCAAAGAATGTCGATAAGAAGGGCAAGCAACTCGGCCCGGTCATGCGTGAGGTCGAAGCGAACGCCAAGGGCGGCATCGAGTTCGTCCCTGACAAATCGCTGGAAGGCGACGTCGACGGCGCGGTGGCTTACGTCGAGAAGTTGGCCAAATCCGAATACGTCGAGCAGGTGTTCATCCGCCACGCGTTCCGCTACTGGATGGGCCGAAACGAGTCGCTCGGCGATGCCAAGAGTTTGCAGGCGATCCACAATACTTACAATGAAAGCGACGGCAGCATGAAAGCGCTGATCGTCGCGATGCTGACGTCCGATTCTTTCTTGTACCGGGTGCCGTCCGGCAACTGATTGGAGTGCGACCCATGCTGCTACCCCGACGTGACCTGCTCAAAGGCCTGACCCTCGGTGCCGGTGGAACGATGCTGTCCCCGCTGGTCGCGCAGTTGCAGGCCAAGGCCGTCGCGCCCGCCACGCCGGCGCCCAAGCGGTTCGTCTTCGTCGTTGAAAGCAACGGCTTCACGCCGCAGCAGGCCGCGCCGGTCGACTACAAGCGCAAGTCACGCCACCAGCGCCCGCTCGGCGGGGCGAGCGAGATGGTCGATTTCGCGTTGACTGACCACAAACTGCCCAATGCCCTCGAACCGATCGCGCCGTGGAAAGACAAGGTCACGATTGTGCAGGGCCTGTCGGGCAAGGTCTGCGGCGGCGGCCACTCGAACAACTTCCAGGCCTTGGGCGCGTTCGGCGGCGGGCGGGGCAACGGCGGCGAGAGCACGGCCATCCTCGGCCCGACGATCGACGGCGCGATCGCCCGGCAGCTCCCCGGCATCTTCCCGCACATCGGGCTGGGCATCTCCAAGCGCCTCGAAAACAACATCATCTACAACGTCTCCGCCTGGGACGAAAACAAAGGCCTGCCCACCATGTGCAAGCCCGACAACGCTTACGCGACGCTGTTCGGCAGCGTGGCCGGCGGTCAGGCCAGGCAGGAATTCGCCGCAAAGAACAACCTGCTCGACTTCCTCAAAGACGACATCCGCAAGGCGCAGAAAGGCCTGTCGGGCCAAGAGCGCGAGCAATTCGGCGCGTACCTCGAAACGTTCGAGACGCTGCGCAACCGGCAAAGCCGACTCAACGAGATCCAGGACACGCTCCGCGAGAAGGGCCCGGTCGTCAGCGACAAGTATTCGTCCACAGTTGAGACCGACCGCCTCGACGCGCAGTTCGACCTGGGCGCGGCCGCGCTGATCTGCGGCCTGACCAACGTGCTGACCTTGTCGTCGGCCGCGGGCGTGCGCGACTTCGACATCTGCTTCACCGGCCTCGGCCTGACCAAGGGCAAGCACCACACCGGCCACGGCGGCAGCCAGAACGGCATGACGTGGTACGAGGTGTCGCAGATGATCCGCCGGTTCCACTTCACGCTCATCGCGCGGCTCGCGAAGAAACTCGAAGCGGTGCCCGAGGGCGACGGCAACATGCTCGACAACACGCTGATCGTTTACCTCAGCGACGGCGCCGAAGGCCACCACTCGCGCTGCTGGGAATGGCCGATGGTCATGCTCGGTAACGTCGCCGGCCAACTGAAGACCGGCCGATACATCGACTACCCCGCCTACGGCTTCAAGGGCCACCGCACGACCGGCAACCTGTACACAACGTTCATGAAACTCGCCGGCTCGAAGTCCGACGCCACGTTCGGCATGCAGGACCCGAATCTCAAAGACATCGACACGCACGGCCCGCTGTACGAACTGTTCGCGTGAGTCCGCAGCCGCTCGCGGCTTAGCGCGTAGACGTTTGTCCGTGATCTTCAATCGATTCATCCGACCAAAGGCCGGGCCTTGACAAGGCTCGGCCTTCTTATTAACTGGTTGAGTAGACATGAGACCGGAAGAACTCTTACACGACGCACAGGTGTTGGAGATTCGACTCGCGATCGGCGATCATGGGACCCGATGGTTGTCGATTCGGATGTGTTGTGATTCCGACTGTGGTGATCCCGCTTGGAGTAATCGAGTGATCGACGTGAGATTTGAGAATCCCACGATCATCATGGGAGAACTGTTTGGTCACATGGCGAACGCGGAGTCGTTTGATGCCTGGATTGAGTCTCCAAACATCAATCTGTATGAGCAGTTACGTCGGCATGAACAAGTCGGGCTAGCGGTCCCGAGACATTTGATTCGATTGATTCTCCATAGCGGATCGATTCTCGATCTCGCATGTGATTCATTCCACTTTGTGATGGAGTAGGAGACGAATTCAGTACGTACAGTGTCATGCACTCCTGACGCGCACTTGCTCCATCCTCGTCTTGGTTGCTGTCCTTACCCTCGCCACACCCACCCACGCGGCCGACGACACACGCTCGCCCAACATCGTCTTCGTCATGGCCTCGAAGCACCTCCATACGCCGGGTAAGGATTGAATCGTCCGTGAGGGGATGCGGTTTACCGACTGTTGCCGCGGCTCGGGTGAATACGCACGACGGGAGGACCACGCCCGATTCACTCATCCTCAACCACCCACATCGGCTGCGTCCACGCGAACTGTTCGCCTTCGCCCCAGCAGGTGAATCTTGCGTGGCTCACGTCGTCGGGCACATCGATTTCGATGGCGTGGTCGTTGGCCATCGCGAAGCGTTTGCCGCCCTTGCCGATGCCGACGATGCGGCGGGCGTTGTCCGTCTCGATCGTGACGCGCATGCCGTCGATGTGGATGCCGGTGATGTGTACGCCGGTCGACGCGTAAAACCGGCCGGCCTTCAGCGCATCGAGCACGGCCTGCCTGCCCGCCTCGACGTCGTCAGCGTTGGATGTGTCGCGTACGTAGGCCGTGTTCCAGCCGAAGCCGACAAACCGCTGCCCGTGCGTGTCGTCGTTGGCGAAGCCCCAGACCCGTCGCCCGCTGGACAGCAGCATGTCCCACTTGTTCAGGGCGTAGGCGCTGCCCTCGTCGTGCTGCATGATGCCGTTGAAGATCTCAACACCCGTGTAATGCTTCAGCAGGTCGAGTTGGCTGAACGGCACGTGGTCGAAGTGCTGCTGCCAATTGGGGTGGTTCACGACGATGAAGCCGGGGCCTTCGTTGGCCTGGTCGATCACGTTCTGGCGACGCCAATCCGGTTCAAGCCGGCGGTCGGCCCCGACGTGACACATGTGCGGGCCGCCCATCGTCACCTCGTTGCCCGGCAGCAGGACCATGCCGCGCGGGTCGAGCGTCGCCAGGTTCGTCGGGGTCCAACAGATGTCGTGGTCGGTCAGCGCCAGAAAGCCGTAGCCGCGTTCGACGTACGCATCGACAAGCTGCTGCGGCTCGTGCTCGCCGTCGCTGCGCGTCGTGTGGGCGTGCAGGTTGCCTCGGAGCCAACGCCCGCCGGTCAGGTCGTGATAAGGGTGTTCGAGACGCGGCATGGGGCGATTGTATCGCGGGCCGGCTCTTGTGTGACCGATTGATCGGTCTGGTCGTAAACCCGCGCGACGCGCGGCGACACACGGCAGAGCGTCTCGTGACAGCTCGACACAGCGCGGTCGGCCATGCAGGGCAGCGCGCACGGCGAAGCCGGGTCGTTGCTGATCAGGTCGACTTCCATATCGCGGACGACGTCGATCGTTCGGCAGGCGTCGGTCAGGTCGACAACGACCTGATCCATGTTAACTCGGCCGACGATATTGACGGTGAACTGCCGCGATGTCGTTCCGTCGTGCAGCGTCGCGACGCCCCGGCCGCTGGCGGACAGGGCGTAGCCGTCGCCGTAGCCGACGGGCACAAGTCCGAGCACGCTGTCGCGATCGAGCACATGCCCGTTGGCGTACCCGACACGCTCGCCGCGCGGGTAGCGTTGCACGTGGATGAGTCGGCTCGACCAGCGCACGGCCGGCCGCAGTCGCCGGTCGATCCCGTCGATCGGCGTCGCGCCGTCGCGGAGCATTGCCCCGTAGCCGTACAACCCAAGCCCGATGCGGACCATGTCGAAATGGTTGCGCCGGTCGCGCACCGCGCCGGCCGTGCTGGCGACATGCGTCAGGATGTCGCCCGTCCGCAGCGCCGGTGCGTTGAGCATGACTCGCCGCAAGCGCTGCCGCTGCTCGGCCGTGAAAGTCGCGTCGCGGTCGGCCGCGGCGAAGTGCGTGTAAACGCCCGCCAGCGTGACGTGCTTGCTGTCAGCCGACCGCTCTGCGGCGATCACCGCGTCTTCGGCGTGAAGCCCGCCGCGGCACATGCCCGTGTCGACGTGCAGGTGAACGGGCAGCGCCCGCCCCAGCCGTCGGCCGGCGCGTTCGAAGTCAGCCAACTGGTCGAGCGTGTCGACGCTCAGGTGCAGGTCGCCGCGCGCCGCGCACGCCCGCAGGCGGCCTGTGCCCAGCGGGTCGGTCGTCGGCGTCAGGACGAACAAGGGCGTGTCAACGTCGGCTTCGAGCAGTACGTCGGCCTGCTCGACGCTGTAGACCGCGAGCATGTCGACGCCCACGTCGGCCAGGTGCCGCGCGATCGGCGTCGCGCCCAGCCCGTACGCGTCGGCTTTGACCACCGCACACAAGCCCGCGCGCTGTCCCAGCGCCGCCCGCCAGCACCGGACGTTGTGCCCGATGGCGTCGAGGTCGATATGCAGGCGGCTGTTTGGCGTCATGGATGGTTGGGCTTGCCCGATCGGACCGTCGGGCCATGACGTTTGTATCAGCCGATTCGCGCCTCTAGAATGAATCTTTCGTGCCGCCGCCTGACCGCCGGGGGCCGCGCGTCAGGGCTCGGGAAACCCCCAATTCAAACGCCGTTCCGCGACTGTTCCGCCGGCCGGGTCTATCGTGACCGGCTGTGTGAGTGACCGATATGAGCGACGACATCTTTGCCGACTCCACGACGTTCAAAGACCTTGGGCTGCGCGATAGCGTGCTCAAGGGCGTGGAGGAACTCGGCTTCGAGAAACCGACCGACATCCAGGCGCAACTCATTCCGCCGATCCTCACCGGCCGGGACGTGATCGGTCAAGCTAAAACCGGTACGGGCAAGACCGCGGCGTTCGGCCTGCCGCTGCTGCACATGTGCGACAAAGACACGTCGATGCAGGCGCTGGTCCTTACGCCCACACGCGAGCTGGCCGCGCAGGTCGCCGTGGAGCTGGACGACCTGGGCAAGCACACGCCTATCAAAACGACCTGCATCATCGGCGGCGAGTCGATGCAGAGTCAGAAGAAGTCCGTCCAACGCGGCGGGCACATCATCGTCGGCACGCCCGGCCGAGTCATGGACATGCACGGCCGAAAGCAGATCCACTTCAACGACCTGCGCTTCGCCGTGCTCGACGAGGTCGACCGGATGCTCGACATCGGCTTCCGCGACGACATCCGCAAGATCCTTAAGCTCGTCAAACGCGAACACCAGACGATCTTCGTCTCGGCCACGATCGACGAGGAGATCGAAAGACTGGCACGGTCGCACATGAAGAGCGACGCGCAGAAGATTGTCACCGTCTCCGGCTCGCTGACTGTGTCGCTGGTCGATCAGAAGCACCTGCCCGTCGAGCCGTGGGACAAAAAGCAACTGTTGCTGCACCTGCTCAAACATCAGGAGCCCGAGACGACCGTCGTATTCTGCCGGACGAAGGCGACGGTCGATAAGCTGACGAAGTACCTCAAAGACAAAGGCGTCGACGCCCGCGCGATCCACGGCGACATGCCGCAGCCCAAACGCAAGCGGGTGATGTCGTCGATGCGCAGCGGCAAGCTCGACGTGCTCATCGCGTCGGACCTGGCCGCACGCGGGTTGGACATCGCGCACATTTCGCACGTCATCAACTACGACCTGCCGGAAGACCCGGAGGTGTATGTGCACCGCATCGGCCGAACGGCCCGCGCGGGTCGGCGTGGCACGGCCTGGTCGTTTGTGACGCCGGAAGAAGGCCAACGGCTGACCGAGATCGAGAAGCTCACCGGCGTGTTGATCGAGCAGTTGGAATACGACGGCTTCAAGCCCGGCCCCGTGCCAAAGGACATCGCCGAACAGCGCGCCGCCGCGCCATCCAAGAGCGACCCGGACAAACACTTGGCCAAGCGAACCGGTGTGCCTTGGCACGACGGCATGAGCGAAGAGGACCTCAAAGCGATGTTCCCCGACGGCAACATCCCCAAGACCGCGCCGAAGCAGACGCTCGGCTCCCGCCTGCGCACACGCCGCTCGCGCTGACGTAATCTACATAGCCGAACCGTCTCGGTTCGGAACACCACACCATGCCCGACCCCGCCCAACTCGAATGCTTCGACAATCCGGACCCGGGTCGCGATTACGTCATCGAGCACGTGGCCGACGAATTCACCAGCGTCTGTCCCGTCACCGGCCACCCCGACTTCGGCACGGTGACCGTGCGCTTTGTCGCCGACGCCAGGTGCGTCGAACTCAAGAGCCTCAAGCTTTACTTACAGACCTTTCGCAACGAGGGCATCTTTTACGAGGCGGTCACCAACCGCATCGCCGACGACCTGTCGGCCGCGATGTCGCCACGCTGGCTCGTCGTCCGCACCGACTGGAAGGGTCGCGGCGGTATCCGTTCGACGATCACCGTGACAGTCGGCGACGCGCCAACTGAAGAACGCCGCGCTTAAAGCCGAGTCTTTCCAAAGGCCCGGATGAATCTCCACTCACTGCGTAAAATAGAACGAACACGCGTCCTCCCAACCGCCCTCATCGACCTGAGACACCATGCCGATCGAGTTCGCCTGTCAACACTGCGGCAAGTCCTACACCGTCGCCGACGAGATGGCCGGCCAGGCCGCGCAATGCCAGGCCTGCAACAAGGTCATGGCTGTGCCCGGTGGCGCGGCGGCGGCGTTGCCGACTGAGACCAAACGCGGTGGGGCGGGCAAGGTCGTTGCCATCTGCGTCGCCATCGCCGCGCCACTGATCGTCGCGGGCGTGGCGTTCTTTATCATCTCGAACAGGCAGAAGCCCCAGCCGGAGCCCGCGCCCGTCGAGCCCGTCGTTGAGAATCCGGTCGTCGAAATCGACCCGACCAAGCCGCTGGAGATGCCGGCCGACGCGAACGTCAACGGTCTTATGCTCGCGCAGTTCGATCAGCAAAACGACCTGTTGAAGCAGTGGGTTTATCTTGTGGCGTACGAAGTTGATCAGCAGCGCGTCGTCCGTGTGACCGAGACCGGTCAGACCGACCGTTACCAGCGCGTCTGGCTGCCGCTCTACGAACCGGTCAAGTCCAAACCGGGCTCGCCGCCCGCGCAGCCGACGATCCGCGCCGTCGTGCGGACCAACCTGCTCAAGAACTCGGCCGACATCTCGGCGTTCCTTCTGCGCGAAGGGTTCGCTGGTCTGGTGGTCGGCAAAGCCAAAGACGTTGAGCTACCGGACAAACTGACGAACGCCGGACTTAACACTGAAGAAGTTTGGGTCATCGAGTTGGCCCGCTCCGACCCCGCCTGGCTCCCGCCGGTCGTTGATCGTGGTGACAGCGTCGTCACCAATTCGAACAAGCAGGTCGGTGTGCCCGACCCGCCTGACCGGTCGACGACCATTGATCCGTCGCGGCCGAAGGTCGGCGTCGACGTCCCGTTGCCCAGCGACGACAAACCCAAGTCCGGCGAGCCGCAGCATCCGTCGTTGGCTGAACTCAAACAACAGAACAACTGGACCGCCGCCCCGAACCACCCGGGTTTGGCCGACCCGATCCGACTCCAGAACATCGAGGTCAGCCCGCCGGCTGACCTGAAATCCACGATCGCCGCCGACGGTTCGTCCCTGTCCATCACCGGCCCGATCGGCGAGAAGGGGCTGGTGCAGGCGGTTGTGACTGTCCGACTGCGACCGTTGGAAGAATACGAACGACGTTGGCCGCGCTACAACGCCGAGTCCGGCCTGTTCGAGCGGGCCAAGGTCGAACTTGGCGCGGTCGGCCGACTCGGCTTCGTCCGGCTTATCGCCCGCCAGCGCAATGACCTGGGACAACGCTGGAACTTCCGCTACGTCGGCTACGCGGGCGACAAGATCATTGACGTCACCGGTTTCGTCGACAACGACGCCAGCGGTTTGACGATGGTGCAAGTTGTGACGGGCACGATCCGGGTCGTGCCGATGGTGGAGTGAATGGTGCGAGCAGTTTGCAAATCGAATCCGGGTCAATCCTGCTGATCGTTGGCGTCTCGATCAAATTGCTCGACGACGCCGCGCCAATGTTCGTGCACACCCAATTCGCGTGTCCAGTGCTCCACGTAGTCACGGTCGATCCGGTGCCCACTGACTCGGAGCATCCCAGCGATATCGCGGAGGTGCTTCGGTGACCGACCACGCTCGTAGTAGAGCAGTTTACTGATAATGATGTCAGCCGGCGCGCCGACGTATGCTTCGAAATCGGGTGTGATTTGAATACGCTCGCGGTTGGCGATCTGGTGTCGCCCCCATAGGTCCGTCCGTGCGATCATGAAGTCGATCTTGTTGCCGGACTCTGGGTGTATGACATTAAACATGCTCCCGTCATGCAACGCTTGGTATGCCGATTGATCGTTCAGGTAGTAGTCGGATTCCGGAAAGGCCCTGACGAGCACGGGGATGTCTTCACGAATCAAGGCAACGACGATGTCGATGTCCTGCGTGAATCTCGGTTCGCCCAGCGTTCCGCTGGCATACGAGCCGACGATCATGTACGTGACCCCCATCTCTTCCAGAATTGAGACCGTGCGACGAAGAAGCTCATCTTGCGTCATCGAGCATCCTCCGAGCGACCTCGGCATTGACCTGATCGGTGTCCCACTCCGGGTGATCCGTCATGATTCGGCCGCGCAGGAGCTTGCGCATCGTCTCGTTCGCGTCGAACATGATCGCCACCCGCTGGGCGGGCGTCATCGCGCGGTAGATCGCCGCCATTTGCTCGTCCACCATCTCGAACGGCGGGAGCTTGGTGTGTTCGTCTTCTGTGAGCGGCTTGTCCGGGGGCTGCGAGGTGCTCATCGCGAAAGTATAGGTTCTGCCTGCGCCCGACTCCGATCGGTGATACACTATCTGCAAGGGCGTGCGGCCCGTCATTCGACGTGTTCCGTGGGCCGATTCCGCAAGTCGGGGACGACCGATGGCCATCAAGTTCGACTGTCCAAACTGTGGCAAAACGTACAAGGTCGACGACAAGTTGGCCGGCCGCAACGCGCCGTGCAAAGCGTGTGGCCAAACGTTGACCATCCCGGCCGTCCAGAGCGACGAGGTGCTCGACGCCTCGAGCCTTGACGAAATCCCTCCTCCTCCGCCAACCGCCGGCCCCGTAACGGCCGGCCCGGCCTACGCCGCGCCGTCGAATCAGTGGCAGCCACCCGACCAAGCTGAACAACAGTTGGCCAGCCTCGCCGCCGCGTCGCGGCAACACCGCGAGGCGACGCGTGGCGGGGGCAAGAAAGTGGCCGCCGTCGGCGGGGGCATCGGCGCTGTCCTTGTCGTCGTACTCATCATCGGTTTGAAGATTACGCGAGCCGTTCTGCGCAACATGGACGATGGCGACGACCGCTCTCGAAGCTCGCAGGTCGATCGCGACCGGCGCGGGTCGCGGGCCCGCACGAGCCCGGGGGTCATGCCCACGGCCAACAACCCGGCCAAGGTCATTTCGCTGCGCGACCTCTACGACCAGCGGCCGAGCATCGGCGACGTGATTGTCCTGACCGATTACGAAGTGCCCGAAGACCACGTGCTGATCGGGGGCGCGAACAACGCTCGGGCGTCGAGTTGGGACGACGTCTGGATCCCCCTGTATCGGCCGACGTCGAACTACCGCACAGGCAGCAAGGTGCTCAACGCGCAGCGATTCAAACGAGTCGACGCCGTGTTGTATTCCGACCGAGTCACCACCGACCCGAAGCTGGAGACGTTTCTCAACTCGAGCCAGGTCGCGGTGCGCGTCAAGGGTTATTCGGTCGATCGCGATGTCTACACGGCGATGGTCGCTCGCGGCGTCGCGCCGGGCAGCACGTCGTCGGCCATCATGCTCGAACACGTCACCATGCCCGACCACGTCGCCTGGCCGCAGGTCGCGCACAACGACGATCGCGATGATGCCAACAACGAACCACCGAGGTCGGTCGGTCAGTTCGCACGGATCGACGACAACGACGACAACCGAGCGACACAACCCACGACGCCGCGCGTGACCACGCCTCGGCCGACAACACCCACGCCAGCCGCGCCGTCGAAACCGAAGTTCACCAACGCCGACGTCACCGACCTGCCCATGTGGACGCCGGACGAAGCGTTGCTCCCCGAACTGCGTGACGAACCAGTGGTCGTGGACGGTTACGCGATCCGCTGGCCGAGAGGTGCCGAGTCGAGGCGCAGTAGTTCGAGCTACACCTACGGCTATGGCCGCGACGACCTGCTGGCCAACGCCAAGCTGTCGATCCGTGTCCGTTCGCGATCCAGCACCGACCTGTATCCGCACGCCCGCGGCTTCGCACAAAGCTATGTCGGGGTCAGCACCGACGGCATCAAGGGCGCGATCAACGGCATCGCGTTTAACCGGGTCGAGGGAAGCAAGACGAGTTTTGGCACGCGGGTCGATCATTACGTATTGCTCGGGGCGTACCACGACGACAAGGTCATCACGCTCTCGGCCACGCTTCGCGGCGGTAATGAAGACGCCATGCTCATCCTTGTCACGGCCTTGCACACCATCCGCAAAGCGACCGCGGAAGAGATCGCCGCCGCTGAAAGCCAGCCCAGTCTGATCCCCGCGCAAACGACGACGACGCCGCGCGTCGCAACGACGACGCCGACCACGCCAACACGCCCATCCGTCACACAGCCAACCATTACACGGCCTGGCACGACAACGCGTCCGACGACCACCCGCCCTTCGACCACGACCACGCCGCCGACCGACACAAGCACGTTCTTCCCCGGTCCCAACGGTGAACGGCTCAAGAACACCTGGGGCCCGCACCCGGACGACGCCCGCCAACTGACCGATTTCCAGAAGCTGTCCGACAACCACGACATGCCTATTCCCGAGGGCATGGAAGGACGAAACGGACGCTTCATGAAGAAGGTCGACGGTGGAACGATGTCGCTGGTCTTCATCAAGACACGCCGCCCGACGGCCGAACGCAGCGCCGAGTACCCGCCCGACCCGCCCTCCGACCCCGGCCAGGTCGAACGCGGCACGGTGGCTGGCATCAAGTTCGTGCGCGGCCGAAAGACGTTGCTGAATGGTCGACGGCAGATGGTGCAATACGTCGCGTACGTCGGCGATGACAAGCTGAGCATACAAGGCTGGGGTGACAACCCCGAGGCCGCCCGGCTGATCGAGTCGGCCATCTTGTCCGTCCGGTACAAGAGCGACTCGCAACGGCGGGCCGAGCAATACCGCATCGAAGCAGAACGACGTCGCCAGGAGTACGAACGCCGCCGGCAGGAGATGCTGGACCGAATCCGCAATCGCCGTCCATAAACCGCGCCGCCGGCGCTTCGCCGCGTTGCGCTTGGTATCGACAGTGAGGTCATGTCATGCCCATCAAAATCGACTGCCCGCATTGTGGAACACGCCAGAACGTCGCCGACGTGCTCGCCGGTTTTCAGACGCCGTGTGAACACTGCCGGTCGCCCATCCACGTGCCGTCGGCAGGTCAGTCCTCGACCGGCCAAGCCACCGCAGCATACGACACGCCTTCGCCCGCCGGAACGCAGCGCCCGTTCGCCACGCTGCCCAACGAACGAGATCCCGCCGGTCAGCATCGACCCCACCACGTACGCCCGGCTGCCAGTCAAGGCTCGACCGGCAAAGGCGCCGTCGCGGCAACCATCGCGGTGTTGCTTTGGGTTGGCATGGCCGCCGGCATCGCGTTGCAACTTCAGTCCAAGTCGTCCAATCGGAGTCGATCGACCACGAACCGCGCGACGCCGCCAACGGTGATCTATCAGCATTCGCCAGACCAATTGCCACACGTCGATCCTTCTAACGCGAATCAGCGGCAAAACAACGACGCGCTGCGGCGGATCGAAGAGATCAATCGCATCAACCGCGAGAACGCCCAGCGCCGCAACAACTCGATCAACCGCTACCGACAACAGCCCAACCGCTACTCGCCGACTCGGCCGGGTTACAACCCGTCGCCCAACCGCTACTCGCCCTCCCGCCCAGGCGTCCCGACCGCCCCGCAGCCTCACACCCCGTACACGCCCTGAAGCCAGGGCTCTTTCCAAGCGCGGCCGTCCCCGCCGCTTGCGGCTTAGCGCTCCCCGGCGCCGCTTGCGGCTCAGCGCTCCCCCAACCCTTCCCCAACGCCCCGCGACACCTCCCGCCGCGTCTTTTGTCCCCACCCGCGCCGGGCCGTATGATCCGCCCACCATGAGCATCCTCATCAACAGCGACACGCGCGTCATCTGCCAGGGCATCACCGGGGCGGCCGGCGCTTTCCATACCAAGGGCTGCCTCGACTACGGCACGAAGATGGTCGGCGGCGTCACGCCCGGCAAGGGCGGCAAGAAAGACGAGAACGGCCTGCCCATCTTCAACACCTGCGCCGACGCGGTGCGTAAAACCGGCGCGAACGCGACGATGATCTTCGTCCCGCCCGCCTTCGCCGCCGACGCCATCCTCGAAGCGGCCGACGCCGGTATCGAGGTCATCGTCGCCGTCACCGAGGGCATCCCGGTCATGGACATGACCAAGGTCCGCCGCGTGCTCGACTCGAAGTACCGCGGCAAGGTCCGCTTGATCGGCCCGAACTGTCCCGGCGTGATCACGCCAGGCGAGTCGAAGATCGGCATCATGCCCGGGTACATCCACAAGCCCGCCGACCAGGCCGAGGCCGGCTTCGCCGTCGGCATCATCAGCCGGTCCGGCACGCTCACGTACGAGGCCGTCTGGCAGTGCTCGAACATGGGCATCGGCCAAACCACCTGCGTCGGCATCGGCGGCGACCCCGTCCGCGGTGTCAACTTCATCGACTGCCTCGTCATGTTCAACGCCGACCCGCAGACCGACGGCGTGCTGGTCATCGGCGAGATCGGTGGCACGGACGAGGAGGCCGCCGCCGACTTCATCCAGCGACACATGACCAAACCCTGCGCCGGCTTCATCGCCGGCCGAACCGCCCCGCCCGGCCGACGCATGGGCCACGCCGGCGCGATCATCTCCGGCGGCGAAGGCGGCGCCGACTCCAAGATCACCGCCCTGCGAGAAGCCGGCGTCGAAGTGGCCGAATCCCCAGCCGACCTCGGCGCCGCCATGGCCCGCGCCCTGGGCATCTGACCCGCCCACCCCAGCCGCTCGCGCTCCCCACCTCGCCGCTCGCGGCTTAGCGCTTCCCCTCTGCGCCATGACGTCCCCCTGACACCCCGCCACCGTCTCCCCTCCCTCAAACCGCCCAATCTCCCACAACTCATTGCTATGCCCGCGCTTACTTGCCGACGGCCAAATGTCACCCCGACACCCCACGCCACCCCGCCCGCCGCAGTGCAATCGTCGATTTGAAAAAGGTTTACACATCATGTCTCGATAGACTCGCATGGCTAACCCTGACACGACCTGACACCACCCTGACTCACTCGCGTGTCAGGCCGACGTCGACACCACGGCCGATCCGCAAACAGACGACAGCCACCGCGCACCGCCGAAACGGATGCCCGTTCAGCTTGGGATCAATCACGCATCCCGTGCGCACGTATGTGAGCGCAAGCGTGCTTCACAGCGTCGGATCACCGATCACACCACGTCGGCGATGTGCATAAAGGCCACGCATTTGTGCGCGGCTGGCTGCCGCAGATGCCAGGGCAAAGGCTTGGCGTGCACCAGTCAGTGAACTGAGTTCGCCGTGTCGCTCACGTCGATCATGATGAGTGTCGAGGCGGTCAACGCGCTTCATTGTGGCGTAACCGCCTGTGGCACGCAAAGCCTTTGCCACACGCACGCGCCGCGTGCCGAACGGCAAGTGGGAATCAGAATTAAAGCTTGACCCGCTTCCAGACTCGTCTCTTTTTCGTTTTCACGTGTGTGGCGGTGAACTGGTCCTTGCCTTGCCGGGTGCCACGATGTGGTCGTCGTCGGCGTCGTGCGGGATGACCTTGTGTGACCGTACGGATTGTTGACTACCGGCATCACACTGCCTGCGGCTTTGCCTTGGCCGTGTGATGGCACCCGATTTGAGGTTCGTGGGTTGTGTCCTTTTGCGGGTGCCACGATGCGGTCGTAGGCGGCACGCCGGAGACAGCGTCGTGCGGGATGGGCTTGTGTGGCCGGACGGTTTGTTCGCGTGCGGCATCACACTGCCTGCGGCTTCGCCTTGGCCGTGTGATGGCACCCGTCGGTGGACGGCGTTATGCTTGGGGTGGTCGCGGCGAGTTGAGTGTTGTGACCAAGGAGACACACGTCCATGAAACGATCCACGCTCCTCATCACGTTCCTCGTCGTCTTCTCGATTGCGTCCGTCGCGCAGGCTGAGAAGTTGGTGTTGCCGGTTTCGATGGCGGGGGTTGAGCGGGATGGGCATCGGGGGAAGGCGACGGCGCCGCGGTCAGCCAAGTCGTTGGAGGAGTTGCGGTCGTTGCTTGGGAAGGAAGCGGCAAAGAAGTTGTCGGATCGGATCGACTTTGCGACGCATGACTTTGTGCTGTTTCAGTGGGCGGGCTCGGGACAGGACAAGATCACGGCCGGTGTGGAGGGGGAGCGTGTCATCTTCAATTACAAGCGCGGCCGAACGCGCGACCTGCGGCGGCATCGGCAGGCGTTTGCGGTGAAGAAGGGGTTGGCCTGGAAGGTGCAGTGAGTGGGTGGTGTTCTGTGTGAGCGGGGGGCGTGTTCGCGTTCAGCAACACACGACGTGCGGTTTGGCCCTGGCAGGTTTAGGTACGCTTCTTGGAGTCGATCTGGTGACGTGGGTTCGTCGCACGTGACTTGTCGGCGCGGGTCGAATGATGACTCCTAAGATGTGGGTCCGCAGTCTTCCCATGACTGGATTTGTGACCCGATCATGAGGCCCCCGCATGCGATTGATGTCTCTGACGTATTTGCTGTTGTTCGTCAGCCTTTGCGCGTTTTCGTCGGCGCGGGGTGCGTCTGGCGGGGCGGTGGTGGAGTTGACGAACGGGGATCGGCTGACCGGGAAGGTCGTGTCGCGGACGGACGAGCAGGTGGTGATCGAGCACGCCGTGCTCGGCCGAGTGACGCTGCCGGCGGCGCGGGTGAAGGCGGTGGTCGCCGACGACGTGACGGGTGCGAAGACAGCGCCGGCTGAATCGGACACGGCGGAGGCCAAACCGGATGCGCCGGCTGAGAAGCCGACACCGGTCGTGGTTGATAAGACAGATGCGGCTAAGCCGGCAAGCGGGGTGAAACCGGCGAGCGGGGTCAAATCGGAAGCGGGCGGCGCGGAGTCGACTTCGGAGCCAAGCGTGATCACGCAACTCATGAAGGACTGGGACTCGAAGTTGGAGGTTGGGATCAACGGCGCGGGCGGCGACACGGACTCGCAGACGATCTACCTCCGGCTGGCGACGCAGCGGCAGAAGGGGCGTGACCGGTGGACGATGGACGGGCAGTACTACCTGGGCAGGAGCAACAGCGAGACGACGCGGAACCAGGCGCACGCCCGTGCGACGCGCGACTGGTTGCAGGAGGATTCGCCCTGGTTCCTGTTCGTGCGCGGCGAGTACAAGTACGACGACTTCCGGGCGTGGGAACACCGGGTCAGCGCGTATGGCGGCGCGGGTTACACGCTGATCGATGACCAGAAGATCGAGTTGAGCGCCCGGGCGGGGCTGGGCGGGACGTACGAGTTTGGCGACATCAACGACTGGACGCCCGAGGCGTTGTTCGGCGGGTCGATCGCGAAGTGGAACATCAATGACCGGCAAACGCTGGCCGGCGAGCTGACTTACTACCCGAGCCTGGACGACGCGAGCGACTACCGCGTGCTGGGCAAGGTGTGGTGGCAGTACAAGCTCAACTGGCTGGACGGGTTGAGCTTGAAGGTCGGGGCGGAAGACGAATACGACGCCACGCCGGACAAGGGCGACGAGCGCCACGACTTCAAGTACTACGCGGCGATGGTGTTGGAGTTTTGAGACACGCTCGGTGAGGGGGCGGTTTGTGGCGTGCACGGTTCGCGCGGTCTGCGCGACGTGGCGTGCGGCGGTACACTTGCGTCGTTCGCGTAGCCCATGTGTGACCGATGCAAGTATGGAAGTCGTTTCAATCCGACATTTCGTGGGGGCGAACCTGTTGGCTGCGTCGTCGGTGACGCGGGCGACGTTGACGTGGGCGTCGCGGGACGAGCGGTTTCCGACGGCGCTTCCCGACGGCGTGTTGGACGGCTTGATCGACGTGATTCCAGGTCTCTCCGCGCCGACGTCGCCCGAAGTCGACCTGGCGGAGTTGACGCTCGACGCCACGGTCGCGCTGATGGGCGAGGCGAATGCGTCCGTGGACGACGCTCGGCTGAACGACGAGCAGGCGACGGATAACGGCGGCGTGCAAGTGGACCTCGTGTTGGTGACGGAAGACCTCGACCTGTCCGCCCAGGCGGTGCGCGTGGCGGAAGGCTGCGTGCGTTCGTTCCTGCTGATGCAACACCCGCCGGGCTTCGACCTGTCGGCTGCGTGTCGGCAGTACGTCAACGGGATCGCAGCGCGGAGTCGGAGCGTCGATGCGGCCTACCGGGTGGCGGGGGCGCGGCGGCGTGGCATCCCGGCCGCGGCGGTCGGCCGAAACGTGGTCGTTTACGGCCACGGCTCGCGTCAGCAGATGATGGTTGCCAACGCTACCGAGCAGACGAGCTACCCGAGTTTTCAGATCGCGTCGAACAAACGGATTGCCAACGGGTTTTTGGCTGGTGTCGGGCTGCCCGTGCCGAAGCAGGTCGTGGTGAACAGCCTGGACGCGGCGACACGCGCGGCGGCGCAGATGGGTTATCCAGTCGTCGTGAAGCCGACGGTGTCCGACCACGGCGTGGCGGTGACGGCGGGCATACGCGACGAGCGAGCGTTGGCCGCGGCGTACCAGCAGGCGCATGCGCTTGGGCGCGGTGTGATCGTCGAAGACTTCTTAGAGGGTGACGAGCACCGGCTGCTCGTGATCGACGGGCGGTTGGTGGCCGCGGCGCGGCGGATGCCGGGTCACGTGATCGGTGACGGCCGGCACACCGTTGCCGAGTTGATTGAGATTCTGAATCGCGACCCGCGTCGGGCTACGCGGAAGCGGGGGGTGATGAGCCCGCTGGAGTTGGACGACGAGGCGAGGTCGTTCATCCACGCGGCGGGCATGACACCGCAGTCGGTTCTGCCGGAAGGTCGACGGCTGGTGTTGCGCAGCATCAGCAACCTGAGCCGCGGGGGGTCGAGTATCGACGTGACCGAAGAGGTCCACCCCGACAACCGCGCCGCGGCAGAGTTGGCGGCGCGCGTGCTCCGGCTGGACATCGCGGGGGCGGACTTCATCCTGCCGGACATCAGCCGATCGTGGAAGGAGACCGGCGGCGGGTTCTGTGAGATCAATCCCACGCCCGGCCTGCGTTTGCACTACGCGCCCAGCGAGGGCGAGCCGCGCGACGTCGCCACGCCGTTGTTCGCGCACCTGTTCCCGGAAGGCCGACCGCCGCGCATCCCCGTCGCCGCTGTCACCGGGACGAACGGGAAGACGACGACCGCGCGCATGCTCGCGCGCATTCTGCGCGAGGGTGGCGCGACGGTTGGTCTGGCGTGCACCGACGGCGTGTATGTGCAGGACGAGTGCATCCGCCAGGGCGACATGTCCGGCGGCACGCCGGCTCGCAATGTCCTGTACGACCCGCGCGTCGACGCGGCTGTGATCGAGGTCGCCCGCGGCGCGGTCCTGAAGTACGGCATGGGGATCGACACGTGCAATGTCGCGGCCGTCACGAACGTGGGTGACGAGCACTTGGGTGAACTGGGTATCGAGACGGTGCAAGACATGGCCCGTATCAAGGGCACGGTCCTCGAACTGGCGAGTGACGCCGTCGTGTTGAACGCGGACGACGACCTGGTTGCATCCCTCGCGCCGCGCAGCAGGGCGGGGGCCGTGTATTACACGAGCTTGGGTACCGCAAACGCAACTGTGAAGGCCCACCTGACCGCCGGCGGCCGCGCCGTCTGTGTGGATCAATCGGACGACGTCGCGGCGGTCACGCTCTGCGAAGCGGATAAGCGCGATGCGCTTCTCAACGTCCGCGACATACCGGCCTGCATGGACGGGTTGGCCGAGCACAACGTCCGCAACGCGCTCAACGCCGCCGCATTGGCCTGGGCGTTGGGTCAATCGCCCGACGCGATCGTCGCGGGCCTTGCACGATTCGACTGCGACATCGAATCGAACCCTGGTCGGCTGAATCGTTACGAAGGCCATCTGTTCGACGTGTTCGTGGACTACTGCCACAACCGTCACGGCCTCGCTGCTGCCGGACGGTTGGTCGATCGGCTCGACGTCACCGGTCGGCGCATCCTCGTCTTCGCCATGCCCGGCAACCGCCGGGACGAAGACTTTGCCTCAGCCATGGCCGAGGCATCGCAACACTTTGACCATTTCGTGGTAAGCCCACCGCCGCAGTACTACTGGCGCACACGCGAGCCGCAGGAGATCGTTCAACGCCTGACCGACGGGCTCAATGCGCAGGGCGTTGGCGACGAGCGTATCCGCGTGGCCGACGACCCGGTCGCGGCCACGAGGACGGCGCTGAATTGGGCCGAGCCGGGCGACCTGGTTTTTATCTGCACGTTCTCCTCCAAGTCAACCTGGGACGAAGTGACGAACTGGAACAGCGAGGCGCCGAAGGAATGAATGATGCCGCGATGCGGTAAGAGGTGTCCCTAATCGGTTGACTGGCTTGTGGAGGTTGGCGGCGATGCGGTGGCGGGTGGCTTGATGTAGTCGGTGGGAAGTCTCCCCGTCAGGCTGTCGAGAAACAGCTCGATCAGGCGCAGCTCGTCGAAGTCAAGGTACATGCCTTGTTCGCGCAGCGTGATGTCGCGGATGGCTCGCCTGAGCGACCTGGACGAGTGGTCGTGGAAGTACGGCGCCGTCTTGGCCACGTTGCGCAGCGGGGGGACACGAAAGGCCATCTTGTGCGCGGGGTTCTTGCTAACTTCGAAATGGCCCAGGTCTTTCTGGTTCGGCCAGGGCCGGACGATGCCGGCTTTCTGCAGCATCTGGCCGCCGATCGCCGTGCCCGTGTGGCAGGCGCTGCAATTCCTCCGGTCGAACAGGACGGCCCCGCGCAATTGAGCGGCCGACAGCGCCTTGTCGTTGCCAAGCAGAAAGTCGTCGAACGGCGCGCGTGTGACCAGGCCGCGCTGAAACGCCGTCAAAGCATCAACAACCCTGTTGAAAGTGATGGCGTCGTCGTTGAATGCGGACGCGAAGAGCGGCCGATACCTAGGGATGGACTTCAGTCGTTTGACGACCGAGTCGCGATCGGGCATCGCGCTCTCCGACGCACTTGTCAGGGCCGTGGCGGTATAGCCGCGCAGGTCGGTGCCGACGCCCGCCCAGCCCATCAGCTTGAGCGTGCCAAGGTTGTAAACACTCGGTACGTCACGCCGCAGTTTGCCCTCATCGCGGGCCTTGATCGCGAAGTCGCCGTTCGTCCCGTACCGCGACAGGTCGTGGCAGTCGTTGCACGACCGCGTCCGATCGGGCGAGAGTGCACGGTCGAAGAACAAGGCTCTGCCGAGTTTGACGATGGGTGTGTCGGGTTTGGGCGCGACGTCGCTTTTGGGGATGGGTTTGAAGAACTCGATGTAGATCCGACGGACTGTTTCAGCCTTGGGCGTTGACGTGTCGGCTGACGACCCTTGCACGCCAAGGGTCGCGGCCAACAACGCGGCCGTCGTCTTGCACAGGATGTTCAACGCGAACTTCATGCGTGATTCGGAGAACTTCAAGGATCAGCCAAAGCATATGAGGGCCGCGCTGCTTCGACCGCGCGGGTGCGCGTCCATGCCGCCCATTTCGTCCTCGTGAAAGACGTATCGAGCTTTCGCGGCGTGCAAGCCCTGGGAGAATCGCCGTGCGCGCGATCGGGGAATCCGCCAATGCGGCGATCGATCGTGCGCCGGGGTGAACGCCGGGCGACGGTTACTCGGATCAACAGTCTCGCACTTGAGCGCGTAGGGTGCGCTTCAGCGCACCAAGAAAGCGGGTCAGTCTCCGCGCGGCCTGTGGTGCGCTGAAGCGCACCCTACATACTTGAGATTTGGGCAGGTGTGATGAAGTCCGTCACGGTCGCCCTAATCCACCTCCCCGCCCGCGTACAGGATCGTCGCGTGGTTGACGGTGTTAACGGGCGTGGGCGACTGATTCGCGGGGTCCCCGTCCATGTAGGTTGACAGGTCGTAGGCGGCGATGCCCGTGCTTTGTGTTTGCGTGTCCGACGGGTCCCGCAAGATGAGTCCGCCGACGTTGAAGCTGCCGGTGCTATCAGCGGCGCCGCAGTCAGCCGTGGCGGTCTTGACATCGACCATCTTCAACGCGCCAACGGTCTCCTGCCGGCTCGCGCCGCTGTCGGCGTTGAGCGGGTCGTTCGCGTTGAAGTAGACGTTGATGTGCGACGAGTTCTGACCGGCTGCCTGAACCGGCTCGGTGTTTGCTTCGACGACGACAGCGGTCGGCATCTCTTGCGGGCCGGACGCACCGCCCGACAGTTGCGAGCCGCCGAGCATGTCGGCGCTCATCAGCATGCGGGACTCGAGGGCGTCGAAGAAGCGGGTCGCGGCTGCGTTGGGGCGGTTGCGTGTCATGTCGGCGTCTCACGGGTGGGTGGCGGAGCAGTGGCAGTGATGTTGATGCACACGCCATGCCAAACCGGGCGACTACGCCTGACGGCTCGCCAGCCGTGTTTTGCACCTGCCGACCTGGGGAATAGTCCCCATTAGCGGGGTCAGTTGGGGGCGGTCCATTGGGGAGGGCACGACCCGTAATGTCGGCGTTACACTCTGCGACGGGCCGCGGGTCGGCGAGGTCGTTTGTGGTTGCGTCGATCGGGCGGGCCGGTTTGATGCCGCAAGGGATGCTTGACATGAAGATGTTTCGGAGTCTGTCGCCGGTGATGCTGGCTGTGCTGCTGACCGGCTGCACGTCGTTGGGCGGCCTGGCGGGCAGACAGGTTGAGAGCGGCGCGGCCGCGACGGTACACCCACGCGCGACGTCGGCGGCGCTCGACACGTTCGCGCGCGGCGGCAACGCGGTCGACGCGGCGGTGTCGGCCGCGCTGATGCTCAACGTCGTCAACGGCTACAACAGCGGGATCGGCGGCGGGTGTTTCATCCTGATCCGGACAGCCGACGGGCAACTGATCGCGATCGACGGGCGGGAGACGGCGCCGGCTGCGGCGACGCGCGACATGTTCGTCCGCGACGGCAAGGCCGTGAGCGACCTGAGCCTGGTCGGGCCGTTGGCGTCAGGCGTGCCGGGCGCGTTGGCGGCGTATGACATGGCCGTGTCGCAATTCGGTCGGCTGCCCATGCGCGGCGCGTTGCGCCGCCCAGCCGACGTCGCGGAGCAAGGCTTCATCGTCGACCGCGGTTATGCGGGCCGACTGGCGGCGTCGGCCGACCGGTTGCGAAGGTTCGAGGCGTCGCGCGCGGCGTTGCTCAAGCCGGACGGGTCG